>JBKQNJ010000093.1:0-28077 GCA_052146315.1 Candidatus Acidiferrales bacterium | reverse complement strand
GACGCCGGTATCGTAGCCAAAGAGCAGCCCGGCCAGTGCGGAAACGGCGGCGATAATGGTAACGAAATGCCGGTTTTGCGCCCCCGCACCTTCCGTCACAGCAGTCGCCATGAACGCGCTCCCTTCCTTCGTGGACCGGGCGCAAGCCGAACTGACACAAACAGGCCGAGCGCGTGTGGGATCGAGAGCGGGCTTTCCCGCAGAAGCGCTTATTGATTGAGAGTGCGCAACTGACCCCTAGATCGGCGCAGCTTAGAAGGTAAATTTTCCGCCGAGCTGAACAACGCGCGCCGGAAGAGAGCCGGTAATCTGTCCAAAACTAGCGCTACCGGCGTTATTTACAGTGGGATTGTTCCAATTTGTCTGGTTGAAGGCGTTATAGGCATCCCCCTGAAGTTGTATGCTCAGTCCTTCTCTCCACGGTAAAGCGAAGGTCTTCCTCAGCGAGAGATCCCACTGGTAAAAGTGAGGTCCAATGAGGTTGTTGACGGGTGTATCGCCCGCGCTGAGTTCAGATGCAGGCCCAAAAGCGTTCGGATTGAACCAGCATATCGCTTTTGAATTCGAGCATGCGCCTGTAAACGAGAGCGTCGCACCTGGCACCATATTCGCACGTCGAGCGGCGCTTACGCCGCTATTGCCAATGTTGACGGAGTCTGTTGCAGTCAAGGGCGCACCAGACTGGAAGTGCATTATGCCGCTCATCGACCACCCTCTCACGAGAACACCCTCGGCGCCGGTCATGCCCTTGCCCCAGGGCGATTCGATGGTGAAACTCATGGCCAAGATATGCGTTGCGTCAAAGCTCGCCTTGCCATAGTAAAATTGCTTCCAACCTTCCACCACACCGCCGGTTTGCACTCCGGTCCCGTTGACCACCGGAACAGTTCCGCCGTTTACCAGAACAGGATTGGAGGCTGTGCTGACGAGGCAAGTGTATGGACATTCCGGTTCGCCATTCTCGTTATAAGCATCGCCCGCGCCATCGCCCATTGTCATGACCTTCGAATACGTATAGGCGACGGAGGAAGTGAGGATGCCCCTGCGCTTCGTCAAGCTCATCTGCAGAGCATTGTAGTTGGAATCGACATCGCTCGCCGCCATGCCAATGGTCGTGTATCCCAAGTACGGGCGAATCTGATCCTTTGCCTCGGCGGCAGGTGCGAAGCCCCCCACGCAACCAAACGCAGCACTTGTTCCAGCAGGGCACGCGTTCGTGTTGGGATTCGGCGACGGAGGTATGAATTCCTGCTGCGTCCAGGTGGGGTCGTTGATCGTGGGCCCTCGCAAGATGTGCCGTCCCTGGTTGCCGACGTAGGATACCTGGAGCAACATGCTCTGCGGCAGCTCGCGCTGCACGCTCAGGCTATACTGGTAGCTGCGCGCGACCACCAGCCGAGGATCAATGTCGTTCAGGCCTTGAGTGGTTAGAGCTGGCGGCGTGCCGGCAGCCGGCGCTGCGTCGAACTGCCACAACGCGCTCTGAGAACCAGCAGCCAAAGCATTGATCGTGACCGCCTGTGACCACGGCACGTAGCCCTGGCAGTTAATGCCGCCACACAACGCGTTGCCTTCCGGATGGTCGTAGAAAATGCCAAAGCCGCCGCGAATGACGGTCTTATCGTCAAACGGCGCGAAGGAAAAACCGAAGCGCGGCGCCCACAGGTTTTCCGGATTGTAGAATCCACGCGCCGCCGTCGCAGGTATGGCCGCAAGCAACGTGGGATCCACATAGGTTACAGGCACCCTGCCGGCCTGATCGTAAGGCACAGCTCCGGGCCGTTCCAACCCGTTGCACTCAATCGTGTAGGTTGGTGACCCTATAACGTTAAGCAGAGGGCCGCTGCAAAGACCGGGCGAAGAAGGGGTGAGAATGCTACCGCCCCCGACGGCAGTAAAGGTCGGTTCGAGACCGGGGTTAAATGCAAACGGGTTGAACTCCGTCATGTTGTTGCCCTGGGCATAGGTCGGCCTCAGGTATAAGTACCGAACGCCCATCACCAAGCTCAACCTGTGCGTGACTTTCCAGGTATCTTCGAGATAGCCCTCAAGATCGTTGAATCTGAATTGGCCTATCGGGTTGGCCGAGTTTTGCGAGAGGGTGTTAAAGTTACCGAGGAGGGCGTCGGCGAAGGGGTCGCCCGTGCTGTTCGGAGAAGCGGCGTTGAAATTGATATTGCCGTTATCGGCATTGCGAGAGTTCTGCGTCTTGCGGTTGCGCGCGAACTCGACTCCGAACTTTATGGCGTGGTTGTGCTCGATCCAGGTGACGTTCTCGACGGGATTAATATCCGAAGTCGGAGACTCGAGGAAGTTCGGCGCTGGACCCGTAAGTTCGACCGGCCCGGAAGTCGGAAACCCCGAGACCCCCGTAAAGGTTATCTCGGGGAGCCCCGCGCCGAATGTCGGTGGATTTCCGAGCGGCGGAATAAACGCGAAGCCATAGACGGACTTCTCCCACGAAGTGCCCTGGAGCGGCGTCGTCTGCTTGTGCCAGTCGGCGTTGAATTTGAATTCGCTGATCAAGTTCGGGCCGATGATATCGGTCCATCCAATTTGTATGTTGTATCCGGGACGATGGCGCGAGTCCGGATCCACGGGAACCTCGGACGGAAGGCCGGCACTGGTGTTGCCGAATGTGGAATAGGGATTGGTGATGTTAACGTAGTCGTGGAGGTACCGGAAATAAATGCTCTGCTTGTCGTTGGCGTTTTCATCCACGCGAATGATATCCTCGCGAATATCCGCCGGGTTCGGAAGGTTGAACGAGAGGTTGTTGGCAGCGACCCCGGTGGGCAATGCGCCGAGAGTGGACAGTTTCGCTGCCGCCGTGTAGAGGTTCGCTATGGCTAGGCCATCGGGGGTCTTTAGACACACCGGATTTATGACGTTGGCAGCACTAAAGAAGGTAGCCGCCGTGCAGCCCGCAGTCGCACCCGAGTTCGGCGGAAGCAGCGCTGGCACTTTAAGACCGATACCTTGATCGGTGAAGTTGCCGGACACCTCCGCCGCCGTAGGAAACGTGACCTGTTCGGAGGCAGACTGTAATCCTGCCGCTGACCCGCGAAATCTCTTCCACTCCTGGCCGGCAAAGAAGAACAGCTTGCCCTTGGGCTGGATATAGGGGATAGGGCCGCCCAAATCCCATCCAAAGTCGTTCAAATGAAATGGCGGCACCGCCGCGTAGCCCGTCGCACTCGGATTCGTAAGTTTGGTGCCCGGGTTTTCGGCATTCCAAGCATTGTTCTGGACGAATTCAAAGCCTCCCCCGTGATATTGATTCCCCCCGCTTTTGGTTACCACGTTGATCGTGGATGAGTCAGAGCGGCCAAACTCGGCGTCGTAGTTCGACGTCTGCACATCGACTTCCTGAATGAAATCAATACCAACCTCGTTGAACACGCTGTTGTTTGAACCGGAGTCGAGGTTCCAACCCCCGTCCACGCTCCAGTTTTGCCCGTCGAGTCTCTCTCCGTTGACGTCTGCAATGCTGTTATTGTAGCCACTGGTTATGGAAGCGGCGCTCAGCCCTGAACTCTGGAGGGCCGCGCCGGGAACGAGGCCAACGACCGACTCGTAGTGGCGCTGGTTCAGGGGTATGCTTAACATTTGTTGGTTCGTGATCGTTGACGAGAGCTCTCCCGAAGTAGTATTGGTCGTGTTGGAAGCGCCCGTCACGGTGACCGTCTCCGCAGAGGCGCCAACTTCCAAAGTTACGTTCACTGTCAGGCGGCCGCCGGCTGTGACGGAATTCCCAGCCACCGAGGTTTTTTTGAAGCTCTTTATCTCGACCGTCACCGTATATATGCCAACCGGCAGACCATCGGCCACATAGTTGCCGCTCTCGTTGGTCGTGAGAGGGGGGCGCGAAACCCCCGATGCCTCATCAGTTATGGTGACGCTTGCGCCGGGGATCACCGCGCCCGACGTGTCCGTGACAGTCCCGGAGATGCGCCCGACGATGTCCTGAGCCTTTGCTGTTTCTAGAGCAACGCTCGAGACGAGGATTGCGAATACGATTACTAGAGTTTTGGCCGAAAACCCATGAATTTGCATGGCGACCCCCCCCGCAAATCAGTTCTTGGCCTCAGTTCTTCACTTCATCTAGGCGCCCGGCACGATGTTCCCGGCAACAAACCGTAGAATATCGATTTTTCTATGCATTTTTGACTTGGCGCAATGTGCACCAACTGCGCCTGCCTTGTCAAGTTAAAAATATCGATTTTCTAAAGGACAACGCGCATGTATGATAGGGCGGTCGTGTTGTGTGCCTTGGGGGGCGTCTCTGGTAGAATGAACGGCTCTCAAGGGGATTCCGCTGGATCTAAAAGCTTTCCGAAATCGCCAATTCACAGCGTGTTGAAACGACGGCCGGATGAAACCTCGTAAAAAGAAGAGAAACGCGAAAGACCACGCGGTCACCTTGAAGGCCGTCGCCGAGCATGTCGGGCTCACGCCGGGAACGGTTTCTGCGGTTCTGAACAACTCCCCCGCATCACGTTCCGTCCCTCAATCCACAAGAAATCGCATTCTTGCGGCCGCTCGCGAATTAGATTATCGGCCGAACTTTCTTGCCCGCTCGCTCCGTGTGAAGCGCACTTTCACAATCGGAGTGATCACCGAGGAGATCGGCGACGCCTACGGCGCCATGGTCATCAGCGGGGTCGAGCGACATCTTCGACGACATGGTTTCTTTTTCCTGACAGTAGCTCACCGGCACGACCGAAAGCTCCTCGAGACCTATGCGCAGCTCTTGCTTCAACGCGGGGTCGAGGGCTTCATTACCGTGGATACCTCGATCACTCATCCTCCGCCTCTTCCCACGATCGCCATAGCCGGACACCGGAGCGTGAAGGAAGTTACGAATCTGATCCTAGATCACCGAACCGCAGCTCGGATGGCACTCAAACACTTGACCGATCTGGGCCACGAAGAGATCGCATTCATGAAGGGACCCTCGAGTAGTTCCGATTCTCTGGACCGCTGGGGAGCCATCGTGGAGGTCGCCCGAGAACTTCAGATTCTCATCCGGCCGGAGTTAACCGTTCAACTCGAAGGGGAAGCTGTTACACCGGATCTCGGTTATTCGTTTGCCAAGCAGTTGCTCAGCCGTAAGAAGACATTCACCGCACTTTTTGGCTATAACGACAGTTCCGCGATCGGTGCCATGCGGGCGATGCATGAGGCTGATCTTCGCGTTCCCGAAGACATTTCCGTGGTGGGTTTCGACGATATTCAGGGTGCAGCCTACAGCTATCCTAGCCTCACCACCGTGCGCCAGCCGCTGCAGAAGATGGGTGAGATTGCAGCGCGCACTTTGCTCGGCCGAATTGAGAACCGTGAACCGTACGTAGCTGAAATCGCCATCGAGCCCGAGTTTGTGGTGCGTAACTCGACCGCTCGAGCCCCTGCACATATCTCGGAAGCCCATGGGGCCTCCCTTCTCTCAAAGGCAAGCGAATAGAGCCTTCGTTTGACGGGCACTTGAACGGTCTCTGGCGAGGAACGAGCGCTACGAGCGATGCCCGAGTTTGTGAAATCGAGCGTTGTCTCGGTCGGCGGTATCGGTCACAATGTCGGTCCAGCCATGAATCCCATCGACGCTCCGCGCGAAAGCATGCCGCGCCGGGGCACTGCGATCGGGATGCTCCATGCAGGATTCGTCCTAACGGGAGTCGTAACGACCCTGCTAGGTCCAATCCTCCCCCTACTGATCGCTCGCTGGTCATTGAGCGACGCACGCGCCGGGCTGTTCTTCACTTTGCAGTTTTGCGGCAACTTGGTCGGTATCGCTTCACTGGGCGCACTCTTGTCCTGGCGAGGCTATCGGCTGACATTTTTCCTCGGTTTCAGTTTCATGTCGTTGGGGATCCTAGCGCTCGTTCCCATCAGCGAGCTCGTCGGCATGATTGCAACTGCGCTTTTCGGCTACGGCCTGGGACTCGTTCTCTCTGGCACGAATCTTTGGGTAGCCGAGATCACACGATCGCGGCGGGCAGCGGCGCTGAGCGTCCTAAACCTGGCATGGGGCGTTGGTGCGATCTTGTGCCCGGCGCTTGTCATGTTCGCACAAAAAGAACACGGGCTTCTGACGCTGCTAGTCGGGATCGCGTCTTTCTCGGGATTGATCGCCCTGGTCCTCGCCGCGATTGACATCGAGCCGCGCTTCGCGCGAAGTGAAAACTCGGCCCCGGAACACCGGCTGGAGGTCGCAAGCAAGCGAACCCTTGTCGTTCTGGGTGGCCTGTTTTTTCTTTACGTCGGCACCGAAGCGTCCGTTGGCGGCTGGGCTGCCTCGCTCGCGAAGCGTACCGTAATAACGTCGGGGGACCTGTGGGCACTCTCGCCAATGTTCTTTTGGTTCGGTCTGCTCGCAGGACGGGCGCTGACCCCCGTTGTTCTCCTTCGGGTCAGCGAAACAAGCCTTGCAATAGGCGGGCTGATTCTATCCGCGATCGGGACCGGCGTGCTCTTGTGGGTTAGGACGTTCCAGAGCGCCGCAATGTCGGTCGCTGTCAGTGGGCTAGGACTTTCTTCTATCTATCCGCTCCTGGTCGCATGGATGGTCGGATACTACGGCACACAGGCAAGACGCTTCGGAAGCATCCTGTTTGCTCTTGCGGCTCTGGGCGGAGCCACAATGCCCTGGCTGGTAGGCTTCACGTCAACAGAAGCAGGCAGTTTACGCACGGGGTTGTTCGTGCCCCTGGTCGGATGCCTGATAATGATAAGTCTCGTATCCATGCGCCCGGGTCATTCCGTGTCTTAGCGGGTTGCTCCCGTTTGCTGAGGGATTCAACAGAGGAGAATCTCCGGCCCGCCAGGGACCGGTCTCTGCCCTATTGGATCGTGGACGCGTTCCCCTCTTATACAAATCTAGCCGCCGTGCTATTGATTAGTTCTCGGCGGCTTGGTCATTTCCAGAGCCCAGATCGCACCCGGACGCATGTACATAGATGCGCGGTAATTCCCGGTAATATCCCACGCTTCAGGCGTGCGGAACCAGTAGCCCTTGGTTTCGTACGTCACGTGGTAGATTCCCCAGGCGGTACGATAACCTTCCGTCTTCATCCCCTCGCTCAACATGAGCGCTGCCACGCCCAATGTCGTCCCTGTCCATACCTCCTGAACCTGTTCGTTAGTCGTAACGACGGATCCATCCGGCGCCATACCGTTTACAGCGCCCATTTCTCCATGGGCAAACTGCATCACGTTCATCGCGAATATCTTTCCCAAAGCCTTCTGCCGCATCTTCAGAGGCACGAGATCGCCAAGACCCGTCATATCCGCGTACCATTGCCCCGCAAGTTGATCGGCCTGAATGTCATCCGAGTAATCGCTTCCCGTGTCATAACGGAAGTATTCTCCGTTCCAGAGTTTGTCGATGTAAGTGCGCTGAGCCTTCAAGAACATTTGGTGATAGTGGGACGCGGAAGAGTTGTCGCCGAGCTCTCCTGCCATCTGTTCGGAAGCGCGCAACGCCGCGAGCCATAAACCGCCGGCGTAAGCGCTCACACCCCGTGCGACCCATTCGTCGTACGTCTGATCGGGGAATCCGCCACCCTCCGGCGTGCCGCTACCACTGTCGAATTGCTCTAGGTAAGCAATCGCGTCCTTCACCGCGGGCCAAACGTATCGCAGGAAGTCCAAATCGTCGCGCCCGGTCCATACGTAATCGCGATAAACCATTAGTACAAACTTGGAATTCAGATCTTTCCATCCATTCGTATCCTGCCAACTGAATTGGTTCACCGAAAAAAACGGATCCTCCTCAGGAATTCCCAAATCGTGTGGCACGGCACCCTGTTTCTTGCGAACGCGGAAGAATCGATCGTGAAGCTGCTGGGATTTCCATATCCATAGAGCTTTTTCAGGCAAATCGCGAGGTACCGTGTCCGCAAATTGCCTCAGAACCTGTTTGTCGATTTCTGGCCAGAATTTCACCAGGGGCATAGAGCCATAGAAGCGGACATCAAGCGTCGCATAATACGGATAATCGAAACACTCCATGAGCCCGAATGTGTAAGGGGACTTCGCGCTAGCGCCAACCGGGCGTCCCCAAAACGAGCCGCCATCCGCCACGTCGTACAGTTCGTTGAACAACATGCCGCGGTACCATAGCGGCTTGTTTTCATCGTTTACATACGGCCCTTGCCAACGATCGATCGAGTCGCTCCACGCCGCCGACTTCAACAAGCCGTCACGCGCAATGGATAGTGCATTGGTGCCAGTCGTTCCATAGAAATCGGTGTAGCGCCGATACCACTTCCGGCCCGCGCCGAACTCGACGATCGGTAGGTCCCAGGCAATCACCATGGGAATAACCCGCTTCTCACCAGGTTCGAGAGTGAAGCGTACAGCGATGGCGCCCGCCAGCCGCTCGCCGCTGCTCACCCATTCATCATGGTCGTTCCTGAGCCGGCCATCCTCGGCAAAGGGTTTCCAGACCTCGCTGCCGTCCCCCTCCGGCAGAAACGTTGTTTGGTAGCTGACCTCGACACCCGGCGTTTCGAGCGCTGCGATCGCCAGTTGACCTTCCCATTCATTCTGCGCCGTGCCGACGCGATCGCGATCGAACACGATTCCTTTCATGGTCCCGTCTCGTCCGAGTGACTGGACGACGAAGTGGTTATGATTACCCTCATTCAACGCCCCGCTGAAATCATGAGAGAAGGAGCGGAACCAGCCAAGCATGTTCGTCCACGACAACAAGATAGATACCGTGACCGGTCGGCTTGTAGGGTTCTCTGCGTGCCAGCGATAGACCGCAACTGGATAGCTCGATTCTCGATAATTGTCGGGAAGAATTGGGGAAAACTGTTCGACAACCACGTGCGCCGGAAATTTATCCCACCGATAATCAAACCAGGATTTTGGATACAGCGCGTAATAGTCGCCGGCACCGACCGGGTAATCCCATCCCCAACTACCCAGTTCCCCATTCGATGGATGATCCGTGAATAGAACTCGGGCAGTACTCTCGGATTCGCCCTCTGCCTTCTGGAACATCGCGAACTGATTCGCATAGACTGTCTGGTATTTGTGCACGCCGGCCTTGATGTGCCAGCGGGCAAAATCGCCGCGGTAAGTACGCGAGAATGTTCCTGCCCCGAATCCTCCTACCGGCGCGCCCTGCCAGAAACCGTCGTCGATGTGGTCGTGATCGGGCGTAGGCTTCTTTGTGCCGGCGGTGGCCAGTGGGAGCCCGATGGGGCGCCGCCAGGCTGCCTTCGGAATTTCGTCTCCACTCCGGGCTGCAGGAGCCAGCAAGAACAGGACGAACAATAAGACCAGCCGTCGTCGAACTTGTCGTTTCATGGAGTCTCCAAAGAAACTGGGTGCGACTGCGCGCGATGCTTGGAAATAAAACACGGCCGATGTTACAGCAAAATCGTTATTCTAGGAAGGAACTTTGTGGTATAAGAATTCGGCATGATTCTTAGGGGCGAATAATGTTTCCGTCGTGACCATTGGGACATGAGGAGTCCAGAGTGCCTACAGCCGTGAAATACAGCTTGCTTGCCCTGTGTTTGTTCGTTGGTCCCGCTTTCGGCGCCGCGGCACCATCGAATCTGATCGTCAACATATCGGGACGTACCACGATCAGCCTCAATGGCACGTGGAACATCATCGTTGATCCGTACGACTCCGGCTTCAGCTCGCGCTTCTGGGAAAACAGAAAGCCCAGAGATAAGCAGGACCTCGTAGAATACGATTTCGACAAGTCGGAAACGCTGAAGGTTCCCGGCGACTGGAATTCGCAGAGAGATAGACTTTTCTTTTATGAAGGAACTGTCTGGTACGAAAGATCCTTCCTCTATCACAAGCGCGAACACACCCGCACCTTTGTCTACTTTGGCGCGGCGAATTATCAAACCACCGTTTATCTGAACGGCCAAAGACTTGGTGAGCACACCGGCGGCTTCACGCCGTTTGATTTCGAAGTGACGGACAAGATCCAAGACGGCGACAATTTTATCGTCGCCGCAGTGAACGATACTCGCCGCGTCGATGGTGTTCCGGCGCTCAGCACGGATTTTTGGAACTATGGCGGCTTGACGCGCGATGTTTCGCTTGTAGAAGTTCCTGACGTATTCGTCCAAGACTATTTTGTGCAGCTGGCGAAGAGCTCGGCGGGCGAGGTCGCCGGCTGGGTGAAGCTCAACGGGACGACCACGCCTCAGCAAGTTTCGATCGAAATTCCAGAGGCAGGCGTCAAGCAGACTGTAACCACAGATAGCAACGGCTATGCCGAATTCCATTTCCCCGCAAAGGTCGGGCTCTGGTCACCGGATCATCCAAAGCTCTACCAGGTTGTCCTGTCCCTATCCGCGGACAAAGTCCAAGATCAGATTGGTTTCCGGACGATCGAAGTGCGGGGCACAAGTATCCTCCTGAACGGCAAGCCTATTTTCCTGCGCGGGATTTCACTACACGAAGAAGCCCCATTTGGAGGTGGCCGCGCGTTCTCGACAGAAGACGACCGAATCCTTCTGGGCTGGGCCCAGGAGCTCGGCTGTAATTACGTTCGCCTTGCCCACTATCCACACAACGAAGCGATGATCCGTCTGGCCGATCAATTGGGACTCCTCGTTTGGGAAGAGATTCCTGTTTACTGGGGAATTGATTGGCAAGATCCGGGCACACTCGAGAACGCAGAGGGTCAATTGCGCGAGTCTATCACCCGGGACCACAATCGGGCCGCAGTGATCCTCTGGTCGATCGGGAACGAAACGCCAAATGTACCAGCCAGGCTCGAATTCTTGAAAAAGCTGTCTGCCGAGGTGCGGGAACTTGACGGGACGCGCCTCATCACCGCCGCAATGAATACGGCAGTTCGGGAGGGGCTGGATACACGATTATTGAACGATGCTCTAGGCGCGACGGTGGATGTTCTCGGTGTGAATGAATATATCGGTTGGTACGAAGGCCGTCCCGAGGACGCCGACCACACCCAGTGGAAAACGATTTATGACAAACCGATGGTCATGAGCGAATTCGGAGCCGGAGCCCTCTATGGCAGTCATGGCGACGCTGATGAAAGGTGGACGGAGGAATACCAGGCGAATCTTTACGAACACCAAATTCAGATGCTCAAGCGGGTTTCATTCTTGGCAGGAATGTCGCCCTGGGTTCTTATGGATTTTCACTCCCCTCGCCGTGTCCTGCCAGGCATTCAAGACTATTACAACCGAAAAGGCCTAATTTCTGAGCGCGGAGAACGCAAGAAAGCCTTCTACGTGCTTCAGAACTTCTACCGAACGATGAAGGACACTTCAGGTTCTGACCGAGACGACCAGTGAGAAGGTCACCGAGAGGACGACAGTGTCGTCCCTCTCGTTCGAGTACCCCTTCGGCTGGGTCAACGGATAGGCCAGCCATCATTCGCTTCGAGGACCCAAAACTGCAAAACGAACTCAGGTCGAAAAGGTCTCGCGTTGCAGTCTACGCCTCCTCCCGGTAGGCCCCTAAATGAGTCGTTCGTCTTTTTCGGCTTTTCCGTCGCGGACGCAGATGACGTGGTGGGCGCGGGCGGCGTCTCTGCTGCGGGAACTCAATCGCGCCCTTGACAAACCGCACCTTCAATCCCAGTCTTATTCGCCGAGGCGATTCCGCTGGTCCCTATTGTGGAGCGTTGAATGGAATTCATTCACGACGATTTCCTATTGCATTCGAAAATGGCCCGGCGTCTCTATCACGGGTATGCAGCCGGCGAGCCGATTCTGGATTATCATTCGCACCTCCCGGCGGCGGAAATCGCGGCGGATCGCAAGTTCCGCAACCTGTATGAGATTTGGCTGGAGGGCGACCACTACAAGTGGAGAGCGATGCGCGCAAATGGCATCGCAGAAAAATATTGCACCGGCAATGCGTCTCCCTACGAAAAGTATCTTGCCTGGGCGCGCACGGTGCCATTCACTCTGCGCAATCCGCTTTACCACTGGACGCACCTCGAGCTGAAGCGTTATTTCGGGATCGAAGAGCTGGTGAATGAAGACAGCGCAAAATCCATCTGGGGCCGGGCGAACGCCGCTCTGCAGTCCGATGATTTTACGGCACAAGGAATTTTGAAGAAGTTCGGCGTTCGCGTCGCATGCACGAGCGACGATCCCTGCGACGATCTTTCCCATCATCGTGCCATCGCTTCGAAGGAATGCGAGTTCCGTTTATATCCGACCTTTCGCCCCGACGGCGCGATCCTGATACGGCCGCCGGAGAAGTTCCGCGCGTGGCTGAGGCGGTTGGAGCAGGCGAGTAACAAAAACATCAAGTCGCTACGCGACTTCATGGACGCTCTTAAACAACGCCACGAATTCTTCCATGCGCACGGCGCAAGGCTTTCGGACCACGGTTTGAGCCGCTGCTATGCGGCTCCTTGCACCGAGCGTCGAGCCAAAGCCATTTTCGCCAAGGCTAACGCGGGCTCCTCTGTCACGGAGGCCGAGCAGGAAGCGTTCGGCTCCTTCATGATGGTGTTTTTCGCCCATCTGGATGCCGAGAAGGGTTGGACCAAGCAGTTGCACCTGGGCGTGCTTCGAGACGCGAACACGCGCCGCTATCGTGAAATCGGTCCAAACACGGGCTTCGACACCATCGGAGATTGGAGCCAAGTTACCTCGCTTTGCGCCTATCTCGATCGTCTCGATCAGGAAAACGCACTGCCCAAAACGATCGTGTACAACTCCAATCCATCGGACTACTACGCGTTTGCGACCGCCGTGGGCAGTTTTCAGGACGGCGCGATCGCCGGAAAAATTCAGCTGGGCAGCGGCTGGTGGTTTTTGGATCAAAAGGAGGGGATCGAGTGGCAGATCAACGCACTCTCCAACACGGGATTGCTCTCGCGATTCGTGGGCATGGTGACCGATTCTCGATCTTTCATGTCGTTTCCGCGGCATGAGTACTTCCGCCGCATTCTCTGCAATGTGATAGGGCGCGAAGCCGAGAGCGGCGAACTCCCCAACGATGAGGGACTCCTGGGCGAGTTCGTTCGCAACCTGTGTTTTGAAAATGCGCGGCGTTATACAGGACTGGCCCTACCGAATGAACCCGGACGACGGCAAACGCTGGGCCGCTAGCCAGACCCACGAATTCCTGTGCTCCGTGGCAAGGCCGCGCCTTACCAATCGTGCATGGTTCCGTCGAGCTTTCGGTTGATCGGCAAATACGCTCGCTGGTAAGGATACTGAGCGGCCAGCGCTTCGTCGATCCCCACTCCCAACCCCGGCGACTCGCCGGGATGCATGTGTCCGCCCTCGAAAGAATAGGAATGCGGGAACACGCGGTCGGTCTCGGGAGTGTGCCGCATGTATTCCTGAATGCCGAAATTGTGGACGCTCAAATCGAAATGGAGCGCGGCCGCCATGCAAACCGGGCTCAGGTCCGTGGCCCCATGCGATCCCGTGCGCACGTGATACATCTCCGCGAGGCTCGCAATTTTTCGCAGGTGGGAAATTCCACCCGCGTGAACCACAGTCGTGCGGATGTAGTCGATGAGCTGTTCCTGAATCAACTGCTGGCAGTCGTACACCGTGTTGAAGACCTCGCCCACGGCCAGGGGTGTCGTAGTGTGCTGCCGGATCAAGCGAAAACTCTCTTGCAGTTCCGCCGGAGTGGGATCCTCCAGCCAGAAAAGATGCGATGGCTCGAGTTCCTTGCCCAGGCGCGCAGCCTCGATCGGAGTCAGCCGGTGATGCGCGTCATGCAGCAAGTGGATGTCCGGACCGAACTCCTTACGCAGGCGCGCGAAGAGTTGCGGCGCAAAATCCAGATATTTTTCCGTGGACCATAGATTTTCAGGCGGCGCATTTTTTTCGGCCGGTTCGTAGTACATGCTTCCACGGCCCACGCCGTAGGTGCCCGGCAATCCTGGTATGCCGCTCTGCGCCCGGATCGCCTTGTACCCAAGACTGATGTAGTGTGCCACCGCCTTGACGGTCTCTTCGATATCCGCGCCGCTGGCGTGGCCGTATACGAGCACCGAATCCCGCGATGCGCCGCCAAGAAGCTGATACAGAGGGACACCGAGGCTTTTGGCCTTGATGTCCCATAGGGCTGTGTCGACGGCAGCGATCGCCGCCATGGTCACCGGGCCGCGGCGCCAATAAGCGCCCTTGTACAGGTATTGCCAAGTATCTTCGATGCGGCGCGCGTCGCGTCCAATGAGCAGCGGCGCAACATGATCGGCAAGATAGCTCGCTACCGCGAGCTCACGGCCGTTCAGGGTGGCGTCGCCGAGACCGTGCATGCCGTCTTCGGTCGAAAGCTTTAGCGTCACGAAATTTCGCCCGGGACAACAGACGATCACCTTTGCGTCGGTGATTTTCATTTTGCAGATCCCATCCTCCGGACGTTGGCGAACACCTTACGGCTCCCGTGAACCGATACGACGTGTGTTCCGTTCAAGGCGACTGTATGCTACCAGACCTTGTTCTGGTTTCTAGTGCAAAGTGGGGCGACTTGACGAGCGGAGTAGAGTATGGGCGGGGGATGTCGTTTGATTACGTAGCGATTTACCGCTCTGGGAAATAGCGCTCGGTTCGCGGATAAAGACGCGCATTAACTTTGCTTGCTTCCAGTCCGGTTTTCGCTGCTAGTATTCTCCTCGAATTACGAGGGCCACTTCCTGTGATGGGATATACTGCGCTGGACCTTACTTCAAGAACGGCCGTCGTGATCGGAGGCACTTCCGGTATCGGCCTCACGCTGGCCAACGGCTTAGCCCAGGCTGGCGCCAATGTGGTTCCGACGGGCCGCCGAGTGCCGCTCGTCCAATCCGCCGCCGGCGAAATCCGGAAACTGGGGCGCAGGTCGCTGGCGATAGCCTCCGACGTGACGAGTGAATCGAGCCTCGAAGGCCTTTTGCAAGCCGTTGTCCGGGAATTCGACGGTGTCGACATCCTCGTCAATTCCGCCGGCACCACCAAGCGCGGCCCGACCGTCGATCTCACCATTGGCGAATGGGACCAGATTCTGGACACAAATCTGACCGGCACTCTCCGCGCCTGTCAGATTTTCGGGCGCCACATGATGCAGAGGAAATATGGACGCATCGTCAACATCGCCTCTCTTGCCTCCCTTGTTGCCCTCTACGAGGTGTCGGCATATTCAGCGAGTAAGGCCGCGGTTGCTTCGTTGACAAAATCGCTTGCGGTGGAGTGGGCGAGCTACGGCATTTGTGTGAACGCGATCGTTCCGGGGGTTTTTCGAACAAGCATGAACTCGGCTTTGCTCGATGGCACGCCCCGCGGCGAAGAGTTTCTTCTCCGGACTCCCATGCATCGATTCGGGAAACTGGAAGAACTGATCGGCGCGGCCGTGTTTCTGTCCTCGGAAGCTGCAAGCTTCGTGACCGGCCATTTGCTGGCAGTGGACGGCGGATTCCTGGCCAGTGGCGTGAACCAGTGATGCAATCAGTCTCCTGAATAGATTTGGGGAGGGGAGAGACCGATGCGCGGCGGTGATCGGCGATTTTCGTTTCGCTCGTTGCGACTGACCGAAGGTGTCCCATTTCAACCGCTGTGAAAAATACGACAGCAGCAACGGTTCGTACACTCGCCGGCAACTTCCGTTGGGTCATCTGCGCTCTGCTTCTCTTCGGCACCACCAAGAACTACATGGATCGCCAAGTCATCGGCATCCTCAAGACGACTCTGCAACACCAATTCGGCTGGAACGAAATCGACTACGGCAACCTCGTAGCGGCTTTTCAGGGCGCCTACGCCATTGGAATGTTGATAGTTGGCCGGGCTATCGACCGTCTCGGCACTCGCCTCGGCTACGCTCTTGCGATGGCCCTCTGGAGCGTCGCATCGATGGTCCACGGTATCGCGGCCTCTCTCAGCGGCTTTCTGACGGCGCGATTCGCGCTAGGTTTCGGTGAATCCGCTGTGTTTCCGGCCAGTCTGAAGGCCATCGCGGAGTGGTTCCCTCGGAAGGAACGTTCGTTGGCGATCGGAATTGCCAACGCCGGCACGAACATCGGCGCCATCATCACTCCCTTGATCGTGCCTTGGATCACGGTGCATTGGGGGTGGCGTTGGGCTTTCGTTTCGATCGGCGGCCTTGGATTCTTCTGGCTGGCCGCGTGGCTGTGGATCTATCGGACGCCGGATCAGCATCGGCGCTGCTCGCCCGAAGAACTCGCCTTGATCCGCAGCGACCCGCCGGAGCCGCAGAACAGCGTTCCGTGGCTCTCGCTGCTTTCCTACAGACAGACATGGGCGTTCACCCTCGGCAAGTTCATCACGGACCCGATCTGGTGGTTTTTTCTTTTTTGGACGCCCGACTTTCTGCAGCGCACGCACGGATTGTCGCTGCAGCAACTGGGCGTGCCTATCATGCTGATCTACCTCCTCGCCGACGCAGGCAGCGTGGCCGGCGGGTGGTTGTCCTCGGCGCTCATTCATCGCGGCAGGAGCGTGAATTCCGCGCGAAAGATCGCCATGCTGATTTGCGCCGTCAGCGTGATTCCGATCGTTTTCACGCCGAGGGTTCGTTCCACATCGGGGGCAGTTCTGTTGATTGGCCTGGCCGTGGCCGCGCACCAGGGATTCTCCGCAAACCTATTCACACTTCCGAGTGACATGTTCCCTCGCCAGGCCGTAGCCTCGGTCGTGGGAATCGGCGGAATGGCTGGCGCGATCGGCGGACTCCTGATTGCGAAAGTGGTGTCATATCTGTTGCAATGGACCGGCAGTTACGCCGTTCCGTTCCTGATTGCCGGCTCCGTGTATTTGATTGCGATTGCCGTGATCCAACTGCTGGCTCCAAGGTTGCAAATGGCGCCAATCGGTGCGTCCGAGCCGCTGAGACGCTAGTTCACGCGGTGGTTGTGATGACGAGAGGGTCTGCATGAGTTTGACGGTTCGCCCCAAGGAAGAATGCCGTTGGGACCTGGTCAGCCTTGGCGAGGTGATGCTTCGCTTCGATCCCGGCGACAGGCGCATTTGGACGACGCGCGCCTTCGAAGTGTTCGAGGGCGGTGGCGAATATAATGTCTCGCGCGGCCTCAAGCGCTGCTTTGGCCTTGATACTGCGATCGTCACGGCCTTCGTTGACAACCCCGTGGGTCGTCTCCTCCAGGATCTGATTTATCAGGGGGGCGTCGATCAATCGCTGGTCCGCTGGGTTGAGGACGACGGCGTGGGACGGGGTGCGCGCAACGGCCTGAATTTCACCGAGCGCGGATTCGGGGTTCGGCCCGCCCTGGGATGTTCCGATCGCGGCCATACGGCCGTCTCGCAGCTGAAACCCGGCGAGATCGACTGGGAGGAGATCTTTGGCAAGCACGGCGCGCGATGGTTTCATACCGGCGGAATCTTTTCTGCGCTTTCGGAGACAACTCTCGATGTAGCCATCGAGGCCGTTCAGTCAGCCCGCAAACATGGGACGATCGTCTCCTACGATTTGAATTACCGCGAATCGCTCTGGAAGTCGGCGGGTGGCAAACGGCGCGCACAGGAAGTGAATCGCCGCCTGGCTCCCTTTGTGGACGTCATGCTGGGCAACGAGGAGGACTTCTCGGTTGCGCTCGGCTTCCAGGTGGAAGGCGTCGACGAACATCTTTCGAACCTCGATGCCAACGCCTACAAAAAAATGCTCGAATCCGCGGCCAAGGAGTTTCCGGCTCAGGTTCTCGCAGTTACGCTTCGCAAAGCGACCACGGCCTCGCGCAACGACTGGGGAGCGATCTGCTATGCCGACGGCTCTTTCTACGAGGCCACCTATCGCAAAGATCTCGAGATTCTTGATCGCGTCGGCGGAGGAGACTCCTTCGCGTCGGGCCTCATCTATGGCCTTCTCGCCGGAAAGGATCCGCAATGGGCCATCGAGTGCGGTGCCGCGCACGCCGCGCTGGCAATGACCACTCCCGGCGACACGACGATGTCTACGATGAAGGAGGTCCTGCAGCTGATGCGCGGGGCCGGAGCACGAATCAAACGCTGAGGCATCGCCAATCAAAATGACCAAGGAAGAGGTTCGCAAGCGCATCATCAACATCGGAATCGTTCCCGTCGTCCGCGTTTCTTCTGCGGCGCACGCCTTGAGGGCGGCAGAGACCTTGTGCGCGGGAGGTATCCCGATCATCGAAATCACGATGACGGTTCCCGGCGCGATCGATCTAATCGCGCAGCTCGCAAAAGCCGGTGAAGCAACGCTGGTAGGAGCCGGAACGGTCCTCGACGCCGCAACCGCCAAGCGCTGCATGGACGCGGGCGCAAAATTCATCGTGAGTCCCGGCCTCGACGTCGCCACGGTGAAGGCTTCGAATGCCCGCGGAGTGCTGGTGATGGCGGGAGCGCTCACGCCCAACGAAGTGATCGCGGCGTGGAAAGCTGGCAGCGATTTCGTGAAGATCTTCCCTTGTGACGCCGTTGGCGGAGCCCGCTACATCAAGTCGCTCAAGGGGCCGCTGCCCGATGTGCCCATGATTCCAACCGGAGGAGTGAATCTCACAAATGTGGCCGACCTGATCCGCGCGGGCGCCGAAGCCGTAGGCGTTGGCGGAGAACTAATATCGAAGGCTGCGTTGAGTGCGGGGAATTTGGATCAAATTGCTGCAGCGGCGGGCCAATATCTCGCCGCCGTTCGCGAGGCCCGCCAAACCATGGCATCCCAGAGCTCAGGGTACTAGGTGTCCATCCGCTCTAGAATTCGAACTTCACTCGATCACATGTCTCGATATGCCTGAAGAACGCATTGCCGCGAATCGGGCGGTCACACTTCTGGCATCGCCGCACGATTCGTGCGTGCTTTCGCAGGGGCACCATCCGACGAGACGCCGCTTCACCGGCTGTCGGAACCCAATCCATCGAGCTTTTAAGCCATTCTCGGGTCTCTCGAGAAAGACAGTCTTGCTCAATGAAAGATCCGTAGCGCCGGCAGAAATGTCTCAGAGAGTTTTCCGTAATCGTCGGGTCATAAAATTTCAGGACACCGCCCGCGATCAGCGTCTCCACTCTCTTCATAGGTATCCCAAGCGATGCCGCAACCTCCGCCCACACTCGTTTGCCCCGCGAGGGCCTGGCCGGCGATGTGACGGGATGCTCGCGCGGGTCTTGTGAAGTATCAAGCGTTGGGCAAACGTCATTGCCTTGAATCGCCTGCAACCGGCCGGACTGGCGCAAACGATCGAGCGATTCGCGAGTTATGCGAGGATCCCGCACCTCCAACAGACCTTCGACAATGAACCGCTGGATCGCGCGCGTGGAAATATGCAGTTCACTGGCGAGAGCCGACCGGGCGAAACCTTTCATATGGACGCGGCTGCTCTTACCGAGCGTGGTGAGGCGATATCGTATCGCAGCTTCCGAGCGATGCAACATCTTGGCGATTACGCGAACGCTCTTATAGCCTGCAAGGTCCAGGAGCGTTCTGTCATCGTCTTGGGACCAGGAGAGACGAGAACGCTCCTGACCACGTTTGGAAGTTCTTTGAATGAGCCCGCTTTTTCTTGCGTGCTGCCAGATTACGTGAGGCCTCCAATTCGGATGGCGCTTCAAGAGCTGGCAGACAGCCTCTCGCTTACCTTGCCATCCAGCTTGGTACCCTTCGCGCAGGGTTCTTTCGTCTTCGGAACTCCAGATCGAATGAGAATGTTGCCGCTGTCCCTGTGGATGTTTCAGCAGCCGTATACGCTGCCACAGTTGTGATCTTTGCAGCCCTGGTTCGTGCTTCAGTATTCTTTCGATTGCAGCGTGAGAGCCTCCACGACCTCGCCGTGTGCCATCGCGCAGTATTTCGTCTACCTGTTCCGGAGAGAAAAACCGGAATGAATAGCCACCCGTTGTTTGTTCCCAACGGTTCGCCATGGAAGCAAACGCCTTGATACATTCGATCGAGAGACGATAAGGACTCCGCTAGGGCTCATTCGTGATCGGTCCGTAGAGGTGTTGCACCGCCCAGAGCGACCCACGTACTCCCCCGTCCCGCATCTCGTACGCCCTCGCACTAGGTTGAGCTTTAGCGTGCTCGGAAAAGCAGCCAGTACGGGAGGGCCAGATCGTGCCTTTCAGTGATGGGGAAGCGGTGAAATACTCTGTTTCTGGTCGGAACATCGGCCAGCGACTTGTCGGCTTTCCGAAATGCTAGAGGAATCGCGGAGTTTCAGCTCCTAAGAGGCCCGTGGCTTATCCGATCCTACGTGGTAGATGTGGTAGGTATTGCGACCGTCGAGAGCAGATCCCGAGGCCGTATGGTTACGAACCCCTTGTGAAGGCAGTTCCGTATGCTCGAATGGGATATTCCGGCGCTGCCGGTTAGGCCTTGGCGCGACTCGTCCGGGCCATCTTCTGGGCCATGTAGAGAAGAATCCTCTGGTTCTTTTCATCCGTCTTTCCAAGGAGCCTGCGGAACTGCCCCAGCAACCTGGCATCCTTGCCCGAGTTTCCCCACGCGATGTCGTCAGCCGTCTTACGCTTTGGAAGGTTCGGAACCTTGGGCGGCTCTTCGCCGTCGTAGAAGAGCTGATAGAGTGGGACTTCCATGGCACGCGCGAGCTTCTCGAGTGTCTCGATCGCCGGTACGGTATGCCCGTTCTCGACGCGCGAGATGTAGCAGCGGAGCAGCCCCGTGCGTTTCTCGATGTCCCCTTGTGACAACTTCTTCTCTTCCCGCAACTCTCGCAACCTGTCGCCGATGATCATGTCCGATTCTCCTTGCCCAGCAGTATAACCGAGACAACACGACACGGGCAGATTATCTGAGGACTCTCATGAGGTCGGATCAGAAGCTACCGAAACAGTGCTTCCACGGTGCCCATCGGCAGGAAGAACCTTCGATCGATTTTGGGCAGCCCAAGAAATCCGTATTTCCTATAAAAGGCGGCGGCTGCGGGATCTTTTGCGTCAACGATCACTCCAGCCGACGCTATCTCCCTACTATAACTAAGACTGCGGTGGAGTGCGTCCATCAAGAGTGTTGCACCGTGGCCCTGTCCGCGAAATGCGATGCTTACGGCGAGACGACCGAGTAGCGTGGTCGGCACCATCGGATATTTGGGCAGCTTCTTCGCGACTTCGGGAGGAATGACGTCAAGTTGCACCGCATATTGAGACAAAGTGTAGTACCCGACAATTGCGACTCCGTCAGACGTGAGCACGAACGGAACGGCTACGTGCTTCCTGAGATCCTGTATCGCCTGTTTGCGAAGATAATCGTCCAGAACCTGAATGCCACAGGAAAAAGCCGCCCGGTCGTGTTTCGGACCGAGCGGCTGTATCACGAATCGACGTCGTTCAGGATCGCTGGACAATCAGAGCCCCATCTGTTGCCGATACCGCCGGGCAGCCTTACGTGCGGCTTCGTTCGGCGCCGGGGGATTCAAAACTGCATTCACAAAGACCTCGCGGGCCTCACCATGCAAGGTCAAGAGTTCGTAGTCCTTGATTGCCGCGGTCGCAGCCTCCTGGGCGCTCGCGACGACGAACTCCGTTACCGAGGTGCCGCGCAGAGCTGCCGCTTGGGCGATTAACTTCTTCTGTTCCGGCGTTACTCGGGCTTCCAGACGTTCCTCTTTTGGGGACCGGCGACCGATTGTCGCAGTTCGCTTCATAGCATGCCTCCAGTTCCTAAGCAATTGTACGGCGAATCGCCGTACATGTCAAACGGGCCTATGCGCGTGAGTAATGCCGTCCATGGGTTGACGCCGGATGGAGGGTAGAAGAGTTGAATCTTCAAGGCCAAGTTGTTGTCTCTAGACTCGCAATTGACCGAGGAATTTAATCGCGCCTCAAACATCAGCTATCGGTTGATTTATTCCACCCGTTCGCGCTAGCTTCCTGAGGACGTTCGCCACAAATGGCTCTCATCTGTCGAAATTGCGGCACAATCAACACCGATCCGGGCAGTGATCCGCGGCAGTATAGGTGCGGATATTGTGGATTGCCCCAGTTACAGCGAATTCTTACGCCTCAACAGAAGGCGTTCGCGGGGGCGGCCGCGGGAGCAGCCATTGGCGGACTCGCCGGCGGTCCACCGGGTGCCTTGATTGGTGGAATCATCGGCATTCTCTTGGGGGACAAACTACTCAAATGAATGAGGGAATCGTCCTCCTCGTCGGTATCGCCATTGTTGCGCTGGCGTACTTTGCTTGTGCGATGTGGAAGCACCACACTTGCGACATCGGAAAGCTTTTCACTCTCTTAATCGTCGTCGTTGGACTCATAACGGGAGTGTTTCTATACGTCCACGCTTTCGCGGCCTTCCTTAAGGCGTCGTACTCAGAAGACGCGGTTTGGGGTGCGGTTGCTGGCGTCGTGCTCTTCATTGCCAGCATCCTGCAGATCATTGTGATGTTCCGAGAATTATTTGCGACAAGGGTTGATCCCATAAAACTGAGCAAGGAAAGCAACCCTCCCACCGAGACGCTTCCTCGCAGTTGAATGCATCCGGTCGACTGAGTTCGATGACCATCGCCCTGAGCGCTCACAGCAGCATCTTTAGCTCGGCGAGGACGCGATTCATAACAGCAGGAATTGTCGGAAGTTCCACGCCGGGTCGTTGCCGGAGACGATGAAACCGAGTTTGCCGTCGATTACGATTCCTCTTCAAATCATCACTGAATATTTCGGAGCCCTACTATGTTCACTTGATAGAGTGCTCTTTGGCGAATCTTTAAAAACCTGAGACGATGCTATGGATTCTTGTCCGGACTACTGCACCCGCCGCGCACGAAAATCTGCTGCTGCCTCGGGTCGAGATCGACCTTACGAAATGCCCCGGCGAAGTCCTCTGCTCGGATGAACCCGCCATAGTCGTAGACATTTCCTGAACAGCTCAGCTGACCATCGAGCGTGAACATTGAATACGTGGCCACGGACCCGCCACTGAAGAAGACCTTGCCGCCAAAAATGTTGCTGTGGGTTAACACCGAGCCACCCGACTCGAGTGCTTTCAACACGAGGATGTGCTGCCAGATCGACTCAGAAGGCAATGCGCCGTCTTCCTTTACACCTAGCTGTTCAGCCAGTCCGTCTGCTGCGAGAATGGCGGCGATTGGAGGTGTGGCATTCCCAGGCGCATTGGCGGTTCCATTTCCCAAAGGAGGACCAGCCGGCTGGTTCGTTCCAGTTCCCGTCGGCGGACTTGAACCTGAAGGCGGTGGGTTCTGCGCGCCCGCCTGGGGGTTCGCCGCTCCGCCGCCACTTCCCCCGGTAAGACTGCTTAGAAAAGCGTCGATGCTCGCGAGTAGGCCGGCAACGTCGCCGGCGGGAACCTGCGCTACGGCTTGATTCAGAGCTTTGATCTGGACGTCGGCTTCGCTGATCTCCTGGGTCAATCGAGAGATCTCGTCGTCTTTTGCCTTGAGCTTGTCACCCGTCAGTTTCCCTACTTCGTCTTGATCCTCTTTCAGCGTGTCCGCGGCAGTCTTGCGCTTGGCGGTCAGATCGTCCGATTGCGCTTTGTTCGATTGATAATCCTTCAGCAGACTCTGCAAGCAGACGCGGCAACGCATAAGGGTACCCAAGGCTCCAAGGAAAGGAGACTTCGCGAAGTCCAAGCCTCCCAAGGTATAGGGGGCATAGGTGTCAGGCATCAGCACGGCAATCTTCAGTCCCCGAAGCTGTCTTGAAACTCCGTCCATAAGAGCCTGATCCCCGATCGTGCCCTGTACTCCCACGGTCGAGGAGTTCGACGCGAACAGTCCCAGCACGCTCTGCACCAGCGCCACTGCTTCGGTCGCCGCATCGAGCCCCGCAGGCCCCAGCGCCTTTTCCCGGTCCGTCGAAGGACATTTGAAGTCCGCGGCTCGGATGGTGAGCTGCCTCATCAGCGACATGTTCATGCGCCACACCTGATAATTCGCAAGCGTGGTCCCGGACGATGACAGGATGATGACTCCGGTCCGGGAGGTTCCAGTGCTGCCGGTGCACGCGCTGGTTGCCGTCCCGGGTGCGTTCGGTGAGAGCCCCGTAGTTTCCGGAGTCACCAAGAAGCCGGCCACATCACAGGCGATCGCTTCACTATCGGATTGCAGACTCTTGTACGCCAAGATCTCTGCTTCAATCGAGAATCCACCCTGGCCGCCCGAGCTACCCGCCGGCGAGGAGGGCCCTGACGGACCCGTCGGTCCCCCGCCTTGGGGCGATGAAGGGGATGATTGGCTGCCCCCTGCCTTACTTCCTTGCGCGCCAACCAGAGTCGCTGTGAGCAATAGCGAAGCCACCGCACATACCACGCGTCGCATCCGAGGCTCCTTTGAACTTTGCGGCCGCCCGCTTAAAGACTCGTATATGAATCGTCAATAAAGGTTCGCGTTACTGAACGCACCGGATCGAGTCCACTCGATTCGACCGTCCCCATGGGGTTAATTTTCAATGAGCGCAGCGTCGACACCGCCCGAATACTCATACAACAGCCCCAGGGGGTTGTTGAACTTCTTCAGAAACTTGACCCGCGTGTTGAAGAGCGACAACGAGACGGGCCCCTTCCCTCCTAAGTCGGTCAGCAGGTCTTTGCCGAAATCATCGGCAAAATTGATCCACACCGGCGCCTCGGTCGCGATAACCCCCCGAGCTCCCATTTCCAGAAAGGTTCTCGGAAAGTTTCGGCTGTTGGTGGCCAGAAACCCGCCCGATCCCGTCTCGCACGCGTTCAAAAACACTAGTGGCTGCGCGTTAAACAGGATCACCTGGTCGGTGTCGACCGTCCCATACAGGTCCTCAAGCGACTTCACGCTCAGGGTGTCGCTCGGACCGAAAATCAGCTCCGGCCCGCCAAACGTCTGCGACACCGATCCGGCGTTCGGGACGGCTGCGGAAATGTCGTTTTGGCCATGTAGGAACACCACCACAACCCGCACCGGACTTGCGGTGTTCGTGATGGCGCTCTTGAAAGCGTCGCTGGAAAACACCTTGAGCAGTCCTTTGAACCCGAGTTGGCCGGAAAGAAACTCCGCTTCTGCATCTCCGAGCTCAGACACGTTTTGGTCCTTACCTAACGGCGCATCGTATTTTCCGAAAACCAGCGGGCCTGAGGCATATTGAAGCTTGCCCGGATAGTACCCGGGAACATGCCTACCGAGTGGATCGACCACGATCTCGTATCGAAAACCCCAGAACTGGGACGGGGCCATGGGACCGGGAGGGTGCAGAAGTTCCCAAGGGATGAAGATGTCGCCTGTCTCGATTCTCACGAGGGTGGGATGTCCATCCTTGCGCTTGAAATGCTCGACGGCACCGATCAGAGTGTGCAAGTCAGGATCGGCGGTGTTCACAAATAATTTCCGATACAGGACCACGCCGACGCTCTGCAGGATATTCGACAGCACCTGACCCTGGGCTGGCGAGAGGCTCGTATCCGCAGGCAAGTCCAACGCCGCTCGATCCCCGCCCAAGATGTTCTGCAAATCCTTGTTCTGACCGATCGTTCGGCGCAGATCCTCGTAATCATCGCGGAGCGTGGCGGAAAGATCGTCAACCGACAGGCCTGTGTCGAAATCCTTGGGAACCCCGTTCTGATCGGTGCTTTTCCCAGCAAACGACTGCGCCAGATCGGTATTGGAAGCCGCCAGGGCGATGACAACGTTATTGTTCACATCTTTGGCCGTAATCGTCAGGTCTACGTCTCTCGACCCTGCGGGCTGGACCTTGTTGCCCACGGCGGCATTCGGCGAATCACTGGCGACTGCGGCGACCGAACCATTTGCTCCTGCCGCCTCGATCGCTACGGGAACCACGACGTTATCGTAGAGCACTCCGTTTCCCGTAATCTCAAACACGAGATCGCTCACGCTTTCTTTGGTCGTGCTCCGGTCCGGTAGGATCGAAAACATAGCGTGCGTTGAAGGACCGGCGGCCTCCGGTGTGTATTCGAGCGTTCCTTTCTCGACTCGCGGCCCGCTGCAAAAGCTGCAGGAGAGTGTAACCAGCAGTTGTTGAGCCCCCGACTTGGAGCTCAACTCAGGGCTCACGGGAGTGTTGTTCGCGGGAACGGCATTATCAGGGCTGGGCGTGCCAATATAGAAATCGACTTTCGTCGGTTGCCGGTCAATCAAGACGTTCTTACCCGACGCGGAAACCGGCGAGAAGACCGCGTTGTAGATCGCCACGCCTGGTTTGACTTCCTCTAGCACAGCCAGTTGCTCCAGACTTGAGCTGTCGGCCGCCGCGATTTCGCTTGTCGCCTGGTCGATCTCGGGTTGAGTAAGAATCAAATTCGGAACTTTTCCGGCCGCTCTGGTTCGCGCAAACCGGTGCGGCTTTCTGAGACCCGGAGCAAGGCCAAAGTAACCGAAGTAGGCGACGCCCCCCAGAAGCGTGATCCCAAGGACCACGTAGGAGAGGGCCACCCAACGGGTGCCCTGCCGCCATGCCTGGCGGCACAACAAAAACATACCTCCGACCAACACGACACACGCCGCCCCCAGAGCGAGTCTCCACCACAATGGGTTCACTCCCTTCGAGCGCCGACCGACAACTTGACCCCACGGCAGGTGAAAGATTCTACTTCGTTAACGAATTTGTCAAGTATGACGGCGCCTACCGTTGATCCAGCCGACCCGAATCGCTCGAACTCAGCCAGCCGAGCAACCGACGGCGATCAAGTTAAGGGTCGTTCAGGTAAACTAGCCGTTTTGCAGAACAGACGGTCCGGGCAGGCATTTCTCAAGCACGGTCGGAAGGATGGCCTCGAGCACGGAGCGCCGAAACTTCTTCGCGAGCTCGGCGAGCTTGGGGGCAGCGACGACGGGTCTTGGGCCTGAATATTCATGGGAAGGTTCGCAGCAGGTGAATTCATCAGTCGCACTGAGTGTATATCAGTCGCATCGGAGCTTGCACTCGCGCTGCTTGTAAAAAGCCCCACAATGCTTCGAATCGTCACTCCAGCAACGCGAGCCGCGACGGAATGCTAGACTTTCGAAATGTCCGATCCCTCCGCGCCCAAGTACCGATCCGAGTTCCTCCTCACGTTTAAGTCCGTAGACCGCTTTATGTTTCGCATTTCGGATTTGCATGAACTCGATGATTCAGTGAGCGAGGGTTTGGTCACGCGGCTCCACGACTGTCACATTTATCTGCCTGGAAAACGTCCGCTGATTTCCGTGTTGCCCGAAAGTATTGAGGTTTCGGATGATCTTGTCCGATTCGTAGTTGAATACAAGCGCGAGGGAATTCCTTACCAATCTCCTGTCGAAATCCCTCGCAAGCATTTCACGTTGGAGGAGGTGTCCTTCGAGGCCTCGCCTTACCCGCGCCATGAACTTGTTACGCGAGATGCAAACGGCGTGGTTTTCGCGCATACCTTTCTTTCGAACTACGTGGATTTCATGACCGAGGTTCCGCAATGGGCCAAAGACTTGGAAGTCAAGTACGTGGGCAAGGGGTTGCGGCGTTCCGCGAATGACCGCCTGGCAAATCATCCGACGTTACAAAAGATACAGGCGAAGATTCACACGAACGATCCTGACTCCGAACTCTTCGCCATCGTGCATGCCTTTAGCTACCAGAAGGATGTACTGACCATCGACGCAGTACTACCGGAAATAATCGGTGAGCCATCGCGACAGCGAACTCAGAAAGTTCTGGCCTACAAGCCATCCCTGGATGAACAAGTTTCGCTGATCGAAGCGACTGTCATCGCTTACTTCAAGCCGGCAGAGTTC
Organism: Candidatus Acidiferrales bacterium; assembly: GCA_052146315.1. GTDB lineage: Bacteria > Acidobacteriota > Terriglobia > Acidiferrales > UBA7541 > Palsa-295. The sequence continues at coordinate 470 of JBKQNJ010000093.1, read as the reverse complement.
AATCGGCAGTACCTTGATTTTCCGAAACCGCAACAGCGGATCCTACGAAACGTTCAGCACGCGGATTTCGCCGCACTGGCCGTTTACTTGGACAATACAAATTTAGGCGGGCCCCGACTTTATTCAAAAACAGTTGCCCCCAGCCTCCTTCATGAGATCGTCGTGGACTTCCGTGACCGTGAAGGTCGTTTCTCGCATTTCAGACGATACTAGGGAAGATGTGCCATCGTCTCTGGTCGCGACGTGATGAGCCGCTAGAAAAGCAGCCGTTGTGTGAAGAGGTACACGCGGGGTACACAGCACGAGGCGCGTGTTGAACTCCGTTTATTTCAGCTGGTTAGGTTGGTAGGGGCGGTGGGGATCGAATTTATCAAGGCGCAGAATCCAAAAGAACTCTGCGGAATGTGTTGTAGTCGTAAGTCATTTGTTGTCTGAACTCGGAACTGCTACTGCCCCCGTATTGCCCCCGC
>JBKQNJ010000092.1:0-54020 GCA_052146315.1 Candidatus Acidiferrales bacterium | reverse complement strand
TCAAGAAGTACAATGCTGCTGGCAGACGGGGCCTAGCAGGCTATGGACTGGATCAAGAACAGGAATACAAGGACTGCACATGCAAGCACTCCAATACACACGTGCCCTAAAGAGAATCGTCCAGGACATGAAGGTGGTGGAACTTCTCAAGCTGCTGGATCCGCTTCTCGGAACCGCGAACGTGGCAATAGCTGAGGGTCAGAAACAACTGTTTGCCCAACTATTATTTGGGTCCCGGGCGGCATACGAACGACTCGCGGAGGACCCGACAGCGAAGAAGATAATGAGATCACTGGACGTTGGCTCCGTGTACGATCCGACGCGATTGAGTAACTTGATGGTCTCTTTCAAAAGCACGCCGAATAGCGCCACTATTTGGACATCCGAGTTTTTTCGATTCCACGCACTCTTGGGCTCGTTGAGAAACTTGGACAAATCGTGTTCCGAGCTTCTGGAAAAGGAGAAATTGGAACCCGCCAAGAGCCCCGAAGATGTGTTGGAACTTCAGCTCATAGATTACGACGGGCTGGGGATTGAGCCGATTAGGCTCACGCGCTTTGTTACCAACCTCATCAAGCTCCACGCGAATGTCGCACGAATCCTGGGCGTGACCGAGGATCTCCGACTTATATATTTCGACTCTGGGAGTGCCCTGCTAATTGGAGTTCTATGTGCGAAAACGGTTATGGACGCAATTAAAACGCTACTGGATGAATGGTGGGACAAGATCAGGTTTCGGCAACTTGACACCTTTGAAAGAAAAATGGAGGCCGTGTCTAAGGGGCTAACGGTCCTCGAAACAGTCAAGCACTCAGTAGAGAGTCATGTGATTAACGCCGACGAGGGGAGAATCCTGACAACTCGCGTGCTAAGAGAAGTCGATCAGCTGATAGGGCTCGGCGCTTCGCTTCCGGTCTCTGACGATGTCGAGAAGATAGACCATGTGCAACTATTGCTACAGAAACGCGATATCAAACTGCTTGGAAGCGGTCCGACGAACGAGGAGACAGAGCCGGATTCTTAGTAAAGCGTGCGATGAAACCCTGTCGAAAGGCAGCGCCCGATTAGCGCCCGATAACGCCTTATAGGAGATGCTGTTTCGTGGCCGTTTTCCCGTTATAAGGTGCGCGCCGTCAACGGGTTAGCAATTTCCCTACCTAGATTCTTTTAAGCCGAAGGTCGTGGGTCCGATCCCCACCGCCCCTACCAACCACTATCGTGCAAGGATTCGCGCCAAATTCAGCAGGTTTGGATCGAGAGTTTTTCTTTTGCCGACGATTTCCGCCAAAGGCGTTGCCACCATCGCGCCGTTGATGAGACCCACTACGACGCCGAATTCGCCGCGGGCGATGCAGTCGGTGGCGGCGGCGCCCATGCGGGTGGCGAGCAGGCGGTCGAAGACGCCCGGCGTGCCGCCGCGTTGGACGTGGCCTAATTTCACTACGCGCAGCTCGAAGCCAAGGCGTTCGCGATGCTCCTGGAAATAGCGCGTGAGGCCCTCCGCGTTGTAGCAAGCTCCCTCGGCAACGACGACGATGGCGTGCGCTTTTCCGCGCTCGTAGGCAGCAAGCAAATCCTGGGCGACCGTCTCCGGATCGACCGGGGCTTCGGGAACAACGACGCATTCGGCGCCGCCCGCAATTCCGGAAATGAGCGCGAGGTAGCCGCAATTGCGTCCCATCACCTCGACAAGAAAGGCGCGCTCGTGAGAGGAAGCCGTCACTTTGATGCGATCGATTGCTTCCAAGGCGACGTTGAGCGCCGTATCGACGCCTATGGTGATTTCGGAGCCGCACAGGTCGTTGTCGATGGTTGAGGCGATTCCCACGACGGGGAAGCCTTTCTGCGACAGGGCATGAGCGCCGGCTTGTGAGCCATCGCCGCCAATTACGATGAGCGCGTCAATCTCACGCTGACGCAAGAATCGAATGGCGTGCAGTTGCGCTTCGTTGGCCTTGAATTCAGGGTATCGCTTGCTGCCCAGGATGGTCCCGCCATGCTGAATGATTCCGCCGACGTCCCGAAGCCCTAAAGGGAGAAACTCGCCGTTTGTAAGGCCGCGATATCCGTGGCGAACGCCGAAAGCCTCCCATCCCTTGTCGATGGCTGTTCGCACGGCGGCTCGAATGGCGGCGTTGATCCCGGGAGCGTCGCCGCCGCTGCTCACGATCGCGATGCGTTTCATAGAAGCAACCCTTGCTGAGATCATCCGAGCTTTTCGGAACTGCGACCGTGACGTGGCTCACATATCGGTGGCTGGTCCGTTGCCTATGGTCACTACCCGACGTGACAAGGATCACAGCGGCACAAGCGCGTTCCACGTAGAAGATAGTTGAAGTACGGACAGCGCCACCACAATCGCTGAAGGAAGGGCAACTACAGTGAAGAGGGTGGACGACAGAATGAAGAGGGCCCTGCATCTTGGGCTGGGAATTGCGTTGGCCAGCGTGATTCTCACGGGAGCCGGGAGGCAGACTCAGACCGCGCCGAAGGGGGAACAGGAGTTAATTCCGCTAATCCGCTCCGTCGAGGGGACGGATCTCTTCCGCGCCTACTGTGCCTCGTGCCACGGCATACTCGGCAAAGGAGCGGGGCCGGCAGCGCCCGCGCTGAAGGCCAAAGTACCCGACCTAACGCTGCTTGCGATGAATCATCGAGGGCAGTTTCCGGCGGCATATGTGCGCGAAGTGATCATGGGCGACAAAGCTGTTACAGCGCATGGCTCCCGCGAAATGCCGATCTGGGGCCCAATCTTTCATGAGATCGAAGCCGATGTGGACCGCGGGAACGTCAGGCTGGAAAATCTCGTGAAATATCTGGAATCGATCCAGGAGGTCGCGGCCCAAGATACTCCCTCGGGCGCGGAGTTATACGCGCAGCGCTGCGCCGTGTGCCACGGAAACGATTTGAAGGGGACTGGCCCTGCGCCTTATCCATTCAGATCGCCGCCCGACTTGACGACGCTCGCGCAGCGAAACGGCGGCACATTTCCCGACGCCTATGTGTCGAGCGTGTTGCGGAACGGCGTTGTACTGCCGGCGCACGGGCCGGCCGAAATGCCTGTGTGGGGGGACGACTTCAAGATCAAGCGATTGAGCGAAGCCCAGGTGAAGTTGAGAATTACGCGGCTCACGAGTTACATCCAGTCGCTGCAGGCGAAATGATGCGCGTAAGCCGTGGAGGATTTATGGCGATTCGACCCTTCATTTTGGCGACTGCGTTGTTGTCGATCGCGTGCGTTGCCGGCGCCGGGTTGAGCGTCGACCAAACACAGCTTCCGCCGACCTATATGCCGTCGGGCGAGCAGATGTACAAACAGTATTGCGCCGTCTGCCACGGCGCGGATGCGAAGGGGCATGGTCCGCTGGCGACTTTGCTGAAGACGCCGCCGCCGGATCTGACGACGCTCGCAAAACGCCATTTGGGCAAATTCCCGTACGACTACGTGGCGAGCATCCTCGAGTTTGGGCCAGGCGTCACCGCCCACGGTTCATCGGATATGCCGACGTGGGGGCCGATCTTCCGCTCGTTCGATAATCAGAACGAAAGAATTGTCCAACGGCGTATCAAGAACCTCTGTGATTACCTGGCGTCGCTGCAAGGGAAATAGCCCATCGCCTGCGGACGGCGATCGACGGGCCGCGTGTCCGCGGGTGTTTCACAAAAAGGCAGGGCTCGGGAGCGAGCATCTCGCCGAGCCTCTCAGTTGATCGATGACAGCCGCGTGAAGCCCGCGGTCATTGTCTCCTGAAGAACGCGACCAGAGTAAGCACGAGCAGAACGAAGCCGCTCGAAATAATCACCGTACCGATCACTCTGCCGAAAACCGTGAGCCACTGCTGCGGTGCGCTCGCTTGCGCCGCCTGCAGTTGACCCGTCTCCAGCAGGCGCTGATATTCCTCCGGATGTTTTTCCTTGAGTTCTTTCTCCGTTTCACGCCCTGTGAAGATCACCAGATCCATGGGAAAGCTTCCCGGCCTGAGGTGTGTGTTGAAGAAATGGACGGCGAAGATGAACCATGCGGCAAGCAGTGCCTCCTCGCCATGGATCAGAAGCGCGATATTGAGCCAGGAACCCGGGAAGAACCTCGCGAAGAACGGAGCGAACCACATGGAGTACCCCGAAAATCCGATGACAGCCATGCCCCAAAAGACGCCCCAGTAGTCGAATTTCTCCCAGTAGGCGAAGCGGTCAAACTTCGGGCGCGGCCCAAGCCACAAGAACCACCGGAATTGGCCGAAAAGGTCTTTGAGATCCTTCAGCTGAGGGATCATCGAGTTCGGTCCCCAGAAAACGCCGATGTCTCGCTTGATAATTCCCCGGTAGACGACGACATCTCCCACGTGAATCAGGAACGCCACGGTCAAGAGCACGGCGCAGAATTTGTGGAAAAAGAGAATGGCGGCGAATCCGCCGACCGCATGCGCGACCGCCGGCGCCCAGGTTGTGTGGCTGAAGCGAAGAACCATTCCCGTGAAGGCCAAGCCGACGAACGTGCTCATAATGACGCCGTGGAGGTACCGCTGGCCGAGCGAGAACCGTGTGTAGTAGCGATTGCTGGTGTTGTTCTCGTTCATCATTGCCTCGCGCTAATCACCGCTCTCTGCACGAGCGCCCGCCTTGCGGCGATCGAAATAAGAGCGGATAAACCACAGAAGTGTGTGCACTCCAAAAAAGCTGAAGATGCTAAGCAGCAGCAAATTCATGAATAGCGCCGAAATATAGAGCGCCGGGAAAGATTTGAAGTCACGCGAGTCGGCGTGGGGACGGTAGCTGACAAAACTCGTCGTCGCTCCCGCATGGCACTGGCCGCAAGTAGCCACCAGATTGCCGGGTGCGATTGTGGACTGCGGGTCCGAAGCCGGGAGGATGTCGTGCTCGCGATGGCAATTCCAGCAGTGGGCGCTTTCGGTGTATCCCAAAGCCGAGACTTGGGCGTGGAACGTGTCGAGGTAGGTCGCGTATTGCTTCTGATGGCAGTTCCCGCAAGTCGCCGACCGTTCCATCTGCCAGGAGACGGTTTGCACTTGAACGATCTGGTGTGCCGTATGGCAGTCCGAGCAGACGGGAACCTTTGAATTTCCGGCTTTCAGTTGCTGGCCATGAATGCCTGCGAAATACGCCCTTTCGGGGCCGTTGTGGCACGAGCCGCAAGTGGCCGGAATATTCGTGTGGTAAGTTCGGCTCTCAGGATTCGTGTGGCTCAATATTTTGTGTGTTCCATGGCAGCTCGCGCACGACGCAGCCACGAGCAACCCGTCCTTGGTCAGCGCGAAGCCATGAATCGAGTCCATGTACATGGCATAAACGTTGGGAAAGCCAAACTTTTTGGCCATGTCAGGATTGCCATGACATGATCCGCAAGTCTTCGGTATGTTCAGCGTGAAAACAGGGGATTGAGGGTCGTTTACCGGCACAATGGAGTGCGCGTCGCCATGGCACCCCAGGCAGGTGTTCGCGCTGACGTTCGCGTGGACGCTTTCGGTGACATCCTTGGCTTCATCCGCGTGGCAGGTGCCGCAGTGCACGGCGGCGGGATGTTCCGGATGCGGATAGCCCTTGATGTCGGCGTGGCAGCCCGTGCATGGCAGAGTCCCGTGAATGCTGGCCTTTTGCGCCGTCCCATCGACATAAACGCTATGGCCGGCTTGGTCCTGCAGGTCGTGCTGGCCATGGCAGGCCAGGCACTCGGAGTTGTCCTGCGCGGAAGCAGCGGGGACAGCGAAAGCGAGAATGAGCACGGCCGCTAGTGGCCAACGCATGTTCGCTCCAGTCTGCTCGGCACTACGCGAGGCAGGCAAACGACTCGCCGCCAAACCATGAACTATTTCATCCCCAAGTCCGAGAGAACCTTCGGGTTTTGCTCGCTGACCGCCAGAAGATGATGGCAAGTATCGCAATCATTGGGAATCGTCTGGCCGTCCGCGGAAACGTGGCTGCCGTCGTGGCAGCGGAAGCATCCCGGCCAATCCGTGTGTCCGAGATTGTTGAGATAAGTGCCCCAAGTCACGTCCATTTTTGGGAAGACGTTGCGCAAATAGATGGCCTGCACGCCAGCAATGGACGAGTCAAGCTGCGCGCTTTGCGACGCCACCAGCTGCGGATAGTTCGTGGTGTAAAAATTCCGCAACGTTTGGGCGATGCGCTCTTTCGCTGTATCGCGATCCGGGTAGTCCGCTTTGAGCGCCGCGAGCGCCTGTTTCTTGATGAATGGCAGGCTGGCGCTGATTTGCTGCCGCGATATGGCCTCGTCGAGCGCGCGATCGGGCAGCTCGAATGTGTGTGTCGGCCGGTTGTGGCAGTCCATGCAGTCCATGGTGCGGTGCTCGCCGCGTGCCAGTTCTTCCGGCGTCGCTTTCGTATCCGTCGAATTGAAGACAATGCTCTTACCCGTAGGATCGGTATATGTGACCTGCGGAATCACCTGCCGCTTCTGATCGGTCGCAATGTACGTGATCCGAACCCCGGGGTTCAAATGGTGGCCGTGGATTCCGTCCTCCCCTTGCCCGTGTTCTCCGCCCACCTTCATGAGCAACACGGTTGTCGAGGGCGTATTGTCCTTGTCGTCGGCGTAGTGATTGATGATCAAAATGGGGTTGCCGATAAAACGCTGCGGCCAGTGGCACTGTTCGCAAGTCGCCCGCGCCGGCCGGAGCTGCTCAACAGGCGACGGAATCGGGCGCGGATAGTCATGAAAAGCCACCGCGAAAACCTGCTTGGCCCCGGAGACCTTGGACCGGACGAACCAGGAAGCACCGGCTCCGATATGGCAATCGACGCAGGCGACCCTCGAATGCGGCGAATCGAGATACGCGGTGTACTCAGGTTGCATGACCGTGTGGCACGTGGCGCCACAGAAGCGCACGGAATCCATGTACTGCACGCCTCGATACGAGGCGATCGTGAAGATCACGATGTTGGCGAACGTGGCGTACCCAATCAAGGTGACAGCTTTACGCAGCATCGCATCGTTCAGGTCAATCCGCGGATAAACTGTGGGAAGCTCGCCGCTCGCGAGCAGTTCTCGCCGCCGCATCAATCCCCCGAGCGGCATCAACAGCAGACCAAGGACGAACAGGCCGGGAAGGATCAGGAATAGTATGATTCCGGCGTAAGGATACGTTACTGCCCCGCCGCCCACCACGATTTCGAAAAGCCAGAAGGCAATCATGGTGATGGCTGAGGTTGTGGTCAGTACGGCTCCGATCAGCGAAAGCCAGTTTCGACCGAGGTAAGCGGCGGGACGAAGCCAGGAAACGAGACGGTCGAGAAGCGTCAAGGTCGTTCCTCTGTGGTGAATGGGGCGGCGGAAATGCAGCGTTCCGCATTTGCGCAGGAGAAGGCCTGCGGCAGCCTCAAGTGCGTGCTACTCCAAAGGACTCGCCCAGGAGAACCGCAGAGGCCGAAGGCGGCAGCAGCAGCGCGGAGGAACAAAGGAATCGCCAACAGCGCCAGGGCAGTCGGCGCGATGAGGGTTCCCGTTGGCCCAAACATGAAACCTCCCGGAAACGGGATAGCGGAACGCTAGACGGCGGCGCGATGCAGCGGCCGACGTCTTACTTCTTCTTGGCCAGCTCCCGGATGTAGGCGACGGTTCCTGTGATCTGATCGGCGGAGAGTTTGTCCTTGTAGGCGGGCATGCTCCCCTTGCCGTTGGTAATGGCGGCGGTGAGTTCCGCGTCGGTTAGCTTCTGCACGGCGGCCGAGGTGAGATCGGGAATGTGCATCGCTTTGGCGACGGGCGTGTTGCCAGTGCCGTCGGCGCCATGACAGGCAGCGCACTTCGACTTGAACAGAGTGGCACCTTCGCCCTGCGCCCACACCGGCGCGGAAAGGCCAATCACACAGAGAACCAACAGGAGCACCGTCCAATGCATTCGACTTCGAGAACAATTCATCCTATTCCTCCTCAGAAGTTGCTACGAATATAATCCTCGCCGCCGAATTAGTCGAGAGCGGGAATTATTTCGAACCCGAAAAAGGGAATTCGACCGCGGCATACAATCACTCAAGTTCATCGGAAGCGGAATGCTTCTCAGCCTTTCTTGGCGAGGCTGCGAATAAAACAAACGACCTGCTTGATTTGCTCGTCAGTCAACTTGCCCTTATAGCCTGGCATCGTGCCCTTGCCGTTAGTAGTAATTGCCGTGAGTTCCGCATCGCTTTGCTTTTGCACCTCTGCCGAACCGAGATCACGCAGGTGCATCGCTTTGCCCGCCGGACCGCTCCCGCTGCCGTCCGGACTGTGGCAGCCGGCGCATTTTGATTTGAAAAGCGCAGCGCCTTCGCCCTGGGCCCATACCGGCAACGAGAATGCAAGCAGCGAGACAGCCAGAGGCAATGCCCAGAGGTATCTTCGGCTCCGTGAACCACTCATGCGCGCACAAACATCTCGACTCATTAGCTTAGGCCCACCCTCGCCAGGAGCTCCACGTCCACGAAGCTCCTATTTTACGTTCTCGATCACACATCAGAAGGCATAGCGAACCGAGAAGGTCGCTGTACTACCGTTGAAATCTGGAGCACCGATCGGTTCGAGCGAGTAAGTCCCGCCGGTGATGGGGATGCTGGTATTTGTTGGCCCCTTGGAGTTGTATCCGTAATAGTTCCATTGCGTCTTGTAGGTCAGGCCCTTGTAAACGTTGACTTGGATCAAAGCGAAAGGCCTCTGGTAATTGAATGCCAGGGTACCGCTAGGCTCCAGCGGATCCAAGGACAGGACCCCGGGCCCCACCACTGGATTGATCACCCCCGAGGTGCCGCCAACAAATGTCGCAGTATATCCGAGGCTTATTGTGACTCGCTTCATCGGTTTGTACATCACGTCGCTGTAGGCGTAATGCTGCTTGCTGGAATAGTACTCCGTCCCACCCTGAAGGTTATCCGACGTAGTATTGCCGAGGGCGCATGACCCCGGTCCCGTGGATGGAAACATTGGCAGCCCGATTCCAGTACCAACGTTCGTCATCGACCCGAAACCGTCGTTGAAGCAAATGTAGGCCTGCAACTGGAGATCGGTGTAATTATATCCAACGTTGAAGGCAAACTTGGAATCCGGCTTCGCCAGCATCATGGCAATACTGTACGTCCGGGCGTGTTCGAGGTCGTTGACTTGATAGACGTTGTCGCGGTTCTCATGAATATCGACGGCAGCGTCTATAGTCGCCCACGTCCGCGGCCGATAATTCGCGTGAACCTTGTAGCTCTGGATTTGCCGCGGCCAAGTTCGCGTGTACGAGTAATCGGTATACCCGAATTGGAAATCGCTATCGATTCGCAGCGTATCCATCGGCCGCATTGTCAGGCCGAAGAGACCTACGTGCTCGTTGATCGGAAAGTTCTGGCGAGGCACATCAAGAGCCGAATTTATCGTAGCCTGAGAAGCAGTCCATGTAACCGAGCCGTCCGTATTTTGGGCGCACGTGCCACCAGCATGGGGATTAAAAGTGGTCGTCCCCCCCGTGTATGGGCAATTTCCGCGGGCGGCATAAAAGTCGTTTGCCATCGTGCCGCCGGCCCCGCCGGGGTAATAGATATCATCCAGCGCTTGACTAGCGAAGTACTGGCTGATCCGGTTATCCTCGTACATATAACCGATTCGGCCGGTGATGCGGTTTGTCAGATCGACCTCGAGTTGGATGGTGTTCGATAACCGTTTTTGTCCCAGGTAATTCTCCGTCAACGTTGTTGCAGCGTCAGCGGCCGCACTCGAGGTAGCACTGACGTTACCGGTCGCACCGTAGCTCTGGTGCTGCGGGCAAGTCGGCGAAAGGTAAATGGGTGCCGCCGCCGTGCCGGTGTTCGGGCAGATGCTGGCAAATGTCGGCGTACCCGGCCCGGTAGGAACCCCCGGCAGCGCAAATTGTGCTATTGGCAGCAGTATGCCTGTCTGGCCTGCGACCGAGGGTTGCGAGGCGAACAGATCCGTCGTCGTCTGGGGGTTTATTCCAGGATTTTGCCATTGGTCGTAATGAACGTTATCGAGGAGCCGAAGTCTTTGGGTAAACGAGTAAATGGCAGACCAATCCGCGTGCGCAAAGATTTCGTTGGCGTTTGACGGACCTGAAACGATGGAGTCGCGAACCAAACTTGTCGTGGAGGCCGCCCATTCGTTTATCGAATCGTAGAGGTTCACGACCCGATTGGCGGCGTTGGTGTAGCTGGCCGAACCTGACATCTCAAGCTTTGGGATATCGGTGGACTGAAAGCTCACCCGCTCCGTGGGCATGAAATTCCGCGCGGGGGAAGTCCTCGTATACGACTGGACCATCTTGCAACCCACATTTGCCGCTGTGAGACCGCCTGTGGTGACTGCGTTGCTTCCGGTTGCGTTGTTCACGAAACCTGTCGCCGCGAACGGCGTCGCGCAAGGGACGGCCAATGCGCTAAAGGCGCCGGTACCACCAACACCAGTCGTGCCGGCAGCAGTGCCAGTAGGGGTGTAATACCAGTTGACTCCCATATTCACGGGCAGTGGGCCGGGGAACTGACTGTTTTGGACTAGAAATGGCGTGTTGGCAAGCGAGTCGTTGGTATCGTACTTGTTCCATTCAAGGAACTGATCGTAGGAAACTGTGGTTTTCGGCAGGACTTTGAAATCCACGCCCATACGATAGGCGTTCGTCGTCTCTTCGAAATTCTCCGCCATCGGGATTTCGACGGTGGCGTCTTCCGTAGTGAGCGCAGGCCCTTCCTCCACATTGCGCGAATATCCGATTCGGAAGCGGATGCGGGATAGCGGCAAGAGCGTCAAATCGAAATCCTGCATGCGATGCACGAGATCGAGTGAATGCGGTGAATTCGTAGAGGCGAACGCGGGATTGGTGATCGCAAACGAGGCAGGGGCCCCCGTCGGGGGGATCGGGACCGGGTTGAATGGATTCGCCAACAGGTTGTAATCCCAGAAATACTTGTCGCGGCGGAAGACGTACGAAAAGTCGTACCACTTATCCTTTTCGATCCGCAGGCGCGTGACGTCGTTCGGATCGCCGCCATAGCCGAAGCTGCTGACATTGAGGTTGTCGAAGAGGAGCCCCTGGTGGTTGAGGGACCTCATGTTCAGGGTGTAATCGAGCAAACGTGGGCCTTGATTCAGATCCACAAACGTGTCGTACGTATCCTGGTTTCCGTTGATCCAGTTTACCCGATAGCCAATCTCAGCCGACTGCTGAACGTTATAGTTACCAGAGTCTACTCCCTTGGTTTCGTCGGAGCTATCCTGGGCTTGAGCAGTAGGCAAGAAGAAAAGGGCTACAGCCGCCACCACCAAACCGAGCGCTCTGATACCGAACCGATCTCTCATGATTTTTCACCCCGCCGATTAAGACTTGTGATTTCTGCCACGGAGTCCATGATTTTCCTCGCTATGCCCCGCATGGCAGACATTCGTCATATGCACCCTATCGGAAATATATGTCGCTAAAGTTGGACCCGTGGATTTGCGTGTGGCACATTGTGCACGCCTGTATATAGACGGCGTTGTTCGGAACCGGACCATTCATCACCGCAAAACCAGTTGGCTGGCCGTTGTTGCCTGCTGACTGGATGGGTCCGAAGTGGGCTGCGCTGTGGCATTGCAGGCAGAGCAGGTTGACGTTGCTGTACTTCAGCATGTGGGCATTTGCCCCACCGTGCGGGATATGGCAGGTCGCGCACCCCTCCAGCTTCACGGAACAGTGCGGGAACACGAAGGGCCCCTGCTTATCTTTATGGCATTTGAAACAGACAGCATCCCCGCTATTTGAGGTGCTGACTTGCCGCACCAAATGGTCTGACTCCCAAACTCCACCCGATCCGTGTTGTTGATGGCAGTCGGTGCACTGGATCAGGCCCTCATTCACGCGGTGATGAAACGGCATATTAAACTGGGACTTCTGCTGGAGATGGCAGGAAAAGCAGAGCTCCGGCTGCCCTTTGACCAGCAAGTTTTCTTTCGTTGTCGCGTGGTGTGGCGAGTGGCAATCGATGCAGCTTACTTCGTTCTCCCGGTGGAACGAATTCGCGCTATCGAGATGAGTCGGGTCGGAAGCATGGCAGGTGAGACAGCGCGCATTGATTTCTTTCGCGGAATGTTTCTCGAAAACGAAAATCTTCGTGACATCTCCGCCGCCCGTCACGTGCTCCGACCCTGGGCCGTGGCAATCCTCGCAACCGTGCTTCGTAAGGCCACCTTCCTTGTATGTCTGTCTCCAGTGAGGGCTCTTCTCCCAGCCGTTGTAAATGTCCTCGTGGCAGGTCTTGCAGACCTCCGCGCCCATATACTGAGCCCCAGTGGAGTCTTTCGAATCCGGTGCCGCTGCCGGAGTCGCCTTCGGAGTGTTTTCATCATGTGCCTTTGCGGAACCCATCGGCAGGCAAACCAAACTAAGCGCGGCAATCGCCGCCCAGCGGAAAGTCTTCCAATGCTTCATTGGACTCCCCTCGATTCGCTTTGATGCAACTTTTGAAGTGCGATGCATTTTATGCCCCGATTCTATACAACTGGCACCGAACCTTCGCAGTGACGAGCGTCACAGCTACGCAAATATATCTCGATCACCAACCATAACTTATCCACGGATCTGATCCGATCGATCGCTGTTTCACGGCGGATCAAAGCTAGGTGTTTCACCCTGCCGTTCCCCTTCCTACGACCCTGCGAGCTCTTCGAGCGCCGGTCTGTCATGAATCACCAGCGTCGAGGCCTCCAGTTCAAGTATTCGTTGCCTTTTGAAACGTGAGATGATTCTTGCCACCGTTTCCCGACAGACTCCGATCATCTGGCCAATCTCCTCCTGGTTTGCTGTTAGCGCTACCGCCATTTGGCCGTTGGAATTCTTGGATGTAGGAGGCAGTCCCAAGAGGAAGCGGGCCATTTTTTGTTCGGCGGATTGAGTTAGGTGGATCGCCTTGAGCTCGGCCGTGAGGGAATAGCAGATCGCGCTTAGATTTTCCGCAGCTGTGTAAGCCGCTGCTGCTTCCGTATCGCGCAGGCGTCTGAGTAGATGGTCGCGAGAGAGAAAACTCGCCTTGGCGGCGTCCACTACCTCTACCGTGGCAGCGTAGGGTAGTCCGAGGATTGTCTCTGGAAGGCCGAGAACCGCTCCGCGGCCTGCCAATGCGAGAATCAGCGACTTGCCATTGTCAGAACCAATCGAGACTTTGACCCGGCCTTCCCAGACTACGTACACGCCGAGAGCCTTTTCGCCCTCCGAGAACAGAACAAATCCCTTCGTACGGGAGGTGCGGCTGCAAATTGTCAGGTTTCCCAAAAGACGTTCGAGATAAAAATCCGAAAGGACAGGATAGCCAGTCATCTGATTCGGGAACGAGGAGAGACCCTGCGAGCTTGTGCCGGAGGGCCGCCGGCCTTCTTGCTCTCCCATAACTTGCCTCTGAAAGAGTGGTGAATTACTTTCTCCGCCTCTATTCATAAGACATTTGTAGGGCGAATATCGGGTTGAGGCCTGTGACCTATGTCACAGAATGATGTGACGGCCACGTGGGACCCGAGTGCGTTCCAATCGGTGCCAATTCCACCGGATTCAGAAGACTCCTAGGCCCTCATTCAGAAGACGCGCCGTTCTTTCGAGTATTGTTCAGCAGGGAATCGGGGATGATGAGCCGCTCGACGGGCCGGCCGCCGATGATGTGCGAGTCGATGATCTCGTCCACGTCCTCCGGCGTGACGTGGCCGTACCACACGGCCTCGGGATAGACGACCACGGTCGGGCCGATTTCGCACTGATCGAGGCATCCCGATTTATTCGCTCGCACCGTGCCCTTGATTCCGCGCTGCGCGAGCTTCACTTTGAAGAGGCGATGGAGTTCGCCTTCGCCCGACGGGCTGCAGCAGCCGCGGGGATGTCCTTCGGGCCGCTGATTCGTGCAGATGAAGATGTGTCTTTCGAATTTCGCCATCGGCTTTCCTGAAAGCGGATTCTAGCCCCGCGATTCTCAGTCTCGCGCCGAGCCATCCATTCCCGCGAGCACCACCTTGTTGTTGCCCGGAATGATCATTTCGAAGATCGACTCCACGCTCGTGTAGTCGAAATAGCCGAGCCGCGCGATCGGCCGGATTTTGAGCACGTCGATGCGCCCGTCGGAAGTGATCACGTCATCGTTGATATGAATTCCGATCACGCGGCCGAACACGACGTCGGAAGTCGAAAGCTTGCTGTTGCCGGGCAGCCGCACCGTTTGGTGATAGATGCATTCAAAATGCACGGGAGACTCGGCCACGCGGCACGGCTTGACCGCATGCGAAGGCGCCTTCGTCACGCCCGAGAGATCGAATTCATCGACATCCGGCGGAACTTCTTCAGCGGATTTATTCACGGCCTCCCGCAATTCCCACGTCGCCATGTTCCACACGAATTCGCCCGTCTCTTCGGCATTCACGACGGTGTCCTTGCGCCGCCCGTGGCTGTTCTGCCCTGCAGAAAACATCAGGTACGGCGGGTCGAACGCCAGCATCTGAAACTGGCTGTACGGCGCGAGGTTATGCGCGCCGTCGCGGCTGACGGTCGAGATCCATCCGATCGGCCTCGGGATCACGCACGATTTGAACGGATCGTACCGGAGACCGTGCTGCGTCTTGCCGGGCTGGTAGTACATGGAAATGCCTCCTCGGGAAAAGCGTGATTCTAGCGCTTCGTTCGACTGTCGTGCGCGATTTCATCGGCGCTATTTGTTGCCGGCGCTTCGCTGGGCAGCGGCCGGTTTCGTTTCCGGCGCCGTCGTCATCGCCGCCGCGCGCAGGAAGCGAAGAAAATCCTGCGCCTCCTTCGCAAGCGGCCGGTTCAGCGGATGGATCACATCGAGGTTGCGGCTCAGCGGCTCTGCATCCACGATCTCGATCGAAATCAGCTTGCCTTGCCGCAATTCCTGCGAGAGCGCGATCTGCGGCAGAAAGCCGAATCCGAGTTTCCGCTCGACCATCCGCTTCGCCGCTTCGATCGTTTCGACTTCCAGCGCCACATTCGGCAGCAGTCCCGCGCGGCGGAAAAGCCCCTGGCTCAAAGTCCAGTCGCTCGAGCCGCGATCGTAGAAGATCAGCGGCCACGATTCCACCTCTTCGAGCCGGACTTCGCGCTTGCCCGCCAGCGGGTGCGCCGGATGCCCGACGAGAATCAGCGGATCGTTGCGCAGCGTCATGGTTTCGACTTCCGGATGATTCAGCGAGCGCGCTACGCCGATTTCCGCCTCTCCCTCGAGCACCATCTTCAGCACCTGCATCGAATTGCCCGAGCGCAGGTGGACCATCACTTTCGGACTCTCGTTTTTGTAGTCCTGCATCACGTCCGGCATCAGATAGGTGCAGACCGAAAGCGATGCCGCGATTCGCAACGCGCCGCCCGTCTGCGGCTGCAGCTCGTGCACCGCCTGCCGCGCCGAAGCCACCGTCCGCAGCAACTGCTCCGCGTGGGGACGCAGCGCTTTTCCCGCGGGCGAAAGCGTGGGATTGGCCCGGCCGCGCGTGAACAGGGTAGCGCCTAGCGATTCCTCCAGCGCCCGTATCCGGCCGCTAACCGCGGGTTGGCTCACATGCAGCGCCTCAGCCGCCCGATGAAAGCCGCCGTACATTACCACCGCCAGAAAAGTCTCCACTTGGTCGATTTCCATGGCCTTTCCCCCTGAACCGTCGCTGCCTAAGCCCTGCAACTGCCGCGCATGATAACACAGACTTATCGCCACGATAATTACAATCACTTTGACTTAACTAACCTGCCCTTGGAAGAATAAAGCCAGGAAGTTTTCCTGCCACGGTATCGGCGCGGTGGCGAAGCGCGCATTGCACATAGAGGCAAAAGGATGTCCAGCAACAACGGCAAGCAGGTGAATTTGGAGATGGACTGGCGGACCAATCCGCGCTGGAAGGGGATCACGCGTCCCTACAGCCCCGCGGACGTGGAGCGGCTGCGCGGCTCGATCCACATCGAGCACACGCTGGCGCAGGTCGGCTCGCAGCGTCTTTGGAGTCTCCTGCATTCGGAGCCGTTCGTTGCCGCGCTCGGCGCCATGACCGGCAACCAGGCCGTGCAGCAGATCAGCGCCGGCTTGCAGGCCATCTACGTCAGCGGCTGGCAGGTGGCGGCCGATGCAAACGAAGCGGGCGAAACCTATCCCGACCAGAGTCTTTATCCCGCCAATAGCGTCCCGCATCTCGTCCGCCGCATCAATCGGGCGCTCGTGCGCGCCGACCAAATCAACCACGCGAACGGACATCACGCGGACAACGCCGATAGCAAGGTCGCGCATTGGCTCGCGCCGCTCGTCGCCGACGCAGAAGCCGGATTCGGCGGCAATCTGAACGCGTTCGAGTTGATGAAAGCCATGATCGAAGCGGGCGCCTCCGGAGTTCACTTCGAGGATCAGCTGTCGTCGGCGAAGAAGTGCGGCCACCTCGGCGGCAAAGTATTGGTTCCGACCTCCGAAGCGATTCACAAACTCGTCGCCGCGCGCCTTGCCGCGGACGTGATGGGTGTTCCGACCGTCATCATCGCGCGCACGGACGCCGAGAGCGCGACTCTTCTCGTGAGCGACGTCGACCCGCAGGATCATGCATTCATCACCGGCGAACGCACTTCCGAGGGATTCTTCGGCGTTCGCGGTGGAACGAAGGCTGCCATCGCGCGCGCAATTTCCTACGCGTCTTACGCGGACATGATCTGGTGCGAAACTTCCAAGCCCGATATTCACGAAGCGCGCGAATTCGCCGATGGCGTTCACGCGAAATTCCCCGGCAAGCTGCTGGCTTACAACTGCTCGCCGTCTTTCAACTGGCGCAAGAATCTGGACGACGTCACGATCGCGAGCTTCCAGCGTGACATCGCGGCGATGGGCTACAAGTTCCAGTTCATCACGCTGGCCGGCTTTCATGCGCTGAATCATTCCATGTTCGAGCTCGCGCGCGGCTACAAGCACGAAGGCATGAAAGCGTACTGCCGCCTGCAGGACGCGGAATTCCAGAGCGAGCACGAGCACGGATACGATGCCGTCGCCCACCAGCAGTTCGTCGGTACCGGCTACTTCGATGACGTCCAGCAGGTGATCACCGGCGGCACCTCATCCACCACCGCTCTCCATGGCTCAACCGAAGCGGCGCAGTTCACGCCCCGCAAACGCGCTGCGCACGCTCCGAAAGCAGCTCACGCCGCCCACTGCTGAAGCGTCCGCGTGGCTCGTAAGTGACTTTAGGGCGTGCCGAGGGAGAAACCGTATTTCTCGAAAATGGCGCGCCCCTGCGAGCTGGAGAGAAAATCTTCGAAGGCTTTTGCAGCGGCGGGATTTTTCGTGGTCTTGATCACGGCGACCGGATAGATCACCGGCTTGTGGGAATTCGCGGGCGCTTTCGCGACGATCCTCACCTTGCTCGACGAAAGCGCGTCGGTGGTGTAGACGATGCCCGCGTCGACGTCTCCCGTCTCGACGTAAGTAAGCACCTGCCTTACATCCTTCGCAAGCACCGCCTTCGCGTTCACCTGATCGTAGATTCCGAGGTGCGTGAGGACTTCTTGCGCATACTTTCCGGCAGGCACAGTCACGGGCTCGCCGAGCGCGACTCTTTTCACCTCCGGCTTCAGCAAATCCTGGAAATTTGAGATCCCGAGTGTCGATCCCTCCGGCACGATCAGGACGATTCCGTTGCGCAGCAGGTCTCTGCGCGTGCCTTCGAGCAACATGCCTTTCGCCTCGAGCGTGTCGATCTGCTTCGGCGCCGCCGAAATATAGACGTCGACCGGCGCCCCCTGCTCGATCTGCAATTGCAGCGTCCCCGATGCGCCGTAGTTCATCGCGATCGAAAGGCCTGGCGCTTGCGACGTGTATGCCTGCTTGATCGCGTCGAGCGCGTCTTTCAGGCTGATCGCAGCGGAGACGGTAAGTTCCGCGCGCTGCGAGACTGGCATGGAAGCAGCCGAAAAACCGCCTCCCGCCTCCAGAGAGAGGCAAACCAAGGCAAGGGCGGCCACGCGCCGTCAGAGTTTTCATACTACGATTTAATATGGCTCCCTCCGTTATGTCAAAGCCTTTTAATCCGTTCTCGGGTCATCGACACGTGCCCCCAACGAAAATTGACACCGCGCGGCACTTCCGATAGTCTAGTTGAGATGAACCTGATGCCACTCGGCGCTTGTCCGGTCTGCAGCTGTTGTTGTCCGGACGTGTTTACGCCGGCGGGGGCGCCTGGGTTCGCGAGCTAAGTTCTTAGCAAAACTCGACTGGAATCCACCCGCCCTCGAATGAATCGAGCAGCGGGTTTTTTTATGTCTTCACAAAAGATCAAACTCGACCTGAACGGCGCCCCACCCAGGGCGGAGGCTAACGGCCTGTCCGGTCATCTGAAGAGGCTCGAAGCCGAGAGCGTCTTCATTCTCCGCGAAGCCGCGGCCGAATTCGCGCATCCGGTGATGCTGTACTCCATCGGCAAGGACTCTTCGGTGATGCTGCGCCTCGCGCAGAAGGCGTTCTATCCCGGCAAAATTCCGTTCCCGCTGCTGCACGTCGACACGAGCTACAAATTTCCCGAAATGATCGAGTTTCGCGACTGGTACGCGAAGCATGTCGGCGCCGAGCTGATCGTGCACAAGAATCAGAAGGCGCTCGACGAAGGTGCGAATCCCTACGATCTCGGCACGCAAAAATGCTGCGGCTTGCTGAAGACGCGCTCGCTGCTCGACGCGCTCACCGAAGGTGGTTTCGACGCGGCCTTTGGTGGCGCGCGCCGCGACGAAGAAAAATCGCGTGCCAAGGAACGCGTCTACTCATTCCGCGATTCGCTCGGCCAGTGGGACCCGAAGAACCAGCGCCCCGAGCTTTGGAATCTCTACAACGGCCGGCATCACAAGGGCGAAAGTATTCGTATCTTTCCGCTTTCGAATTGGACCGAGCTCGACGTCTGGCTCTACATCCAGTCGGAAAATATTCCTATCGTTCCGCTCTATTTCGCGAAAGAGCGCGAAGCCGTGATTCGCGGCAACTCGATTCTTCTGCCGCAGACAGGCGTGCGCCCGCTGCCTAATGAAAAGACGCAAATGATCAAGTGCCGCATGCGCTCCCTGGGCTGCGTGCCGTGCACAGGCGCGATCCGCTCCGAGGCTGACACCGTGCCGAGAATCATCGAGGAAATGCTTTCGTTCCGCCGGTCCGAACGCGAAAATCGCGTGATCGACCACGACGAGGAAGGCTCGATGGAGATCAAGAAACGCGAGGGATATTTCTGATGCCGGCCGCCCCTGCTGAGCCTTCTCCCGAAACGACGACGGCAACAACGAGCGTCTCGCGACTCTCGAACGCGGGCCTCCTGCGTTTCACCACGGCGGGCAGCGTCGACGACGGCAAATCCACGCTGATCGGCCGGCTGCTCTACGATAGCCAGTCGGTACTCGAGGATCAGCTCGCGTCGGTGCAGAAGAGCAAGGTGAACCGCTCGACCGGCCCCATCGATTTCTCGCTCCTCACCGACGGCCTGCGCGCCGAACGCGAGCAGGGAATCACGATCTACGTCGCCTACCGATATTTCACCACGCCGCGCCGAAAGTTCATCATCGCCGATACGCCGGGCCACGAGCAGTACACGCGCAACATGGCCACCGGCGCGTCCACGGCCGATGCCGCGATCGTGCTGATCGATGCCACCAAGGGCGTCCTGCGGCAATCGCGCCGCCACGCCTTCATCGCCAGCTTGCTCGGCGTGCAGCACATCGTCGCCGCCGTGAACAAAATGGACCTGGTCGGCTTTTCGCAGGATGTTTTTGATCGCATCGCCGCGGAATTTCGCGAATTCGCCGCGCAGCTTGGAATTCGCGACTTGTACGCGGTGCCCGTCAGCGCACTGGAAGGCGACAACGTGGTGCGGCGCAGCAAGCGCATGCTCTGGTTCGAAGGCCCGGCGCTGCTTGAATATCTCGAAGCGCTCGAGCTCGGCGGCGATGCCGCCTCCGGCCCCCTGCGTTTTCCGGTGCAATACGTAATCCGTCCGGATGCGAGTTTCCGCGGCTTCGCCGGACAACTTGTGTCGGGCGAGTTGCGCGAGGGAACGAGCGTGATGGCGCTACCGTCGCTGGTGAAGACGCGCGTGAAATCGATCGTGGCGTTCGAAGACGAAATCGAGGCCGCGCGCCCCGGCGATTCCGTCACGATCACTCTCGAAGACGAGATTGATCTCAGCCGCGGCAACATGCTCGTTGCCGAGACCGATGCGCCCTCTGCGGGCACCGCGTTTCATGCGACGCTCGTCTGGATGCATGCCGAGCCGCTCGATCCGCACAAAATTTACGTGATCAAACACACTACGAGGACGGTCCGCGGCCGCATCAATCACATTCGTTATCGCGTCGACGTGAACACGCTCGAGCATGTGCCCGCAACCAAACTCGACTTGAACGAAATCGCGGCAGTCGACGTGAAAACCACGCTGCCGCTGTTCTTCGATCCCTATAAGAAGAATCGCTCGACCGGCAGCTTCATCGTGATCGACCCGCTCACGAATGCCACCGTCGGCGCCGGAATTATCGAGAGCGCCATCGCCGGCAACGGTTCCCACAGCCATGCCGCCGAACGCAAGCGCAGCACGAAGGAAGAACGCATCTTCCGGTTCGGCCATCCAGCCGCTGCCGTCTGGGTGCAAGGACGCCCTCACGTTGCCGAGATGGTCGAGCGCCAGATGTTCGACGAGGGCTGGCATGTCCAGATGGCGGGGCCAAACGATTTTCTCGCGCACGAGCTCGTAACCGTCGCGAAGGCCTTCCATCTTTCCGGCAACATCACGATCTTTGCTCCGCCCGACGATGGCACGAATCCGAAAAACGTCGTCCGCGCGATTTACGGCCCTGAATCGTTCTTCGCGGTTCGCATCACGGACGATACGGACGAAGAGGCGGTCGAGCGGATCATGAAGGTCCTGCGTAAGTGGCGCGACGCGCAATCCGACGCGGAGAAGAAAAAATCATGAGCGTGACGCTGCCGGTCGCTGAACTCGAATCGCTTTCCGTCGATGGGCTGATCGATCGCCTGCTCGCTGAAAACAAAGGCGCGCCGTGCATCACCTGCAGCTTTCAGGCGGAGGACATGATCGTCGTCGATCTGCTGCGCAAGCATCTGCCGAAAATCCCAGTGCTCTTTCTCGATACGGGCTACCACTTCTCTGAAACCTACGCCTATCGCGACCGCATGACGAAAGCCTGGGATCTGAACCTGCAGAATCTTGCCGCGAAGCAGTCCGTCGCGGAGCAGGAAGCGCAATTCGGAATCCTGAATCAAACCGATCCCGGCCGCTGCTGCCAGCTCCGCAAAGTCGAGCCACTATTTTCGGCGCTCGAGAATTTCGACGTTTGGTTCACCGGCCTGCGCCGCGAGCAATCGCCCACGCGCAAGAATTTGAAGGTCGTCGAGCATCACCAGCTGCCGAGCGGCAAAATGCTTCTCAAAGTGAGCCCGCTCGCCGCGTGGACCTGGGATCAGGTGTGGAATTACACCGGCGGGCACGCCATCGAGCATCTTCCGCTATACGATTTCGGCTACCCGAGCATCGGCTGCGAGCCCTGCACCGCGATTCCGGCGGCGGGCGCGGATGCGCGCTCCGGCCGCTGGGGCGGACGAAAGCTCGAATGCGGCATTCACACCGAATCCAAGCGAGCTGACGAATGAACGCGCTGATCGGCTTCCTGATCGCGCTCGCGATTGGCCTCACCGGAATCGGCGGCGGCAGCTTCACCGTGCCAGCGCTCGTGCTGATCGTCGGTTTGCCCGCCTCCGCATCGGTCGGCACTGCCTTCGTCTACGCCGGCGTGATGCGTCTGATCGCATCGCCCTTCTACCTGGGTGGCAAGCACATTCATTGGCGCTATCTATGGCTGCTGATCCAGGGCGCGGTTCCCGGCCTGCTGATCGGCACGTACCTCTTGCGCAAATTAAGCGGCCCGTCGAACATGCCGGTGGTTGTCATTCTCCTCGGACTCTTGCTTACCGCGTCTTCGAGCGTCACGTTTCTTCCCTGGGTGCAGAATCAGAATTTCGCGCGTAAGAATTCGAGCTGGCTGCCGTGGCTCGCGCTTCCCATCGGCATCGAGTCCGGATTCTCTTCGGCTGGCGCGGGTGCGCTCGGCACCGTGCTCCTGCTGAACTATTCGGAGATGTCGCCTCCGGAAGTGGTCGGCACGGATCTGCTCTTCGGGCTCGTCCTCGCCGTGATCGGCAGCGCGTTCCAGTGGAAGTTTGGTGCGATCGATGGCCACGTGTTGACGCAGTTGCTTGCCGGCGGCATTCCGGGCGTCGTGATCGGCTGCATCTTCGCGCGGCGCGTGCCCAAGCGAAAGCTGAAGCTTGTCATCGCCGTGATAGCGATCTTCGCGGGGCTCCAGCTCGTCTGGAGCGGCTCTCGAACGATGATCGCGAAGCGCGCCCGTTCGACAGTGCCATCCTCAGTCGAAGCCGCACCGAAAGTAAAATGAAAATATAGAAGTTTTCTAGAGGTCGAAGCCGAGCTGCAGGCGGGCGGCTTCCGACATGCGGTCGGGGCCCCAGGGCGGGTCGAAAACGATTTCGACGTAAACTTCTTTCACATCGGGCAGGCGCGCAAGTTTGCTTTCGACGTCCGCTTTGAGGACGTTGCCCATGCCGCAGCCCGGCGCCGTCATCGACATTTTTATGTCGATGCGATGGCCGCCGCCCTGCACGGGCAGGGCGGTGCAAACGTATATCAATCCGAGGTCGGCGATGTTCACTGGAATTTCCGGATCGTAGACCGTTTTCAGCTGCTCCCAGACGAGCTCTTCGCTGAACGGCCGCGTGTCATGCGCCGCGGCTTGCGAACCGTTCGGCGCGGTGAGCCCGAGTGCATCCGCGTCTTTCACATCGATGCGGAACATGCCGTGTTCGCTGGTGATCGTGTAGCTGCTCCCGGCAAACTGCATCACGCGCACGCCGATTCCCGCAGGGAGCTTGATGGGCTCGCCGCTCGGAATTTCGAGCGCGTCGCATTCGCGGCTCAGCGTGATGGATTGACCGTAGTTCATGGATGGCGTCGCTACTCCGTCGTGATTGGTTCCTGCTTGCCCTCAAGCGCCGCATTCAAGGTGTGCCAGGCAAGCGTGGCGCACTTCAC
The DNA here is from genome assembly GCA_052146315.1 of Candidatus Acidiferrales bacterium. GTDB lineage: Bacteria > Acidobacteriota > Terriglobia > Acidiferrales > UBA7541 > Palsa-295. The sequence continues at coordinate 30,937 of JBKQNJ010000092.1, read as the reverse complement.
GCGGACGGGGAACTCGGATACGCCGGAGAAAACTTCGAGCTTGCCCAGTTCGCCTTGGGCATTCGCGCCGTTTTCGGCATGGCCGGTGACGAGGTCGTGGAAACGGGTAAAGAGCTGTTCGGCTTCCGCTTTCGTTTTGCCCTTCAGCGTTTGCGTCATCATAGAGGCGGACGCTTTCGAAATCGCGCAGCCGGAGCCCTGGAAGCTGATGTCCTGAATCTTGTCTCCATCGAGCGTGATGAAAATCGTGAAGTGATCGCCGCAGAGCGGGTTGAAACCCTCGGCCTTGTGATTCGCGCCAGGCTGCTCGCGATAGTTGCGCGGCGCCTTGCTGTGCTCGAGAATCACGTCCTGATAGAGATCGCGCAGGTCGGACATCAGGCGAATACCTCCCTCACCTTTTCGATGCCGCGGACGAGCGCGTCGACTTCCTGTTTGGTGTTGTACATCGCAAACGAAGCGCGCGCGGTGGAATCGACGCCGAAGCGCTTCATCACGGGCTGCGAACAGTGGTGTCCCGTACGAATCGCGATTCCTTCCCGGTCGAGAATCGTCCCAATATCGTGCGGGTGAATGTTTTCGAGCGTGAACGAAAGGACGCCGGCTTTCTCTTTGGCAGTGCCGATGATTTTCAGGCCCGGGATCTTCGAGACCGCTGCGGTCGCGTATTCGAGCAGATCGTGTTCGTAGGCGCCGATGTTTTCGATGCCGAGTCCGCCGACGTATTCGAGCGCCGCGCCGAGTCCGATCACGCCGGCAATATCCGGCGTGCCCGCTTCGAACTTGTAGGGTAGGCGATTGTAAGTCGTCTTCTCGAAAGTGACGGAAAGGATCATGTCGCCGCCGCCCTGATACGGCGGCATGGCCTCGAGCAGCGCCTTCTTGCCATAGAGCACGCCGATACCGGTCGGGCCGTACACCTTGTGGCCGGAAAAGGAATAGAAATCGCAATCGAGCGCCTGAACGTCGACTTTCAGATGCGGCACGGCCTGCGCGCCGTCGACCAGCACGGGAATGCCATGGCTGTGGGCCATATCAACGATCTTGCGAACCGGATTGATCGTGCCAAGGGCGTTGGAAACGTGCGTCACGCAGACGAGCTTCGTTTTCGGGCCAAGCAGCTTGGCGTATTCCTCGAGTATGAGTTCGCCACGGTCGTTGATTGGAACGACTCGCAGCTTCGCGCCGCGGTCTTCGCAGAGAAGCTGCCAGGGCACGATATCCGAATGATGCTCCATGTCGGTGACCACGACTTCGTCGCCCGCATGAATCTGCGCGCGGCCGTAGGTCTGCGCGACGAGGTTGATGCCTTCCGTGGTGCCGCGCACGAAAATGATTTCGCTCGGGCTCGGTGCGTTGATGAATTTCTGCGCAGTCTTGCGCGCCGCTTCATATTCCTCGGTCGCCTGCTCGGAAAGATGATGAACGGCGCGGTGAATATTGGCGTTGGTGCCCTCGTAATACCGCGAAATCGCGTCGATCACCGCGCGCGGCTTTTGCGATGTGGCGGCATTGTCGAGATAGACGAGCGGCTTGCCGTGAACCCTCTGCCCGAGGATCGGGAAATCGGCGCGGACGCGCTCGACATCGAAAACACCGGATGCGGGCTTGGCGGCGATGCTCATGCGACTCGCTCCTCGGGCCGGGTGGAATACGCGATCCGCCGCAAATCCTCGCGAACGAGGTTTTCGACATGTTTCCGCGCGGGGCCTTCTTTCATGCGATCGAAACACTCGCCGGCAAACGCCCCAAGCAGCAGGCGGCGCGCGGAAGTTTCGTCGATCCCGCGGGAGCGTAGATAGAAGAGCGCGTTTTCCTCGATTTGGCCCATGGTGGCGCCGTGCGTGCACTTCACGTCGTCGGCGTAGATTTCGAGCTGCGGCTTCGTGTCGATCTGTGCGGTATCGGAAAGCAGCAGATTGCGGTTGGTCTGCTTGGCGTCCGTTTTCTGCGCGTCCTTGTGAACGATGATGCGGCCGTGAAAAACGCCGTGCGCGTGGCCGTCGAGAATGCCGTTGTAGAACTGGCGGCTGCCGCAGTGCGGGCTGGCGTGCTCGACGAGCATGTAATTGTCGAGATGCTGCCGTCCGGTGCCGATAAAAAGCCCGTTGATCAAGCACTCGCTGCCTTCGCCCGCGAGCACCGGATGGACGTTGTTGCGAACGAGCGCGCCGCCGATCAGCACGGAGTGCGATGAAACGTCCGCCGCCCGTCCCTGCTGGATGCGCAGGGTTGACATGTTGAATGCCTGACCGTGCTCGCGCTCGATCATATAGTGCGAAATCACGCTGTGATCGCCCGCGACAAGCTCGGTGACCGTGTTGCACAGCGCCTTTTCGCCGGCGCCGCCCAGCGAAATGTAGTCCTCGACAATCGTGGCCTGGCTGTTTTCCTCGGCTACGATCAGATTGCGCGGATGGCTTACTGCCGGCGTATCGTGCCCCATCGAGATGAACAGCAGATGAACCGGGCCTTCCAGCACGACGCTCTTGGGGATGTGCACGTACGCGCCATCTTCGATGAAAGCTGTGTTGAGTGCGGAGAAGGCATCGCGCTGAATATTGAGGTAACGGCCCAAATGCTGTTCAACCACGGCAGGGCGGCGCTCAATTTCAGCCGCGAGATTTGTGATTGTGACGCGATCGGGCAAGCGGCCGAATGACGAGACCTCGGGCGCGAAACGGCCGTCGACGAAAACGAGCTGACAGGCGGCGCCAGCGACGTGATAGGGAGCGATGTCGCTGCGTGAGGGCAGGTGATGGCCGTTGTGGACCAGGCGGAATGGTGTCTGCGCGATCGTTGAAAGATTGGTGAAGCGCCAGTCTTCATCGCGGGTGGTCGGAAAGCCAGTTTCGGCGAAGCGTGCGAAGGCGTCCTGCCGAAGCTTGCGCAGCCAGGGATGCTGACGGCTCGGCGCCGACTTTTCGAGGCTGGTGAAGCCTTCGAGATAATGTTGAAGAGCCTGGGTTGCCGTCGCCACTTTGCTATTCCCCTGAAAAACCAAGAGCAGATTCCTCGCTGCGTCCCGCGCGCGCAGAAACCGCGCGAAAAGCAAGAACGCGGGACTCCGCTCGGAATGACAGTAATTTGCCTCTCGCTATCATGCAGCGCCTGCCGCGGATTCGATTGTTGCGTAGCCTTTGTCCTCGAGCTGCAGAGCCAACTCGGGGCCGCCAGAGCGGACGATGCGGCCATCCACGAGGACATGGACTTTATCCGGGACGATGTAATCGAGCAGGCGCTGATAATGCGTCACGACGAGCATGGCGCGCTCGGGGCTGCGCATCGAATTCACGCCCTTTGCCACGATTTTCAGGGCATCGATGTCGAGGCCCGAGTCGGTTTCGTCGAGAATCGCAAGGGACGGCTCAAGAATCTCCATTTGCAAAATCTCGTTGCGTTTCTTTTCACCGCCCGAGAAGGATTCGTTCACCGAGCGGTTCAGAAACTTTTCATCCATTTCGAGCAGCTTCATTTTTTCGCGAAGCTTGGGGAGAAAATCCATCGCGTCCATTTCTTCCTGGCCGCGGTATTTGCGGATCGCATTCAGTGCCGAGCGGAGGAAATAGGCATTGCTGACGCCCGGAATCTCGACGGGATATTGAAACGCGAGAAAGAGTCCTTCGCACGCCGCTTCTTCGGGCTTCATCGCGAGCAGGTCCTTGCCATTGAGCAGCACTTCGCCGCCAGTGATCTCGTAGGTGTCGCGGCGAGCGAGCACCTGCGCGAGCGTGCTCTTGCCGGAGCCGTTCGGCCCCATGATCGAGTGCACTTCGCCGGCGTTCAGTGTGAGGTTGACGCCCTTCAGGATTTCGTTGCCGTCAACCTTGGCCCGCAGGTTTTTGATTTCGAGCAAGCTCATCTTTCCTTGTCGTCCTCTCCGTTCAATGTCGGCCGCAAATTGCCCGATTTCGATGCGTTTCCCGAGTCGCTGTTACTGTGTCGATTAGAACGAGCACGCGTTCTTTGTTTTCAATCACTTACGCCGATTTCTAATCGCCGCAGTGTCGATTAGAAATCGGCATTTCGCCTTCTAGCCGACGCTGCCTTCGAGACTCACGCTGAGCAACTTCTGCGCCTCGACCGCAAATTCCATGGGCAGCTCGCGGAAGACGCGCTTGCAGAAACCGTTGACGACCATCGAGACGGCGTCTTCAGCCTTCAGCCCGCGCTGGCGGATGTAAAACAGTTGATCCTCGCCGATTTTCGACGTCGAAGCCTCGTGCTCCATATGCGCCGTGGAATTCTTTACTTCGATGTACGGGAACGTGTGCGCGCCGCACTTATCGCCGATCAGCAGGGAATCGCATTGCGTGTAATTTCGCGCGCCGGTCGCGTCTTTCATAATTTTCACCTGGCCGCGATAGGTGTTCTGGCCGTGGCCGGCGGAGATGCCCTTTGAGACGATCGTGCTGCGCGTGTTCTTGCCGATGTGGATCATCTTCGTGCCGGTATCGGCCTGCTGGTAATTGTTCGCGAGCGCGACCGAGTAGAATTCGCCGATGGAATTTTCGCCCTGCAGGATGCAGCTGGGATATTTCCAGGTGATGGCGGAGCCGGTTTCAACCTGCGTCCACGAGATCTTCGAATTCTTGCCGCGACACGCGCCGCGCTTGGTGACGAAATTGTAGATGCCGCCCTTGCCGTTCTTGTCGCCGGGATACCAGTTCTGGACGGTCGAATACTTGATCTGCGCGTCGTCGAGAGCGATCAGCTCGACCACCGCGGCATGCAGCTGATTCTCGTCGCGAATGGGAGCCGTGCAGCCTTCGAGATAGCTGACCGAGGCGCGCTCATCGGCGACGATCAGCGTGCGCTCGAACTGGCCGGTTTCCGCGGCGTTAATGCGGAAGTACGTCGAAAGCTCCATGGGGCACTTCACGCCCTTGGGGACGTAGACGAACGAGCCGTCGCTGAAGACGGCGGCGTTGAGAGCCGCGAAGAAATTGTCGGTGTAGGGAACCACCGTGCCGAGATACTTCTTCACGAGGTCGGGATGCTCTTTCACAGCCTCTGAGAAGGAGCAGAAGATCACTCCCGCTTCGGCAAGCTTGGCTTTGAATGTTGTGCCGACCGAAACGCTATCGAACACGGCATCAACGGCGACGTTCGCGAGCATTTTCTGTTCGGCGAGTGGAATGCCGAGCTTTTCATAGGTGCGCAGGATTTCCGGATCGAGCTCGTCGAGGCTCTTGAGGTTCGGCTTCTGCTTGGGAGCCGAGTAGTAGGAGATGTCCTGATAATTGATCGGAGGATAGTGGATGTTGGCCCACTTCGGCTCGGCATCGGCCTTTTCGAGCGATTCCCAGTGTCGATAGGCCTTCAGACGCCACTCGAGCATGAACTCGGGCTCGTTCTTCTTGGCCGAGATGAAGCGAATGATGTCTTCATTCAGGCCCTTGGGCGCGCGGTCTTCCTTGATGTCGGTGACGAAGCCCCACTTGTATTCCTGCTGTGCCAGTTCGCGGATGGTGGCGTCGGTATTCGAACTCATTGAATTCTCCCGGAGGCGATCGTCGGCACGATCCTGCCCCGCGTGTCTCTGATGCTGGTGAGTTGCATGGGGTGGACAAGATCGGACAACGTGATTTTGTCGAGAACGCCTCGCACCGCCTGATTGATGATCTGTTGGTTGCTCTTGATGGGGCAGTAGGATTCCAGATTGCAGAGGCCGGTCACGTCCGTGCTGCATTCGGTGAGCGCCATCGGTCCTTCAATCGCGGCGATGATCTCGATCACCGAGATTTCGCGCGGATTCCTCGCCAGAATATAGCCGCCCTTGATGCCGCGATGGGATGTGAGCAGACCGCTCTGCAGAAGCTGCTTCAGGAGCTTGCTGACGGTCGAAACAGGCACGCGGGATTCGACGGCCAAGTCGCGCGCGGTGCGCAGCGGGAGGCCATCGCCACGGGCGAAAATGGTCATTAGGACCAGCCCGTAATCCGTTAGTTTGCCGAGCCTTACCATCTCTTAGCTCCTGACTGGAGCATATAGCACTAATCCAGTACGGTTTCGATTCTAGCAACGCGGATGTGGGATTGCAAGCGGCAGTTACATGGAGGAGCGGTGTGGTTTGACAGTAGGTGGATTGGAACGCCCAGTTAAAGCACAGAGGGCACTGAGGAGGCACTGAGTACACAGAGCATCAGTGGCGGATGAAGAAGTAGATGGACATGCCGAAACCGACCACGATCACGATCCAGCGGACGTGCTGCGGACTCATCTTCTGGGCGAAGTGCGCGCCGCCGTAGCCTCCGGCTATCGCGCCGACCAGCATGACCAGCGCCTGCGGCCAGACGATGACGCGCGCGATGACGAAGGTGACGATTGCGACGCCGTTAACGACGCTGACGAGCAGGGTTTTCATGCCGTTCATCGCGTGGATGTCGTCGATGCCGAGGATGGCCAGCAGCGAGAGGAAGAGAATACCTGCGCCGGCGCCAAAATAGCCGACGTACATCGCGACAACCAATTCGATGGCCAGCCCCGCCACCATCAGGAGGGGCGGGACCTTGGCGCCGTCGTTCGGATTGTGCCCGGCGCGCTTGCGGATCCACGTCGTGATTGGGCCGCTGAAAAGAAAGAGCAGGGTGGCGGCGAGCAGCAGCCACGGAATCAAGTGCAGGAAAGTGTTTTGCGGCGTGATCAAGAGGACGCGCGCGCCAAGCACCCCACCGATGATGCCTACGATGAAGAGCGGCAGGATCAGGCGCCGCGCGTGTGGCGTGAAGGCGTTGCGATACGCGAGTGTACTCGCGACCGTGCCGGGCCAGAGTGCGGCAGTGTTGGTCGCGTTGGCGGCGATGGGCGCCATGCCAGTGAAGAGCAGCGCCGGAAACGAGATGAAGCTGCCGCCGCCGGCGACTGAGTTTACGGTTCCCGCGAAAAACGCGGCGATGAAGAGGAAGGCCCAATGTTCAAGGGACACAAGTAAGAATAACCTGCGCGCGACGCGAAGTCACTCGCGATGATGTGGGCGTCGACAGGGAAACGGCCACAACCGAGCCCCGAGCTACGGGAGAAAGCGCTACTGGCCGAGGAGGGCGAAGACGACGACGGCTCCCGGTGTTCCGACGTAGACCTTGCCATTGGCGATCATCGGCGTGACGAACTTGCAGTTCGTGTTAGTCGCGAACTGATCGCGGGCGTTTGCCGCCTGATTGCTGTTGTACAGCTCGGTGGCGAGGTTTGTGGCGTCGTACGCGTGCAGCACGCCTGTGCTTCCATTCTGGATGGCCCAGACGATTCCGTTCGACGTGCCGTTGGCCGAAACGCTGGGCGTCGTTCCGGGGTAGCCGAAAGACGTCCCGCTCTTGGACGAAGCCGACGTGACCAGCTTGGCGCTGGTGATTTTGAACGCTTGCAGGTTATTGCCTACCGAGCCGTAGTAGACAGCGTTGTTGAAATACGCGGGCGCCGACCATATGCCGCCGCTCAAGGCGCCATCGAGCTCCTGGTAGATGTTCGCATCGCTTGCGACGAACTTCCCCATGTTGTCGCGGTTGACGATGTACATGTTCCCGTCTTTTCCAGCGCCGATGCCCAGATGCCGGGTGTTGCCCTGGCCATCCTGCAAGTCCGGAAGAAGCATCGCGCCGCCGGAGCCGAGATCGGTGTCCGCGGAAGATTCGGACTCGGCGTCGCCGCCGTTCGGATTGTCCATCGCGAAATAATCCGCGACGGATAGAGCGCCGCCGGACGCTGAAAGCTTGACGAACGAGTTGCCGAAGTCGCGCGTATTCGGGAATCCATTGCCATCGAGTGTCGTGTCGAACGTGCCGTTGCCAATGAGAAAATATATATTGCCGGAGGCGTCGACCGAAGGGCCGTCGCCGGCATTCCAGATGCCACCTTCTCTGCCGCCCTGCGTGTTGCCGTTGGCGGTCATGTTCAGCACGCTCGCCTGCGCCAGGGTCGATTCGTTGTAGCTGATCACCCAGCTCGTGTAGTTGGGCGCGTCGCAGTGCGAAGTCCACGTCGTGTAGATGACGCCGCCGGTGAGTAGCAGCGCCGAGCGCTCTTCGTACGAGCCGGGATTGAAAGTCTGAGTTCCGTTGGAACTGCCGGAGCCGTTGCCCGGATACGTTGCCTGGATTAGCGTCGGCGTGATGCGGTCGGCCCCGGTCGTCAAATCGACGGCGTGCAGACGCTGGTGATAGTTGTTGCTCGAATCTTTCGACATCGTCACCACAAACATCGTGCCGTTCGGGCCGGCGCCCGCATCAATCACCGGCGTCGATGTGATTCCGATTTCGGGTTCCACCTGGCCGCATCCGCGGTCGTCGCTCGGCGTTTCCGTGCCGGGAATCAGCGAAACCTGCCAGAGCGCAGGCCCGGGAGCGTCAGCATCGAAGGCGTATGCCATATCGTGCTCGGTCACGACGAATACGACGTTGTGCGCCGTGCCATTGATCGTCAAGTTGGGGACATAGAGAGGCTCGGCATCGACAAGGCCCGTGACCGAAAGCGTTCCGAGCTTTCCGAATGTCGTCGAGTTCACGTTGCTCGTGGTCAGGATGGTTTCGTTTGGATTGAGCCCGGTCCTCATATTGTCGTTGTGATAGGTGAGCACGCTGGCGTTGGTGGGCGGCGGCCCGGACGCGTTGACGGTCAGTGTCGCGGGAAGGCTGGTCTGGCTGCCGACGGAATTGGTGACCACCACCTGGAAGGTCGATCCGTTGTCGGCCACCACCGTAGGCGGCGTGGTATAGCTTGCGGAAGTGGCGCCGGAAATATTCGCGCTCGTCGCAGCATTCTGCCACTGGTAGGTCGGCGCGGGATTTCCGGTCGCCGTCACACTGAACGTGGCCATCTGATTTACGAGCACCGTCTGTTTCGTAGGCTGCGCAGTGATGCTGGGCGCGTAATCGACGGTGAGCGTAACAGTGGAACTCGTCATGCTGCCGGCGGAGTTCGAAACCACGACGCGGAACTTCGAGCCGTTGTCGCTGGGCGTCGTCGCCGGAGTCGTATAACTGGCCGAGATGGCGCCCGATATATTCTCGCCCGTTGTCGCGTTCTGCCATTGGTAAGTCGGCGCGGGATTCCCGGTTGCCGCCACGGTGAACGTAGCGGCTTGATTCGCCGTCACCGTCTGGCTGGAGGGCTGCGATGTAATTGTTGGCGCCGTGGAGTTTTGGCCGGGCGCCGCGTCCTTCGTGCTGCCTGCGCAGGTGCACAAGCTCACCAGCGCGGCCACCGCAACGAGCAAGTTGAGTGTTTGTCTCAAGGGTCGAGCCCCCCATTCGGCCGACGTTCTTGCTTGCGAATCCGAATGCCTTCCGACCGGCCAACTGTTCGATGGGCCTTCGCCGCAGCCCTCAACACTGAAATCGCCTAACGTGCTGAAAAGTTTAGCGCGTATTGCCGACGAATCTACCTGTCCTGAGGGCTAGACTTGGGACAGTTGAACGTGTGGCCGCTGAAGCAGCGAAAGGCGCTCGTAGCTGACGAAATAGTGCGGCGAAAGCGAAGCAAACGACAGCGCTGTGAAATCTAGTGGGCCCGCTAGGATTCGAACCTAGGACCAACGGATTATGAGTCCGCTGCTCTAACCAGCTGAGCTACGGGCCCGGCTGAGAGCAGCATCTTATACCGAATGACGGGAGAACCGCACGGGTGTTCGGCGCGAGCGCAGTCGCGGAGATTACGCGGTCGATGCCATGGCGACGATTCGCTCGTGGCCGAGATCGTATATATAGTAGTCGCCGGGTCGAACGCTGGCCAGTTCCTGGAGGCGCGATTTCGCGTCTTCGAGCCCTTGGACGGCCTCGACCCAGACCGGCTCCCCAGCAGGCAGTTTCCGAAAAATATCGTAGGTAACGGTCATGATGGCTCTCCCCGCAAGAGTTCGGTGCATATTCTTCGGCACTGGTCTTGAAGCAAGTTTGCTGCCAAGAATCGAGGTCTATAACAGCCATATATTGCATGGGGTTACGGGACGCGTTGGACTACGGGCGTGTAGTTTTTCACAGCTTTAGGAAGATTTTTCGACGGTCGGACCAACAAAGTGCAGAGACCGTGGACCATCGAAGGCATCATAAGATAAGCTCTTTGTCGGCGGCTATTACGCCCCCCGGGGACATAGTATGGGTTCATCGAGTGCGGCACAGAAGGGTTCGCGTGCGCGAATCGTCGAAGATGGCGGCGAGCAGAATCTGAGCGATCTCCTCGAACTCCTGCACGATGCCATCATTGTCCGCAACGCGAACAACGTGATTATCTATTGGAACCGCGGCGCCGAGAGAATGTACGGCTGGACTGCCGTTGAGGCCCAAGGACACGTCATCCACGAGTTCTTCCATACCGAGTTTCCGGAGTCGTTTGAGGATCTGTACAAGACGCTATTTGAGACGGGGGCTTGGGAAGGTGAGCTCGTACACCGCACGAAGGACAATCGCGTCCTCGTAGTCGAAAGCCGGCAAGCAATGCAACGGGACGAGCAAGGACGGCCCAGCCGGATTCTTGAGGTTAACCGCGACATTACCGCCCGCCGCGAGGCGGAAGAGTCGCTGCGCAACCTCTCGGCTCGCTTGCTGCAGCTACAGGACGAAGAGCGCCGGCGGATCGCCCGGGAGCTTCACGATACGACAGGACAGAGTCTCGCCGCGCTGGCGATTCATCTTTCGGCGGTTAACGAGCGAATCGCAGGCAAGGATCCCGTCGCCTCGGATATATTGCGCGAAGCGTTAGGATTGTCGCAGGAAGCTTCCGATCAGACACGGACGCTCTCTTACCTGCTCTACCCGCCGACGCTCGACTTCTCCGGTTTGAAGTCAGCTCTTGAGTGGTTCGCGGATGGATTCACGCAAAGGAGCAAGATCAAGGTCGATCTCGATTTGGCGCTCGGGGAAGAAAGAGTGCCGCAGAGCCTCGAAACCGCGCTTTTCCGAATCGTGCAGGAAAGCCTCACGAACATGTACCGGCACTCCGGGGGGACGCTCGCGACGGTCCGCGGGAGGCGCCAGGGAAGTACCGTGAGCCTGGAAATCAGCGATAACGGGAAGGGAATTCCGCGCGAATTGCTGGCATCGCTCGGCGGATCAGGAGGTCAGGTAGGCGTGGGAATTCGCGGCATGCGAGAGCGCGCGCGCCAATTGGGCGGAAAGCTAAGAATCAAATCGAACGACGCCGGGACCACGGTTATGGTGGTGCTGCCGGTTCCAGAAACTTCGAAAGAGGGAGAACACCGGGCGCGGGGTTTCGCCCCCGTCAAGGCGGCCGGAAATCCTTCAGAGGAATAGCGAACACTGGGGAGGGCGGTCGCCCTCCCCAGCGTCACACGGTTCAGGCCGCTGCGCGAGGAGAAGCTCGGTCCAGCAGCGAGACTAGGTGGTCTGCGGCAGGTGGAGTTCGAACCTCTCCCGCAACGATTTCGTGCGCCCTGATCCTCTGTCCGTAGAGCGCGTCGTTGCCCTCGCCGTCAGGCCGAAGCGTCGAGCCTTCCAACGAAACTCCCGCGAATATGCCGCGAGATCGGGAATAGGTAAGGACTTCGGCGCGCATGTAGGCGTCCGTATCGGCTTCGGCGGTGCGTCCCACGGGCCCGGCAGCCGCTGAAATGTCGCCACCCAGCTTAACCTTGCTATGCAGGAGGCTGTGAACGCCGCGTGCGTTCATGACCAGGAAAACGAAATCGGTCGCCTGGCCGCCGATTTGAAAACCGAAGCTGCCTCCTTCGATCGCCATCATGGTCGGCGCGCCCCACGGACCCCTGAAATCAGATCCCGAGCGGCATACCATCGCGCCCCGGCCGTAACTTGCGCCGAAGACGAACGCGGCCTTCAGTACGGACGGAACGACGATGACGCACTTGGCCTTGTCGAGAAGGTCTTGCGGAACGTCGTCCGGCATGTTGAGAACCTCGTTCATCACCTGGCCGGCATTTCGCAGGCGATCCTCCTGCTTTTGTCTTTCGGATTCGGCAGCGAGCTGGGGGACCGCCACGGCCAATAAGAGCAGAGTCACGATGAAGGCATGCAAAAGAGATTTCATATTTTCCTCCCTCGGTAAATTCCCGCGAGTTTGACGCTCTTGAATCGTTAGACCCACCGGCGCGCAAAGCCTCCGAGCAGCGCACGCCGGCATTTTTGACTCTCCAAGGTATAGACCACGGCCGGCTCGGGAGCCATACACGGTCCTGCGTATATTGAGGGTGCCGTGGCCTGAGCCTGCAAGCTCCCGAGCCGCAAGGGCATACAGCGAACCACCCCCGAAAGCTACAGCATGCCTCGGATAGACCCGCCAGGGACCCTCCGGTACTTTGGCGGCGGGGGGGGGTATCTGTCGATTCTTGCAGAGGTAAGCGCAGATGATCGGGTCCGACTTGAGAAAACTCGGAGAGGGAGCCAAACACATGATGAATGACCTCAGCACTCTCGAAGCCCCTATGGCTGGCGACAGCAGTCCCCTGATTTATGCCGAGGAATCCATCTTGGTCGATCAGGCGCGAGACGGGGACGCAGAGGCGTTTGAGCAATTGGTCCAGCCTCAAATGTCCAAGGCGTACCGCGTAGCGCTGCGAATTACCGGGAACCGGGAAGACGCCGAAGATGCGATTCAACAGGCCCTGCTGAAGGCTTACGCACACATCGACCAGTTTCACTCGAAGTCGCGATTCTCGACTTGGCTCTTGCGAATCACGATCAACGAGGCGCTCGGGAAGCTGCGCAAGCTGCGCGCGGAGAATGCGCATCTTTCGCATGGCAGCAGCGTTTCCGAAGATGGCGCCGATCCCGTGGAAATGATTCGGGCGAAGGACGACGCGCGCCCTGAAATATTGTACGTCCAACGAGAGAAGCAAAAGCTGCTATGGGAAGCGATCGACGGACTACGGGGGACGTCGCGAGCAGTGGTGTGGCTTCTCGGTCTCGAGGAGCGGCGGACGAAAGAGACGGCCAGGATTTTGAATTTGTCTGAAGCGGCCGTGAAAGCGCGTTTTCTGCGGGCGCGGCGGAAACTGCGCGAATGTCTGGCGGACCGCATGTAGGCGGGCTCTCTTGGCCCACCAGAATCCCCAGCCAAGTATCGATCCTTCATTGTTAAATGGTGAGGTCGCCGTTCCGGCACGGAGAGTCGCGGCTCCGCCGAACCCGGCGCGCGTTCTTGGTGCGTCATTGACTGTCTTTGCGATTGTGTATAATTGGGTGTTCGTCCGCTCGAGGGTAGTCTCTGTGCGGGAGCCACATCCCATTCCCTCGGCTTCCACCGGATTCGAAGTGCTGGAGGGATGACCATGAAGACGGTGCGGATTCTCATCGTTGACGACCACGATCTCATGCGTCGCGGGATCAAGGCGCTGTTGCAATCACATGCCGGGTGGGAAGTTGTCGGCGAGGCCCATACGGGACGCGAAGCGGTTACCAAGGCCGAAGAGCTTAAGCCGGACGTCGCCATCCTCGACATCAGCATGCCGGACCTGAACGGCATCGAGGCGGCGCGCCGGATTCGCAAGTCAGCGCCCAACACCGAAGTCCTCATCCTGTCGGTACATTATTCCGATCAATTGATCCGCGATATTCTCGAGGCCGGCGTCCGGGGATACATCGTGAAATCGGATTCCGACCGCGATCTGGTGATCGCCGTCGAAACGCTCGCGAACCACAAGCCTTTCTTCACGCCGCGCGCCACGGAAGTGATTCTCAGCAATTTCAACGGCGCTCGGCCGGGGAACGACCTGCCTGAATCGGTTCGCGACCGGCTCACTTCGCGCGAGCGCGAAATCGTACAATTGCTCGCGGAGGGCAAAAGCAGTAAGGAAGTTGCTTCGTCGCTCGGTATCAGTGTGAAGACCGCCGAAACCCATCGCGCGAATATCATGCGCAAGCTGCAATTGCACACGGTGACCGATCTCGTTCGCTACGCCGTCCGAAATCAGATCATCGAAGCGTAAAAGACAACGTTTCCGATTTCAGGTCGAGGGCGATCGACCCGCTTTGCCTCGGCTTCCGCGCCATGATATAAATAAGTTAGTAGAGATGCAGGATTCATCCCATACCGGTCCTCCGGACTCGCCTGAAGCAGGGTCTGCTCCTCCTTTGCGGCGCGAGCTGCGCAGCTGGACGCGCGACCTCGCGGTGGCGCTCGGCCTGGCGATCGTCGTGATGATCTTTTTGTATCAGCCGGTCAAGGTGGAAGGCACCAGCATGAATCCGCTTCTGAGCGATCAGGAGCGCATCTTCATCAACAAGTTTGTCTACCGCTTCGAACCCATCGAGCGTGGCGACGTGGTCGTCTTCTGGTATCCTCTCGACCGGTCGAAATCGTTCATCAAGCGCGTGGTCGGCTTGCCCGGCGAGACGATCGAAATTCGCGACGGGCATCTCTATATAGATGACGACGAGTTGACGGACCAATACGTGCCGGCCGGATATATCGACAGTTCGAATTACGGCCCGCGCAAGATTCCGCTGGGCGAGTATTTCGTGATGGGCGACCATCGCGATAGCTCGAACGACTCGCGCGTTTTCGGGCCGGTTCCGCGGTCTTTCATCTATGGCAAGGCCGTGTTCGCGTACTGGCCGGTCGACCACTTTGGATCGCTGACGACGCCTTCGACAGTCAGCGCGGCATCGAAATGACATCTTCTGGAGGACAACACACTGACCGAGGCCCTCTTAGGACGCGCGACGCTCGCGCTCGAGGACGGAAGAGTCTTTAACGGCCGCGCGGCGGGCGCTCAAACCCGTCGTGGCGGCGAAGTCGTTTTTAACACCAGCCTCACCGGCTATCAGGAAGTATTCACCGATCCGAGCTACTCCGGGCAGATCGTGTGCCTCACGTATCCGCACATCGGAAACGTCGGCACGAATCTCGACGACGAAGAGTCCGCGAAGCCGTATATTGACGCGCTGATCGTGCGCGAATTTTCGCCGCTCGCCTCGAACTGGCGTTCGAGCGAAACCGCGCAGCAATATCTCGAGCGCTACGGCGTTCCGGTGATCTGGGATCTCGACACGCGCGCTTTGGTGCGACATTTGCGCAACGTGGGAGCGCTGCGCGGCATTGTCTCGACGGACGGCACTCCCGCCGAACAATTGATCGCCGAGGCTCGCGCGCTGCCCACGATGGCGGGCCAGGAACTCGCGGGCCGGGTCACCACCTCCGGAAAATATCATTGGACGAAAGGCTTGATCGATCTCGCTGCGCCTCTGGCGGTTGCCGCAGCTGCGTCCGCCGCCGTCGCGAGAACCACCAACGCTTTGGCGGGTGCGAAATCCCCGGAAGGGCGGGGTTTCAACGTCGCCGCTGCAGCCTCGAAAGGAAATGGGGCTTCCGCCCGTGAAGCCGCTCGCCATCGCGTGGTCGCCTACGATTTCGGCATCAAGCAGAATATTCTTCGCTTGCTCGTCGATCATAATTGCGATGTGACCGTCGTGCCGGCGCGAACCTCCGCGAAAGACGCGCTCGCGCTCAAGCCCGACGGCATCTTTCTCTCGAATGGCCCCGGCGATCCCGAGCCGATCGGCTACGCCATCGAAAATATTCGCAAACTAATGGGGCGCGTCCCGATTTTCGGCATCTGCCTCGGGCACCAGCTCTGTGGCCTCGCGCTCGGCGGCAAGACATTCAAGCTCAAATTCGGCCATCACGGCTCGAATCATCCGGTGAAAAATCTCCGCACCGGCAAAGTCGAGATCACCGCGCAGAATCACGGCTTCTGCGTCGATCCTGATTCGCTGCCGTCGAGCAACGTCGAAATCACGCACCTGAATCTGAACGACCACACGAACGAGGGCCTGCGCCACCGCTCGCTCCCGCTCTTCAGCGTCCAGTATCATCCCGAAGCGTCGCCCGGCCCGCACGACGCCCGCTACCTCTTCGACGATTTCGTGAAAATGATGGAAGAGCAAGGTCGATGAAGATTACGCCCGCGATGATATTCGTAGCCGTGCTCGTGGGTTCGGTGTCTCCGCGAATTGCTGGCTGCGAATGTGTTTTCGTTCCACCGACCTTCCAGCCCGCATCGCAGTCCATACGTATCATGGCGCTGTTGGATGGAAAGCCGATGAAGGATGCGCATTTTGACATGTTTTTGTACCCGCGTCGTTACGGCGACCAGCCGCGGTACTCGTTCACCGCGAACGAGAAAGGCGCGGCGGCGATTCGCAAGATTGCGCCCGCGAACTACGATGTCGTGGTAATTGCGAACTGGGGCTGGACGGCCGACATACCAGTGGCTGTTTCCAGAGGTGAAAAGCGGACCGATCTCTCGGTCAAGCTTTGGAACGATGCGGCCCATGCGTTAGTTGAACGTGCCGTTGCGGCGGGACATACAGCACGACTAACGGGGTTTGCCGGAGCCGTGCAGGACGCGTCCGGCGCGGCGATTCCGGGATCGACAATCACGGTCTGGAAGGTAGGCGGGCAACACACCGGACCAGGAATGCAAACGGCGGCCGATAATAGAGGTCATTTCTCCATTGCCCTTACAGAGGGCAACTATGTTGCGCTTGTCGCGTATCCCGGATTCAGTTCGAAGGCCGTGGTTTTCGAAGTTTCGAGCACGGCGAGTGCCGGTAAGGTCGACGTGATGTTGGAAGTGGCCTCCTGCTAGCAATTGACCAAAATGCCGAAGCGAACTGACATCAAGAAAATTCTGATCATCGGCTCCGGCCCGATCATCATCGGGCAGGCGTGCGAGTTCGACTATTCCGGCACGCAAGCCTGCAAGGCGCTGCGCTCCGAGGGCTACGACGTGATCCTCGTCAATTCGAATCCCGCGACGATCATGACGGACCCCGAAATTGCGGATCGCACCTACATCGAGCCGCTTTCGAAGGAATATCTCGAAGCGATTATTGCGGCTGAACGTCCTGACGCGCTGCTACCGACCGTAGGCGGCCAAACTGGATTGAATCTCGCGGTCGAACTCGCCGAGAGCGGTATTCTCGCGAAGTACGGCGTGCAGTTGATCGGCGCGCAGCTCAACGCCATCAAGGTCGCCGAGGATCGCCTGCTTTTCAAAGATGTGTGCCGCAAGATTGGCCTGGAAGTTCCCGCGTCGGCCGTCGTCACCAACATTCCCGAAGCAATCGACCTCGCGGACAAGCTCGGCTACCCAGTCGTGATTCGCCCGTCGTTCACGCTCGGCGGCACAGGCGGCTCGATCGCGTATAACCACGAAGAATTTGCGGACGCCATTGCCCGCGCGCTCGACGCGAGCCCCGTCCATCAGGCGCTGATCGAAGAATCGGTGATCGGCTGGAAAGAATTCGAGCTCGAGGTGATGCGCGACTTCCGCGACAACTTCGTCGTGATCTGCTCGATCGAAAATGTCGACCCGATGGGCATTCACACCGGCGATTCGATCACCGTCGCGCCCGCGCAGACGCTTACCGACAAGGAATATCAGCGCATGCGCGATGCCGCCGCCGCGATCATTCGCGAAGTCGGCGTCGAGACGGGCGGCTCGAACATCCAGTTCGCGGTCGATCCCGAAACGGGCCGCATGACCGTAATCGAAATGAATCCGCGCGTCTCGCGCAGTTCCGCGCTCGCGAGCAAGGCCACCGGCTTCCCGATTGCCAAGATCGCGGCAAAGCTTGCCGTCGGCATGACGCTCGACGAAATCCCGAACGACATCACGCGCAAGACGCCTTCGTGCTTCGAGCCGACCATCGATTACGTGGTCGCGAAAATCCCGAAATGGCAGTTCGAGAAATTCCCGGGCACCGATACCACGCTCACCACGCAGATGAAATCGGTCGGCGAAGTGATGGCCATCGGCCGCACATTTCAGGAAGCGCTCTGCAAAGGCATTCGCGCGCTCGAACCGAGTTCCGCCTGGCGCCCGCCCGCCGAAGTCACGACAGCGCTGCTTCGCGAAAAGCTCCACGTGCCCGGCCCCGACCGCCTCCACTGGCTCTTCGAGGCTCTCGAGCGCGGCATGAGCTCGAAGGAAGTCTGCGAGCTCACGCGCATCGATCCCTGGTTCATCCGCCAGCTCGAGGAGATGCTGGCCGTGGACAAACAGGTTGCGGCGACGACGCTTTCAAAGTGCTCGCGCGAATTGCTGATGGAATCGAAGCGTTCCGGCGCGAGCGACGAGGAAATCGCCAAGCTCTGGAACGTGAAATCCGCGTCGGTACGCTCGCGCCGCCGCGAGCTCGGCGTTCGCCCGGTCTTCAAACGCGTGGACACCTGCGCCGCCGAATTCGAATCATTCACGCCGTATCTCTATTCGAGCTACGAGGAAGAAGACGAGTCCGAGCCGGTCGATCGTCCCAAGGTCGTGATTCTCGGCAGCGGGCCGAGCCGCATCGGACAGGGAATCGAGTTCGATTACTGCTGCTGCCACGCCGCGATCGCGCTCAAGGAAGATGGCTACGAGACGATCATGGTGAACTGCAATCCCGAAACCGTCTCGACCGATTACGACACCAGCGATCGCCTCTATTTCGAGCCGCTCACGCTCGAAGACGTTCTCGAAGTGCTCGACAAGGAAAAGCCGCAGGGCGTGATCGTGCAGTTTGGCGGGCAGACGCCGCTCAATCTCGCGCTCGATCTCAAGCGCTACGGCGCGAAAATTATCGGCACCGATCCGGAATCGATCGACCTCGCCGAGGATCGCCGCCGCTTCGGCGCGCTGCTCGCCGAAATGAATATTCCGCAGCCTCGCGCCGCCACGGCCCTCGCGCCGCAGGAAGCCGTCGCCGCGGCCGGCGAGATTGGTTTGCCGGTTCTCGTACGGCCGAGTTACGTTCTCGGCGGCCGCGCGATGGTGATCGCCTACGATTTGAAGACAGTCGAGGAATACGTCATGCAGGCGGTGCAGATCGGCACGGCATCCGATCCCAAGCGCCCGATCCTGATCGACCAATTCCTCGAAGACGCGACCGAAGTGGATGTCGATGCGCTGGCCGATGGCGATGACGTCGTGATCGCAGGCATCATGGAGCACATCGAGGAAGCGGGCATCCATTCCGGCGATTCCTCGTGCGTGCTGCCGTCGGTGTCGCTGAAGCCGGCCGTCCTGGAGCACATTCGCGATTACACGGCACGACTCGCGCGCGCGCTCCACGTCGTGGGCCTCATGAATGTCCAATATGCGATTCAGCGCGATACGGTCTACGTCCTCGAAGTGAATCCGCGCGCGTCGCGCACGGTGCCGTACGTCAGCAAGGCCACGGGCGTCCCGCTCGCGAAGGTGGCCGCACGCCTGATGACCGGCCGCAAGCTCAAGGAAATGCATCTCCCGATCGTCGAAATGAACGGCGTGAAGGAACTCGCGGTCTATGATTTCTTCGCCGTGAAGTCGCCGGTGTTTCCGTTCAATAAATTCCGCGGCGTCGACACGATCCTCGGCCCCGAAATGCGCTCGACTGGCGAGGTGATGGGCATCGCTTCCACTTTCGGCATGGCTTTCGCGAAGGCGCAACTCGCCGCGGGCCAGCGCCTGCCCCTTTCAGGCACGGTATTCATCAGCGTGAACGACCACGACAAGAGCCACGTCGCCGGCCTCGTGAAGGATCTGATCGCGGCTGGGTTGACAATCATCGCCACGCGCGGCACGGCCGCTGCCTTGAAACGCGCGGGCATCGAGGTTCACGGAGTCTACAAGGTCAACGAGGGCCGCCCGAATATCGTCGACCTTGTGAAAACGGGCAAAGTGAATCTCATCATCAATACGCCGCTCGGGCGCGAATCCTTCTACGACGAAAAATCGATTCGCCGTGCCGCCGTGCGTTACAACGTTCCTTGCATTACGACTCTCTCGGCGGCCAGCGCCGCCGCGCGCGGCATTCGCGCCATGGCCGGGCATGAGCCGGAAATCGCCGCCCTGCAGGATCTGCACCGGCGCAAATCCGCCGCTTTGCCTTAGTACGGCTCGATGACTCAGACGGCGGAGAAATCATGAGCGTGTGGAACAGAATCCTAATCGCGGCGGTCATGAGTTGGGCATACTCCGTGACTTTAGGACTGCTCTTTGCTGTTGCCGTTTCAGAAGATCACTCATTGAGAACCCTTTTGCTGCCGGCCGTCGTTCCGGTTGCTCTGATTGGTAGCACGATAGTTGCGATTGCGATAACGCCAGTGGCATTTTGGTCTGTGAGAACGGGCGCAAGGAACTTGTGGCTTTACGGGCCGATTCTCTGGATCGCATTAGCTGGCTACATTTTTTTCGTATTCCCGAAGGTCGGCTATTACGGTCAATATGGGCTGCTCTTCTTGGCTGTTCTGGGCTTAGTCGTCCTTGGGTTTATCCCACCGAGGTGACGAAAAGAGCTACGGGTGGAGGAGTCGCGTGCGTCTGTTGCATCGCCGACGCATCTGGTGCGACCCCTCCTAAAATGTCCTGAAAACAAATGGCTTGCTTCGATCCAGGTCCGTTCGCACAATCGATGGAGTCCGAATCTTTGCGGGTTGCGTCTCATCCAATCACGACGGTGGGAATTCTCATTCCAATTCGGCCATCTATCGCGGCAGCAGCCTGCTGCGGTTGTTGTTGCGTGAGGCCGCGCGTATCATGACGCCGCAGATGGAATCCCACTGCATCTCTTTCCGCGAAGTGCCTCACACCACGAAGCTTTTCTCCTCTTTTCTCGACGATTTCAGCCAGGTCTCGAAATATTACGCGCACCCTCCCACCGCCGCGGGCATTGATGCCGCCGCGCGCGAAGTTCGACTCGATGATGGCGTCCGCAAAGCTGTAGTCGAAGTCCTGCGCGAACAAAACGCGCGCTTCGCGGCAGCGGATGAGATCGACGCCCCCACCGCGCGGAATCTCGATCGCCTCGCTGCGGGTGCTGTCGCGATCGTCACGGGCCAGCAAGTGGGGCTTTTCTCTGGCCCCGCGTACACCTTTTACAAAGCGATCTCCGCGGCGCGCGTCGCGGAAGAAACCACGCGCCGCGGCATTGATGCAGTCCCTATTTTCTGGCTCGCGACCGAGGATCACGATCTCGCCGAGGTGAATCACTCGACCTGGGTCACGCGCAACGGCCTCGCGCGCTACGACCTGCCCGCGCACGACGAGGATGTCGGCAAGCGCGTTGGCGAAGTTGCGCTCGGCGAAGCCGTCCAGGCGCTCATCGGCGCAGCCGCTCAGACGCTGCAGGGCCCCGGCGCCGACGAAGTTTCGCGCGCGCTGCACGAATCCTATGCGCCGAGCGAAACTTTCGGCTCGGCTTTTGGCAAACTGATGGCGCGCCTGCTCGCGGGCCGCGGAATCATCTTCATCGACCCGCTCGACGTTCGCCTCCATCGCTTGGTCGCGCCGGTCTTCCTGCGCGCGCTCGACGAGGCCGGCCCGCTTGCTGAAGCGCTGCTCGATCGTTCAAAGGAACTCGAAAGCGCCGGCCTCCACGCCCAGGTGAAAGTCACGCGCGAGACGACCCTGCTCTTCCACAATATCGCCGGCCGCCGCGAGCCCCTGCGCGCACGCAACGGCAAATTCTCCGCGGGCGAGATGGAGCTTTCGCGGGAGCAGATCGCCGCCACGATCGCAGCGACGCCCGAACTCATTACGCCCAATGCGTTGTTGCGCCCGATCGTGCAGGATTCGCTGCTGCCGACCGCCGCTTATATCGGTGGTCCGGCCGAGGTCGCCTACCTTGCGCAGTCCCAGGTTGTCTACCAGAGAATCCTCGGGCGCATGCCCGCGATTTTGCCGCGCGCCAGTTTCTCGATTGTCGAGCAGCCCATCGCCCGCTTCCTCGCGCAGTACGGCCTCGAGATGCGCGATTTTTTGCGCGGCCCGCAGCACGTGCGCGCGCAAATGGAGCAAAAGGCGCTGCCAGACGCGCTCGTCGCCCGTTTCGAAAAAAGCGAGGCGGAGATCAGCGCGCTGCTCCAATCCTATCGCGAGCCGCTCGGCCGGCTCGATTCCACGCTGCTCGACGCCCTCGAAGTCACCGAGCGCAAGATGCTCTACCAGTTCAGCCAGCTCAAGGCAAAGGTGGCGCGCGCGGAAAATTTCCGCTCGGGCCTTCTCGATCGCCACGAGCGCATCCTGCTCGACGCACTCTACCCGAATGGCGAGCTGCAGGAGCGCACTCTCTCCGCGCTTCCTTTCATCGCCGCCTACGGCCCCGCGTTTCTCGACGACCTCGCCGCCCTCGCTTCCGTGGCCGGTTCCGAGAGCGCCCCATCCTGCGTCTATCAGCACCACGTCTTGTTTTTGTAGCGTCCTCATTCCGCGTGGTAGACTAGCCCAATCTTCAGTCGCGATTCTTGTGATTCCGGGAGGCGCTCACGATGAAAATTACGCCGGGAAAGAAAAAAGGGCTCGAAGCCGTTTCCAACGCACAGGGTGTGATCGCTGCGGCCGCAATGGACCAGCGCGGCTCTCTCAAGAGCGCCATCGCCAAAGAAAAAGGCGTAGACAAGAGTGAAGTGACGTCGAAGATGCTCGAGGAGTTCAAGACCGCGGTCACGCGCGTCCTCACTCCCCACGCCAGCGCAATCCTGCTCGATCCCGAATACGGCCTTCCGGCCGCCGCCGCGCGCTCGAAAAACGCCGGCTTGCTGCTCGCCTACGAAAACAGCGGCTACGACAACACGAAGCCCGGCCGCCTGCCCGATCTGCTCGACATCTGGTCTGCCCGCCGCCTCGTCGCCGCGGGCGCGGATTGCGTCAAGATCTTGCTTTATTACACGCCGTTCGATCCGCCCGCCATCAACGAAATCAAGCACGCCTGGATCGAGCGCATCGGCGCGGAATGCCAGGCGGTGGATGCCCCGTTTTTCCTCGAATTTGTTGGCTACGAAGAGGGCGGCGACGAGAAGGGCATCGGCTTCGCGCGCAAGAAGCCGGAAGTCGTCGCGGGAAGCATGGCGGAATTTTCAAAGCCGCAGTACGCCGTGGACATTCTGAAGGTCGAGGTTCCCGTCAACATGGCGTTCGTCGCCGGGACGAAAGCCTGCAAAGGCGATGCCGCCTACACCCGCGATCAGGCCAAGGACCATTTCCGCCGCGCCGCCACCGCCGCGAAGAAGCCTTTCATCTATCTTTCAGCCGGCGTCAGCAACGACGTGTTCAACGAGACTCTCGAGCTCGCCGCCGAATCAGGCGTGAAATTCTCGGGCGTTCTTTGCGGGCGTGCCACCTGGAAGGATGCCATCCCGGTGTACGCGAAGCAGGGAGTGAAGGCGCTCGAAGATTGGCTCAACGATCAGGGCGTGAAGAACATCAACAATGTCAACGCGCGCCTGAAAGCCGCCAGCCCCTGGTACAGCTTCTACGGCGTAAGCTCAGTTGCCGGTCTTTCGTGACGTCGACCCCGCCGGCGCTGCCGGCAACGCCGGCGATATTCCCGGCGAGGTAATCGCGCCTCCTCCGCACTGCGCCGCGACCTGCGTCGCAAGTGAGTCGTCGAGCAGCGTGCCGTTGTGACTCTTCGCGGAGCACACCTGATTCGCGTCGAGCCCTCCCGCCCCGCGCATGTCCGCGCCGTCCATGTTCGTGCCGCTCAAGTTTGCCCCGGTCAGCACCGTCCCCGAAAACTGCGCCCAGCGCAGATCGGCTCCGGGCAGGTACGCATCGATCAAAATCGCGTCTCCGAGCTGCGCGCCCTTCAGATCGGCGCCCGGAAGCCGTGCCGACCACAAATAGGCCCCGCGAAGGTCCGCGCGCTCCATCTGCGCCTGCTCGAGGTAGGCCTCGCGAAAGTCCGCCTTCTCAAAGTTTGCTCGCGTGAGCGTGGCGGAAGATAGCCGCGCGCCGTAGAACGACGCGCCTTTCAGATCGGCGTCGGTCAAAATCGTTCCGACGAGCGAGTCATGCGACAGGTTCGCGTTTTCCAGGTTCACTCGGCGCATGTCGGCCCCATCGAGAACAGCGCGGTCCAGATTTGCGCCGCTCATTTGCGTATGTCCATCAGCGCATACCGCAGATCGCTTTGCCCGAGGTCAACTCCCCGCATGTCTGCCTCGGAGAGATACGCTCCCTGCAAGTTCGCGCGCCACAGATGAGCGTTCACAAAAAACGCACCGTAGGCCTGCGCGTAGCGCAACCTCAACTCGTTCAAGCGCGGCCCGACCACCGAGGGAACTTGCGCGTCGCTGCCATTCCAGTTCCTCGGTCTTGTCGAGATCGAGGCTTCCGTCAGATCGGCGTAGGGATCGAAGCCCACATACCACAGAGCGGTCGTCGCCCATCGGCGAATGTTTGAGGCTCCGTACTGAGGCGCCCGGCGGTGATCGTGAGGAACTCCTGCGATCGTCCCGACGGAAAGAAAAAGCAGCGCAGCGCCGAGCGCACACGCCATCGTCGTGGGATTGATCTTCCGCAGCTTTGCCCAGAGCCGGTCGGTCCATTTTCGCTCGAGCGCCCATCGCTCCATCGGGCGTCCCGTTTTCGTGGTGACGTATAACGCGACTCCGGTGGCGATCACCACGAGCAGCATATGCAAAATCGTGCCGCGTACTTCCTGTCGCGTCAGGTAGCGGGCCCAAAAGAGCACCAGGGTCGCCGGCACAGTCCAATAAGCGAGCACGGTCGAAACGCCCTTTTCGACAACGCGCGTCGAGGAGCCCTCCTGATCGATCCACCGGAAGTGCGCCCTTAGGAGTGCCAAAACGATGCCCGACTCTTGGTCCGCCAGCTCCCGGCCATCGGGAAAAACTGCCGGCAATTCCAGAACGGCGTCCCACACCTTTTGCAGATGAAATTGAAAGATGAGATACAAAATAAATAACGCCACCGGCAAAACCAGGTAAGACTCGGCGGTGGGTAACGTGGTCGTGGCGGCAGGCGCATGCCAGAAAGGAACAAGCGAGGAATCGGCCACCAGCTGCACGTCCTTCGTCCTCCACAGCACCAGCCAGCAAATTGCGCACGCCGACATCATCCCGGTAAAGTACCGGGACGCCATTCGCGAGGCCTTCTCGAGCGCTGCCGCCGCGGGGAATTCCAGAAATGATGCGGGCAGGGAAGCGTCGCGCAGGTTCGCGCCCGCGATCTGCCGCGGCAGGAGGCCCATGGCGGTTTCGAGCGACGCGTCTTCCAGATTCGCGCCTTCCAGATTCGCGCCCACCAGGCAGGCATCCTGCAAATCGGCGCGCACCAGGCAGGCGTCGCGCAGGTCCGCGAGCAACAGGTCCGCCGCCTTCAGGTTCGCGTCGTGGAAATCCGCGAACCGGAAATTGACGCCGATCAGTTCGGTGCCTTCGAGATCCGCCCCGGCGAAATCGCCCTTGTTGCCGGTCTTGCCGTGCGAATCCACCCATTCCTTGTGGCTGGCGAGCTTCTCTTCGAACACCCAGTCGCGATAGGGTGCGCGGGAATTCTGCGCAGCCGCGGGTCGCGGACTTTCTGAATTCGGGGCAGGTTCTTCCGCCGCCTCATGATTTGCGCCAGCCTGATTTGCTTTCGTGTCGGCTTCGGTCCTTTGCGGTTCAGGCGCCGCAGGGACGGCCGGGGCTGCGATCGCTGCGGGTTCTTGTGTCGGCCGCTCGTCGGCAGTCGTGTTTTCAGCGGCCTTGGGAGCCTCAACCGGCGCGGAGATATCGCTCGTATCTTCCGCGTGGCTATCTTGGAGTGAGATTTGTTCGGCCGGGAACAGTTCCGCCAGGATGTGCGATGCGGACGGAAGCTCGGACGACGAAATCACGTGCTCCTGCGATCCCGGGCCGCTCCCCGAGGCCGATGCGATGTTTTCCCATGCAGGCTTTTCTTCATTGTCCATTGCACCGGGACGGAAATCCGGCGCATTGGGAAAAAGCTCGTCCAGTGTTTTCGCAATGGAGGTTGGCTCGCCGGCGGGAGTTGCTTCCGCGGGCTGCGCCGCTGCGGGCTCGGGCGCTTTACTCGATTTGTCGGGAAACAACTGAGACAGCATGTCTCCAGCCGGTGGCAGATCGGCCGCTGGAATCAGAGCTGCCTCCGTTTCCGGAGCAGCCGCTTCCTCGACCTTCGTAGCCACCTGCCCGCCCGTTTCTTCCGGCCGCAATGAAAATCGAAACCACCGCTTCACTGTGAGTCCCCTTGCCCCGAGGGAAAGCCTCGCCCGGCTTGTGGCCCCCGCGAAACACGCGCTGCTCGATGCCTATCGGTAAAGAGCGGTTGCTCGCTCGACGCCTGCTGCCCCCTGCGAGGTGAGAAAGCCTTTTGGCCGCCGCCTGGATCAAAGTTTAACCGCCTCTAGGATACCCCGCCGAAATGCCTGCCGACCCCTGTTCGAAAGTGCAATAGCAGTACAGCTGTCCCCGCGCCCCCTTGCAAAATCTGTTTTCTCGATGTTCAGTTTTGCTCGCTGTCGCTGCAGCCTTTCCGCGGCCCACCCCCGGAGATTGGTCATTAGAGCGCTCCGACGTACCTCCCCGGTTGCCCTGGGCACTCGCTTGCTCTAAGATCAGCGCTGCAATGGAGCTTCTCCTCAACGCGATCTGGCTGGCAGTTGCCATCACCCTTACGCTCGTGTGGCGCTTGCGATGGCTGCCGCAGCTTCGTGAATGCCCCGCGGATCGCCGGAAGTGGCAAAGCCTCGTCGGATTGATTTGCGTCCTCGCGCTTCTTTTCCCCGCCATTTCTCTCACCGACGATCTGCATCCCGCCGAGTTCGCGCTGGCGGATACGAAATCTCTCTATGCCGCGGTCCACAGCTACGACTCGGCCCGGCCGGCGCCGCAGCCGCATCCGCCGCTGCAAGGATTTTCCGGCATCATCCATGTCTCGCGGTTCCACATCGCGCTCGAGCCTGACGATTTTTCCGTTATTTCCACCCATGTTTTCGTCCTGCACGAATCTCATTGCGGACAGATTTCCGGCCGCGCTCCTCCCTCTTTCTCCTAAAGCCTGAGCAAGTCCTTGCGCGTCCAGGCGGTATCTCAATTCGCCCCGCTTTGACGCGAAGAACCACGCTGCCTCGGTCTCGACCACTGGATTTCCGCCCGTGCGTCGGTCCGCGGCGATTCCCATCGTGGCATCGGGAAAAGGAGAATGTCGTGCAACGAACGACCAGGCCTACGTGGCCATACTCTCGCTGGTGGATTCCAGCGGTCGCGGGAATCTGCCTCGCATTTCTCGCGGGCTGCTCGTCCGGCAAGAGCCAATCCGCTTCCAGTGGAACGGCCTCCGCGCAAGGTGCTCCAAGCTCCAGCGCCACGGAATATCTCGCTCCCGACACAAAGGGAATCCAGACCGTGACGGTGCAAAGAACCGCCGTCCCCGAATACCTCGACCTGCCCGCGCATATCGAAGCTGATCCCACGCGCGTCGTCCACGTCTATCCGCCGATCGGTGGCCGCATCGTCGAGATGCAAGTTCGCCCGTGGGACCACGTTGCCAAGGGCGCTCCACTCGCGCTGATCGAGAGCGCCGATCTCTCCCGCGCCGTCGCGGACTATCACAAGGCCCTCGCCGATAACGCGGTAAAGCAGGCCCAGCTCAATCGCGCCAAGGATCTCTACGAGCACAACGCGATCGCCGAAAAGGATTACCAGCAGGCGCAGGCGGATGCTCTCAGCTCGCAGGCCGATCTAACGGCCGCCCGCGAACAGATTCGCGTGTACGGCGTCGATCCCGACCGCGCCACGTCGCAGCTTTCGGTCGTCGCGCCTCGCTCGGGAGTGATTCTCGATGTCGGTGCTTCGCCCGGCGAATATTCCAAATCGCTGGACGCGCCCGAGCCACTCTGCACCGTCGCGGATATCGGCACCGTCTGGGCGATCGGCGACATCTACGAAAGCGACCTCACGGCCGCGAAGCCTGGCCAGGACGCCACCGTCACGCTCAGCGCCTACCCCGGCCAGCACTGGTCGGGCCGCGTCAGCGTTGTATCGGATGCCGTCGATCCCGCCACGCGCACGCTGCACGTCCGCATCACCCTCGCGAATCCCGGCGAACGCATCAAGCCCCAAATGTTCGGCGCAATCCGTCTCACGCGCTCCGTCGCGCAAGCCATTCTCGCTCCTGCCTCGGCGGTGATTCGGGAAGGGAACGCCGCCTACGTTTTCGTAGCCCAAAGCCAGGGGCGCTTCGAGCGGCGCAGCGTCACACTCGGGCGCTCCTTCGGCAATTCGGTCGAGATCGCCAAGGGCCTCAGCCCGGGCGAGACAATCGTCTCCGAAGATCCGCTGCTCCTTCGCGCTGTGGGCGAGGACTGATCCTCGATGCGCTCATTCATCGACTCGGTCCTTCGTTTTCGTCCGCTCATGGTGCTGGCGCTCTGCGCCTGGATCGCCGCCGGCGTTTATTTTTTCACTCGGCTCGACATTGAGGCCTATCCCGATCCATCGCCGCCGCTGGTCGAAGTCATCACCCAAAACCCTGCATGGTCTGCGGAAGAGATTGAGCGTCAGGTCACCGTTCCCATCGAAACCGTCCTGTTCGGCATTCCGCGCCTCACCTACGTTCGTTCGATCTCCATCTTCGGGCTCAGCGACGTAAAACTCTATTTCAGCTACGACAGCGACTATTTCTGGGATCGCCAGGAAGTCCTCAATCGGCTGCAGCTCGCTACGCTGCCGTCAAACGTCTCGCCGCAGCTCTCGCCCGAATCGCCCATCGGCGAGATTTATCGCTATCGTCTCGAAGGTCCTAATTACTCGCTCAATGAGCTCAAGGCCACGCAGGACTGGTTTATCACGCGCGAAATCAAGCAGGTATCCGGCATCATCGACGTCGCCTCCTTCGGCGGCACCACGCGCGAGTATCTCGCCGAGGTCGATCCCGGCAAGCTTTTGCAGTACAACGTCACGCTTCCGCAAGTCGTCAACGCAATCCAGTCGAGCAATGCGAATGCCGGCGGCAGCTATCTCACGATGGGCAGCCAGAGCGTCAACGTCCGCGGCCTCGGCCTTCTACAAAACATTCCCCAAATGCAGAATGTGCTCATCACGGAACGCAATGGCGTCCCGGTCTATCTGAAGGATGTCGCGGACGTTCACGAAAGCTTCGAGCCGCGTCTCGGCCAGGTCGGAGTCGGCCATGACGACGATGGCGTCGAGGGAATCGTCCTCTTGCAGCGCGGCGAGCAATCCCTGCCGGCGTTGCGCGCGCTTAAACAGCGCGTCGCCGAACTCAACGGCTATCTCCTCCCGCCGGGCATGCACCTGAAGACGCTTTACGATCGCACCGACCTCATCCATCTCACCACGTCCACAGTCCAGCACATCGTGCTGATGGGGCTCGCGCTCGTGACTGCAATCCTGATCATTTTCCTCGGCGACTTGCCTGTCTCGCTGATCGCCGCGCTCACCATTCCGTGCTCGCTGCTCTTCGCCTTCAGCATGATGGTTATCTCGGGACGCCCGGCCAACCTGATCTCGATCGGCGCGATCGACTTCGGCATTCTCGTCGATGCGGCCGTGATCGTCCTCGAACACATCTATCGCCGCCTCGAGGACTCGCCCGTCGGCGCGACTTCCGGTCCCGTCATCGCCGAGGCTACGGCCGAAGCGGTGCGCCCGGTGATCTTCTCCGTGCTCGTCATCGTTGTTTCGCTCACGCCGCTTTTCACCATGCAAGGCGTCCCGGGAAAAATTTTCGCGCCGATGTCGGAGACTTACGTATACGCACTCACGGGCGCGCTTATTTTCGCCGTCATCTTTGCGCCGGTGCTCGCCTCCTGGATTCGCCGCGAAAAGGTCCGCACCGCTCCCACCAGGCTCGTCCGATGGCTTCTCCGGCGCTACGGGATCGCTTTGCGCTGGGCGCTGCATCATCGCGGCGTCACGTTGTCGATCGCGGGAACCTGTTTGGCGATTGCTGTGGCGCTCACACTCCTGCTCGGCGGGGAATTCATGCCGCAGCTTGAAGAGGGAAACCTCTGGATTCGTGCCACGCTCCCCCAGGACGTTTCTTTCGAAATAGGCTCCAAGATGGCGCATGACGTCCGCGAAATTTTGCTCAAGTACCCGGAGGTCACGCAGGTCGTCTCGCAAATGGGCCGCCCCGATGACGGCACCGACGTCACCACATTCAACAACGTCGAGTTCATGGTCAACCTGAAGAATCCGGACCAGTGGCCCTCTGGCCTCACCAAGGACAAGCTCGTCGCTCAAATGGACGCAGAGCTAACCAAATATCCCGGCGTCGATTTCAACTTCTCGCAGAATATTCAGGACAACGTCGAGGAGGCGATGTCCGGCGTGAAAGGTGAGAACTCGCTGAAGATTTTTGGCGACGACATCGACACGCTCGTCGAGAAGGCTGGCGAAGTCCGCGACATCATGGCGCGAGTCCCCGGCATCGCCGACCTGGGCGTTTTCCAGGAAACCGGCCAGCCCGAGCTGCTGATTTCAATTGATCGCGGCGCCAGCGGCCGCTATGGGCTGATGGCCGCGGACGTGAACGCCGCCGTGCAGGCTGCCATCGGCGGCCTCGCTGCCACGGAGATTCTCGAAGGTGATCGCCGCTTCGATTTCGCCATTCGCTACAATCAACAGCATCGCGCCACGCCAGAAGCTATCCGCCAGATTTTGCTTCCCACGCCCGACGGCAATCGCGTGCCGCTTGGAGACGTCGCCGATGTCTCGCTGAAGGAAGGCGCCTTCATGATTTACCGCGAAAACGGCCGCCGCTATATTCCTGTGAAATTCAGCGTGCGCGGCCGCGATCTCGCGGGCACTATCCGGGACGCAGAGACCCGTATTCACGCCAATGTTCGCCTCCCGCAGGGCTATCACTACGAATGGGCGGGTGAATACGAAAGCCTGCGCGAGGAAGAACACCGTCTCGCCGTGGTCATTCCGATCACGCTCGTCGCAATTCTCGCGCTCCTTTACACCGCGTTCCGCTCGTTGCGGCATGCGCTTCTGGTTCTCGTCATGCTTCCATTCGCGGCCATCGGCGGCATCTTGTCTCTGCTTATCACCGGCACGCCGCTGAGTATTTCCGCCGCGGTCGGTTTTGCGTCCGTGATCGGCGTCTCCACGCTCGGCGGCGTCGTTTTGGTTTCGGGCATCCAGCATCTCGAGTCGAGAATGCCATCGCGCCGCGAAGCGATCGAGCGGGGCGCGCACAACGAAATGCGAGCCGTGCTCATGGCCTGTT
>JBKQNJ010000091.1:0-20963 GCA_052146315.1 Candidatus Acidiferrales bacterium | reverse complement strand
CGTAAACTTCAGACCATGATTATTTCTTCGAACTCCCTCTCGTGAGGGAGCGGGATGCCCAATCAAGTGGACGGCGCTTTCCCATGCGCCATGTCCGGTACCGAGCTGTCCCGCGTGCGAACCGAATACCGGCTCCGTCCTCCCGAACCTATCAGCTAAAGCCGCCCGAGTCGAGCGGGGCCGACATTGTTATGCAATCATGTGGGTAAAGGGACTGGTGCGATGCCAGTCGAAACTGAGGCTAATCTATTCCACAACTATACGCGCGGATCAGATGTAGATGAATCTGTAGCTCGAAACGCCTCTAGGATCTTCACGTTTCAACTGCTTTCAAATGCGAGCACGGAAGACACCTATATCCAATCACTTGGAACCAACAGAATTCCATAGGTTTCAAGAAATGACGAAATCTGATTTGCAAGCAGGGGGTCGCCGGTTCGATCCCGGCCACGTCCACCAGATTCTTCAGGACTTGCGGTGCATCGCCTCGTTTTTGTGACGTAGCTTGTGGCTCGATCTCGCTGGCTTTCGACAGCGCTTGCAGTGCTTTACGTTTCGTATCCGGCGTGGAGTGGCGTAGGAGCCATTGCATTGTCCTGATTGGCGCGCCGCAGTAGAGCGAACGCTTCAGCCTGAGACGGGGTGAGCGTCCTTGACTTCGGTTTCCGCCCGTCGCACTTCTTTCGGGAGCCAGGCGCCTTGATCGAGCAAGCGGTGCTGAAGCTTCTTGTAGTTTACCTGCCGGGGACTGACGTGATCCTTGAGAGACAGCGCTGCCGCCGTACCCGCCGCCTCACCCATTTGCACGCAGAACGGTATTAGGTTGAGGACGTCGTTGGCTGTCACATCCGAGGAGAAACAGCGGCCGGCAACGAGAAGGCTCTCGGTGGTGCGCGGCACCAAAGAGCGATAGGGAATGCATCGATTGGGACTTTTCAAGGAAAGATTCTCGGTGAAACGAGGAATGGCTGCGATGGTGTCGTCAAAGACGGTGCCGGAGCGCAGGTCCTGCGCAGTGACGACGTATTCTCCGAGGAGTCGGCGGCTCCCGCGAGTCCCGATCTGGGACGCGGTGTCGAGGATGAAACTGTTCTTAAAGCCCGGCATCTTTTTCTTGAGAATGTCGTGGGCCTTGAGCATGACCTTGCGCACCTTTACTTCAGCGGCGGTGAGGTGCTCGACGTTGAGGCAGTCGTTTCCGGGAACCCAATTGTTGACCCAAACCTGATCGTCCCGATGAGTCGCTATGGGTAACAATGGAAAGCCTCCGACGGCCCGAATCTCGTCCATGATCGCTTTGTGAGCCACGGGTTCGGACTGCCGGAATTCGCTAAACTTCAGATAGTCGACGTCTCCGAGGCGGAAGACGACGGCGAGCATGCCGCTCCTGAGAGAGTGATCGACAGCGTCTTCGAACTCCGTTCCCGCCGATGCAAAAATATCGCCATCACCCGTGGCGTCAATGGTTCGCTTGCTCAAAATGGCCTGCCGGCCGGATTTGCTCTCGAAAACAGCGCCTTCGATATTCGTGCCGTCGACGATCGCTTTGCTTCCCCAGGAATGCAGGTAGAGATTTACGCCCGCCTCTTCGATCATGTCGTTCAGGACGCATTTCAAAAGCTCCGGGTCCACGATGACGCTCAGCCTTACCCGGCCGTCCACCACAAAATCGTGATAGTGCTTGAGCCTCCGGATCACGCCGCGATCGGCCGATCCGAGAAGTTTCCGATTCGGGTGGCGCGCCCCACCAATCACATCCAAGCGGTCCACGATTTCCTGGCAGATTCCCGCTACTTCCTGCTGGGCAGTACCGGCGCTCATGTGGGGTATCAAGATGACCAGCCCACCGGTCGACATGCCGCCAAGGTGGTTATAGCGCTCGATCAGCGTGGTGTCCGCGCCATTCCGTGCGGCAGCAACCGCAGCGGCTACGCCCGCTGGACCACCTCCTACGACCAGCACTTCGGTTTCTCTGCAGACTTGCGTTTCTCTAGCCGGCTCGAGGATTGCCTTGCGCGAAGGTGGATTTGGGGCCATTGCTAGCGCCAGCAAGCGAACCCGTTGGCCGTGCCGGTTCCTGCCTCCGAACGATAGCAGGGCACGTAGTCGACAAGGCTGAAGGCGCAGTCGGTTTGTGCCATGGCGCCGCTGAGAGCAATCCAGTTCTTGATTTCCGAATTGCCCGATTGCAAGAGCTCTTTCGGTATGCCGGTGATGCCGACAGCGCTGCGTTTGCTGAGGGCTTCGAGGAAAGGCCGGTCCAACTGCTCGTCAATGACGAAGTGCGAAAGCCCCCCGGAGGCGAAGACGGCCACGCGAGCGTCGTTATTCCATGTGTGGATCGCCCTCGCCACTGCCGCGCCAAAGTCGTAGCACCGGCGCGCGGATGGCTGATTCGGCGGGAAAAAGGTGTTTTGCAATACAGGGACGCTCGGGACCGGCTCGTCGCGCATCACGCGACGGTAGATGAAGCCGAACGCGTGCGGAGTCTTCTCGATGGGGAAGGATTTCAGGGCCGCTACGTCGAACGCCTCGACCATGAGGCTCCGGATGATGTGACACCCGAGATCCGGCGCTCCTTTGTAGGTCGCGCCTCCCGGTGGGATGTGCCCTGGAATGGCTTCGGCAATTCCTGGAGGCAGTTTCGCCAGGTGTTCCGGCGTCATTTCCGCATTGACGATCCGCGAACCCCACATCACGGCGAACGCCGGAATCAACGTTTCATTAAAGATCTCCATTTGGTCGTTGCCGAAGATCACGGCCACGTCCGGTTTGACCTCGGCAAACGTTTCGGCGAGCCGGTCAAGCGCCTGCTGGCAGGCCGCGTGGCGCGCGCGCATGACATCCAGAGTAATCTGCGACTCGAACCGCTCGTTCCGGCGATGCTCGACCAGCTCCTGGAAGCTCCAGGTGAGGCCATGAAACGGATGCTTGGCGGCGCGGTCTGCCGGCACGCGCAACGTCCATTGCTCAGGGGTCGTCGACAGCATCGGACCGTGCGACAGGGCCATGCCAAGAACAATCTCCGCCATACGTTGTTTCTCCTGTCTGTGTGAGGGAGTCCTTGACGGGCCGTTCATCAGCCCGAAAGTTGGAAGATGGGCTCACTCAATGAGACATTCGGTGATGCGGGTCACAGGGCGATGTGATTGGGAACACCTACGGTCATGTCGTTGTGCAACCCCGCACATATCCCACACTTAATACAAAACTATGACAATCAAAACGGTGAGGGCGGACCATACTCACTGGTATGAGTGGCCTTCCTACGATCATTCAGGGTGGTATGGGCGCCGGAGTATCCAGTTGGAAGCTTGCAAGGGCCGTATCTCAACTTGGCCAACTCGGCGTCGTTTCTGGAACCGCTTTGGATCAGATCTTCGCCCGGCGGCTGCAAGACGGAGATCCAGGAGGGCACATGCGCCGCGGCCTCGATCATTTCCCCTTTCCCGCGATGGCCGAGCGCGCGTGGAGCAAATTCTATGTGCCCGGTGGGAAGCCGGCGAGCGCGTCTTACAAAGTCTTGCCGATGCACACCAAAGACACTGCGCGCGAGTTGAGCGAGCTGTGCATCCTCGCCAATTTTGTTGAAGTCTTCCTCGCTCGTGAAGGTCACGGCAATCCAGTCGGAATCAACTATCTCGAAAAAATTCAGATTCCGCATTTGCCTTCCCTGTATGGCGCCATGCTGGCCGGCGTTGGCTACGTCCTCATGGGAGCGGGCGTTCCGCTGAAAATTCCTGGAGCGCTTGATCTCCTGGCATGCCATAAACCTGCAACGTACGCTCTGCACATCACAGGCGCCGAGGAGGGTGACGACACCACGATGACGTTTGTTCCCTCGGAATTCATGGAGCGTGACCTCGAGCCACTGGCCCGGCCCAAGTTTCTTGCCGTCATTGCTTCGAATACCTTGGCCACAACGATGCTGAAGAGGGCCAACGGCCGTGTGGACGGATTCGTCATCGAAGGACCGACCGCCGGAGGCCACAATGCCCCTCCCCGCGGAAAGCTCCAACTAAACGAAGCGGGCGAGCCAATCTACGGAGAACGCGATCGGGTCGATCTCGAAAAGATACGCGACCTCGGCGTGCCGTTTTGGCTTGCTGGAGGATACGGTTCACCCGAAAAAGTTCGAGAATCTCTGGCTGCCGGCGCAGCGGGCGTTCAGGTGGGGACGGCGTTTGCGTATTGCGCGGAGTCGGGCTTGAGGGAAGACTACAAGCAATCTCTTCTCGCAAAAGTCATTTCGGGTGATGCGCGGATCGTTACCGATTCGCTGGCTTCGCCCACAGGTTTCCCGTTTAAGGTAGCCCAATTGGAATGCACGCTGGCAGAGCGCGAGGTGTATTCGGCCAGGCCACGCATTTGCGACCTTGGCTATTTGCGCGAAGCCTACAAGAACCCCGACGGTAAGATTGGTTACCGCTGTCCCGGTGAGCCGGTTACCGTGTACCTCTCCAAGGGGGGAAAAGAAGAGGACACAGTCGGGCGGACGTGCCTCTGCAATGCGTTAGTGGCAACGATCGGACATCCCCAGATACGGAATGGTCGGTATGTCGAAAAAGGGTTGGTAACTTCCGGGGACGACCTGCCCGGAATTACGCGATTCCTGCGAAAAGGCGAGTCAATCTACTGCGCTGCGGACGTGGTGACCACACTCCTGAACGGGCTAATTGCGTGCTGCGCCGCGAACAATTATGCCGCGCCCACTCTAGCGCCAGACTCGGCACAAAACTCTCAACCTCTTTGACGTTTCGGGCCGAGCAGGTTCGCCCGGCAATCCGGAAGATTACTTCTGCACGAGAGATTGTGTGTCCGG
Source organism: Candidatus Acidiferrales bacterium (assembly GCA_052146315.1). GTDB lineage: Bacteria > Acidobacteriota > Terriglobia > Acidiferrales > UBA7541 > Palsa-295. The sequence goes on along the minus strand of JBKQNJ010000091.1, from coordinate 16,141 downwards.
GTTGCGCGCCCAGAGCTTCCGGAGCCTGCGCATCGCGTCGAGCCCTTTCAGTTCGGTGAAATCCTTCAATGTCTGCAAAACGATGTTGTCGTCCGGCAGCAGGCGGAAGTCATTCCACGGCGTTCCCATAATCGTGTCGAACCCAAGCGGCACTGCAAGCGTGAGAAAGGCATTCTCGGCGAGTTGGCGCAGAGAAATGCCGTCGAATTTGAGCGGCGGCAGCATGTTTCCGATGTTGGTCATTCCACCCATGATATGGACACCCTTGAGTTCGGGATCTTCTCCGATCGCGCGGATGGCGTCGAGCGCCATCTTCGTGAGCCCTTCAAGGTCCGATATCAGGCTGTGAATTGTGACGTCTACCAGGATGTCGCCGCGACTGAATCCATATTCTCGCGTCAGTTTTGCCGCCATGCGACGGGCCACGCCGAGCACTTCGCTCGTCAACTTGTTGGATTTTGCCGAGCCGTCTTCCATACGCTCCGATGCCATCAAGACCACCTGGAAGGGGCATATCTTCACGAGGTCCAGCATTTCCAGACGCGTTTCGGCGAGGGAATTCACGACCGGCTTGCGACCTTTTGCTTTTGCCGGATCGTACGCCTTCAGGCACACCTCCTGCACAGCCGCGCTCGGATAGTCGAAGCAGAGAGGCACATCCACCGCCGCCTGTAACGCCCTGATCACTTCGGTGAGGAACTGAAAATCGGTGTATCCCCGCGACCCGACCGTAACGTCGAGACACCACGCCCCTGCCTGTACCTGGCGCACGGCCAAAGCCTGCAAACCGGCGATATCCTGGGCCTCGATAAACGCTTTCGTGGTTTTGAAACCCGGATTGATGCGGTCGCCAATGATGCTAACACCCGGTATCGCCATGATCGTCTCCTCTTAGTTTTTCTTTGTGGCCGGGAAAACCCATTGCGTGCATGAAAGCCGTGTTGAACCGCACCGATCCCGCAAGTTCGAGGTAGTGGCTGCCTGCCGCGATGCTTTGTGCCGTGGCGCGGTGCGGGTACGACACGAGCGCGAGCTTCGCACCGATTCCCGCTGCATTGCCAACCTGCGCGAAACGATCGAGCGGTAGATCGGGCAACATACCAATCGCCACGGCGCTCGCGAGATCGATATAGTTGCCGAAGGCTCCGGCGATGATCACTTGTTCGATCTGGTCTTCGCGCAACCCGGCATCTTCGAGCAGCACCTGAATCCCGGCCTCAATCGCGCCTTTGGCGAGCTGCACCGCGCGGACGTCGCGCTGGTTGAAAACGATGGCTGTTCCCTGCGCTTCGCTTTCGTCCGCGAGCACGAATTCCGGTTGCCCGTCCTGAAGGCGTACTCGCGGGTGTGCCTTTTTCATGCGGCCTGTCGGGGTGACGACGCCAGCCAAATACAGTTGCGCTGTCGCATCGAGCACTCCCGATCCGCAAATTCCGATGGGCGGAGCATTCCCAATCGTCCCTACCTTTACTCGGTCGCCGGAAATCTCCACAGATTCGATCGCTCCCGGCGCCGAGCGCATCCCACAGCGAATGTGTCCGCCTTCCAACGCCGGCCCCGAGGGGCACGCGATGCTCAGAAGCCGCCCCTTGTGGATCAGCGATATCTCGGTGTTCGTACCGATGTCGAGGGCTACGACCGTCTTCTCTTCATGGTCGCTGCCGATGGCGAGCAGCATCGCAGTGTGGTCTCCGCCCACGAACCCCGCGATATTGGGCAACGCGTGAACGTAGGCCCCCGGCATGGCCTTGATCCCGATATCGCGCGCCTTCACGTCCGTCGCACTCGCGCACGCTGCCACGAAAGGCACTGCACCGAGATACTCGACGGGAAGTTGCAGGAATAGGTGGTGCATGACCGTGTTACCTGCCACAACGACATCCGCGATCTGCTCCGGATCGAGCGACTGCGATTGACACAGTTCGGACGCCGCCTCGTTGATTCCGGCGACGACCAAATCGTGCAACTGTTTCTGGATCTCGCGAGATGACCGCGCCTTGCCGATGCGCGTGATTACGTCTCCGCCGAAACGCGCCTGCGGATTCTCCGTCGCGCGGCTTGCAAGCGTTCGGCCGTTACGCAAATCGACCAGGAGCACGCCGATGTTGGTCGTGCCGATGTCGATAGCGAGCCCCGGCAATGGTCCTTTCCCTGGCGGAAGGAGGCCGATTACTTCACCGAATCGTACTACCGCGACGGATTGCCCGCCGTGTGCTCGCAGCGCCGCGGGCATTTTGCGCAAGACGTCGAGGTCGATTCTCGAGCAGGTACCCGGCCACTTTTCGTTGAGGGCGTCCATGAGTCGATGGTCGTCAGCGACGGGGTGCTCCAGGGTCGGGACAGCAACCGTTACCGGATACAACCGTACGGCCGGATCGGGACGCACCCACACGTCCTCGCTCTCAACTTCGCTGCGTAGCGGGATGGCGCCGGCGCGTGCAGAAACTTCCACTCGGCAATCGCCGCAGGCGAGCGTCTGGCAAGCCCGGCGCCAGTTATTTGCGAGTTCTTCGGACGAAAAGAATTCAAGATCTTGCGGCGAAGGCGGCCTAACCGGCCCTTCCCTTATCTGAACCACGCACGATTTGCACAGGCCACGACCGCCGCACACGCTGGCAATTCGCACGCCGGCGCGCCGCGCGGTATCCAGCAATGTTTCACCCGGAAGGCTCCAGATAAGTTGGTCGCCGGGCGCAAATGTCACCCGATGGCCCGTTTGCGACGATTCGTGCGCACGGCTCACATCGCAACCTCGACCATCCTTGATCGCCGGTGAGGGCAGCGTTCCCGCGCGCCGCATCGCTCGCAACGTTCGCCGCGGCTCCACTTCAGCATCCGCGCCCCAAACCCGACCACCATCGACAAGCTCTTGCGCGGCACAAGCATGCCGGTGGCTGTCTGAGTAACGCCCAGATTCGTGCCGCCGGCAAGTTCTACGACAACCGCCTGCTGCGAAATCTGAAAGCCGTCTTCGCCAGGATTCAACACGCCGCCGGCCTCAAGACCATACTGCGCGGCTTCGGCCTGCATCAATTCTTCGAGTTGGTCAGCAACGCGAAACAAAACCAGCGTGCCGATGTCGTCGAGCAATACGGCCCGAAGGCGATCGCTTGCCGCGAACCCTTCGCTTGCGTGTTTCTCGACCGCGTCGCCAATCGTGCAAACCCCGGCCGCCACATGAGTAGCGCCCGGCAGGTGATGGCTGAGCCTGGGTGAAGAAATGCGGGAGCCGCCGCGCAGGTCAAGCCATTCCTGCCCTCTCCCAACGACAGGCCAAACCTGGAAACCGATCCTCGGCTCGATCCAATGCCCGGCTTCTATCTGCTCCAGCAGATCGGAGAGCAATGCCTTCATGCGCGCCGATGCCAGCCGGGCGCGGCGAGGACCCCAGAAAGAAGTTACATCCTCGAGCGTCAAAGGCAGCCGCGGATATGTGATTGCCGGCATGCAGCCCTTCAGTACACGCAGTCCTTTGCGCACTGGTACATGGCCGACACGTTCTCCGGTTTGGCTTCGTCCGGGATGCCAACGCCGGCGTCCAAGATGAGACCGCCTCCATCGCCCACCACGTCGAAGAGCTTCTTGCAATACTCGCGCACATCATTGGGCGTGCCGGTAATCAGCATCGAGGCGGGCACGTTCCCGCGAATACACACCGTGCCGCGCAACGCAGCTTTCGCCTTCGTCATGTCTGTGCGCTCAAAGAAATAGACGCACTTGCCTGGCGGCACGTCCTTGATGACGTCCAACCGGCTCGTGCAATCTCCCTCCCACAATACATGCGGGTAGATCTCCGCGTCGATCAGAGCCAGCAGCACTTTTTGGAATTGCGGCCAGAAGAACGTTGTGAATTGTTTTGGCGACATGAACCCATCCAGCCCCCAATGGAGCGGAATGAAGACCATGTTTCCGCCGGCCGCCTCGACCGCTGCGATTCCGGCGCGCGGAATCAAGGTCGTTAGCCGGTCCATCAGGGCCAGCAGTTTGTCCTTGTTGCGAAATAGATCCAGCATCGCGCCCTTGGAACCCCGCAAATAGTCCGCGGCCACATCGAAAGGAGCGTGGCTCGTACCGTACGTCGCGAGTGGAAACCCAAGATCCTTCAGCTCCTGCACCATGCGAGCCTGGACGGCGCGCATCTTTTGTACTTCCTCGCCCGCTCGGATCAGCGTTTCAAGCGCGCGGCGCACCTCGGGCCGGGCGTACGCTTCCATCGACTGAATGATTCGCGTGTGGAGCACGCCGGGATAGATCGGCAGTTGCGAAAGGGGCTCCAGCGCGCCGGCGACCCGCGGCATATATTGGTGGAGCATGAAGCCCGTCGGGTCGAGGAGATACTCCTCGTATTCGCTCGGCACCATGTATTCGGCGTCCAAATATTGAAAGGGCACATTATCGGAAAGCCCTTTGTGGCCCGGCCATTCCAGTTGCTTGTAGTCAAGAATATCCATGGTCGGGCCGAAAGCCACCAGCGCGTGCACCGCCTGGAAGGCGTCCGGCTCCAAGTCGATGACAGCTTTACGCGTGGCCGCGGCGAGGCCCTCATAATCGTACATCGCGTCGCGGAAGCTCATCCCGCAGTAGCGCGCGACCCAGAAATGCGAAAACAGGATTGTGGGCAGCCGATCGGGCTCGCGGAGTTCGATCGCATCCATCAGACGCTTTTGTCGCTGTTCGTAGAGTGTCCCTACCGACGTCGCCTGGCTCCCCAAGCTCACGTGGGTACCCACTGCTTGCAGAGAGACACCGCTTCCATTGCATTCAAACCGAAAGCATCTGCTCCGGTGTAGTTCCTGATCGTGTCGTCCACCTGCCCGCCGCCGATCATGATCTTGATGTTGTCCCGCAGGCCTGCCTCTCTGATGGCTTCGACGGTCTTCTTCATCGCGTCGAATGCCAGCGTCAAGAATCCGCTAAGGCCCACGACCTGGGGCTTGTGTTCCTTAATGCTGTCGACAAAGTTCGCGATAGGTACGTCAATGCCTAGGTCAATCACCTTGAAGCCATTGATTTCGAGCATGAACGTGACGATATTCTTGCCGATGTCGTGCAGGTCACCTTCCACGGTTCCGATAATCACCGTGCCAGTGGTCTTGGCAGCCGCCCCGTCCTGCTTGATCAGAGGTTTGGCCATATCTCCGATCGCTTTAAGCATTTCGCCGGCCAGCATGAGCTCGGGCAAGAAATATTCGCCTTCCTCGTAACGCTTGCCGACCAATTCCATGGCTTCCCTGCAGTGCGCCAACAGTTGGACCGGGTCATATCCGCTGTCGAGCATCGCGCGGGCCAGCTTTACGGCCTCCTCTTCCTGCATGTCCGCAATTTGCTGGACCAGTTGCCTGCCTTTGTCGTCCAAGGTGGACCTCCTCTTTTTGCAAACCCGCGCGTATTGTACTCAGAAACGCCAAACGCTTTCGACTATATCCATGCGGCAAGCCACTGCACTGGTCGCGAAGCAGAGCTGCCTTTCGCGCCGCTCCAGCATAAGTCTGCCGGGGAACTAGCAGGCACCATATTCTTTCGTGGCGTCAACCCATACTTTCACAAGATCCGGGCGACACTGATCCATCGACGAGTTTGCGCCCATGATAAACCCACCATCTTTGCCGAGGATCTCACACACCTTCTTGGTTTGTTCCCGGACCTTTTCAGGCGGCCCAACTTGAAGCAAAGAAACCGGGAAACAACCGGAGATCGGCATCACGTCTCCCACGATTTCTTTCAGCTTGTGAATATTCGTGGCTTGAAAATGTCCGGCGGTCTTCCCTTTGGGCAACTCGCGCAGATAGTGGAGGTGTGCATCCCACACGCCCTCGTAGAAAACGGCCGGCATGATGCCTGCTTCGACCAGATCCATCAGCAATCCCTTCAGTTGCGGCCAGTAGAAGGTTTCGAATTGCTCGACGGACATGAACCCATCCGATCCGCGATGCAGCGGAATAAAGACGAAACGCCCGCCCGTGGCGCGGCAGGTTTGGATCGCCGCTTCCGCGCAGATATGCCGTGCCTTCTCTTCCGCCGCCAACAGCTTGTCCGGCCGCCGGTACATGTCCAAAAAGACTCCCCGCATGCCCCGCATCGTGTCGGCGATAAAATCGAACGGCGCCATGGCGAAGGAGCCCGCCCTTCCCAGTCCCGTCGGGAAACCCAGCGCCGCCATGCGCTCCGCAGACCGGAGCATCGCCTCGCCGCGTTCGGAATAAAATTCCGCCACTTTCGCGAGCGTCTCAAGGGATGCCCTCAGCAAAGGATCATTGAGCGTTACGAGCGTAGCGTACGACGGATACCCGGTGACCAATACGGGAATTCGGGGCAGCAGAGCTAAACCCTCCAGTTGTCCGTACACTCGCGGCAAAAATATCCGCAAAGTGAAGTTTGTGGGATCTTCCAGGAAGGCATCGTAGTCCTCGGCCTTCATGTACTCGCCCTCGATGTACTGCATGGGGCTGTCGGCCGGGAGCCCGTAGCCCGGCCATCGCGTTTGTCTGTCGCCCAGCATCCTGCTCGGCTTCGAGACAAAAGGACCGAGTCCCATGACCTGATCCGGCTGAAGATAGACGGCCGCCTCTTCTAGAAGCTGTTGCGCCCTTTCATCATTGGAGTCGAGTTCTTGGCAGGTAATTCCGCCAAACTTGGCCAACATGTATCCCAAATTCAGGCTGATGGGTACGCGGTCCGGTTTACGCAGGGCATAAGCATCCGTAAGGCGCTTACGACGCTCGCCAAGCAATTCTTGAGTTGTCTGGGACACGCCATTCCCCTCCCACTGTGTGGCCAGCCACCCCAACGGCGAGAACCGAATTATGGCTTTAGCGTGCCTGCGTCGGTCGCGATCCGCTGTGACATACGTCACCAAAAACGGTGCTAGCTATCACGCAAGGCAGCTACCATAGCGCGCCATTATAGACCCGTGGAACCATCGGTAACCAGCCATACAGGCGTGAATCGCGACAACAGAGTCACCCATATCGTGGGAGAGTAGAGGGATGGAAACCCAACCGCAACAGCTGGCGTCCAGGTCCAAATTCGAGGAGCGTGCCAGGCGATGGAAATTCCCGGAAGGAATCGAATTCGCCAACGCGGAGGTACAGGACTCCTATCAACGTCGTGTCCAAATGTTGCTCGACGTCATTAACCTCAGGAAACCTGAACGGATTCCCGTGTGCCCCGCGATGGGTTTCTATCCCTTTGTCTATGCGGGCGTGACGTCGCAGGAGGCGATGTACGATTACGGAAAGCTCGCGTACGCCCTCCGAAAATTTCACACTGACTTTCTGCCCGATACGCTGGGGGGCACCTCACTCTATGGTTCGGGCAAGGTCCTCGAAATCCTGGATTACAAGCTGTATCGCTGGCCCGGCCATGGGGTACTCCCTGATGAGCCCTACCAATGCGTGGAAGACGAATACATGCACGCGGATGAGTATCAGAGGCTGATCAACGACCCGTCCGACTTTTTCCTCCGCAACTATTTGCCGCGAGTACTAGGCTCTCTGAGTGCCCTGGCGACGGTGGGACCTTTCACGGATATTACCGAACTGCCGTCCGTGGCTACCGCCATGATTCCCTTCGGTCTGCCCCATGTGCAGGAGGCCCTAAGTAAACTTCTCGATGCAGGCCGAGCCGCGTCTGAATGGATTCAGGCATGCGCAGCCATCGACCAAGAGACCATCTCAACTCTCGGCCTAACCGGGCTAATGGGTGGATTCACAAAAGCTCCGTTCGACATTGTGGGCGACACCTTGCGCGGCACCCGCGCAATCATGCTCGATAAATTCCGCCAGCCCAAATCGGTGCTCGCGGCGGCGGAGCGCTTAGTACCGCTTGCCATCGACGCCGGCGTGCGCGCTGCAAAGAACTCGCGCAGCCCGGTGGTTTTCATACCACTCCACAAAGGTGCAGACAGCTTCATGTCACACAAGGATTTTCAGACCTTCTATTGGCCGACATTGAAGGCCGTGATCCTGGGACTGATCGAGGAAGGCCTGATTCCTTACCTCTTTGTCGAGGGCGCCTACAACAAGCGGCTCGATACGATCACAGACCCGGACATTCCCGCCGGCCGAACCATCTGGGTGTTCGATCAAACGGAGTTGCGGGAAGTCAAAAAACGCTTCACCGGATGGGCGTGCTTCGGTGGAAATGTGCCGTCGTCGTTGCTGATCGCCGGCAAACCGGAAGAGGTGAAGGCGCACGTCAAACGGCTAATAGACGACGTGGGGCAGGACGGTGGCTACATTCTTTCGACGGGCGCGACCGTGGACAATGCTGTTGCCGCAAACCTGCATGCGATGATCGATACCTGCAAAGAATACGGCGTATATCGGTAAACCAGACCGGAGCAGGTGCCTGGATCGCAGACAATTTAGTGAGAAAATTGTTATGCGATTCGGCGATCCACGATGGCGCGAAAAAGTTCAATGTGTGTCTTCGTGCTCCCGCAACAGGCGCCCACGATTCTGGCTCCTGCGTCGAGCAGTTTTTCGAGTCCCGCCGCCATCTCTTCCGGAGATTGCTTGTAGACCCAACGGCCGTCCTCTAACACTGGCTTGCCTGCGTTTGGCTTGGCCATCAGCGGCAAGTCGCAAGCTTTTCGGTAGCGCATGAGAATCTTCTCCATCCATTGAATGTCGACACCCGCGCCGCAGTTCGTAGCAGCGATGTGTGCCCCGGAACTTTGCAGGAACTCGGCAGCCTTTTCCGGTGTGACACCCATCATCGTGCGCGCATCACGGCCATTGCGCGTGATGTCAAAAGCCACCGACCCGATAATGCAAGGGGCGCCGGCTTCGCGCGCGGCTTCGATGGCCAAGCCGAGTTCTTCGAGGGCTGTCTGCGTCTCGATGGCGATGCCGTCCACACCTGCGGCAACCATGATTGCCGCCTGTTGCCGGAAGGCGGCCCGCGCCTCCTCCGGCGTCACTGTGCCAAAGGGCTTCAGTAGGCCGCCGAATGGTCCCATGTTTCCCAAAACATATCCCGGCCGATTGCCAAACGCGCGGCGCGCGATTTCAACGCCCGCTCTGTTGATCGCTTCCACGCTGTCGGCCAATCCGTGCCGGGCAAGATTGATTGACGACGCGCCGAAAGTTTGCGTGAGCAGGCAGTCGGCACCTGCTTCGACATACCCGCGTTGGATGGCCAGGACGCGATCCGGATGAGTCACATTCCACTGTTCACCGCAGCTACCTAATTCGAGCCCGGCTGCCTGAAGCTGCGTCCCCATGGCGCCATCGCTAACAAGAGGGTTTTGAGCAATCGCGTCAAGTAAGCTCTTATGTTTAGTTTCCGCCATACGATCAAGGTCTAGCACGAAAGCTCGCGGTGAGAGAAGACCAAGGTGATTGTGCAAGTCGCAAAGAAGGAGCCGTTCTTCGCAGCCCTGGAGTCTTCCAATGAAGTTTTTGGGGATGAATAATCGTCCGGCGCGTACTTCACACCGGCGTAAACTCGCCCGAGGCGATCATTTTTTCGCTGATGTCGCGGGCCTGCTTGAACTGCTGCGCTGTTTCCGGGGGCGCGCTTTCGGGCAATTCACGCAGAATGCGAGCCAGCTCTTCATCGAAAAGCTGCTTGATCCGGTCCGGCGTGTGCGGAACAGACTGGCCGTCTTCGTCGACTATGCGAACAGCATCGCGGTGCCTCATCCTCTGCGCGATCATCAATCGGTAGATGCGATCAGTCGCCAAATCCTCCATATAGCCGTCAAGAAGACTTGCACCACGGCCGGCGAGCACTCCCTGGCGATAGCGAATCACGGTACGAACTGCCGCGCGCGTGCCGGCGAATGTCTGCTTGCCGACCCCCACGGGAACGGGCCGCAAGTCAGGCCGAGGGGGCGGATTTGCAGGCCGCGCCTTTAGCTGATTCGGACAAGGAAATTGCTTTACGGCAATTTCGTTCTGGTCAGGATGGCCGGTCCACGCGCCATCCATCAGACACATTGCCTCGTTCTTCTTGTCCTTTTCCAACACGGCGAGTGCGCGCGCGTTCAGCTCGGCGTCTTCGCGGCTCGGATAGAGCGCTGTCATCCCTCCAATGGCAAGCATCCCGTGCTTGTGGCAGATTTCCGGCATTCGATTCCGGAGGTTCTGGAAGAAGGCGACGTCGTGTGGAATCGTATTGCGATCAGGAAGTACCCAGCGGGGGTCATGCAGGTTGAAATGAATGAGACTTGCCATGTAGTCCCATCGCCCGAGGTTCAAACCCAGTATGTGCTCGCGGAGGTTGTAGGCGAACTCCTCCATCTGGTAGGCAAGCGGGTGCGATTCAACGAGTGCCATGCATTTGATTGTGTCCTTGGGCCAGCCTCTAGCCTGGCTAATCGTCTCGAAAAGGTCGCGCCACCAAAGACCCTCCTCCGCGGATTCCGACTTCGGGATGTAGAACGTGAGCGGATGCTTCATCTCCGACGGACTCACCTGAAAAGCAACCAATGCCACATCGAAGAGGGACGCGGGCAGGACTCCCTTGGTCATCACTCCCGCCTGATGAATGTGCAGTCCGCGAGGCCGAACAAAGATCGCGGACTTACTCGGCTGGATGGAGACGTTGCGACTCCGTTTGTGGTCAAAGTAGCTGAGCTCGCCGCGCAGTGCTGCGAGCACATTTGTTACGCCCTGCATCAGGTGCGGCCACGCGTTCGCCACGGAATCTTCGAGGTCGAGCATTACGCCCGGCGCCCCGGAATTCAGCATCTTGACTACCAGCTCAGTGTCGTCCGCGGGGCCAGTCATCTGATTTCGCTGGTCCAGGCACCAATCGGGCAGTTCGATCCGCCAATTTTCCTGCGTCGCAGGCGAGGGAGGAAGATAATCCGGGGGCTGGCCCTGGTGCGACGCCACGAGCGCGGCGGCCCGCTTCTGAACCAGTTCACGCTGGCGAGGTGTGAAGACCCGGTCCAGCGGAACGAGAAGGTCGAGGAATCCCTTTGGCAGGTCGCGGGCAGGATCAAAGCCGGCAGGCGTCGTGTTCATCAGCTGGATACTATCAGGCACCATGCCAAGAAATCTCCAGTTTTGCGCTTGCAGCCACCTGATAGTTTACATCAGCATACGTGTCGTATAGTGCGGGCGCCAACAGCGCACGTCTTTCTAACAAGCATTCGGAGTGCTCGCTGTGACACTTATCACTGAGTAGGGTGAGATGGCTCATGTATTGTTTGCGAACGCTTGCGAGGCCCATTTTAGACTCTTAACCGATCCAAGGGGAATGCCGACATGCTGATCAATCGAAGGAACATTCAAATCGAATGGGGAGATTGCGACGCGGCGGGAACCGTTTTCTTCCCGCGTTACCTCGAGGATGGTGACGCCTGCACGAATCATTTGTTTGCGCGGGCCGGGCTCTTCAAGCCGGTGATGCTGAAGAAGTACAACATCATGGGTCTTCCCCTGGTTGATTTGCGCACCCGATTCCTGGTGCCTTCCGACTTCGGCGACGAGCTGGTGTACGAAACCTGCATCACGGAGTGGGGACGCAGCAGCTTCCTCGTTCAACACAAAGTCTACAAAGCGGACGGCATACTTGGACTTGAGATCTTTGAGAAGCGCGTGTGGGTGAAGCGGGTGAGCGAAACTCCGGTCACGTTCCGGAGCGAACCAATTCCCGAGGAAGTGAAGCGCAGATTTACCGACCCTGTCCCCGAGACGGCACCGTGACCTGCGAGGGCGGCAACCTAGCGAAAACAACCCGTTCAATCTCCTCTCTTAACCGAAAACGTAGGCGTCCGGCTCTTTAATGCCGCCGAGTTTCTGTAACCGCTGATACGCCAGCAAAGCGGCGCCGAGAGCCGCAACCGTGTCCGGTTCCTCACTGACATTTACGTTTCGGCCGATTGCATCCTTCAACGCCGCCACCATTCCGCTCTGGCGTGCCACGCCTCCGACGAAAGTGACCTCGTTTTCAAGGCCAACGCGGGAAAGCAGCGCTTTCGACCGCGAGGCAAGCGAATTATGGATTCCGCGGATGATGTTTTCAACGCTTTGGCCCTCGCTGACGTGGTTGATGATTTCCGATTCAGCCAGCACGGCGCACACGCTGCTGATTGTCGTTGGCTTGTCCGCACCCATGGAAAGTGAGCCGAGCTGTTCCACGGGAATCTCCAAGTAATGGGCCGCCCTTTCCAGGAATCCTCCCGAGCCGGCGGCACACTTGTCGTTGGATTTAAACTCCTTCACCTTTCCGCCGTCGCGCAGCCGGATGGCGCGGGTGCTTTGCCCGCCTACGTCGAGAACGCAGGCCGTGTTGGGAAAGAGATGTTCTGCGCCCTTAGCCGCACAGGTAATGTCCGTGATCTGGAGATCGCGGAAAGGGATGTTGTATCGACCAAGCCCAGTCGTGGCCACGTACTTGACGTCCTCCCGGTGGCCGCCTGCCTTGGCAAGTGCTTGCTCGACCGCCTCCCTCGCCACACCGGGAAAATCGGGCCGCGTCTTCACGAGCCCGGTTCCGCAGATGTGCCGCGAATCATCGAGGAGCACTGCCTTCGTGGTTCTCGATCCGATATCAATTCCAGCTACATAAGCCATAAAGCACCTCTGTCATTTTCGATGGGACTTGAGCTCCATTTAGTGCGCGCCGGCACCCGGCTGCGGAGATGCAGGTTTTACAGTTTGGCTTAACTTGCTTGGGCCCTCAGGAATTTCTCCACCCAGTGCTCGCTCCACCGCAAAGATCGCCGCGCCAATGGCTCCGATATAATGCGAATCGTCGCACACGTTAACGGGCAGCCCCAGCTTCGCCTCAAGCGCCCGAACCATTCCGATATTCCGCGACACTCCGCCCGTGAAGGTGACCTCCGAATCGACCCCCACGCGGCGCACCAGGGCGACTGTGCGGGCTGCAATGGCGCTATGAACGCCGCCTAGAATATCCGGTACGGTCTTCCCTTCGGCCAAGTACGACATGATGTCTGATTCTACGAATACGGCGCATACCGTGCTGAGGCGCACAGGCTTCTTGGCTTCCAGCGAGATCGGGCCGATCTTGTCCAGGCTGAGGCCGACGGTCTCCGCCGCATTCGAAAGAAAACGTCCGGTGCCGGCGGCACATTTATCATTCATCACGAAGTCCTTGACGTCACCCTCTTCGCCCACGCGGATGCCCTTGGCGTCCTGGCCCCCCATGTCAATCACGGTTCGCGTTTTAGGGAACAGAAGATTCGCTCCACGGGCATGGCAAGAGATCTCCGTGATTTGAGCGTTGCCGAAATTCACTTTGTAGCGGCCATAGCCCGTTCCCACAACGTAAGCGATGTTTTCGGGAGCGAGACCGGCGGAAACGGCGGCTTCCCGGAATGCACGCTCAGCCGCCATCGAAACATTCGCCCCGGTGTTGATCAAAGCGCGAGCCACAATCTTGCGATCTTCCGCGAGAATGACCGCTTTTGTTTGTGTTGATCCGACGTCGACTCCGCCTCCGTAAATCATTTGGCCCTGCCTTTCTTCGTGCCTCTTAGCACGGCGCTCGCTCGACAACCGGGCGTTTATTTCTTGACCATCCGCTGGTGTTCCAGCGATTCAAAGAAAGCGTCGACACGATTCCGCAACTGAGCCTCGGAGAAATATCGGGGGTCTTCGAGGTCCGATTCGATCAAGAGAGTGGGTATCTCGAGCTGCTTGGTGAAGTATTCCCTCATGTCGCCCTGGCCCGCGGAAAACAACCTGCAGCTTTTCACCGAATGAATGATCACGGCGTCGGCGTTCCATTCATTCACGTAATCCTTGATCTGCTTGTACCGTTGCAAAAAGTTGCGGTTGGTCAGGTTCCATTGCAACATGTGCAGGGCGATGCTCTCGAGCGGCCGCTGCGGATCGTGGCGGAATCCAAATTCCCAGATGCCTCCGACGGTCGAGTATGTGGATGCTACCGCCACCGCGCCCCATCGGCTGAACATGTCCCGGAACTGCCGCAGATACGGCCACGGTGGAGGTCCCTCCATCACAAGACGGAACTTTTCTTCCGGGAGCGGGCCTTCATGATTGTCCGCCCGCTGTTTCATCTCCTTATATGCCTCTTGGAAGAACCGCAGCCCATCTTCCGTGCCGCGGAGGCAGTAGAGCGGAGCCATCATCATGACGGAATCGAAGTAGGCATCGAAGGGAGTAGGGCGCTGCTGCGCGAGCCTCTTGATGTCCGACCACAGCGCCCCGGTCTCGCTCGAAAGCTGCATGATGCGTTGCAATTTCTTGTAGTCGAGCTTCTTGCCGCTCATTCGTTCCAGAATTTCAATGAGTTGCTCCAGCTGTTTGACCACGTAGTGCAGATCTTCCTCGGATGGTTCGCTGGCATCGGTCCGGTAAAACGGAACGTCCAGATTGAAAATCGGGCCTTTGGAATATTCAGCCAGATGCTCGAACCATTGCAGGTAGACGTTGCAGCCGACATAGTTGCAAAGGAGCAAATCGGGCTCCGGGATCGTAGCGAACGGCGTCTTGCGGCCCGCAAAGTACATTCCGACATCGGCCTTGACGTACGCGCAGTTATCGGTGGAATAGCCCATTTCCTCGGCCGCGAGAATGAGGGGTAGTGACTGCTTTTTCGCCGCCAATTGCAGGGCGTTGACCTCGGGATAGACCGGGAGCATATCGAAGGCCTCGATCAGCTCCACCGGATTCCCGCTGATCAGCATGTAGATGGCCTTGTCGCCCCTGCCTTCCGCCGCCGCGGTCAGCCGGGCGTAGTAACGGCCGATCATGTCTTTCTGAAGGTTGTGTATGCGCCCCTGATAATCACTCTTCGCTGCGACTTGGGCCATGATTAGCCTCCTTGATGCACGCTCACGTTTCGCACTTTAATCAAATAACAGTGACTCCACGAACGTTTCGGCTTCGGAACGGGCGCGATCAAAAATCCAGGTCTTTTCCTCAAACTCCAACAGCAAATGCGGAATCCTCGCATCGTCCAACGCCTTACGGTATACGGCGTAGTCGAAGAGGGCTGGCTCGCAGAACTTGGCGGCCTGCATGACGACCGCATCCGCCTTCTTTTCCTTCACCAGGCGAATCAGATGCGCGGCCTTTGCTTCCCGCGAATCGTGTTTTGTGCCGGAGTAGTACGCACGTTCCGAATAGCTCTCCGCCAGCGCGGCCAGCGGATTGTCTCGAATGGGCACATCCTCGGTGAACCACCTCCACCCACGCAGAAAATCGTCATCGAGAATGTAGCAACCCGCCTCCTCTAGAGTTTCGATCAGGCCCACGGGTGGAAGTTCACAGAACGAACCTTCGAGTATGACCCGAATCCGGTCTTTGGGACGCGTTGGCCGCCCAGGGAGTTCGGCCAAAACCTGTTCGAGAATGTTCAGAAAGTCTTCCGGAGCCATCAATGTGCTCGCGCGTGTGAGCACGAAAGATTCCGCGGCGGAAATCAAGTGCGGCGCTTCAGTCCTGATCCGATAGATTTCTCGAAAGCCCGCTCGAATGCGGTTGTACAAGCGGATGCTCTGGTTCAAATCGCCGGCAGTAGCCGCGTGCCCCGACCTCTGCTTGAGGCCGTCCAGAATCCTTTGATATTCCGACTCCAGGTATTGCCTTCCCAGCACGGAAGAAAAATGCTGTGGGAAGTGAATGTATGCCACGTACATCCCGGGGAAGTTCCGTTGAAAAATGGTCGAGAGATTGCGCGCCGGATCACAGATCGAATGGAACAACATCCCATCCACGAACTTGAGCCGGTTCGTGAGCCCGAGCTCCAGCGTGCTCTTGACGATTGAACAGACGAATGACTGGAAACGGGAATCGGCGTTCGCGAGCTCGATCTGATTGCCTGCCCCGATGATGCCGAGCGGCAGCATTCCGGATGCATGGACCAACTCCACCGGGCAATAGACCGGGAAACAGCCGACCGCTTTCTTCCCCGGATGCTCCCCAAGCCAGCGCTTGGCGACGGCAAATTCGGGATCCTGGGCGATTTCGCGGCAGGACGCCACAAGGGAGTCGAATACTGGAATATCCTGGACCGGAGTCGTAGCCATGTTCCCCTCCTTACCGCGCCGCGCACGCCGTATGCATCCGCTTCACGACTTCGACCTTACGCTCGCGCCAAAAGCTTGTCAAGCTTATTCTGGTACTACAATACGATAATTAGAGAACACCCGCATGCCTCAGCGATTCGATGCTGCTCTGCGCGCCGGCCTTGC
>JBKQNJ010000090.1:0-13024 GCA_052146315.1 Candidatus Acidiferrales bacterium | reverse complement strand
CACGTTTCAGCAAGAAATTGTCGTCAGCGCAGTGCTGCTTGGCTGCACGGTAGGCGCGGCCTTTAGCGGCCGCCTGGCCGACCGCTTTGGCCGCCGGAGCGTTCTGATTCAGGTTGCGTGTTTATTCACCCTTGGCGCGGTGGGAACGGCCTTGGCCCCAGGAACCATTTCGCTTTCGATAGGCCGCGTCGTTGTCGGAATTGCGATCGGCATCGCGTCCTACACGGCGCCGCTTTACATCTCGGAGATCTCGCCCGCCGATGTGCGCGGCAAGCTTGTCTCGCTGAATCAGCTGATGATTACGATCGGGATCGTCTGCTCGTATTTGGCGGACCACCTGCTCTCGCACATGCGCGGATGGCGCTGGATGTTCGGCCTGGCGGCGATTCCGGCCGCGATCCTGCTGGTCGGGCTGCTATTCGTACCGGAAAGCCCGCGCTGGTATATGAGGCAGCTCTCGCGCGAGCGTGCGCGGGAAGTGCTCGCGAAGATACGAAAGCCCTCCGATGTCGCCACGGAACTAGCCGAGATCGAGGCGAGTTTGAACCAGCAGCAGGGCAATTGGCGTGAACTGCTGAGCCCTTCCCTGCGTCCGGCGCTCGTGATCGGGATCGGCCTTGCCGTGTTTCAGCAATTCACCGGCATCAACACGGTGATCTACTACGCGCCCACGATCTTCAAGCTCGCTGGATTCCACTCGAATTCTACGGCGATTTTGGCCACGGTCGGCGTGGGCGTCGTCAACGTGCTGATGACGGTCGTCGCGCTCGAACTGCTTGACCGCGTCGGGCGTCGCCCGCTGCTGCTATATGGCTTGGTGGGCATGATCGTCAGCCTGGGAATTCTCGGAGCCGCTTTCCTATCGGCAAACCCGGCGGTCGGGCTGGCGTGGACTTCGCTCGTTTGCGTCGCCGCGTACGTCGCGTGTTTCGCGATCAGCTTGGGACCGATTTTCTGGCTGATGATCGCGGAAATCTATCCGCTAAAAGTTCGAAGCCTGGCAATGAGCGTCGCCGCGGCGGCAAACTGGGGGTCGAACTTCCTCGTCGCCCTTACGTTTCTCAGCCTGCTCCGCGTGCTTGGGAGCCCGCGGACTTTCTGGCTGTACGCGCTCGTAGGCGTCCTGGCGTGGATCTTTGTCGTCCGGCTGGTCCCCGAAACAAAGGGCAAGACCCTCGAGGAAATCGAAGCCGCATGGCGGGCGCAAGGACGCCCCGCGTAAGCCGGAGGGAGAGCCTAGCGCCCGAGCATCGACTGCTGCTTGCAGAATTCCACGATTCGCGCCTCCGCCCAGAATCGGCCGTCGCCGCCTTCCTGCGAAATGAACGCGCAGTGGCCTCCGCGGCGTGTCGCGGCAAGCGAAATATTCGGATTCCCGCGCAGCGCCTCATTTGCAAACATCGCAAACGGCACGACCGGATCATCCTCGGCCGTCACAATTAGCGTCGGCTTGCGAATTGCGTCGATCACGCGCATCGCGCTTGACTGCGCGTAGTAATCGGCGGCATCGCGAAAGCCGCAGAAGTGCGCGGTGATGCGGTCGTCGAACTCGCGCACGCTGCTAACGCGCGCCAGGTCGCCGTCCAGTCCCTTCGCGTAGCGCTTCGGAAAAAGACTCGCCTTATGCCGCATCCGCCGCTTCAATCGCGTCACGAAGTGCCGCTCGTAGAGGAAGTTTTTCGGCAATTCGAGCTCGGCGGCGCACGCAGCCAGATCGAACGACGGCGCCACGGCCACGAACCCGCGCAGCTCGCGCGGCGCAGCGTCCGCGAACTCTCCCGCCATCTTCAGCACGAGGTTGCCGCCCATCGAAAATCCGGCCGCGAGTGTTTCCGGCAGACGGTCGCGCTCGATCAGCTCCAGTAGCACCGCTCGAATATCGCGGCTCAAGCCCGAATGGTAGAGCGACTCGGTTAGCATTTCCGTGCCGCCGCAGTTTCGCTGGTTTAGCCGCACGACGTTGAAGCCCGCGACCCACGCCTTCTCCGCCGTGCCGAGCATGTAGTCCGATTCGCTCGACCCTTCGAGCCCGTGGAGCAGGACGAGCGTCGGATGCTCGCGGGGATTCTGGTGGAAATGGCAGTCGCCGCGCACCTGCGTTCCGGGCTCGGTCTGGAATAGCCTCGGGACGCCCGCGGGCAGGCGCGGGTACGCGCGCCGCCAAAATGACGCGGCGATCGTCATCAGGTGGCCGTTGCGCAGCGCCTTGTGCGGGATGAACTCTTTCACGGAGTTCCATCGTAGGGAGTCCGCGCGTTTCCCGCAACTCGCGTTTGCGTTAGAATCCGGGGCGCACACGCGCCTACGCATCCTTTGCCCACATGCCACCTCGCCAAGCGCCGCCACAGACGCAGCCCAGATCAATCTGGAGGCTCGGCGGCCTTTCGGTCTGGCAGCTTGCACGCAACGTGCTTCGCGACATCTCCGCGAACAATTTTTTCGGGCGTGCCTCCGAGCTGGCTTTCGATTTCCTCTTCGCGCTCTTTCCGCTGCTCTTCTTCGTGCTCACAGTGATCGGCGTTTTCACCTCGAATCGCGCCGATGTCCAAGGCGCTCTGCTTGCTTACTTCGCGGATTTTCTTCCGTCGGCCGCCTTCGCTCTTCTCAACACCACTGTGACCGATCTCGCGGCGAACGCCGGCAGCGGCAAACTTACTTTCGGGATCGTGCTGGCTTTCTGGTTCGCTTCGGGCGGCGCGAGCTCGATGATCTCCGCGCTGAATCTCGCCTACGGCGTCGAGGAAGCACGCTCGTGGATCAAGGTCCGCGCGATCGCGCTCTTTCTCACGCTGCTGATGTCGGTTCTTCTCCTCGCGGCGTTGGCGCTCGTGCTGATCAGCGGCCGAGCGGTCGATTGGCTCGGAGCCGAGCTCAGCCTCACGCCTGAGATCGTAGCGTTATGGAAGGCGCTGCAGTGGCCCGCAGTCGTCGTCTTCGTGATCCTATCGCACGCGCTGATCTATTACTTCGGCCCCCATCTCGAGAACCGCCGCTGGCACTGGATTACGCCGGGATCGGCATTTGGCGTCCTGCTTTGGCTGGCTGCTTCGCTCGGTTTCCGCGCGTATCTCCACTTCTTCAATAACTACAGCGCCACCTACGGCTCGCTGGGCGCGGTGATGATTTTGCTCGTGTGGCTCTACGTCACCGGGTTCGCATTCCTGATCGGAGGCGAAATCAACGCCGAAATCGAGC
The DNA here is from genome assembly GCA_052146315.1 of Candidatus Acidiferrales bacterium. Taxonomy (GTDB): domain Bacteria; phylum Acidobacteriota; class Terriglobia; order Acidiferrales; family UBA7541; genus Palsa-295. The sequence continues at coordinate 9,829 of JBKQNJ010000090.1, read as the reverse complement.
GCGCTGCTTCGGGCCCAATTTAATTGCCGACATTCATCGCGCCGGGCCGCGCGGTTTGCAGTACGATTCCCTCGGCTGGCGCCTCAGCTGAATTTCCGCACGAGGAGGATCATATGATTCGACCATTCCGCAATTCTGCTACGCCGCTCCTAATCCTGATCGCGGCTTTCGGAACCGCCGCCAGGCTTTCGCCCGGCGCGCAGCAACCACCGCCGCTTCCCGAAGGCTACGTCGTTCCCGGCCCTGTGACCGCACGCGGGCTCGCGCCGAGAATGCACGGAGAGCAACTCCCCACCGCCGGGTCGCGCACCTTCGAGGTGATGTTCGGCCCGGGCGATGAAATCATGTCCGGCCTCACCGAATTCGCCGAGAAGAATCACATCACTTCGGGCTACATCAGCGGAATCGGCGGCCTCGCCACCGCCACGCTCGGCTGGGGCGATCCCGAAAAGGGCGGCGTGAAGACGATTCCTGTGGAACAAAAGTGCGAGCTCGCGTCGTTCCTCGGCAACATTTCGATGCAGCGAGGCAAGATCTACGTGCACGCGCACGCCGTCGTCAGCTTTTCTGACGGCAGCACGAAAGGTGGCCATCTCGTCGACGCGCACGCGAACCCCTTCGTCGAAATCTACATCGTGACGACGGACTCCCCGGCTGCGGCCACCTCTAGTCCAAGTGGGAAGTAGCCCCATGAGCCGCCGTGCCTACGTGTTTGTTTTTGTGGCGGTCGCATCTTTGGGCTACATTGGAGCCGCTGTTTTCTATTCATATCTGATCGGATTGAATTGGCAAACGCCCGTCGCTTGTCCCGTGTGTCCGCACATCCTTAGCCTTGGCGATCCCTTGGACAAGTTCGTAAGGCGCGTGACTAAGTACGGAACGCTGAATGCAGCGTTATTCCTGATCGTCTGGCGGTCGCTCCTCGGGGCCTATAGAGCGAGGCGAATTCACCACTGAGCCTCAAGTACTACTTTCGGCTCCTCTCGCGCCGTCTTGCTTTCGCCCTGCGATGCGCCTAAAATAATCGAATATTGATGACGGTCGTTTTCGATAAGACGAACTTCTTAGAGCCCAGCGCCCCTAGCTGGGCTTCGGCGTTTATGGGGCTGCGAAATACCCATAGGAGACGGAATGATTGACGGAAATGTTCCCGAGGGGCTGACGTTTGACGACGTGCTGCTGCTGCCCGGCAAATCCTCGGTGCTGCCCGCGCAGACCGACACGCGCACCTGCCTTTCGCGCAAGATCGCGATCAACATCCCCATCGTCGCGGCCGCCATGGATACCGTCACCGACGCGCGCCTGGCCATCGCCATCGCGCGCCAGGGCGGCATCGGTTTCATCCATCGCAACATGACTATCGACCGCCAGGCCGAAGAGGTGGACCGCGTGAAACGCTCGGAAAGCGGCATGATCGTCGATCCGGTGACGATTTCGCCCGAGCTCACCGTCCGCCAGGCGCTCGATATCATGAACAAGTACAAGGTCTCGGGCCTGCCAGTGACGCGCGGGCAGCGCCTCGTCGGCATCCTCACCAACCGCGACCTGCGCTTCGAGCGCAATCTCGATCAGCCGGTCGGCAACATCATGACGAAGGACAACCTCGTCACCGTGGCCGTCGGCACCACGCTTGAGGAAGCCGAGCGCCTCCTGCAGCAGCATCGCATCGAAAAGCTGCTCGTGGTCGACAAGGACTATCACCTCAAAGGCCTCATCACCGTAAAAGACATCCAGAAAAAGCTCGAGTTTCCGAGCGCCGCCAAGGACGAGCAGGGCCGCCTGCGCGTCGGCGCTGCAATCGGAGCGACCGGAGATTTCCTCGAACGCGCCGAAGAGATGGCGCGCGAAAAAGTGGACGTCATCGCGGTCGACACCGCGCACGGCCACACCACGCGCGTGATGGACGCGATTAAAGCCGTCAAGCACCGCCTGCCGGACATGCAACTGATCGCGGGCAACGTCGCGACCGCCGAAGCCACGCGCGACCTCATCGCGCTCGGCGTCGACGCCCTCAAGGTCGGCATCGGCCCCGGCTCGATCTGCACCACGCGCGTCGTCACCGGCGCGGGCGTGCCGCAAATCACCGCGATCGGCGAATGCGCTCGCGCTGCGCAGGGCAGCGGCATCCCGCTGATCGCCGATGGAGGCATCAAGTTCTCGGGTGACATCACCAAGGCGCTCGCCGCCGGAGCCCAGGCCGTGATGATCGGCAGCCTGTTTGCCGGTACCGAGGAATCGCCCGGTGAGACGATTCTCTATCAGGGCCGCACCTTCAAGTCCTATCGCGGCATGGGATCTCTCGGCGCGATGGAGGCTGGCTCCGCCGACCGCTACGCACAGGAAGGCGCCGAGCGCGGCAAGTCGGTCCCGGAGGGGATCGAAGGCCAGGTGCCGTATAAAGGCCCGCTCTCGGCTCTCGTCGAACAGCTCGTCGGCGGCTTGCGCAGCGGCATGGGATATTGCGGCGTCGCAAATCTCAAGGAACTTCAGGAGCGCGGCAAGTTCATCCGCATCTCCGCGGCAGGCTTGCGCGAAAGCCACGTCCACGACGTGATCATCACGCGCGAAGCCCCCAACTATCGTCTGGAATAGGCGAGCCCCGCGCAACTCAGAGCGGCAATCAAACGGCTCATGACGCAAACACAAGGAGAAGCATCCACAGGCTGGTTCGCACTCTGGTGGCCGGCGCTCGCGTGGGCCGTGGTGATTTCGCTTTTTTCGACCCACCTCTTTACTTCGCAAAATACCGGACAAATTATCATCCCCGTGCTGAGCTGGCTCTTCCCAAGCGCTTCGCCGCAGACGCTCGAGTTCATGCATCACATCATTCGCAAGTGCGCGCACCTCACCGAATATTTCATCCTGAGCCTGTTGATCCTGCGCGGGATTCGCTCCGGGCGCCATGGCATGCGGCTCGCCTGGGCCGTGCTCGCGATCCTGCTCGTGGCCGGCTACGCCTCACTCGACGAATTTCACCAGAGGTTTGTGCCGGGACGTACGCCCGCCGTCACCGACGTCCTGATCGACACGACAGGCGGCGCGGCAGCTCAGGCTCTTGCGGCGCTCTTCGCGATGTGGTTTCACGTGCGCGAAGTTCGGCCGCGCGAAGACTGAAGGGAGTACCGCCGAGAAAAACAAAGGGCCCGCTTCGTCGTGCGAAGCGGGCCCGTGAAATTGCGATTGATTCGAAAGGGTGCTATTTCTCCGCCGCGACAGCTTCCTTCTCTTCTTCCGGCGTTTCCGCCGCGGCCTTCTTCCCCTTCTTTTCCTTTTTCTTCAGCTCCGACCCGAGGAATTCGAGGATCGCCAGCTCCGCGCCATCGCCGATGCGCCAGCCGGTGCGAATGATCCGCGTGTAGCCGCCGGGACGGTCCGCGAAGCGCGGCGCAAGATCGGCGAAGAGCTTCTTCGTCGCATCCGGCGTCATCAGAAACGCCGCCGCCTGCCGCCGCGCATGGAGCGAATCCCGCTTGCCGAGCGTGATCATGCGCTCGGCGATCGGGCGCGCCGCCTTCGCGCGAAGGAGCGTGGTCTGGATGCGCTCCTTCTCGATGAGGTTCGTCACCAGATTGCGCAGCGTCGCGCGGCGATGCGCCGGTTGACGTCCGAGCTTCGAGCCTGAAACGAGGTGTCTCATGTTCTGGTCCGCGACTTAGATTGCGGTCGCGTCCCCTTCCGAGGGAGGAGGCGCGGTCTGGCTCGGCAGCGGCGGCCAGATCACGCGGCCGTGCTCGTCGAACTTCATTCCGAGGCTCAATCCCATCTTGTTCAGGATGTCCTTAATCTCGTTCAGCGACTTGCGCCCGAAATTCTTGGTCTTCAGCATTTCGGACTCGGTCTTCTGCACGAGCTCGCGGAGATTCTGAATGTTCGCGTTCTTCAAGCAATTGTAGGAACGCACCGAAAGCTCCAGCTCCTCGACCGAACGGTCGAGAAATTCGAGGCGCGGGTCGGCGTAGTTCTCGATGGCCTCTTCGGGCAGCTCCGGCTGCTCCTCGAAGTTGATGAAGATGCTCATGTGGTCCTTGATGAGCTTCGCCGCGAGCCCGATCGAATCCTGCGGCGTGATCGCGGCGTTGGTCCAGACCTCGAGCGTGAGCTTTTCGTAGTCTGTCATCTGTCCCAGGCGAGCCGCTTCCACCGCGTAGTTCACTTTGCGGACGGGGGAGTGGACCGAATCGATCGGGATGTAGCCGATCGGCAGATCCTCGTCGAAGTTGCGGTCGGCGGCCACGTAGCCGCGGCCGTTCTTCACGCGAAGCTCGAGTTCGAGCTTTCCGCCTTCGCTCACCGTCGCGATGTAGATGTTCTTGTCCAGCACGGCGATGTCCGAGTCTTCCTCGATCTTCGCCGAAGTTACCGGGCCGGGCGTGTCGACCACCAGCGTGATCGTCTTCGGCTGGTCGTTGTTCAGCTTCAGCGGCACCTGCTTCAAGTTCAGGATGATGTCCGTCGCGTCTTCGACCACGCCGGGAATCGGCGAGAATTCGTGCAACACGCCTTCGATCTTCACCGCCGTGATCGCCGCGCCTTCAATCGAGCTGAGTAGGGCGCGCCGCAATGCGTTCCCCACCGTCGTTCCCCAGCCCCGCTCGAACGGCTGCGCCGAAAACTTTCCGTACTTGTCCGTAAGCGACTCGGGTTCGGCCGCCAACCGCTTTGGTTTCTGAAAGCCCTTCCACATATTCGTACCTTCCTTCCGGCCCGCTTGCCGCGGACCACGCAAAGCCCGTCTTTTCGTAGAAACTCGGAACGCGCGTTACTTCGAGTACAGTTCGACGATGAGCTGCTCGTTCATCGGCGGCGTCTGAACGTCTTCGCGGCGAGGCTGCGCCACCACGCGCGCCTTGAAATTCTCGCGGTCGATATCGAGCCACGGCGCGATTCCCTGGCTCTGCGCCAGGTTGCGCGCTTCGAGCACCATCGCGTTCTGGTGCATGTTCTCCTTCAGCGCGATTTCCTCGCCCACCTGCACGAGGTAGCTCGGAATATTCACCTTCTGGCCCTTCACGCGAATGTGCCCGTGCAGCACGAGCTGCCGCGCCTGCGCCCGCGATCCCGCCAATCCCATGCGGTAGACCACGTTGTCGAGCCGCCGCTCGAGCATGATCACCAGGTTCGAGCCGGTGGGGCCTTTCATGCGCACCGCCTTCTCGAAGTACGAGCGGAACTGCCGCTCGAGCAGGCCGTAGGTGCGCTTCACCTTTTGCTTCTCGCGCAACTGCACGCCGTAGCCCACCATCTTCGGGCGCCGCGCCTGGCCGTGCTGTCCTGGAACGAAATTGCGCTTCTCGATCGCGCACTTTTCCGTAAAACACCGGAGGCCCTTCAGGAAAAGCTTCTGCCCTTCCCTGCGGCACAACCGGCAAACCGCTTCACGATGTCTTGCCAAGTGCTTCTCCTTTGCTGCTACTGCAAGAGCCCGGGCCACGAGCCCGAGCCGTCTAGAAATTAAACGCGGCGCCTCTTCGGCGGACGGCAGCCGTTGTGCGGCACCGGCGTCACATCTTTGATCGCGTTGATGTGCAGCCCGGACGATGCCAGCGCGCGGACAGCCGATTCGCGCCCCGCTCCCGGCCCCTTCACGCGCACTTCCACCGACTTCATCCCATATTGATCGCGCGCCACTCCCGCAGCCGTCATGGCAGCCTGCTGCGCCGCATATGGTGTGCCTTTGCGCGATCCCTTGAATCCCACGGAGCCCGCCGAAGCCCAGCTCACGGCGCGGCCGTCGGGATCGGTCAGCGTGACGATCGTGTTGTTGAACGTCGCCTGAATGCATACGACGCCGTGCGGCACCACCCGCTTTTCCCGCTTCTTGCGAAACTCTTTCTTGCGCTTGGACGGTTTTGCCGCTGCCGGAGCAGCTGCTGCGTCCTGAGGTTCTTTCGCCACGCTATCCCTCTCTTCTTTCCTGCAGAATCAGGTCGATCCGATCTTACTTGCGCGCCATCGTCTTCTTCTTCGCGGCGACCGCGCCCTTGCGCGGACCTTTCCGGGTGCGCGCGTTCGTGTGCGTCCGCTGGCCGTGCACCGGAAGATTCCGGCGATGCCGCAAGCCGCGGTAGCACTGAATTTCGATCAGCCGCCGGATGTTCATCTGCATCTCTTTGCGGAGATCGCCTTCCACCCGGCCCTCGGCTTCGATTGCGGCGCGCAAGCGCGTCACTTCCTCTTCCGTCAGGTCCTTGATCTTCTTCGTCGCGTCCACATTCGCCTTCGCGGCGAGCGAACGCGCGCGCTGCTGGCCGATGCCGTAAATCGCCGTCAACCCGACCCAAAGCCGCTTATTGGGCGGCAGATCCACACCTGCAATGCGAGCCATGCGTTTTCTCCCTTACCCTTGGCGCTGGCGGTGCTTCGGATTCACGCAAATCACACGCACCACACCGCGCCGGTGAACGATCTTGCACTTCATGCAAATTTTCTTGACCGATGCTCGAACCTTCATCTTCGGCTCCTACTTGTACCGGTAAACGATTCGCCCGCGAGTCAGGTCGTAGGGTGAAAGCTCCACCGCCACGCGATCCCCGGGAAGGATGCGGATGAAATTCTTCCTCATCTTTCCCGAAATGTGAGCGAGCACCTGGTGCTTGTTTTCCAGCTGAACGCGAAACATCGCGTTCGGCAGGGGCTCGATCACGGTCGCCATCACCTCGATGGCGTCTTCCTTCCCACTCTCGCCCGGTTTCTTTTTGTCCTGCTCTGGTCTCGCCATGCGCTCCTGACACTTGGGACGCAGCAAGCGTCTCCATTTGATGCTTTACGGGGCCAATCGATCTTGGAAGCCCCGGCCCGCCAAAACCAGTCCTACCAGACCGGCCCGGTCGCCTCGCGCGGCCGGGTCAGAATCCAGGGCCCGTTGTTCGTCACGGCGACGGTATGCTCGAAATGCGCCGAATCGCTGCCGTCCGCCGTAACCGCCGTCCACTCATCGTCCAGCAGCCTCACTTCCGGGCTGCCCGAGTTCACCATCGGCTCGATGGCGAGGACCATGCCCTCCTGCAGGCGCGGCCCGTGTCCAGCGCTGCCGTAGTTCGGGACTTGCGGCTCCTCGTGCATTTTCGTCCCGATTCCGTGCCCCACGAACTCGCGCACCACCGAATAGCCGTTCTTCTCGACCCACTCCTGCACCGCCGATGAAACGTCGCCCAGGCGGTTGCCGGGCCGAACCTTGTCGATCGCCCGCTCGAGCGACTCGCGCGTCACCCGCAGCAGCTTTTCCCGTTCCGGCGCGATTTTTCCGACCGGCACCGTGAGCGCGGCGTCTCCGTAATACCCTTCCACCTCGACGCCAAAATCCATCGAGAGGATGTCGCCCTCGCGCAGCTTCCGGCTCGGCGATGGGATCCCGTGCACCACCTCCTTGTTGATCGAGGTGCACACCGACCCCGGATAACCCCGGTAGCCCTTGAACGCAGGCCGCGCGTGGTGTTCGGTGCAATACTTCTCGGCGAACTCGTCGAGATCCTTCGTCGAAAGGCCGGGCCGGACCATCTCCCGCATCTTTTCGAGCGCGCCCCACACGATCAATCCGGCCCGATGCATCTTTTCAAGTTCGGCCGGCGACTTACAGATGACCATTTCTTTTCACTTCCAAGCGCTTCAAGAGCACTTCACCAGCTTTTCGAGAGCGCGGCTCACGTCTTCCACAGGCGCCCCCGCATCCAGCAAATCCAGCACGCCGCGGCGGCGGTAATACTCGGTCAGCGGCTTGGTTTGCCTCTCGTAGACAACCAGCCGCTCTTTCACCGCTTCCGGCCGGTCATCCGCGCGCTGCACCAGCTTGCCGCCATCGCGATCGCAGATCCCGGCCACTTTCGGCGGCGCTTCGTGAATATTGTAAATCTCGCCGCCCACGCTGCACATCCAGCGGCCCGAAATGCGCTTCACCAGCTCTTCCGGGCTGACGCAAAAATCCACTACTTGAGGCTTGCTGAAACCTCGCGCCTCAAGAATCTTGTCGAGCTGCTCGGCCTGCGGCAGCGTCCTCGGAAACCCGTCGAAAACGAATCCCCCGGCGCAATCCGGGCGGCTCAGCCGGTCCTCGACCATCTTCATCACCAGGTCGTCCGGCACCAGGTCGCCGCGTTCCATGATCGGCCGCGCGATCCGTCCGAGCGGCGTGTCCCGGCTGACCGCGTCGCGAAACATGTCGCCCGTCGAAAGGTGCGGCACGCCGCAGCGTTGAGCAACCTTCTTCGACTGGGTGCCCTTGCCGGCTCCCGGCGGCCCCAGGACAATTAACGCCCGATTGAGCGCCATGCTCCCCGCCGAACTCGTTTTAGCCGCGACGACTTCGTACCCGGCCCTTTTTCACGAACCCTTCGTAATTCCGCATCACGAGCTGCGCTTCGAGTTGCTGCACCGTATCCATCGCCACGCCCACCACGATCAGCAGCGACGTGCCGCCGAAATAGAACTGGACGTTCAGGCCGTACAGCACGAAATTCCACATGTGCGCGTCAAACCACGCCCCGACCGCGCCCGGCAAATGCTGCAGGTGAATGCCCGCGATCATCCATTCCGGCAGCAGGCAGACCACCGCCAGATAAATGCCGCCGACCAGCGTGAGCCGCGAAAGGATCCGGTTGATGTATTCCGACGTGTTTCGCCCCGGCCGGATGCCTGGAATGAATCCGCCGTACTTCCTCATATTGTCGGCCAGCTCGGTGGGATTGAAAATGATCCCCACGTAGAAAAACGCGAAAAAGATGATCAGCGCGACGTACAGAACCGTATAAATCGGCTCGCCCCAGCTGATTGCCGACGCGAACTTCTGAAAGAATCCCGCCTGGTTCTGCCCTTTCTGAAAGATCATCGCGGCGGTCTGCGGGAACGTAAGCAGGGAGCTCGCGAAAATCGGCGGAATCACGCCGCCGGAATTCACGCGCAGAGGCAGATAGGTCATCTGCCCGCCCATCACACGCCGGCCGACTACGCGTTTGGCGTATTGCACCGGGATTCGCCGCTGTCCGCCCTCGACCAGGACGATAAACGCCACCGCGGCCAGCATTAGCGCGATGAGAATCAACATGGCTGGAACGGTGAAGCCGCCCCATTGCGCGTCGCGAGTCTTTTGCCACAGATCTTGCACGCCGCGCGGAAGACCGACCACGATTCCGGCGAAAATAATCAGCGACATTCCGTTGCCGATGCCGCGATCGCTGATCTGTTCGCCGAGCCACATGATGAACGCCGAGCCGGTGGTCAGCGTCAGGATGGTCATCAGCGTGAAGCGGATGCCGGGGTTATATACCAGCGATTCGCCGTTCGGTCCGGCCTGGTGCTGCAAAGTGAAGGCAATCGACAGGGACTGCACAATGCTGAGCATGATCGTCAGGTAGCGCGTGTACTGCGTGATCTTGCGCCGCCCCAGCTCGCCTTCCTTCTGCAAGCGTTCGAGGTATGGCCAGGCCACGGTCATCAGTTGCAGGATGATCGACGCCGTGATGTACGGCATGATGCCCAGGGCGAAGATCGTCAGCCGCCGGAAGTTTCCGCCGCTGAACAAATCGATGATACCCAGTACCGAGCCTTGGTTCTGCTCGAAGAGCTGGCTCAGCACATCCGTATTGATTCCCGGCGTGGGCAGAAAAGCGCCGAAGCGATAGACCGCCAGCATAGCCAGGGTAAACAGGATCCGCTTGCGCAGATCCGCGATGCGAAACATGTTGGCGAAGGCTTCGAAAAATTGGTTCATGGCAGCCGCTCCACCGTGCCTCCGGCACGCGTAATCTTGTCTTCCGCGGATTTGCTGAACGCATGTGCACGCACCGTCAGCGCCGCCTGGAGGTTGCCATCGCCCAGAATCTTGATGGGTTTGCGG
>JBKQNJ010000089.1:0-4793 GCA_052146315.1 Candidatus Acidiferrales bacterium | reverse complement strand
CTGAATTTCTTCCTCGATAAGATGCCCACGTTCGCCGTCGGCGCGGCCTTCCAATACCAAAACGCCGACGAAGGCTGGGGCATTCCGACGATCCCCTCATTCCAGGGGGATCCCGAGCTCTCCTGGCACATCATCAATTCGCTGGTGGGGGACGAATTCGACGTGACCTCGTGCCAGGAGATGCTCGTGGATCACGGCTTCACCGTACCCATGTCGCTCTTCTGGCCGAATCATTCATACGGCGGCGTGAAGACGATTCCGGTCTGCATCAACACCGTGCAGCATCCGCTGCCTTCGCCGATGCGTTGCTTCAAACTCGGCCAGGCGATCGGCCGCGCCATCGAATCGTATCCCAAGGATCTGAAAGTCGTCGTGATCGGCACCGGCGGGCTGTCCCATCAGCTCGATGGCGAGCGCGCCGGCTTCATCAACAAGAAATTCGACCAGCTCTGCCTGGACAAAATCGTGAATGAACCGGAAATCCTCACGCGCATGTCCATCCACGAATTGGTACGCCAGGCGGGCGCGCAAGGAGCCGAATTCATTCTCTGGCTGGCGATGCGCGGAGTGCTGCACAACCAGGTGAAGAAGATTCACAGCAGCTACCACATCGCCATATCGAATACCGCGACAGGCCTCCTCGTCTTGGAGAACGCGGCTTAGCCCGAGCTTGTCGTGGGACGGGGATTCGCGGCAGCGGGCTGCCTCCCTCAGCACCCGCCGCGAATCCCCTAATTTCTTCCCCTGCCAATCGAGCTGCCCCTAAATTGCGGCGCTGCTATTCGACCTTGTGGTAGCTTGGAAGCCGAACTAAACACAGAGTTCACAGAGAAGGCACTGAGCACGCAGAGAAACCGAAAGTTCTCCGTGGTCTCTTGATTTGCTCTGTGTTCTCTGTGTTCAGCCACTCCCGGACCAAGCTCAGCCAGTGCCATGTGCTAAGATCGTCTGCTGTTAGTCAGATTCGGAAGGGACGAATCGTATGGAAGCCGCAACCACAGTCGTCACACCCGCCCGGTTCGAGCAAGGGCTGCGCTACGCGGATTTTCTGGCGCAAGCGACCGTCAACCGCGACAAATTCGAGCAGTATTACAAGGACTCGCCGCTCACCGCCGGCGACATCTCGTTCTTCAAGAAGGCCTTCACGGTGCCGAATGGCCCGGCAAAAATCCTCGCGCTGGCGGAAGCCTGGTGCGGCGACGTCTACCGCGAGCTGCCCACGGTAGCCCGCATCGCCGAAGCGACCGGCGCAGACCTGCGCGTCTTTCTCCGCGACGAGAATCCCGACATCATGGACGAGTATCTGAGCAACGACGGAAAATCGCGCGCGATCCCCGTGTTCATCTTCTACACGAAGGAAACGCGCTACATCACCCACTTCACGGAACGCTCGGCCGGCGCCCACGCCGAACTCGCCGCGATCCTGGATCAGGTCCGCACCCAGCTGAATCTGCCGCAGGGCACGACATTCGCAAACGCACCGGAAGCCAGCAAGCAGGTCTTCCTGCGCGAAGTGATCGCGAAAATCCGCCCCCGCTTCCCCGATTGGCAGAAGGAATCGATCCAAGAGATGCGCGCTCTCTTGTCGTCTGCGCTCAACCTCCCCGATCGCGGATAGTCCGATCGCATGGCCACGCAAGTTCCCATCGTCTACACCATCCGCGGCTGCGATGCCTGCGTAAAACTTCTCCGAAAATGGGACGCCGAGGGCGTCGCCTACGAAGAGCGCCGCGTCGAGCTCAGCCAGTCAGTCCTCGACGAAGCCCGCACCTACGGCGATATGGTTCCCATCGTGGTTTGGCCGGATGGCCATGTCGAGCAAGGCTTCGAAGGCACTCTCGGCTGCTTCATCTGACGAAACCCTTCGCTTCCCTGTCTCCGTCCTTGCGTTTTCCTCTGCGCTCTCTGCGTCTCTGCGGTGAAACGTTCTTCGGCTTCCTCGCGTCGATCACCCGAGCTATAATCCGCCCGGCCCGACTCAGCCCGGCCGAAGGAGAAATCACGATGAAACGATACGCTCTCGTCACGATCGGCTTCGCAGGACTGCTGGCCGCGCCGCTGCTAGTAGCGCAGGCACCGACGCCGAGCAACGCCGACGCAATTCGGCAGCAATACAACGCCGTGAAGAATAATCTGCTGAAGGCCGCCGACAAAATGCCCGACGACGGCTACGATTTCAAGCCTACTCCTGAAGAACGCAGCTTTGGCGGATGGGTCGCCCACGTCGCCGAGGCACAAAACAACGGCTGTGCGCGCGCCCAAGGTCTGCCCCCGGTGATTTTAGAGAACGGACCTGGAACGACGAAGGCCGCTCTTGTCGCTTCGCTGAAAAACTCTTTCGGCCTGTGCGACGCCGCGTACGCCGCGCTCACCGATGCGAACGCCAGCGAGCCCATACAGAGTTACCGCGGGCCGACGCCGCGCCTCGCCGCGCTCGCCGGCAACGTCGAGCACGACAACGAATGCTACGGCTCGATGGCCGTCTACCTGCGCCTCAAGGGCATCGTCCCGCCATCGAGCGAGCCGCGCCACTAGAAGCTGTCTCACAAATATTCGCGGGGTGCTGAAGGCTCATTAGCCGACTGTAGTCAAGCCGCGGAGCGTGCGCCCTTTTTGCTCATAGAGTGCGTGGTCCGCGCTGGCCAGGAGGGCCAGCAGCGAGTCCCCGTCTTCCGGATAGACGGCTACGCCTACGCTTGTCGAGATGCGCGGCAATTCGTCCTGACTCGCGATACCTTCGCAGATGCGGCACGTTACATCGCGGGCCGCTTCCTTTCCGGTTTCCGGCAGAATCACGGCGAACTCATCCCCGCCGTAACGCCCAGCCGTATCGACTGCGCGGCAATTCAATCGCAGAGCTTCAGCAACGCGGCAAATCGCCCGGCTGCCGGCCGCGTGCCCGTACGTGTCGTTGATGCGCTTCAGCCCGTCGACGTCGAAAAGCGCCAATGAAAACGGCCTCCCGGTGCGCTTGGTGCGCTCGATTTCGGCGCCGACCGCGTCGACCAGCCGCCGGTAATTCGCAAGCCCGGTCAGGGGATCGCTCGCAGCCAGATGGCGGACATGCTCGAACAACCTCACATTGTCGAGCAGCGCTCCTCCCAGCAGCACAACGTAGCTCGCGAACTCCAGCCCGACTGCAAGCGCAAATGGACCGTCGAACCGGCGTTCCGACTGGCTCGCCGCGAGACAGCAGGCTACGCTCAAGCCCGTGGTCAGGTACAACGAATGATCGAATGCGGAATGCGCGTAGTCCAGGCGGCGGTAATAGCCGATCGTCGCGATCAGAAAGAGCAACGCAGGGAACAGGTTCCCGGGCCTCGGAAATATTCCGCCGGGATCCACCACGAAACCTGCGGGAAGCCATCCGTGCGTTTTGCTGAGCGCCGTCGCCAGCAGCCCGAGGCCGCACAAGGCGATCGCGATCTCGCGGGCCGGCTGGCGAGACATTGGCAGGCGGCGCTCGACGTACAGCCCGGTAACCATCAGCAGGGCCACGATCGTGCAGCCAACGACCCACGTGGTCGGGTCGCGCAGCCTCTCATCGGAATCGGGTTGCCGATACCGAAAAATGAACAAGCTCGAGCTGATCAGCGTGACGCCGACGATCACGAATCCCAAGGAGAGAAGAAGCGACAGGCGATCGCCGGTGCCGCGGAATCTTGCCAACGCGATCACCGCGAACGTGAGTGCGAGGAACCCGGTGGTTATCTCGATTTCAGCATACATCCACAGATCGAGCACGACATGGGAATGCCGCATCCATGCGGCCAGCGCCAATACGCCGGCTGATCCGGCGAACAATAGCCAGCCCAGCTCCCGGGCCGCCAAGCGCGCCCGCGCGCCAGTCGCGTTATTCGCCCAAGCCGTCACTGCCCCGACCCCAGCCTTCAGCTTATCCCCAACTGCCCGCATTGTGGGGCGCTTCACTCGACGATGTGTTCCGTACGTAATCAGCCCGCTCGCACTTCCTGGTGTGATCCCGATCACTGCGACTGAGATGGTATCGGGGTAAAAGAGTGGGTAATTGCTAGGCGAGCGCGTATGGCATTTCGGCGACCAGTGATCGGCACCCTCAAAATGGCCGCGAGAATTCTGGGCTGCCTTCTAATCGTTCTTGCGATTCTTGCCCTTCCGCAAATGCGATTCCTCACCGGAAGTTTGGAAGGTAGCTTCCGATTCCTTGCATCTGTCGCAGCGGTGCTGGCAGGCATCGCGTGGCTGGTCGGAGCAGAGTTGTTTTTCCGCTTTTTCGATCAGTATTTGTCGCGCAACTAACGGCTCGCCCCCCGTGGGCTAGCTGCGGCCGCCAAGCAGCCGCCTTTTCTACGGCCGAGCTTCGTAAACGATGTTGAAGGGCGTCTCCGCAGCGCGCCGGAAGCGAGTGAATCCAGCCGAACTCACCACATCCTGGATACGCGACTCTCCCGCTTGCGCGCCCAGACACAAGCCCACTTCTTGGGATCGCGAGCAAGGCGTGCACAAGAGAGTCGAAAAGGAATAGTAGACGCGGCCGACGGGATTCAGATTGTCCTTTAGATCGTTTTTGGCGAAGGGCTCGACAATCATCCAGGTGCCGTCTTTGTCGAGCGATTCCCGGACGTGCTTGGCAGCCCCGACCGGATCACCCATGTCGTGCAAACAATCGAAAACGGCGACGAAATCATAATCTTTACCCGGGAACTCCTTGGCCTTGGACACGGCGAACGTGACGCGGTCGCCGACTCCTTGCCGTTTCGCTGATTCCGTGGCAAATTCGATCGATTTGTCGTGGTAGTCGAACCCAAAGAATT
>JBKQNJ010000088.1:0-15593 GCA_052146315.1 Candidatus Acidiferrales bacterium | reverse complement strand
AAAATCCTTCGCCTGTTGATTTTCATGGCCACGCCTCGATTCGCGGTGAAGCAGCCTTCGACGTAACGACGCTCACCTTATAGTTCCGCCAGTTGTCGATTTCTCACGCTTGCAATCGACGACTGGCGGAACTATAAGGTGAGCGTCGTTACGTCGAAGGCTGCTTCACCGCGAATCGAGGCGTGGCCATGAAAATCAACAGGCGAAGGATTTTGTCGATGCTAGGAATGTCGCCGGCGCTGCTGGCTGGGGCGACGGCCGAGGCTCGGATGCCGGCGGATGCGCCGAAGGGCGCCGCGAATGTCGAGGCGGGCGGGACGAAACTCGTGGCGTTCAATCCCAAGGGCACGCCGCCGTCGATTCAGCTGATTCCGATGGCGCCGCGGCTCAGCACGCTCGACGGGAAGACCGTCTACCTCGTGGACACGGGATTCGGAGGCGGCGGGATGTTGCTGCAGCAAATTCAGCTGTGGTTCGGGCGCAACATGCCGAGCGTGACCACCGTCTTCAAGAGAAAAGCGGGGCCGTACGCCGAAGATGATCCGAAGCTCTGGGCGGAGATCAAGGAAAAAGGCAACGCCGCGATCATGGCGATCGGGCATTGAAGCACGTGCACGCCAGCGACCGTTGGTCACTGCATAAGCGTTGAGAAGCTGGGCATCCCGACCACTCCCATGGTCACGATTGCGTTCAAAGACCTCGCGATCCTGAACGTGGCGAAGCGCGGCATGCCGCACGAGCGGATCACGTTCACTCCGCATCCCGTGTGGGGGAAGACGCCGGAAGAGCTTCGCGCGTACGTGGAGGGCAACGATCCCGTGAGCGGCAAGCCTATGATGCCGGAAATCATCGACGCGCTGACGCGGCCGCTTTCCGCGGAGGAGTCGAAGACGGGAACGATTACGCCATCGATGGGGCCGTCAACTTACAGCGATACCGCGGACAACCTGCAGGAATATTATTTGAACAATGGAATGACGGATTACCTGCCGATCGTTCTGCCGACCGAGGCGCGCGTCGAGGCGATGCTGAAGGGCACGAGCCACTCGCCGGACGAAAAGTGCGGGCAGATGGCCGGCGGCGCGTATCCGCCGTGGTCGTACACGGTGCGGCAAGTGGCGGTAAACGCCGTGATGGCGGGATGCCGACCGGAATATTTGCCGGTGGTGCTGGCGATCGCGTCGTCGGGGACGCCTTCGCTGATGAGCTCGACGAACTCGTTCGCGTACGCGGCGGTGATCAACGGGCCGATTCGCGACAAGCTGAATATGAACTACAGCATCGGCGCGCTCGGGCCGTTCGCGCAGCCGAACGCCGCGATCGGGCGCGCGTGGACGCTGCTCTCGAGAAATCTCGCCAACGCCGGAATTCCCGGCGACACGTACATGGGATCGCAGGGCAACAACCTGAATTATAACAACCTCATCATGGCCGAAAATGAAGCGGCCAGCCCGTGGCAGCCGTTGCATGTCCAGAAAGGCTTTCGCGCCGAGGAAAATGTGGTGAGCATGTTCCGCGGGCTCGGGATCACTCCGGGGCAGGGCGCGCGGGGCACAAGCACCGACACGCCGAAATATGAGGAGCAGTTCAGCGACCTCTTCAGCGTGTTCACAGGATTCTTCGGCGGGCTGGTGGTGGCCGATCCGCTGATCGCGGTGAGCCTCCACAATCGCGGCTACGACACCAAGGAAAAGCTGATCGACTGGCTGTACAAGAATACGAATCAGACGGTGAAGGACTACAAGAACCGAGACTTCGCGTATGGATTTGATTATCCGCGCTCGCTGAAGGGGCTCGAGCCCTACGCGACGTGGTACAAGATGCCGGACGACGCGGTGATTCCGCGATGGCCGCACGTGAGCGATATCAACGTGGTCGTCGTCGGCGGGCAGACGAACGCGTTCTTTCAGGGCGGCTGCCTGTCGTATGGCGTGAGCATTTCGATCGATAAGTGGACATAGCGAAATCGAAGAGAGATCCTTCACCCGGCAAAAAACAAAGGCGCCGGGTTCAGGATGACAATCCTCGTCGGATCGTCATCTCGATCGATAAGTGGGCCTAGAATCGTTGGTGGTTGCGGAGGCTGCTATGAAATTTGTGGCGAAGGTGTGGCTGGCGTGTGGTCTTGGGGCAGTGCTTGCGATGGCGCTTGCTCCCGCGGCAGCCGCGCAAGGCAAGGAACAGGATCGCGTCGAGAACGCCGGGAAAGTGATGAAGGAGATCATGGACGTGCCGGACGATATTCCGCAGAGCGTGATCGACAAGGCGGACTGCGTGGTCGTGCTGCCCTCAGTGCTGAAATTCGCGATCGGCATCGGAGGCAGCTACGGCCGCGGCGTGATGACGTGCCGCGGCGGCGCAACTTTCCACGGCCATTGGGGCCCGCCGACCATGATGGCGCTCGAAGGCGGCAGTTTCGGGCTGCAACTGGGCGGGCAAGCGACCGATTTCGTCCTGCTCTTGATGAATCAGCGCGCGGCATCGAGCATCCTGAGCAGCAAAGTGAAACTGGGCGGCGATGCGTCGGCGGCGGCGGGGCCGGTCGGGAGGAATGCCTCGGCTGAAACCGACGTGGCGATGCGCGCCGAAATCCTGTCATATTCGCGGGCCCGCGGATTGTTCGCCGGAATATCGCTGGCCGGCTCGACGCTGCGGCCCGACAACGACGCGAACAAGCGGCTCTATGGCAAGGAAATCGCGGCGAAGGATATCGTCCTCAACCACGCCGTCCCGGCTCCACCTTCGGCGAGTCTCTTGCTGGCGACCCTCAACGCAAAGTCGCCGAGAAACAAATCAAGCAACTAACGTTTCTCCGCAATCGGCAAGTGGGCGCGGCGAAATCGAAGAGAGATCCTTCGGCCGGCTAGAAGCAAGTTCGCCGGCCTCAGGATGACGATCCCCTGTCCTGAGCCCGCGAAGGGTCATCGGATCGTCAATTGCAATTTTGAAGAGGCCGGACTATAACAAAGGCGTTCGCTTTCGGGTGGAATTGCGCGAATTTACGCGGGGGAGCGGCCATGAACATAAAGATGAACAGACGGAAAATGCTGGGGTTTCTGGGGGTTGTGCCGGCATTGGTGACGGGCGCGGGCGCGGCCGAGGCTGAAAAAGCCAAGGCGAAAAAGAAGGACGGAAAGGCGCCCGACGGCGACGCGAAAATCGAAGCGTTGAACCCGCGCGGGATTCCTCCCGCGATTCAGCTGGTGCCGATGGCGTCCCGCCTGAGTTCGCTCGAAAACAAGACCATCTATCTCGTGGGTGACGGATTCCCGGGCGCCGATCACTTCCTCGCGCAGGTCGCGCTGTGGTTCCAGAAAAACATGCCGAGCGTAACCACGTACTACCGCCTGAAGGCGGGCGCGTTCGCCGACGACGATCCGAAATTGTGGGCGGAGATCAAAGCGAAGGGCAACGCCGTCATCATGGCGATCGGGCATTGAAGCACGTGCACGCCAGCGACCGTCGGTCACTGCATAACAATCGAAAAGATGGGCTTCCCGACCGCTCCCATGGTCACGATTGCGTTCAAGGACCTCGCGCTTTCCAACGCCGCGCAGTGGGGCATGCCGCACGAGCGAATCTGCTTCACGCCGCATCCGGTGTGGGGCAAGACGGACGCGGAGATGTACGCCTATCTCGAAGGCAACGACCCCGTAAGCGGCAAGCCGCTGATGAAGGAAGTGATCGGCGCCCTCACCGATCCGCTGACGCCCGATGAGACGAAAACGGGAACGGTGACGCCGAGCGTGGGCCCGCCGGCGTTCTCCGATACCTCCGAAAACCTGCAACAGTATTACCACGATAACGGCATGACGGACTTCATGCAGATCGTCCTGCCGACGCAAGAGCGCGTGGACGCGATGCTGAAGGGCACGAGCCACTCGCCGGACGAAATCATCGGCAAGATGAGCCCCGCGCGAGGATCGTATCCCGATTGGACGTTCAACGTGCGGCACGTGGCGATCAACGCGGTGATGGCCGGGTGCAAGCCGGAATACTTGCCGATCGTGCTTGCGCTCGCCGCGAGCAGCTTGACCGCACTTTCAAGCTCGACCAATTCGTTTACGGTGGCAGCCGTGATCAACGGCCCGATCCGCGACAAGCTCAACATGAATTACGGCATCGGCGCGATGGGTCCTTTTTCGCAGCCCAGCGCGGCGATCGGGCGCGCGTGGACGATGCTCTCAAAAAATCTCTCGAATTCGGGCATTCCGGGGCAGACGTATCTCGGCACGCTCGGCAACAGCACCAATTTTGGCAACCTCATCATTCCGGAAAATGAGAAGGACTCGCCCTGGCCGCCCTTCCACGTGCAGAAAGGTTTTAAAGCCGAGGAAAACGTGGCGAGCGTGTTCGTGGGATTCAGCATCTCGCAGGGGCAGGCGGGCGCAGGCCTCGGCGTAAAGCCGGTCCCGCAATACCAGGACGCGCTGGCGTACAACTTCATTCCGTTCGGCCCGCTCTTCGGCGCGACGGCTGTGCTGGACCCGCTGGTCGCAAAAGGGCTGGTCGAGCTGGGCTTCGACACGAAGGAAAAGCTCGCCGACTGGCTGCAGAAGAATTCCAAGATTTCAGCGAAAGACGCGCGCTCGACGCTCTTCGGCGGGCGCTGGGTGCCGGACCCAAGTACGCCCGACGACACGATGATCCCTCGATACGCGCGCGCGGACGCCTATAATTTCATCGTGGTCGGCGGACAGACGAACCCGTACCATATGGTGGCGAACATCAGCTACCGTGGCAGCGTCTCGATCGACAAGTGGATGTAGGCGCTGGGTAACCCCAGTCCACCTGTCTCCGAGAGAAGCACAGCATTAATTGACATCCCTTGCCTCCGGCGCAAGAAACAAGGGATAATGCAGAGGTAAGGAGTTGAGAATAGTAAGGAAGATGAGCTATGCATTCCACAGTAACAAGGAAAGGCCAGACGACCATTCCCAGCGGAATTCGCAAGGCGTTGCGCATCAAGGCAGGGGATCGATTGGAGTACGCGGTCGAAGGCGACCGCGTTGTCATTCGCGCCCATCCGGGCCTGCGATCGCTTAAGGGCGCACTTGCCAGCAAAAAGGGCAAAGGGATGTCGTTTGCGCAGATCCGTGAAGCTGCTGCGAAAAACGCCCGTGGGCGCGAGCACGTGCGGTGAAAGGGCGCAGGCTCGTCGACACAAATCTGATCATCCGCTATCTGGTTCAAGATGATGAGAAACACGCCAGGGCCGCCGGGAAACTGATCGAGGCTTGCGACCGCGGTGAAGTCGAAATTGTGATTTTGCCGGTGGTCCTGGCCGAAAGCGTCTTTGTTTTGGAATCATTTTATCAGCGCTCGCGCCCGGATATCGCCCAGGTGCTCAAGGGCCTGATTACGAGCCCCGGCGTCGAGATCAGCGAGCCGACAATTCACCTCGATGCTTTGGACCGCTACGGGAGAACCAAAATTCACTTCGTGGATTGCCTGATCGCCGCAACTGCTGCAGCCGAGGACATGCCCGTCGCAAGCTTCGATCGGGATTTTAGACAGTTCGCCGATGTGCGCGTGGAGACCCAGTAGCGTGCGTGGTCTTCCGCGTCTCGGACTCGCGCTGATATTGGCTGCCGGCCTCGCTGCAGCGGCCGCAGGACAGGCTGCGCCACCTGCGAAGTGCCGTCCTACAACGCGCACCGACAACATCACGGATACCTACGGCGGCACCGTGGTTCCCGATCCCTACCAGTGGCTCGAGGATCAGAAGAGCCCCGAAACGCGCGGGTGGATTGATGCCGAGGACGCATGCACCGACGCCACGCTTTCGAAAATTCCGGGGCGCGACGCGATTGCCAAGCGGCTCGCGGATCTCTATCACAACGATGTGTACTCCGTTCCGATCGAGCGTGCCGGCCGGTATTTCTTTGCGAAGCGCGCGGCGAACCAGGACCTCTCGCTGATTTACATGCGCCGCGGCAGAACGGGCCGCGATGAAGTGCTCGTCGATCCGCTTTCGTGGAGCAAAGATCATTCGGTGAGCGCGGGTCTGGAAGCGGTGAGCCGCGACGGCACCCTGGTTTTCTACGGGCGCCGCGAGGGCGGCCAGGACGAAATAACAGTGCGCGTTTTCGATCTGAAAACCGGCCACGATCTTCCCGACGTGCTTCCTTCCGCGAATTACTTCAGCGTGATGCCCACGCCCGACGATCGCGGCGTCTACTGTGCAAGGACAACGCCAGCAGGGCCGCGTGCGTATTACCACGCGATGGGAACCGATGCGGCTCAGGATCGAATGATTTTCGGAAAGGACCTCGGCAAGGACAAGATTCTCACCGCCGATCTTTCCGACGATGGCGCGTATCTCGCGTACACCGTGATCTATGGGAGCGGCTCCGAGAAAACCGCCCTGTACCTGCAAGACGTGAAGGACCATGGCCCGGTCATCCAGGTTGTCGACGACATCGATTCGCAATTCTATGAGACTTTTGCGGGCGACACTCTGTGCATTATGACGAACTGGAAGGCCCCTCACTGGCACGTCTATGAAACCGATCTTGCCGCACCTTCCCGCGACCACTGGCGCGAGGTGATTCCGGAAACGGATGCGTTGCTCGACGGATTTGCGCCGGTGGGCGGCAAGCTCGTGACGGAATACCTTCACGACGCAACCTCGGAGATCAGGATTTTCGACGCCGACGGAAAGAATGCGAAGTCGTTGCCGCTTCCCTCGCTTGGCACCGCGCAGATCACGGGGCGATGGGAATCGCCGGAGCTTTTCTACACTTTCACGAGCTTCAATTACCCGCCGACGAACTTCGTCTACGATCTCACAACTTCCAAGTCTTCGATCTGGTCGAAGCTCAGCGTGCCGATGGATCCTGCGGTGTTCGAGACGCGCCAGGTATGGTACCAATCGAAGGACGGAACCCGCGTCTCTCTGTTTCTCTTCTACAAAAAAGGGCTGAAGCTCGACGGCGAGAATCCCGTCTTGCTGACCGGTTACGGCGGGTTCGACGTAAACGAAACTCCATACTTTGCGCCCTTGCAGATTGCGTGGGCGGAACACGGCGGTGTATTCGCGGACGCCAACCTCCGCGGAGGCGGCGAATACGGCGAGCAATGGCACCAGGCCGGAATGCTCGAGAAGAAACAGAACGTTTTCGACGATTTCCTTGCGGCCGCGGAATACCTCGTCGCCAACAAATACACGAACTCCTCGAAGCTCGCAATCATCGGCGGAAGCAATGGCGGGCTCCTCGTCGGGGCCGCCATCACGCAGCGGCCCGATCTCTTTCAGGCCGCGGTCTGCGAGTATCCGCTGCTCGACATGCTGCGCTATCAGAAGTTCATGGATGGTCCCTACTGGGTTCCCGAATACGGCAGCGCCGACAACCAGAAGCAGTTTGCATATCTCTATAAATACTCGCCCTATGCCAACGTCAAAGCCGGCGCGAAATACCCGGCCACGCTCTTTGTCACCGGCGATGGCGACACGCGCGTTGCGCCGCTTCACGCCCGCAAGATGACCGCGCGCATGCAGGCGGCCACCGGCTCCGATCGGCCCATCCTCCTTCTCTACGACACGAAATCGGGCCACTCCGGTGGGCGCCCGATCAGCAAGACCATCGAAGAGAATCGAGACATCCTCAGTTTTCTTTTCTGGCAGCTCGGCGTTTCCTCGCAATAGCGCGTAGCGCCGGAGGTCCGCGCTGCGATACGCGAGGCGTGCGGCAAATGCCTTGCAATCGGTGCGTTGCAGAACTATAAGAATTACGGGGCACGGGGGCTGCCCAAAGGTTTGGTTTTCACGTCTCAGGCTGAGGGAAACGGAGTGGTGGGATGAAGATCAACAGGCGAAAACTGCTGTCGCTGATCGGGATGTCGCCGGCGATTCTGGCGGGCTCTGCGGGCTCCGCTGACGCTGAAGCGCAGGCGCAGAAAAAAGCAAAGACTGCCGCGACCAAAAGCAGCAGCGGCGAATACAAAATCGTAGGGCTCAACCCGCGCGGCGTGCCTCCACCGATTAACCTGATTCCGATGGCGACGCGTCTCTCGACGCTCGACGGCAAAACGGTGTACCTCGTCGACACCGGATTTCACGGCTCGGATGCGCTGCTCGAGCAAGTGGCGGGATGGTTTAGCCGCAACAAGCCAAGCGTGACGACGGTCTTCCGCCGCAAGGCAGGGCCGTACGCCGAAGACGATCCGAAGCTCTGGGCCGAGATCAAGGCGAAGGGCAACGCGGTCATCATGGCGGTGGGCCATTGAAGCACGTGCACACCAGCGACCGTCGGTCACTGCATAACAACCGAGAAGATGGGCATTCCGAGCGTCCCGATGGTCACCAGGGCGTTCAAGGAATTAGCCGTTTTGAACGCCGCGAAGCGCGGAATGCCGCACGACCGCATCGCGTTCACTCCGCATCCCGTGTGGGGAAAAACGCCGGAGGAATTGCGCGCGTACGTCGACGGCCCCGACCCTGTCAGCAGCAAGCCGCTGATGCCGGAAATCGTCGATTACCTCACCGTGCCTCTGAATGCCGAGGAGAGCAAGTCGGGAATCGTGGAAGTCTCGACCGGGCCGGCAACCTACGGGCTGGACACGCCGAAAAATCTGCAGCAGTATTATCTCGACAACGGCATGACGGACTACCTGCCGATCATCATTCCCACCGAAGAAGCCGTCGCCGAGATGCTGACGGGCACGAGCCACAAGGCGGACGAACCCTTGGGGAAAATGGCGGCGGGCGCGTATCCGCCGTGGACGTATACCGTGCGGCACGCGGCGGTCAACGCGGTGATGGCGGGATGCCGCCCGGAATATTTCCCGATCGTGCTGGCGCTCGGGTCGTCGGGAATCGCGTCGCTGTTCAGCACCACGAACTCATTCGCGTTTTCGATGGTCGTCAACGGGCCGATCCGCGACAAGCTCAACATGAACTACGGAATCGGCGCGCTGGGGCCGTTCGCGCAGCCCAACGCGACGCTCGGGCGCGCGTGGACGATCATGTCCAAAAATCTCGGCAACGGCGGAATCCCCGGCGACACCTACCTCGGCTCGCTCGGCAACAACCTGAACTACAACAACGTGGTCATCGCGGAGGATGAGGCCAACAGCCCGTGGGTGCCGTTCCACGTGCAACGCGGATTCAGGCCCGAGGAGAACGTGGTGAGCATTTTCCGCGGCCTCGGTGTGGTGCCAGGACAAGTCGCGCGCGGCAGCAGCGTCAACACCAGCCCCGAATTCGACAAACAGATGAGCGACCTCTTCAGCACGTTCACCGGATTTTTTGGCGCGCTGGTGATCGCCGACCCGCTGGTGGCCAAGCGGCTGAAGGAACAGGGCTACGACACGAAAGAACAGCTGATCCAGTGGTTCTACAAAAACACGGTGCAAACGGTGAAGGATTACAAGAGCCGCAACTTCGCGTACCTCTTCGATTATCCACGCGCGCTGCAGGGGATTGAGCCGTACGCCTCGTGGTACAAGATGCCGGACGACGCCGTGGTCCCGCATTTCCCGCGCCCCGAAAGCTTCAACATCGTGGTCACCGGCGGCCAGACGAACGCCTACCCGCAAGCCGCCAACATGAGCTACGGCGTAAGCATCTCGATCGATAAGTGGGCCTGACGATCCGGCGAGGATCGTCACCCTGAGCGAGCAACGCGAGTCGAAGGGTGTCTCCCCACGATCCGGCGACCCCCTCGCACACGATGGCGTAGTGCCCCCAGAATTCCACTACAGCCGCCTCTTTGAATTACCCTTCACTCAACCGTCAGCCGTTCGAAATTGACGTCCCGCGCCTACGGGCGGAAACTGGAAGCAATGAAACTTCTCCTCTCATCTGTCTTGATCTCGCTCGCGGCGTGCGTGTGCGCGGCGCCCGCGGCGCATGCGCAGAAGGCAATGCCGGTCAGCGTGCCGGCGCAAGCCATCGGCTACATGCCGCAGCAGATCTTCCAGCTCACCGGAAGCTGCACCGCCGAGATCGCGCCCGACAAGGCATTCATCATCGGCGGCGTTTCGAGCAGCGCGGTGCAGCCCGAAGATGCGGTCGCGCAGCTCGATAAGCAGCTCGCCGCGATCCGCACCTACGTCGAAGACAATCACGGGCACCTCGAATTGATGGAACGCGTGCGCACGCTCAAGAATCCTTCGCAGCAGCCCAACCGCGCGGATACGGAGCCGCCCTTCGAGGTGGTGCAGCGGCTGCAGGTGGATTTTCCCGCAACTGCTCCGGTCGACGCGATTTTGCAAAAATTGATCGAGCTCGGCCTCGACCGCTTCGGCGACAACATTCTCAATAATTATCAGCGCCGCGAAGCCGTGATCCGTTTCCGCGTCAGCGATTTCGACGCGAGGATGCAGGCCATGCAGGATGCCTGCACCGCGGATGCGTGGACGCGCTGGTGCAAGACGGCCGAGCCGGGGGATTGCACGTCGCCCAAACCGCCAGCCAATCTCGATCTGCTCTCGTTCAACGTGCGCTCGGAGGAATCGCTGCTGCGCCCCGATGGTGGCGGCAGCACACCCTGGCAATTCAACTACAATCGCGCGCAGCGCGCGCCCCAGCCGCAGGATTTGCTGGGCAACGTCACGGTTCATCTCGAAGGAAACATCCTGCTGAACTATCGCACCCAGCCTGCCTCGCCGGCAGGCGGGCCGAAGGAAGCCCCCAAGGACGACAAGCCTTGAAATCATCTGGGGCGCGGATAGCGCTGTTGACGGCCGCGCTCGCGCTGCCAGCGGCGCTGCTCGCTTTGCCTGCTCATGCCGCCGCCCCGCGCGAGTCGATTCCGCAGCGGCTGCTGCGCACCGTCCAGATCGGCGCGCCGCAGGGGCTCACCGTCGAGCAGATCAAGAAAATCGCGGCGAATCAGCAAACCGAATACACCACGGACATCCTGGCACGCTCGGCTCTGCTCGTGCTGCACGAAGATAATCTCGGCCTGGTCCCTTACAACGAGCTTTTCGATTCCGTGCTGAATCATCTGGTCCGCGACGGCAATGGGTTTCAGCCGCCATCCGGCCTCCCCGATTTCCGCGGCAAGGAAACCGTCTTCGCCATGACGTACGCCATGGTGATGAGCGGCCAGCAGGAACAGGCGGTCAGCCTCCTCGGCCCGCATCTTTGGAATGGCAGCCAGTACAAGCACGCGGTGGTGCTCTCGGCGCTGCGCAATATCGGGACGCAGAGCGCGATCGGCCTGATCCAGCAGTACGCCGAAAAGGGACCGGACCGCAATCTCGGCGAAAATGCGCTCGCGGATGAAGACTATCCTTCGCTCTCGGACGTCTACGCTCGTTGGAACATGATTCCTCCAGCGCAGCGCACGCAGGACAATCTGCGCGCGATCGTGCAGGGCGGATGCGATCAGCGTGCCGTGATGGCCGCCTACTGGCTCGGCTTCTTCCCGAAGAACATCGATCCGAATAAGCAGGTGGCGGAGATTCAGGCGCTCGAGGCGCTCGTTCACACGAATAGCGGCTCGTGCGAAATGATGGAGCACGTGATCGCGCTGAAATCGCTTGCGCTACGCGCGGCAAGATCGCCCGCCTACTGGCAGCGCCTCGCGTCGCAGACGACGAACGTTTGGGAGCAGCACCAGATCGTGATCGACGCGTGGGGAAGCTGGGGTGCGAAGTTCACGCCGACCGCACTCGATATGCTCGGCACCGCGCCCGCGCAATATGTCCAATGGGAGCTGCTCGACGGCACCCTCGATACGCGCATGGGCGAGCGCTATCGCACCTATTGGGACATTTGGATGCCCGCGAATATTTTACTTGTCCAGCAGGAAGATGAATTGACGCGCCCGCCCGGCCCGGAGTCAATGGACGAGCACAACCTCAATACGCTGCTCGCGTGGCTCGAATCCGGAAAGCGCCCGCAGGATCAGTGGGTGTGGAATCACCTGATCTATCATCTGGCCGCGCTCGTCGCGGGCGACGACACATTCCGCCTGCTGCGTCTCTTCAACGCGCTTCCGCAGCGCAATCAGAATTGGTGGATCGTCCAGAACCTGCGCGATCCGAATGCGCTGCCGATCCTGCGCTATTGGGCCACGCTCCCCGCGCCACAAAACCAGCAGCAGATGCTGCAGGGCGCGATTACTCGGCTGCAGAATGCCGCCGCGCATCCGCCAGCCGGAACGCAGGCGGCGTCGTGCTGCGGCCCCACCGAGGATTGCCTGCGCCAGCAGCTGAGCGCGAGCGCCGCGGCCGCCGGCACGCCCGACGTCGTGATCCACTCCGAGGAAGAGGCGCGCGCCTGGCTCGCCGGAAAATCCGCCCCGCCTGAAGATTTCGCCATCCGCTTCACGGATGATCTGAAGCGCAGCGCCATCGTCACCCGCAAAAGCGGCCCCGAAGAGCATTGGCGGTACCTCTATGATTGCTGGCGCAACGTTGACGAGACCAACGCAACCGCCGCCGCGAAGCCGTGACTCGGCGCAGCCCTAAGGTGTGAACGGCTCCATGGCGTCGAGCCGTACGCCTCGTGGTACAAAATGCCCGCCGCCGTGCCTAAATGTTCAGGGAATCACAATCCCTGCATAGCCGACCACGCCCTCGCGGTCGCCGTTGATATCTCCCGATGTCGCGTACCGCACGAGCCGCGCCTCGCTCGCGCCGAGTTCGCGCACGGCGACCAGCATTGCCACCGTCGCCGCGTAGCCGCACATCGAAATGTGCTCGCGCCGCACCGTGTCGTATAGCCCCTGCGGATCGAGCGCCAGGATGCGCGCAATCGCGCGTTCGTCCTTCGCGCGCGTAATCGCATCGCTCTCGTAATGATTCATATCCGAGCTCGCGATGACGAGCACAGGTTCCTTCTGTGCGGCTACCACTCGCGCAACGGCATGCCCGAGCTCCTCGATCGCCGGATAGCGATCCGTTGCCAACACCACCGGCACGAACCGGAAATCCCCGGCGAGCCGCTGCAAAAACGGAATCTGAACCTCGAGCGAATGCTCGCGTTCGTGCGCCACCGCATCTTCCCGCAGCCGCGGACACTCATGCGCCAGCTCCCGCGCCAGCGTCGAATCGATTTCCGCTTCGCCCAGCGGCGTCGCGAAACTTCCCTCGGTCAGAATCGCCATCGCTTCGCCGCGCGGAAAATGGCGCGGCCCCAGCAGAATGCACCGCGCCGGAATCTCGATCGCGGCGTACACCGCCCCCGCGACGTGCCCCGAGTACATGTATCCCGCATGCGGCACCACGCAGCCGCGCGCCGCGATTTTCGCCGAAGCGGCGGCAGGCGCAGGCGTCGCAGCGTTCGTGAATCCATCAATTTGGCGCGCGAGTTCCCGCGCATCCGACGGATAGAACGCTCCCGCAACGGCAGGCGGCCGAATCATTACAGGATGATTGCACTAGATGGGAGTTAAGGCGAGCGTTGCGCTCGCGCGAACGGAACCTACAGCGAGGGTTTGCCCTTGATGCGGAGCGCCACCGTCTCTCCCTGCTTGTACAGGATCTTCACTTTGTCGCCGTACTGGTATCCGCCCGCATCGGCGACCTGCCCCATCGAGTCCTGCAGGTTCGCCGAATACGTGAAGGTGTGGAGCGCCAGCTCGTTGCCCTGCTCGCGGACGGTCATCGAATGCCTGTCCGCGTGCACCACTTCCGCCTTCAGCCAGACGTTCTTCGGCGCGGTCTGCTTCACGATCATCGGCGTCGCCGACGTCGTCGCCGACATCGTCACCTGCGCGAAAGCTGGCGCGGCCGCAAAAATCAGGGCCAGCGCCATTGCGGCGGCAATCTCGAGGGCGATCCTATAGCTCTTCATCGAAGGATATCTTCAGCGACTTCAGGAATTTGATGTCTTGCGGTGTAATCTCAACCTTCGGCTCGGTGTCGTCTTCCTCGAGGACCTCTTCATCCACGCGAATGTGCAGCGACTCGAGAAATCGGCGGTCTTGGGTAGTCATTTTCGCGTCCTGTCCCGTCCGCTTCGCCAGCCCGATCGTCGCATCGAGCTTCAGGACGATATCGAAGCCGGCCGCGCGGATGCTGGAAATGGCCTCGGCGATCCGTTCAGACTCCGAGACGCTGTCGTTGATGGCGTGCCCGAGCTCGCGCAGGAGCTGCTTCATCCGGTCGTCGAGTTGCACAGGGGTGGCCTCCTCTCGAAGCCCTTTCCTACCCTAATTGTAAAGTTGGCGCAAGCACGAAACAAGGCCCGCCGCACGCCTCTCATCCGTCTTGTCACCTGCCGGCCCGAGCAGCCTGCTGGCCGCGGTCCCGGCGCAGCCGTGCCGCCACCAGCCGGATTTCATCGAAAGTAATGTCGTCCGGCAGCGCATCCTTCAGCGTGCGAAGCCTCTCGACGCCAAGCTGCCCGCATGCTTGCTCGATTTTCGCGCGCTTTTCATCGCCCAGCCATCGTGGCTCAAACTCGATTTCCCCTCGGTCGACCAGATCGGCAACCATCGAGATGACGCTCGATAGCTGCCGCCCGCGGATTCCGGCGATTTCGGCCAGCGTCCGCCCTTCCGCGAGCAGGCGCATCGTCTCTTCCGCGGGCTTCGATTTGGGTTCGAGTGTTCCAACGGCGCGTGCGCCGCTGCGATAGCTTTTCAGCGCCTCGATGATCTGCTCGCCGTAAAGCTCGCATTTGCGCTCGCCGAATCCGGGAACCTGCAGCAGCTCCGCAAGCGATTGCGGCCGCCTCCGGCAGAGTGCATCGAGCGACGTGTCGTGCATGATGATGAAGGCGGGGGTGCCGCTATCTTTCGCCGTGGCGCGCCGCCATTCGCGAAGATATTCCCGCAGGTCCGGATCGACGTCGCCCGCTGGGCCGGCGGCTCCGCCAGCCTTCTTCCTCGATTTCGTGCCGCTCGCCGCCACTGTGGGCGCGATCTCAGCAGCCGCCGCCAGCCAATCCGGCTCGCCGCTGCACGTATCGCACGCCGAGCATGACTTCCACTTCGGATTCTCGCCGAAATGCGCGCAGATGCCGTGATGGCGGCACTTGCCCGGCTCGGCGAATCCGCGAATCTCGTCGTAGCGCTGCCAGGCCCGCTCCCGCTCCGCCGCGTCGGCAATCTCCTTCGTGAAATGGACCAGCAGCGCTGTATCGCGCTTCTGCCACAGCATCAGGCAATCCGCCGGCTCTCCGTCGCGTCCCGCGCGGCCCGCCTCCTGGTAAAACTGCTCGATCGATTTCGGCAGCGACAAATGAACCACCGCGCGCACCGCCGCCTTGTTGATCCCCAGTCCGAAAGCGATCGTCCCGACGAGCACGCGCACCTCGTCTGACATCCACCGCTCCTGGTTGCGCCGCCGCGCCGCGGCGTCCATCTTTCCGTGGTACGCAATCGCCGGAATGCCGTTTTCCTCGAGGAAGTCCATCGTCCGCTCGACGCGCGCGATCGTCGGCGCGTACACGATCGCATTACTGCCCGCGTGATTTCGCAGCGTGCGCAGCAGCAGATCGGGCTGCGTCTGCGCGTCGCATTCTTTCACGATGTAGCGGAGGTTCGGCCGGTGAAAACTGGCGATGTACTTGATTTCATAACAATGTCGGCTCCCTCGACCCGAGTAGACTTTGGTTGCATGACGACCAAGGCTCGGGAGGAAGGAGCCGAACATGGTGATTATAGGCGTGGATTATCACCCGAGCGATCAGT
>JBKQNJ010000087.1:0-18635 GCA_052146315.1 Candidatus Acidiferrales bacterium | reverse complement strand
GCGAGCGTGCCAAATTCGAAGAGCGGCCTCATCATTATCGGCTCGATGTCGAAGACATTTGCGATGACCGGATGGCGGGTCGGCTACGCGCTGGCGCCCCAGCCGCTGATCGCAGCGATGACCAAGCTGCAGAGCCAATCTACATCGAACCCGACGTCGATCGCGCAGTATGCGGCCTTGGCGGCGATGACCGGCTCGATGGATTCCGTCCCCGTGATGCTGGCGGAGTACGCGAAGCGGCGAGAACGCATCCTCGCCGGGCTGCGCGCGATTCCGGGCGTCACGTGCACGGCGCCGCAGGGCGCGTTTTACGTGTTCCCCAACGTGTCCAAGTGCTTCAACGCCGAGATGCCGAGCGCTGCGGCGGCCGCGAAGCTGCTGCTCGAACGCGAGCATGTCGCGCTCGTGCCGGGCGAAGGATTCGGCGCGCCGGGCTACCTGCGGCTTTCCTACGCCACCTCGATCGAGCGCATCGACGAAGGCCTCCGGCGGATGACCCGTTTCTTCGCTGGGACGAACTGATCCCCGTGGATTCGCGCTCCGAGCCGCGTGTGGAGATTTGCCCCGCGCGGCTCGAGCCTGTTTTTAGCCCGCGTCCTTGGGGCTCGCGTTCGCTCGCCCCGTTTTTCCCCGAAATGTCCAATCTGGCGGAGCCTGTGGGCGAGGCTTGGATGACCGGCAATGAATGCCGCTTCGCCAATGGACCATTCGCGGGAGCGAGGCTCGGCGACGCGTGGTTCATGATGCCGCCCGAATGGACGGGCACACGCGTGGATCGCACCGCGGGTTTCCCGCTGCTCGTGAAATTCATTTTCCCAGCCGACAAACTGTCCGTGCAGGTTCACCCGGACGATCGCTATGCGTCGCGGCACGAAGCGGCGGCGGGCGGACGCGGGAAAACCGAGATGTGGTATGCGGTGCACGCCGATCCCGGCGCGGAAGTACTTCTGGGCATGAAACCGGAAGTGACGCTCGATGACTTCAAGCGCGCGATCGTGGACGGAACTGCCGAGCGCTGCCTCGAACGCGTTCCGCTGCGCGCGGGCGAAGCCGTTTTTGTGAGCGCGGGGTCGGCGCACACGATCGGGCCCGGCTTCGTGCTGTGCGAGGTGCAGCAGCAATCGGATCTCACGTATCGTGTGTACGACTATAGCCGCCGGGACGCTCAGGGGCGATCGCGCGAACTGCACATCGATAAGGCTCTCGACGTGATGCGCTTCGGCAGGCAGACTTGCGGCCGGCTTGAACCCGTGCGCGTGGAGCGCGGTGACGTGAGCGAGAGCCATTTCGTCGCATGCAAGTATTTCGCGACCGAGCGCTGGGATTTTGCCGTGGCCGCGGGCGCTGTTACATCGCCCGAACATTTCGACGTTCTGACCGTGCTCGAAGGAAGCGGATCGATCTGCTGGGGTGGCAAAAGTGCCGAATATGCCCCGGGGCAGGTCTGGCTGGTCCCGGCGGCGCTCGGCGAATACGAACTGGCTTGCGGTGCCCGCACCTCGGTCCTGCGCACGTATGTTCCCGGCGATCTAGCCGAATTAGGACGCAGCCTCGCCGCTGGCGGCGTTTCGTCATCTGACATTTCCCGCCTGATCCGTGGATGATGGGTGAAAGGAGTTCATGGGACTGAGTGCGTCGCCCACCGCTGCCGAACTCGGACGCCTGCGCGTCGTGTTGGTGAACACCCGGAACCCGCTCAATATCGGCGCGGCGGCGCGCGCGATGAGCAATTTCGGTGTTTCGAGTTTGCGCGTGGTAAATCCGTTTGGGCCGGGTTTTCGCGAGGCAAAGTCGGCGGTCGGCGCGGCGGCGCTGCTCAAGAATGCCGAGCAATACGACTCCGTCGCGGAGGCTGTGGCGGACTGCACTCTTGTGGTTGCGGCCACGGCTGCGCGCCGGCGCAATCTGCAGCATCAGGTTCGGCGGCTCGAGGACGGCGCGCGGCTGATTCGCAGGCGGCTGAAATCACACCGTGTCGCGATCCTTTTTGGCTCGGAAAAATCGGGCCTCTCGAACGAAGAGATGAGCCACGCCGATTGGCTGATGCGCATCCCGACGAGCCAGCAGAATATTTCCATGAATCTCGGCCAGGCCGTCGCGGTCTGCCTCTACGAATTAATAAGAGATGCGAAAGCTGCAAGCGAGGCCGAAAAGCTCGCGCGGGCGTCGGCCGGCGATATCGAGCGCATCACCGCGATGTTGCTGGATGCGCTGCGCGCGAGCGGGTACGTCGGCCGGCGGCGCGTAGCGGATATCGACGAGCGGATGCGGCGCCTGGTCAAACGCCTTCATCTGCCTGCTCGAGATACGGTCCTCTGGTTTGGCATCCTGCACCAGATGGTCTGGAAGCTCCGCAAGGGCGGTCCGCCCGCGGACGCAGCCGAGAAGTAGTGGAACGAAAAGCACCGATCAGCGCGAAGGTCGTAGGAACCAAACGACCCATCCTTTACTATAGCCATCTGTGAAGCGACCCAAGAAAAAGAAAAGCAATCGAGAGCATCTTCCTGCGTCCGCGGTCTTGCTCGCCGGAGGACGCGGCACGCGCTTCTGGCCGCGCAGCCGCATGCGCACGCCAAAGCAGCTGCTGAATATCACGGGCGGCGAAACGATGCTGCGCCAGACAGCCGCTCGCCTCGAACCGCTCATCCCGTCGAGCGATCTGTGGGTTGTGACCAACGTCGAGCAGGCCGCGGCCGTGCGGCGGCAACTTCGAGGCGTTCCCACGTCGCATGTGCTGGCCGAACCCGTCGGCCGAAACACGGCCGCGGCGATCGGTCTCGCGGCAATTCATCTGGCGCACGAGCGCGTGGATGCGGTGATGGCCGTGCTGCCGTCCGATCATCACATCTTCGGAGCGAAGCGCTATCGCGGGCTCGTCTCGGCGGCGCTCGAGCTGGCCCGCACGCCCGGAAATCTCGTGGTGCTCGGCATCCCTCCGACGCGCTCTGATACCGGCTTCGGTTACATTGAGAGCACGAAAATTGCGGCGCGGCCGCACGGCGTTCCAGCATTCGCCGTCAAGCGTTTTACGGAGAAACCGGCGCTGCCTCTCGCGCGGAAATACGTGGCGTCGGGCAAGTATTTCTGGAACGCCGGAATGTTCTTCTGGCGCGTCTCGACATTTCTCGACGCGCTCTGGCGGTTCCTGCCCAAGACGCACGCGGCGCTCGTCGAGCTCGGCAAGACGATTGGCACGCGGCGCTACGCCTCCGCGTTGCGCCGCATCTATCCGCAGGTCGAAAATATTTCCGTCGACTACGCCATCATGGAGCCGGCCACGCGGCCCGGCAGCTTGTCGCGGGTCTTTGTGATTCCCGCGAAAGTTGGCTGGAGCGACATCGGATCCTGGGCGGCCGTCTACGAGCTGCTTGCAGCGAAGCGCGGAGCGAATGTCTCGGCCGGGCCGCATTTCGAACTCGACGCGCAAGGAAACTACTTCTGGAGCCCGCGCAAATTCGTCGCCGCACTCGGCGTACGCAACCTGGTGGTAGTCGAGACGGACGACGCGCTGCTGGTCTGCGCCCGCGAGCGCTCGCAGGACGTCGGCAAAATCGTGAAGTGGCTCGAGGAACAGAAGGCGAAGCAATTGTTGTAGGGCCGAAACAGGAGCGGGATTGTCGAATCGAGAAAAATCAGAGGGCGCGGCGGCAGAAATCAAATTCGGCACCGACGGCTGGCGCGGCGTGATCGCCGAGGATTTTACGTACGAAAACGTGCGCAAGGTGGCGCACGCCATTGCGCGCTACGTGGTGCGCGCGGAAAAGCCGGGCAGCGGAATCGTGATCGGCTTCGACATGCGCTTCGGCTCGGAGAATTTCGCACGCGTCGCGGCCGAGGCCATCGCGGCGACCGGTACGCCCGTGTGGCTTGCGACGGAAGCGTGCCCGACACCAGCCGTGTCGCTGCTGGTGCGGACGCGCGGCGCCGGGGGCGGCATTCAGATCACCGCGAGCCACAATCCGTATCGCTGGAATGGAGTGAAGTTCAAGGCGAGCTACGGCAGCTCGGCTTCGCCCGTGATCGTCGCGCAGGTGGAAGCCGAGCTCGAAAAAGTGCTGCGCGAGGGCGTCCCGGCGCTGCCGCCGCGCAAAGATCTGATTCATTCGCTCGACGTTCGCACCCCATATCTCGAAACGCTCGACGCGCTCGTGGATTGGGACCGGCTGAAGTCGTCGAAATTCCGCTACGTGATCGATCCGATGCACGGAGCGGGCCGGGGCCTGCTGCGCGAGCTTTTTCGCCGCCACGGAATTGAAACGCACGAGATTCGCGGCACGCGCGATCCGCTTTTCGGCGGCGTGAATCCGGAGCCGATCGAGCCGCACGTCGAGGCGCTGCGCCGCGCGGTGATCGACGGCGGCTACGACGCGGGCTTCGCGCTCGATGGCGACGCGGACCGCATAGGGGCGATCGACCGCAACGGCGCGTTCGTTACGCCGCACCAGATTTTCTCGATCCTGCTCTGGCATCTGGCCGGAACGCGTAATCTGTCCGGCGACGTTGCGAAGACGTTCTCAACCACGAAGATGATCGACAAGATTGCCGCGAAATTCGGGCGCAAGGTGTGGGAAACGCCGATCGGCTTCAAATACATTTGCGACAGGATGCTCGAGGGCGACATCGTTGTGGGCGGCGAGGAGAGCGGCGGCATCGCCACGAAGCTCTACCTGCCGGAGCGCGATGCGACCGTGAGCGCGCTGCTGCTCGCCGAAGTGATGGCGTGGCACGGCAAGCGGCTGGACGAGCTGGTCGCCATGCTGCATCGCGAGTTCGGCGAGCATCATTACGGGCGCGTGGACCTCACGCTGCGCGATGGACAGAAGGAAAAAGCGATCGCGCGCTTCTCCGACGCGAAATTCCAGAAGCTGCTGAATTGGCCCATCGTTCGCCGCGAAGATATGGACGGCGTGAAAGTCTATCTCGGCGAAATCGGATGGGTGATGGTCCGCGCGTCAGGCACGGAGCGGATGCTCCGCGTCTATTCCGAAACAACGCGCCCGGAGACGACGCAGCGCGTCCTCGCGGAAGTGACGGCGATGGTTCAGAAGCTCTAGCAGCTCACGTTTCGAGGCTTTTGTACGCAGCGTCGAGAATCCCATTTAGAAACGAGGGTGCTTCGGCGGAGGAAAACTTCTTCGCCAGCTCGATCGCCTCGTCGATCACCACTTTCGGCGGCGCGGTGCCGGAGCGAAATTCGCAGATGGCCAGCCGAAGAATGTTGCGGTCGACGGCCGCGAAGCGTTCGAGGCGCCAATTCTCGGCCAGCTTTTCGATCAACTGATCGCTCGCTCCGGCGCGGGCGACGGCGCCTTCGAACAACCGGTTGGCGAACTCGCGAGTCGATTCCGAGGCGTGCGCCGACTTCCAGAAAAGCCGCTCGACGCGCCTCGGTTCCTGGCGCGTCATGTCCCATTCGAAAAGCATCTGCAGGGCGAACTCGCGGGATTTGTGGCGGAGAGTCATGCTAGCGGCGCCGCGAGGACCCGCTGGGACGCGCCGTTTTCGACAGCTTGCGCGCGAGGCTGGCCATCTCAACCGCGGCGAGCCCCGACTCGTAGCCCTTGTTGCCGCTCTTCAAGCCGGCGCGGTCGATGGCCTGCTCGAGCGTGTCGCAGGTGAGGACGCAGAAGATCATGGGCACGCCGGCGTCGAGCTGGGCGAGCTGGATGCCGCGAGCCGTTTCGGAAGCGACGTAATCGTAGTGCGAAGTCTCGCCGCGCAGCACGCAGCCGATGCAGATCAGCGAATCAAAGCGGCCCGCGGCGGCGAGCTTCTTGGCTGCAATCGGAATCTCAAACGATCCAGGGACGCGAACGATTTCGATCTGGGCATCCATCGCGCCACTTTGTTTGAGCGCGTCGAGCGCGCCGGCCAGCAAGCGATCGGTGATGAAGCTGTTGAATTGACTCACGACGATGCCGAAGCGCAGCCCGGCCGCATTCAATTTGCCGCGCACTCGATCCGGCTTTCCAGCACTCGCCATCAATTCCCGCCTGTAAACGGAAGTAGACTGCAGGACCCGCAATGGAAGGATGTCATGGAGTGGCGAGAGGCACAAGCACGTTACCGCCACTGCGATAAGCCTCGTCGAGGCCGGCCTCGGCGCGATTGATCCATTCGGTGACGCGGTCTTCGGTGTCGTCGCCAGGGCGCGAAGAGGCCATCGCTACAATGGCGCTGGCGCTGAGGCTCTGGGGACCCCAAGGAGGCCGCACGGTAGCGGCAACCCGAAGAAGTTTTTCGGCGAGGCTCCGCGCATTTTCAATCGTCGTATCGGGCAGGATGAAGGCGAGAGACCACCCCGTGTATTTCACCGCGATGTCGGTCTGGCGCACCGTCGTAGAGAGCGCGCGAGCGAGTTGCTCGATGTACTGATCGACGGCGGCGTCGCCGTGCTGTCGCAAAAGGTCGCCGCCATGGTCGACGTGCAGAATGATCAATGAGAGTGGTGTGCCCTGCGAGCGCGCCCGATTCGATTCGACGAGCAGGCAATCGACATACGCGCTGCGGCCGAGCAAGCCGGTCTTCTCGTCCGCTACAGCCAGAGAGCGGACCAGTGAGCGAAGGCGCGTGTGATTCACGGAAAGCACGAGCTGATCGCCGACGGCCTGCAGGAAAAAGCTTTCGTTGGATTTCCATTTTCTCGTGGACTTGTTGGCAACGAGCAAGATGCCGGATTGCGCCCCCGCCTCTTTGTCCAGAAGGACGACCGCAAGCGCCGATTCCATGCCGAGTTGGCTGAGTATGGGGGCGCTCGACGCCGTGAGCTGGATCCCTCCGAGATCGTCAGGCGAAGCCTTTGAGACGAACGAAATGATC
Organism: Candidatus Acidiferrales bacterium; assembly: GCA_052146315.1. Taxonomy (GTDB): domain Bacteria; phylum Acidobacteriota; class Terriglobia; order Acidiferrales; family UBA7541; genus Palsa-295. The sequence continues at coordinate 11,816 of JBKQNJ010000087.1, read as the reverse complement.
GCAGGGAGATGCGCGGCTCCCACAGCCGGAAGTCCCGGCGCGGAATATTCAGCCGTCAATGGGGCGGCGTCGCCTGCGGCGCCCAGAGTCACGAGGCAGCGCGCCACGCCGAGATATTTGCCGACCTCCGCCGCCGTGGCCGAGAGAACCTCGCGCGGCGTGGATTGCCGGTGCATCAGCCGGTTGATTTCGGCAATCGCGGAAAGGTCGCGATGAGTTTCGGCCGCCGAAAAGCCCATGGGAGGCGGCGCGGGCTCGGCCGCAGTGGGGGGAGCGGCAGGTGGCGCGGCCGGCGGGGCAGCCGGAGCAGGCAGCGCTGGTGGCGGCGCAGGCTTGCGCGGAGCGCCCTTCGGCCACCAGTTCGCGCGCTCGTAGAGAGTGCGCAAACGCTCGTTCTTCTCCTCTTCGCCGGGGAAGAGTTCGCCGATGCGCTCGAGCCGCTCGACAGCCTTGGTCTGCAGCGAATACTGGAGAAAGATTTCGACTTGAACGATCAAATCCTCAAGAGCTTGTTGAGCGCGTACTTCCTCGGACACCGGCACAGCAGCCGCGGCCACATCGGAGCCGGCGCCCGAAAATCCTGACCCCGTGTGACTCGAGACCGTCGCGGCCTTTGCGGCGCGGGCGAGAATATTCTGCAAGAAAACGGGATCGGCCTTTCCCTCTAGATGCGCTATTCGCTCTTGGTTGCGGTAGTCGTAAGGATCGATATCCACGAGGCGGTCGAGTATATTGCACGCGTCCGGCACGCGCTGGGCAGTCAGATAGAGGTCGAAGAGGCGGACGAGGGCGTCGAAATATTTCGTTTCGCGATTCAGCTCTTCGTAGAGATGGGCCACCGTCTCGGCGAGTGCCAGAGAGTTCGGATAAGTCGTGGCAAGGCGCTCGATCTGCGGGACGAGTTCCGCTTCCCTGCGGGCTCCGTACATCCATTCCTTAGCCTGCGCGAGCAGCGACGCGGCTTTCGGGTCCTCGCCGGCGCCAAGATAAGCCGCGGCCAGCTCGAAGAGTTTCGAGAAGTTCTCGGGCTTCTGTTTGTAGTAGGCTTCGAAAATTTCGCGCGCCCGGTCCAGGCGCCGTGTGCGCAACAATGCTTCGCCAAAGAGCGCAAGAAACGCCGTATCTTTCTCATTGGGCGAGAGCGGATCGAGGAGCACGACAGCGCCCTCGGAATCGCCCTTTCGCAATTTGGCGTCAGCAAAAAGCAGAGCGCCGGTGCGGTCGCTGGGCAAGAGGCGATGAGCCCGGCCGAAGTATTCGAGCGCCTGATCGAGCCCGCCGGCTGCCTGCGCCAGTTGTCCGGCGCGCAGGAAGCTGCGCGCGGCGAGGTCGGCATGCTTCAGGCGCTCGGCAAGGTCGCCGAGAACTACGTGCCGCGTGACGTTTTCGGGATCGAGGAACGCGATGCTTTCGTAACACGCCAGCGCATCGATATCGCGCTGGTGCTGAAGAAAGAGCTCCGCCGCCGTGCCGAACTGCTCGATGGCCTCGGAGGACCGGTTCTGCTTTTGCAGCAGAATGCCATAGCGCATCAATCGGTCGGGGGGCTGAGGAAACGATCGAAGGAAGCGGGTGAAGATCGCCGAGGCCTTGGCGACGTCGCCCGCCTCGATGTGCCGGTCGAACTGCGCGCCGTAATATTGGGCGGCGAGCGCAGGCTCGTTGAGGCGAGTGTAGATGTCGGCCAGCGCCTGCAGGGCTTCCTGGTTGGCAGGAGCCTCTTCGAGGACGGCCTGGTATTCGGCGACCGCCTCGCGGAGCTTGTTCTTTTCGAGGCTGCGCCGAGCCTTATCGAGATGCTTGTTGAGGTCCGAAGCCATGCGAAATTCCACGTCCTTCGCGCTGTGCGTGGCAGGAAAAACCCGCTTGTCAGCCGGACGCCTGCGCGGATAGCCCGTCGCTAGGCGCGAAAGCCTCCGTAAAAACTATATAACGGACGAGTCGCCAGCCTTCAAACGAAATGAGGGTAATGTGCCCGAAAATGCCGGAGCGGCGGCTGCGCTCGGAAACGGCGGCGTTTAGTCGGAGGCGGTTGCCTCGCTACGGCGCCTCGGAAGGCGCGTAACCTCGCGCATGGAGCGGAGAGACATTCCGCTGCTCAGCAGGGCCGCAAAGCCCAGGAAAACGAAGGGCAGCGTGAGCGCGATGAACGCGAAAATCGAGAAGCCGGTGGCCGTCGTTTTCTCGATGTCGAAAACGCTCAAGCCAAGCACGCAAAAGAACTGGTAGGAGCCCACGTTGGCCGGTGCGTTGGGGAGCGAAACGCCCAGATTGATCACCAGCAGCACGACTACAGCCCCCATGAACGAGAGAGGCAAGCCGTACGATCGCATCAGCGCCCAAAGAGCGAGGACCTGGCAGAACGGCATCAGCAGGGACATAAAAACCGCGGCGTAAAAGCTTGGCGCGGTGCCCATCGCATGCAAGTCGAGCAGCGCGGACATCATTTTGCCAGGCAATTGGCGCCGCCCAATATGAGGTTCCGAAGCGCCGCCAACCTTCAGTTCGAGATAGAAAACGAGCACCACCACGATGGTCACGAGAACGAGGGTTACAGCGCCCAGCACATCCGCCATGCGCCCGAAGCGGCGCGGCAACTCTACGAATAGCGAGACAAACGCCAGGGATGCCGTCGCGATCACGAGATCGATGAAACGCTCGACACCCACGGATCCCAGAACTCGCCCGATCGAAATTCCCTCCGAATTGGAGAGCAGATAGCTGCGCAGAAATTCGCCCGGCCGAAGCGGCAAGATCAGGTTGGCGAAGAGGCCGGAGAAAACGGACCGAATCGCGTTGCCGAGGTGCACTTTCCCAAACGGGCTCAAGAGGAATTTCCAGCGCACCGCTTGGACGGCATAGCTGATCACGTCGAAGGCCATGCCGACAAGCACCCATTTCCAGTCCGCATTGGCCATGTCGTGCAGGGCTCGCACGATGTGGAAATCGTGAAGGACCCATACCAGGCAGACGGTCGCCAGTCCGTAACCGAGGATCAGCAGGATTCTCGATCGCTCGGGCTTCTCGCGATTGGACTGAGAGGTCAACTCAGCTGTTCCGGAAGCTCCAGGCATTTTGGGTAGATAAGGTTTCTTTCGTTTCCAGGCCGCACACACGTCCAAAGCCTACGATAGTGGCCTTAGTCGCGCAATCGGAGGGCGGCGGCGCTTCCTTCGGGCCCGCGAGGTTCGCCGCTGCCCAGGACGGGCGTATAATAACAGGGAGAGATGAAATTCCTCGCGCAAAAGTCTGTCTTCGCTCTTCCCTGTTTACTTGGATGAAAACCCCAAAGGCCGTGGATCGCCGGGAACGGGTTTTGCTGGTGGGCGTCGCTCTGAAGAGGGCCCGGCGCACGAATGGACTTTCGCGCGAAAACGGCGATGGCGTGGCCAATCGGGATTCGCTCGATGAGCTGCGGGAGCTGGCCGAGAGCGCCGGCGCGAAAATCGAGGGAAGCCTCCTGCAGGTTCGGGAAGCCCTCGATCCGGCGACGTTGGTGGGCCGCGGCAAGCTCGAGGAGATTCGCACCGAGGCCAAGTTCAGGGATGTTCCCCTCGTAATTGTCGATCACGACCTGACGCCCGTCCAGTTGCGCAACATGGAAAAGGGCACAGAATGCCGCGTGATCGACCGCACGCAGCTGATCCTCGATATTTTCGCCACGCATGCTCACACCCGAGAGGGGCAGCTCCAGGTGGAGCTCGCGCAATTGAATTACCTGCTTCCGCGGCTGACCGGGCGCGGCGAAGAGCTCTCCCGGCTCGGCGGCGGAATCGGGACGCGAGGTCCTGGAGAGCAGAAGCTTGAAACCGACCGGCGGCGCATCCGCGACCGCGTGAGCAAAATCGAGCGGGCCATCGAAACGGTTCGCAAGCAGCGCGCGACCAGGCGCCGGGCGCGACAGGCCGTGCCACTCGGCATGATCGCATTCGTGGGATATACCAACGCGGGCAAATCGACGCTCTTTAATGCGCTCACGAACGCGAGTGTGCTGACTTCGTCCAAAATGTTCGCAACTCTCGACCCGACGATTCGCGCCATCCGTTTGCCTTCGCGACGACGCGTGCTTTTGTCCGACACGGTGGGATTTCTGCGCGACCTTCCGCCGGATCTAATCGCAGCGTTTCGCGCGACCCTGGAAGAAGTGCAGGAAGCGGCGCTGATCCTTCACGTAACCGACATTTCCAATCCGCATCACGCCGAACACGACGCGGAAGTTCTCGGTGTGTTGCGCCAACTCGGCGTCGAGGATCGCCCGCGCCTGCACGTGCTGAATAAGATCGACCGGCTGAGCGAGCAGGACCTCAAAGCGTTGATGGATTCAAATGGGCGCGGGGCTGACACTGCTTTTGTATCGGCAATCACGGGCGCCGGTCTGGATGAATTGCTGAAAAAGATCGACGCAGCCATGCCTGTTGACCAGCTCTTGCGGCTACGTCTGCGCCTGCCCCTCGCGGATGGCCGTAGCCTTGCCGTGGTCCAGGGGCGAGGACGCGTGCTTCGATCTGAAGTGCACGACTGGAGCCTCGAGCTCGAAGCCGAGATTCCGGAATCGGCTGCTAGGGAACTTCGGGAATTCATTTTGAAATGAAAGATGTAACTAGAGCCGTTTGTTGTGGAAAACCCTGTGGAAAAGGTCCCCCGATTTGTACGGTTCGGCCCGTAAGGTGACCGCGCCCGGGCCAACGTGCCGCCGCTCGCGGAAGTGTAACGCGCCTATTATCAGTTGTATGGGACGATGCCGCACTTGGTCAGGCCAGGTTAGACAATCCCCCGACATACGGCGAGTGCCCGCCGGAATTTGCACAGCGCTGGGGCGCTAACTGCGCTAAGAGTAACGAGCGAGGGCATTTGTCTCTCTCATTACAAGACAGGGAGTCATCACCAGGGCACGTAAGGTTGACGCGATAACGACCGCGGGACTATGATTTCAGCTGAGATGGCCGTTGCACTCCCGACGGCTTCGCCGGTTTGTCTTTCCGAGAGCGAAATGAACCTGCCGAACAGCCTGACCATCCTGCGAATCTTTTTCGTTCCGCTCCTCGTGGTCGTTCTCTTGACGCGCCAGCCGAATTGGAACTTTTGGGGTCTGCCCTTTCATTTTGAGGTCTGGGGTGTCCTGATTCTGCTGGTGGCGGCGGCGACCGATGCGATGGACGGATATCTGGCGCGCTCTCGCAGCGAAATCACTACCCTGGGAATTCTGCTCGATCCGATTGCGGACAAGCTTTTGATTTCGGCGGCGTTCGTGTCGCTCGTTTCGATGGGACTCATCCAGGCATGGATGGTCGTGATCATCATCGGACGAGAGTTCATCGTCGTCGGCCTCCGCGAAATCGCGTCCTCAGAGGGCTTGGTGATTCCGGCGTCGCCGCTCGGCAAGGGGAAGATGATCTTGCAAGTGCTGGCGGGGTGTATCGTGATTCTCACGGCCAACCACCCCGCGCTGAAATTGGTTGGAACAGTTCTGCTATGGCTGGTGGTGCTGAGCGCGGTGGCTTCTGCGATTCACTACTTCCAGATGTTCTGGGGACAGATCAATTTTCGCGTGCAGCAGCGCCGCACCCGCGTTCTCGTAGTTGATCCGAAAGAAAAACCGCAGGATGTCCTCAGCCGGTAATCGCGAAAAGAAACTGCTGCTGGAAGTGGCGCGTCGAGCCATGAGCGCCGCCGTCGAGGGCCGCGAGTTTGCGGGCCAATTGCCCGAACTTTCGAACCCGCAGAATCTGGGCGGAGCGTTCGTCACGCTGCATCGCCGCGGCCGGTTGCGCGGGTGTGTTGGCCAAGTGGCTTCGAGTCAATCGCTGCTTGATACGGTAGTTCATTGCGCCAAGGCAGCCGCGCTCGAAGACCCGCGCTTCGATCGGGTTCGCCCCGACGAACTTTCCGAAATCGAGATCGAGCTTTCCATTTTGTCGGGTCTCGAAACGATCGCGCCCGAACAAATTCAAGCCGGTAGGCATGGCCTGATGGTGAGCCTTGGGAGGCAGCGGGGCGTGCTGCTGCCTCAGGTGGCGACGCAATTCCGATGGAGCGGCCGGCGGCTGCTCGAGGAAACCTGCGTGAAGGCGGGACTCGACCGGGATGCCTGGAAAAATGCCGAAGTACGAGTGCAAGCTTTTACAGCGGAAATATTCAGCGAATCAGGCGTGCCAGACGAGCCCGCCGCGGAACCTGAAGCGCCAGGCTGCGGCAAGCCCGGCTATTCGAGTTCGACGTAATCGCCCGGATAGATCTCGCGCAGGCTGAACGTAATCAAGACGGTCGAAGAGTTGGGGCCGGTCCGCAGCACCACTCCTTCGCCGACGTCTTCTCGCGGAGTGTTGCTCCAATCCCATTTCTTGGGGGCACTCCCGAAGCCATAAATCGGGATGAACGGCACGTAGAGCTGATCCTCCTGATCGAACGCGTAACGATCGGTCTGGAAAACCGTTTCGTGCTGAGTGCCGGTGTAGCGGAAGATGCGGAAATAGTCGCCGACTTTCACGCCCTGACCGTTGCCCAAATTCACGTAGACAACATCTTCGGTTCCGCTTGCGGCCTGGAAATTCTTGCCGATGATGATCATTGCCAGAGGCTTGCCGTTTGCCGGGGCGAACGTGTCGAAACGCACTTCGGATTTGAGCGGCGGCGCGGGGCGTTCCGTGAAGGGCAGGAGAACGTCGCCGCGCTGTAGTATGTCGCAGGAATGCTCGATCTTGGCCACCGAGGTATTGGCGAAAACCCGGGTCACGCGGACGCGGCCTTCGTCGGCCCAGACACTCCCCATTTTCTTGAGGATCATGTCCTGCCACTTGGTCCATTCGATTCCGTAGGGATCTTCGACCTCGCGGACAACAGAGAAGACGTCGCCCACGTTTACACCTTCGCTAGCGCCCTTGTTGATGAAGACGTTGTCGCCTTCGTCGAACGTCAGCCGATAGTTGGATTCTTCGCCCGTGATGATGTAGGCGCCGCGCGGCACGGATTCCGTCGTCACGGTACCGGAGCAATAGAGATCGTTCGGGGTCGGGACCTGCGGCGTGTTCTGCGCCGATGCAATCGTTCCCGAGAGGGCCACTACGAGACCGGCAAGGACAATTTTCCCACGCATGATGCTCGCTCCTCCATGCTGATTCTTAGCGCCGAAAGGCTGGCGCTCCCCAATGACCTGACCGTAACATTAGCGTTCGAGAGCGTCAAGATAATGGTCGCGCGGGCTTTACACATTGGGTACCGCGTGGTAGAAGCGAGAATTCCCCCCGCGCACGGCTGCCGGCGCGCGGCGGGACTTCACGCCGAAGAGATTGGAAATACAGTATGTTAGGGCGAGATAAAGTGTGCGCCGTGGTGGCGGCGCCCGATGCCAATTCCATGCTGGCCCAGCTTCGCCTGGCGCTGCGGCAAAGCCGCACGATCGAGTTACGCCTTGACTGGCTTTCAAGCGACGCGGAAATTGGCCGGTTCTTGCGAAGGCTCGAAGCCAACCGCTCCGCGCGAAACGGCGCAACACTGATTGCGACTTGCCGCCGGCGCGTGGCGGGCGGCCGATATGCTGGCACGATCGCCAAGCAACTCGTGCATCTGGCGGACGCGATCCGGGCAGGGTGCGCGTGGTACGACCTCGAAATCGAAACTGTGCGCCAGTGCCCGAGCGAACTTATCAGCGTGCTGTTAGGCGAGGGGCGCCAACTGGCTTCGGCGCATTTTTTTGAGCGGACGCCGAAGAATCTCTCGCGCGTCGCTGCGGAACTGCGTCGAGATCGGCCTGCAGCGATCAAACTCGCCGCCCTCTGTGATTCGCTCTCAGACAGCCAGAAGCTGCTCGATTTCGCGCGAAAGCAACGGAATATCGTCGCGATTCCGATGGGCGAAGTGGCGCTTCCGGCGCGCATCCTCGCATTGCGCGAACGAAATTCGTTCGCCTATGCGCCCGTGGAAAACTCGACGGCGCCGGGACAAGTCTCGCTTGCGGAGATCAAGGATGTTTATCGCGCGGACCGGCTGAACCCGCGCACGAGCGTCTACGGCGTGATCGGCAACCCCGTCGGCCATTCGCTTTCGCCGGCGATGCAGAATGCAGGTTTTGCCGCGCGGCGGATCAACGCAGTATACGTGTCGTTTCTGGTGCGCGATCTGAGGGATTTTCTGGCTTCGATCGATCCGCTCGGGATTCGAGGCTTTAGCGTGACGCTGCCGCACAAAGAAAAAATCCTGCGGCATCTCGACGGGTGCGATCCGCTGGCGGCTCGAATCGCGGCCGTGAACACGGTGGTGGTGCGCGGCGCCGGGAAACTCTACGGATACAACACCGATTACGTCGGAGTGCTGCAAGCGCTCGAGAAGCGGATACCTCTTCGGGGCAGCCGCGTCCTGATCGTCGGAGCCGGCGGCGCGGCGCGCGCCGTGGCTTTCGCGCTGACGCAGGCGGGCGCGGCTGTTTGCGTGACGGCCCGGCGGCCGGCACGCGCGCGGGCGCTCGCTAAGGCGGCCAGCGGAGAGGCAATCGCGCGGAATCGCCTGCGCGGCGAATTCTTCGACGCAATCGTGAATGCCACGCCGGTCGGCATGCATCCGGCGGTCGATGAATCGCCGCTCGATGCGCGCGAATTGAATTGCCGGCTCGTATTTGACACCATCTATCGCCCGCGTGTGACGAAGCTTCTGCGCCTCGCGGCGCGGCGCGGCATCGAAACGGTCTCGGGCGTGGAAATGTTTGTCGCGCAGGGCGCCGCGCAGTGGGAAATCTGGACGGGCGAACGAGCGCCGGTCGAGGCGATGCGCTGCGCCGTGGTTCGGGCGCTGGCGGCCGGGGAAAACGCCGGGCGTGCGCGCCACGGCAAGAAGTGAAATCCCAAAGAAAGATACCTATCGGACGATGATTCAGCCGGACTTCAAGACGTTCAGCCGCCTGGCGCGCCAAGGCAATCTCGTGCCGGTGTACGACACGTATACGGCCGATTTGCTGACGCCCGTCGGAGCGTACCTGCGCATCGGGCGCGGCGCGAAATACGCATTTCTGCTCGAGAGCGTAGAAGGCGGCGAGAATATCGGGCGATACACGTTCACGGGCGCGAATCCGGAAGAAGTGTTTCGGGCGCGCGGGCGCGTCTGCGAACTCGAAACGGGCGGCAAGACGGTTCGATTCGTCGAAAATCCCGTGGAACAGCTGAAGCGGCTGACGGCGCGTTACCGGCCGGTGCGCGTGCCAGGTATGCCTCCGCTGACCGCCGGCGCGATCGGCTATTTCGCCTACGACATGGTAAGGCTGGTCGAGCGGATTCCCGACACGGGCCGTGACGATCTCGGCGTCGACGACTGCATGATGATGTTTTACCTCGGCCTCGTGGCGTTCGACCGCGTGCAGCACCGCGTCTGGATCATTCGCAATGTTTTCACCGAAGGGCCGGGCAGCCTGCGCGCGAAATACAACGCGGCGGTCCGGGAGATCGCTCGCACGCGGAAGTTGCTGGAGAAGCCGCTGCGTGCGCAACCTCGCGCACGACGCGCGAAGCCTCTGCATGTGAAATCGAACATGACCAAGCCGCAGTTCACGTCGGCAGTGCGGAAGGCCAAGTCGTACATTCGCGCGGGCGACGCGTTTCAAATCGTGGTGAGCCAGAGATTCGAGGCGCGCACGTCCGCCGATCCCTTTGAGATTTACCGCGCTCTGCGCGTCGTGAATCCTTCGCCCTATCTCTACTACCTGAAGCTCGACGACTTGTCCGTGGTCGGCAGCTCGCCCGAGATGCTGGTAAAGGTGCAGGGGCGCGATGCCTTTTACCGGCCGCTCGCCGGAACGCGTCCGCGCGGGCGCAATGAAAAGGAAGATGAAAAGCTCGAAGCCGAGCTCCTCGCCGACCCGAAGGAGCGCGCCGAGCACGTGATGCTCGTCGATCTCGGCCGCAACGACCTGGGCCGCGTGTGCGAGTACGGCTCGGTGAAGCCGGAGCGGCTGATGTTCGTCGAGCGCTATTCGCACGTGATGCACCTGGCGTCGAGCCTGCGCGGGCGATTGCGCGGCGACGTCGATTGCTTCGATGCGCTGATGGCGTGCTTTCCCGCGGGAACGCTTTCGGGCGCGCCGAAAGTCCGCGCCATGGAGATCATCGACGAACTCGAGCCGACGCGGCGCGGGATCTACGCGGGCGCCATTTTGTATCTCGATTTTTCGGGCAACCTCGATTCGTGCATCGGGTTGCGCACACTCGTGGCAAAGAACGGGCGCGCCTACGTCCAGGCGGGCGCCGGAATCGTCGCGGATTCGGTTCCCGAACGCGAATATGAGGAATCGGCCAACAAGGCGCGTGCGGTGCTGAAGGCGCTCGAAATCGCGCACTCGGGCGGAAAATAACGCGGCGCGGGGTAAAGAGGTGCCTCAACACAGAGAACACGGAGCGAATCAAGAGGGTACTGAGAAATAATCGAAGTTCTCTGTGTACTCAGTGCCTTCTCTGTGGGCTCTGTGTTTAGTTGGGCGATCAAATCTGCCCTCGGTCAAACGACATCGCTACCAAATAACGCGCGGGGCGGCATCCTCGCGGCCCGGCTGGTAGTCCCGAGTCGGAAATTCGCAGGACAGTTTTTCAGGAGGCCGGGGCTTCGGCCCCGGGGCGATCTCCGATTATCCGCAACTCATTCTGAAGCGCGGGACGCGCGGCACAAGTTAGCCCAGCGCGGAAGCGCTGGGAAAGCATTACGAAAGAGACCAAGCGCCGTAGGTGCGACACTATTCTCCGAACGGTGGAAGCGTGGGCCTTTTTGCCCCGCGACAAAGCGCCCTCCGAGAGAGGGGCGAGTTTTTCATACAATCTTCCATTTGGGACAGTAGAATAGAACTGTATGATCCTGCTGCTCGACAACTACGATTCGTTCACCTACAACCTGGCGCAGTATCTCGGCCAGATGGGGCAGGAGCTTCTGATCCGCCGCAACGATCAGATCACTCTCGACGAAATCGAGGAACGCAACCCCGAGCGCATCGTGATTTCGCCGGGGCCGTGCACGCCGAAAGAAGCGGGCATTAGCGTCCCGCTGATCGAACGCTTTGCGGGCAAGATCCCGATTCTAGGCGTTTGTCTGGGGCACCAGTCGATCGGCGCGGCATTCGGCGGGCGCGTGATTCGCGCGCCGAAAGTGATGCACGGCAAAACCAGCCAGATACACCACGACGGCGAAACAATTTTCTACGGGCTGCCGCAGGATTTTCAGGCCACGCGTTACCACTCGCTGATCGTCGAGCGAAACTCGCTGCCGCCTGAACTCGAAATTTCCGCGGAAACCGCCGACGGCACAATCATGGGCCTGCGTCACCGCAAGCTGAAGGTCGAAGGCGTACAATTCCACCCCGAGTCTGTGCTCACCGAAGCGGGCTTCCGCCTCCTCGAAAATTTCCTCACCATTTAGTGTCCCGAGTCAGAAATTCGCAGCACAGTTTTTCAGGAGGCGCGATCAGAGTCCGTGTGACAACCTCGAATCTTTGTGGGTCGTGGCTTCCAGAGTTTGTGTGACAACCCGCGAACGTTTGCGCGGGTCTTTGCTTCGGCCCGCGAGGGCACCGGTGGAAGCGTGGGCCTTTAGGCCCTCGAAAAGGTGCTCGTCGTATAGCGGCTTTAGCCGCGGGCTTCGTTTCTCGAACGTAACGACGCGAGAGTGTTTGTAGGTCGTGGCTTCCAGCCACGACATAAGCCCTGCGAAATGATTATGGGTTTCAGCCCCCGAAGTTCTCACGACGCTAGAATCCTACGACGCGGCGTGCGGGTGGCCCTTTTCAGCTTGCGAGAACGCGACGAGCGCGTCGAGTTTCTCACGGGCTGCGCCGGAATCGATCGATTTCG
>JBKQNJ010000086.1:0-12645 GCA_052146315.1 Candidatus Acidiferrales bacterium | reverse complement strand
CCCAACGTCCTCTCGATGAAGCAGACGCTCTATCGCACCAGCGAAAATTCGCCGATTGTCCGCGCGCTGATCGAGGCCGCCGCGAAAAAGGAAGAGGCCGTCGTCGTCGAGCTGAAAGCGCGTTTCGACTAAGCGTCCAACATCCGCTGGGCTCGGACTCTGCAGGAAGCGGGCGTGCAGGTCTTCTACGGAGTGGTCGGGCTGAAAACGCACTGCAAGCTCGCGCTCGTCGCCCGCCGCGAGGCGGACGGCCAGACGCGCAGCTACGCGCACCTCGGCACCGGCAATTACAATCCGTCCACCGCGCGCTTCTACACCGATTTGAGTCTTCTTACGAGCGAGCCCGGTATCACGTCGGCCGTGCACCACGTCTTCGATTACCTCACGGCCTATTCCGAGCGCCCGCGCTACACGCCGCTATTCGTCGCGCCGCTCAATCTCGGTAGGAATTTCATCAATCTGATTGATCGCGAAGCGGCTCACGCGAAGGCCGGGCGCCCCGCCTTTATCGTCGCCAAAATGAATTCGCTCCTCGACGAAAAGATCATCCACGCGCTCTACAAAGCCTCGCAAGCGGGCGTGCAGATCGAACTCATCGTGCGCGGCGCCTGCGCGCTGCGGCCGGGAGTGCGCGGCCTCAGCAGCCGCATTCGCGTTCGCAGCGTGATCGGCCGCTTCCTCGAACACAGCCGCATTTTTGTTTTCGGCAACGGTGGCAAGACCGAAATCTATCTCGGCAGCGCCGATTGGATGCAGCGCAACATCTACGAACGCGTCGAGGTGATCTTCCATCTGCGCGACGCCGTGCTACACCAGCAGATTCTCACCGAAGTCGTGGCGCCCTATCTCGCCGACACGCAGAAGACGCGCCTCCTCCTGCCCACCGGCGAATACGTTCGCTGGCAAGAATCCGCCAAGCTCGCTCATTCGAGGGACGGCTTCCGCTTCAACGTCCAGCAGTTCTTCATCGATTTCGCCGAAGGCCGCGAAAGCCTGCAGTCCGTCCCCGCCCCGCCGTCATTCCTAAAGCCCCCAACCCCCGACCCGGTGCCCGAAGCCTCCGAGTCATAGCACTGGCGTACGAGCGCCCGAAGGCTCCGAGTCATAGCCTTGACGTACGAGCGCCGGAGGCGCGATTGTAACTAGCCCGGCACGAAGCCCAGCGAAGTGCCGGGAATGCGGAAGCCGCGTAAGAGTCCCGTAGGGACGGTTGACCTCCACTTCTCTCTGCTAGCCTCGCGCAAAGCGCTCGCGCAACGCAGGGCTTCAGCCCGGGAACGTCGGAAACCCCGTCGCGCCTTGCTTCTCTGTATAATCGCTCGCGCGATGTGGCCCTGGCTCGAGACCTCCATCAATTGGCTCCTCGGCCCCGAAATCTCCTCCGAGAAGTCGCCCGGCCATCTCTGGCCGCGCTGGATTTTCCTGCGCGCGCTCGGCGTGATCTACTTCTCGGCATTCTATTCGCTGATTTTCCAGATCAAGGGCCTGATTGGCCCCGACGGAATCCTCCCCGCAGGGGACTACCTCCAGGCGGTCACTGCCGCGATGCACGGCTATAGCTGGTGGTACGCGCCGAGCCTTTTCTGGTTCGGCTCGAGCGACCGTGCACTCATGCTCGTCACCTGGATCGGCCTGATCGCTTCGATCCTCGTCGTCTTCAACATCTGGCCGCGCGCGTCGCTGCTCATCTGCTTCGTGTGCTTTATGTCGTTCATCGTCACGGCGCGCGATTTCTCAAGCTATCAATCCGACGGCATGCTCCTCGAAGCCGGCTTCATCTCCTTGTTTTTCGCGCCTCCCGGCCTCCGCCCAGGGCTCGCCAGCTCGCACGCCGCCTCGCGCGCCAGCCTCTTCCTCTTGCAGTGGGAGGCCTTCCGCATCTATTTCGAGTCCGGCGTCGGGAAGATGGCGAGCCGCGATCCCACCTGGCGCAATTTCCGCGCCATGGACGACTACTACCAGAACGCCCCGCTCCCCTCCTGGCCCGGCTGGTACGTCGGCCATTTCCCGCACTGGTTCCACGCCGGGGCCGTCTTCTACACACTCGCGATCGAACTCGCGCTCTGCTTCATGATTTTTCTCCCGCGCAGATTTCGCATCGCGTTTTTCCTCATCGTGCTGCCATTTCAAACCAGCATCATCCTCACAGGAAACTACGCTTTCCTGAACTACATCGTTCTCTGCCTCGGTTTTCTCTTCCTCGACGATCGCTTCATCGAATGGATCGTGCCGCAGCGGATCCGCGCGCTGATCGATCGCCAACGCCCGCCGGACCCGACCGCAGCCGCCACTCCGTGGGAATCCAGGCGCGCGGCCTGGCGCCACATTTTTCAGCCCGTGCGCCGGACCTTCGCCGGAATCTGCCTCGCGTGGATTTTTTATGTCACCACGGCCGAGCTCGTGTGGAAGCTGTTTCCCGACGCGCCGCTGTTTACGACTCCGGTCGAGGCCGTCGAACCATTTCGCATTGCGAATTCGTATGGCCTCTTCGAAGTCATGACGCACGCGCGCTACGAAATCGAATTCCAGGGCTCAACCGACGGCGGCAAGACATGGACGCCCTACCCATTCCGCTACAAGCCGCAGGACCCGAGCAAGCCGCCCGGCATCTATGCGCCCTACCAGCCGCGCTTTGAATGGAATCTCTGGTTCGCCTCTCTCGGCGCGTGGCCCCAATATCGTTTCGTCGTGTGGACCGAGGAGCGCCTGCTCACCGGCTCGCCCGACGTCCTCGAGCTCTTCGCGCGCAATCCATTTCCCGCCGCAAAGCCGCAGCAAGTCCGCGCGGTTATCTACCAATATTGGTTCACCGACATGCAAACGAAGCGCGCCACCGGCATGTGGTGGCGCCGCGAACTCCTCGGCGACTACGCCCCCACCCTCGAGCGCGAGCCCGACGGCAAAATCGTCGTCCTCGACATCCCCACGGTCCAGCAGTTCCCGCAGTAGCGCCCAGCGATTTCGGCTTTGACGCTAGCCTGTAACGCCGGCCTGCCCTGAGTCGGTCCGAAGGGCGTCCCGCTGGCCCTTCTGTTCCGCCAAGCTACGCGGAAGGCATGCGAGGGCTCCGGTGGAAGCGTCCACCGACCGGGTTGTGGAGGCAGGAGGGCCTTCGCGTGGACGCGTGGGCCTTTTTATCCTGAGCACTGTCGAAGGGCAGGCCCGCGAAAGCCGCTCGCTAGATGGACGGCTTTACAGGCTGCTGAAAAACTCAGTTTCGGTGGAAGGGCGGGGTTTAAACCCCGCCGTTAGAGCCGTCATCTGAGAAGGGCTTCAGCCCCTGAAGCCAGCTCTTGCCATTTTTCAGCATCCTCTTTAGCCGCGGGGTGTGCCGTTCTCGACCCAGCCGTATGCAACGGCGCAAGATCCTTCGGTCGAAGCGCCGGCCGATCGGTGTGTGGAGGACGGCAGGCCTTGGTGGAAGCGAGGGCCTACAGGCCCGCGAAAAGCCGCTCGCTAGATCGACGGCTTTAGCCGCGGGTATCTCCTTTCGGGCGCAGAGCCACAGCGAAACAGCCCGCCTTTTAGGGGGTCGGAGCTTCCAGCTCCGACAAAAAAAGACGGCGCGAAGCGCGATTCCTTTGCGCAGTTTCACCCGCAGCATGTCGTCCACTCGACGCCTCGCCCCGCCGAAATTCAAGGTTCGCGGGCTTTGAGAGACACTCCATCAGGCCCAGGTGTGCTCTTGCGGGCATCTTCCGAGCATTCCTTGAAAATATCGTGTCCATACTTGTGATTTGCCGCAGCTGCGCTGACGGCGTCGTAGTTATCGACGTATGAAGACAAGCTTTTCGAGACGATGCAGCCCGCGACGGGATGGACTTCGACACCGTATCGCTCCTTTAGCAACCCGGCGTATTCGGGAAGCCATGACGGTGGAAGTCCATAGGTGAGTATTCTGCAGCGCCCTTGCGGCAAATCGAAACGCGCTGCCATTTGGCCACGCAACGGAGCCGCGGCTGACCACGCTTCGACTAGGGCGACAAGCATAGCGATACAGCCGAGGACTGCGGCATGTTTCCTGTGCTTCTTCACGAAAGCTCTCATGGCAAGCGCTCCCAGCTTTCCGACTACTTAGAACGAACATAATCCAGAACCTTGCACTCAGGATCGCGCTGACCTTGTGCCGCCCAACCACCTTTTGCCACGCGCCTCGAATTCCGTTAGCCTGTCTGTGGCTCGAACATCAGCCCACGTCGATGAAAAAACTCCGCAAATTCCAAACCGCGCCCGAGCCGCGAGAAGAGCACGTCAACGCCGACGACGTCCTCGCGCATCTCGCGCAGCTTTCAAAGGCCGCCAGCATCCGCGAAATCGCGCACGGCATGGGACTCAAGCACCACGGCCGCCGCTACCTCCCGCGCGTGATCCAAAAACTCAAGAAGCGCGGCGAAGTCGAAGAGATCTACGGCGGGCGCTACAAACTGCCCGACCAAAAAACGAGTCAAAAAACAAATCAGAAACCGAATCCAAAGCAGCAGCAACCGCCCACCGCTTCCGATACCTCCGCGCGCGCGCCCGAAGGCCACCCGGGGCGGGGAAGCGCGCCCGACGCGCAATCCGCCGCCGCAGCCTCGCGCCGCGCCCGCGATCCCAATCTCATCTCCGGGCGCCTCATCGCGCATCGCGACGGCTACGCGTTCCTCGTCCCCGATCATCCGATCCCGGGCGTCGACGGCGATCTTTTCATCGGCCGCGACAGCCTCGGCGATGCGATGCACGGCGACCGCGTCCTCGGCCGCATTGTTCGCCGCCGCCCCGATGGACGCGCCGAGGGCCGCGTCGTGCAAATCGTCACGCGCGAGCATCCGACCGTCGTCGGCCTCTTCCGTTACGGCCCGCACGGCAACCACGTGCTGCCCTACGACGTCCGCCTCCACCACGAAGTCCTGATCCCGCCGGGTGATGAACTCACTCCCGAGCTGCGCGCGAAGCTCGGGCCCGAGGCGCAGCAGCCGCCCGCGAATCGCCGCCTGCGTCTTCCCGAACTCGATGGCGCCGTCGTCAACGCCGAAATCACGCGCTTCCCGCGCAGCGGCCTCGCGCCCATGGGCCGCGTGATCGAAATCCTCGGCCGCCCCGGCGATATCGGCGTCGACGTCGAAATCATCATTCGCAAGCATCATCTGCCCCACGAATTCCCGGAAGAAGTTCTCGCCGCTGCGAAAGCCACGCCTCCGCAAGTCGCCGAAAACGATCTGCGCGGCCGGCGCGATTTCCGCGACCTCCCGATCGTCACCATCGACGGCGAAACAGCTCGCGATTTCGACGATGCGGTCCTCGTCCGCCCGCTGCCGGGCGGCAATTTCGAGCTGCAGGTGCACATCGCCGATGTCGCGCACTACGTCGCGCGCAATTCCGCGCTCGATCACGAAGCGCGCCTGCGCGGCACATCGGTCTACTTCCCGAATCGCGCGGTCCCTATGCTTCCCGAAGAGCTTTCGAACGGCATCTGCTCGCTCAATCCCAAGGTCGACCGCCTCGTGATGAGCGTCATCATGCAAATGGACTCGGCCGGCAGGATGGTCGGCGCCGATTTCACGCCCGGCGTGATCCGCTCCGTCGAGCGCATGACCTATACCAACGTCAATAAGGTGATCGAAGGCGATCCCGAGATGGCCGCCCGCTACGCGCCGCTGGTCGAAGATTTTCGCCGCATGAAAGAGCTTGCGCTGCTGCTCAACGCGCGCCGCCGCGAGCGCGGCTCGATCGACTTCGATCTCCCCGAGCCGGTGATCGAATTCGATGAGGCCGGCAGCATGACCAGCATTCTTCGTAGCGAACGCAACATCGCGCACCGCCTCATCGAGGAATTCATGCTCGCTGCCAATGAAGCCGTCGCGCGATATCTCGAAAAGCGCGGCGTCGCCTCGCTCCATCGCGTGCACGAAAAGCCCGACCCCAAGAAAGTTCTCGAATTCGAGGAACTCGCGCAGGCCTTCGGCTATTCGCTCGGCGTCGAAGATCTCACCGAGCGCCGCATCACCGTGCGGCATGGCAGCGTAAAGCCATCGGCGCGCGTCGGCGGAGGCCGCGGCCGCATGCGCCCGATGCACGTGGATCTGCCGGGAGCCGACGAAGTCGACATCCGCCCGCAGCACTACCAGCGCCTCACGGAAAAGATCGCAGGCAAGCCCGAGGAGCGCATCCTTTCTTACCTCATGCTGCGCTCGCTCAAGCAGGCGCGTTACGCAGCCGATCCGCTCGGCCACTTCGCGCTCGCCGCGCAGGAATACACGCATTTTACTTCGCCGATTCGGCGCTACCCGGACCTGATCGTCCATCGCGCGCTAAAATGGGCGCTCGATAATCCCGATGCCGTCGCGCCGCGGGCTCCGCGCCCCGAGCCGCAGCGAAAATCGAGCGCGCGCAGCGGCGAGCTTCAGTCGATGGCCACTCTCGGTCCTTACCGTCGCATCGAATTGGAGGAAATCGCTTCCCAGAGCTCGGAGGCCGAGCGCGGCGCGGACCTCGCCGAGCGCGAACTGATCGACTGGAAGAAAGCGCAGTTCATGGAAAGCCATCTCGGCGAGGAATACGACGGCTTGATCATTTCGGTGCAGAAGTTCGGCTTCTTCGTCGAGCTCACCGAAATCTTCGTCGAAGGGCTCGTCAGCATCGACCGCCTCGAGGAATCAACCGGCATGCGCTGCCAGTTCCGCGAGCGCGACCACGTAATCGTCGCCGAGCCCAATCGGGGCTCGCGCACCAGAGGCGCATCGAAAAGCGCAGCGAAGCTGGCTTTCCGCCTGGGCGACCGGGTCCACGTGCGCGCCGAGCGTATCGACCCATTCCGCCACCGCGTAGAATTCGCCCTCGTGTAGCGTTGGCCTTTGAACTTCCGGGTGCCCCATCCTCGCGCCTTTTGCGAGGGTGGGATGCCTCGCACGTAACTTCATCGAAACGGCGGTGACAAAAATGAAACCAAACGTCGGATTCATCGGGCTCGGCCTGATGGGCAAACCCATGGCGCAAAACCTCCTCCGCGCCGGTTTCCCGCTCACGGTCTGGAACCGCACAAAATCCAAGGCGGACGACCTCGTCCGCGCCGGAGCAAAACTCGCCGAGAATCCACGCGAGGTCGCCGCGCATTCGGAAGTCCTGATCACGATCGTCAGCGATCCCCCCGCGCTCGAAGAAGTTCTCTTCGGTTCTGGAGCGCTCGAAGCGCTGCGCAAAGGAACAATCCTCATCGACTCAAGCACCGTTTCGCCGGACACCGATCGCCGCGTCGCAGCGGCCTGCGCCGAGCGCGGCGTCGATTTCCTCGACGCGCCCGTCACGGGCGGCACCTGGGGCGCCGAAAAAGGCGAACTCGTCTTCATGGTCGGCGGCGATGCAAAAGTGCTCGATCGCGCGAAGCCAGTCCTCGAAGCGATGGGCAAGAGATTTTTCCTGCTCGGTCAAAACGGCGCAGGTCAAACCGTGAAACTCGGAATGAATCTCCTCCTCGCGCTTGAAATCGACGCGTGGGCCGAATCGCTCGCGCTCGTCACGAAAGCAGGCGTGCCCGCCGAGCGCCTCATCGAAGTGATGCAATCGAGCATGGGCCACGCGCGCCTCCTCGACGTGAAAACTCCGCTGATGCTCAGGGATGAATACCCCGCAAGTTTCCCGCTTCGCCTGATGCACAAAGACCTTCGCCTCGCGCTCGAGTTGGCGCGCGAGCATGGAACCAGACTGCCTGCAGCCGAAGCGGCGTACGCCACCTACACCGCCGTCAAAGATGCCTCGAAGGACGATCCCGATTTCGCCGCCGTCGCCCGCTTCTGGAAAAAGTGACGCGAGAAGTTGCAGAAATTTCCGCCTCGCATGCGCGAATTTTCTGCTCCCACTGAAGCACGAACCATGCTCTCGTCGGGAGGTTAAGATGGGCCCAAACGGCAGGAATTGGTAGCTCTTGGGGCTTTTCTGCGCCAGAGCGGATTCGCCGAGCCAAGATCGCGGTCCTTGCGCCAGCCCAAAAACGGAACTGTCCGCATAACAGCACAGAATGTATACATAGATTGAACGTAACACTCGTCCCGGCCGGCCCGGCGGGAGCCAGCCCTTCCTCGGGCTACTGCGGTCGATCCCCAAATGAGCCCACAACATACTTATTGACACGAATTTGTGCGTGTGCTAAATGAGCGCCATCGAATTTTCTTTCCTTAAGCTCTTTAAGGCTTGATTGTGGTTTGGGGTTGGGGAATGTGGCGCGCGAGCCTCTCGCGCGTACTTTGGATGCAAAAACTATTGAGATGTTTCTTGGGGGTGGGACGATGAATGCAAGCCCGAAGCTCCGATTTGTGTGTTCGCTGTTCGGTGCAGTTTGCCTATTGCTCGCTTTTTCCACCGGGTCCTTTGCCCAAACGGCCGAGACGGGCGCGTTGACGGGTACGGTGACCGATCCTTCGGGCGCCGTTATTGGCGGGGCCGCCGTGACGATTACCAGTACGGACACTGGGCAGACCCGTACGACGACGACCGATGCCAACGGCTCGTATAAGTTTTCGCTCCTGACGCCGGGCACCTATTCCGTGAAGTTCTCCGCCGCCGGCTTCAAGACGGCCGAAGTTCCGTCAGTCACTGTGAACGTCACGGAGACCCCCGTGCTAAACCGCGCGCTCGAAGTAGGCGCGCAATCGGAGCAGATCACGGTCGAGGCAACGCAGCAGACGATCCAGACGCAGAACGCCACCAACGGCGGGCTTGTGTCCGGGCAGGAAATTACGCAACTGCCGCTCGTTTCCCGAAACTACACGCAGGTGATCAGCCTTTCGCCGGGCGTGGTTGCCAATGCGCCCACTGCTTCGTCCATCGGAAACGGAACTCAGGACGTGAGCGCGAACGGCTCGACGGCCAATGAGAACAACTACTCGATGGACGGTTCTTCGGTCGTCAACTACGTCAGCGGCATGGCCGCCCAGGAAGGCAGTTTCCCCGGCATCGCGATTCCCAATCCCGACTCGATCCAGGAGTTCAAGGTGCAGACGTCGCAGTACGACGCCAGTTCGGGCCGCAATCCTGGCGCTAACGTCGATGTGGTTACGAAGACCGGCACGAACCATTTTCATGGCGCCGCCTGGGAATTCAATCGCAACAACTTCTTCAATGCCAACGATTTCTTCTACAAGTATAGCGAGCTGAAGGCTCCAGGCGCGACCGGCATCAATACGCCGCAGACGCTAAAGCAGAATACGTTCGGCGGCACGTTCGGTGGCCCGATCAAGAAGGACAAGCTCTTCTTTTTCGGCTCCTATCAGGGCATTCGCCAAATCAACGGAATTGGAACGAGCGGCTTCGCTTCCGGCTATGAATCGGCCACATACCTTGAACCCTGGAACGACTACGCAGATTTTGCGAGTAAAGCCTGTAGCGATCTCCGCTGCACGAATAACCTGGCGGCCTACAGGGCGTACCTCGGAAGCGCCTTCGGCGGCCAGACAGCGTTTCTTGGATTCCTCGGCGGCACGGGCGAAACCGTTGCAGCCAATGGCTCCAATATCACGAATACGGCGATCGGTATGCTTCAGGCCAAGGGAGCCGTCAAAGGCGGTTTCAACAATGGCTTCTATTTCCCGAGCGCTCCTGAGTCGTGCGGCTTGAATGCCTGTAAACGGGCTATCTCGGACCCGACGGTGGCAAATGAAGATCAGTACATGATTAACACCGAGTACGTGATCTCGTCGAAACACTCTCTTTATGAGCGTTACATGTTCCAGCGGGATCCCGAGCTCGAGACGTTCAACTGCTTCATTCTTGCGAACAACTGCAATCCCGGCGCCCCCATCAATGCCTATTACGGCAACCACGTGGGCCAGCTTGAGCTGCAGTCGGTGCTAACACCGAACTTCGTGAACCAAGCCCGCTTTTCGTTCCACCGCGACATCGAGAACAATCAGGATCCCAACCTGTCCGTGCAATCTTGTTCGCTGCCAAACGGAGCCACCATCATTCCGCTCGTCAATAGCGGCGCCGACTGCGGGTCGACGACGCCAGCGCTTGCCAAGCAGTTCCCAGAGATGCTGGTTGTTCCGCAACTCGACATCTTGGGTATCAACGTCGGGGCGCCAAACCCGAATGTGGTGGCATGGAGCCAGGGTGGAAACTTCGCCATGATTTCGAGCAACTTCGTCAATACGTTCCAGTGGGCCGACCAGGTTTCCTGGAACCACGGCATGCACGCGCTGCGTGCTGGTTTCGAAGCGCAACGCATCCAATACAACAATACGATTCCGTCCTCTGGGCGCGGCGAACTCTTGATGTATTCGACGGCTGACTTCCTAACGAGCAGTTCGGGGCCAGCGGTGGATAACACTCCCCTTACCCCCGCAGGCGGGATCGCTGTCGGCTTCGGCCTAAAGGGTCCGCTGACTCACTACAATCGGGTGAACGAGTTCGACTGGTACGTTCAGGACGATATCAAGATAAGCCGCAAGCTGACGGTTAATGCTGGCGTACGTTGGGAGTACTCCGGGTTCCCGGATGACGTAAGCGGCGAGTTTACCAACGTCTGGAACTCGCAGCTCGAAAAAGTCAACACCGGATCAGCCTTTGCGGCACTAGGTGCGGCCGGCACGCTCGCGGGATTTGTGGTGCCCACGAACTTTGCGGTCAAGACCTTTGGTCTTACAGCGCCAAGCGGCGCAACTGGTGTGACCTCCACCGGCACCAAGACGCTGCTTCCTGGGAGTCCGTTGAACGAATTCGCTCCCCGGATCGGGTTGGCTTGGCAGCCACTTGGGGACCGGTTCGTCGTACGGGCGGGCTATGGCTGGTTCTGGGATACGATTTACGGGAACCTGCTCATCGACAACCAGTTGAACCTGCCTCCCTATTCAGGGGCCGGTTCCGGCCCGTCGCCGCTAAGCGAGGAAAACACCTTGCATAACCCATGGGAGGCGGGCGCGACCACCCCACTTGCATGGACACCGCGGTATATGGTCCCGGGCGTCTTCGATCCGTATACCGGGGCGCTCTGCCCGGCCGGTATCTGCTCTTCCGGTTTCGGCTATACGTCCGATGCACAGCAGATGGGCAATCGTTTGCCGCTCGTGCAGGAGTACAACCTCGATTTGCAGTACGAGTTCGCGCACGGATGGATCGCGGATGTCGGCTATGTCGGCAGCCATGGCATCCATCTCTACGATTGGTCGCGGAACATCAATGTTGCCCAGCTGGTTGCCGGCGCCCCGAACGACCCAACGGCTGCGTCAGGGCCCCAGAACCTGGAAATGGTCGCGGCTTCGTTGCCGTACAACGATCCCGCGAATCCGAATAAGATCACCCAGAACCTGATCGGGACGACCACATCAAACCTCAACGAGCGTGTAAGCTACCTGGGATTTGCACCGGGTGGCGTGGCAAGCACTGACACCCTTGGAGACTCAACCTACAACAGCTTGCAGGCCCAACTGCGGCATCAGTTTGGACATGGCCTGCTGCTAAACGTGGCCTATACGTGGAGCAAGTCACTCACGAACATCAACACGTCCGCTGCGGGGAGCGGCATCCAGCCTCCCGGTGAAGTGATCTTCGGCGCTGCCAACAGCAACGATCCTCTCGACTTAAGACAACAGTACGGGCTGGCGTCGTTCAATCGGCCGCAACGTGTTACCATCACTTACGTTTATAATTTTCCTTACAGCAAGACAGAAGGTGTAACCGGTAAGCTCCTGAGTGGATGGTCTGTGTCGGGCGTGACAACGATTCAAGATGGACTGCCGTTCTGGATCGTCGACGGCGGCGGGGCGTCGATCTATGGCGCCGGCAGCTCTCGAGCTGCTCTTGCGCATCCGAGCGTTTGCAACGCGTCCGGAAACTGCCAGTCGGCAATTCCAATCGCCACCTCCGGCAGCACGACTTCTCGTGCCACTCCCGGCAACCTTTGGGTGAATCCGGCGGCGTTCATTAATCTATCTCCGACCGCGGCGAATCCGCTCCCGAGCGATTCCCCATACTGCATTGGCGGCACATACACCCCGTCTGGGAGCCCCCTCGCTCCTTGCGGAGCAGCTCCAAGCTTCTTTGCTCCTCCAGGCAGTCCAGCTGCTCTCGGCTCGGACTATCTCAACGCCGGCACGGGATATGGCAACTCCAGCATCGGATCGATAATGGGCCCCGGTCAGTTTGACTTCGACATGTCTCTCATCAAGACGACGAAGATCTGGGAGCACGGGACGCTGGAGTTCCATATGGATGCCTTTAACATGTTCAATCACCCACAATTCAACCCGCCGGCTGGAAACGACGTGAACGTACCGTCAACGTTCGGCGTCATCAACTCAACTTCAGTGACGCCGCGCGTGTTGCAGTTCGGATTGAAGTACCTGTTCTAGAACTCGAAGTCGTCTGCGGCCCCGTTCTCCCCGGTCCCACCCCGGGAGGAACGGGGCCTTTTTTTTTCGCGCGCACTTGGTGCGCGCCAACTGCGAGTGTCGGAGTGCCACGGCCGCAGCCCCGTCCTAAAACTGTCCTTGAGTACACTTGATGCGCGCGCGTCGATCTGTCAGTGTGGTGGAAGCGGCGGAAGTCGCCGGCTCTCTGGATGAGGGCCAAACGCTCTTTGAAAATTTGAGAACGACGCACGGTCCAGGGGTTTTGATTCGTTTGGCTCACCCCGCCGTCCCGGGGCGAGGCTTTTCGGCCCGGTGGAAGCGTGGG
>JBKQNJ010000085.1:0-101110 GCA_052146315.1 Candidatus Acidiferrales bacterium | reverse complement strand
AGAGTCATCGACGAAAATACGATCACCGATGCAGCGCTTGACCAGATGTCATCCACTCCGAATCCACGCCTCAAAGAAATTATGTCCTCCCTCGTGCGTCACCTCCATGCGTTCACGCGCGAGGTCGATCTGACGCCCGAGGAGTGGCTCGAAGGGATCCGTTTTCTTACCGCCGTGGGACAGAAGTGCACGGCGCATCGCCAGGAGTTTATTCTTCTCTCGGACACGCTCGGGCTGAGCTCTCTCGTAAATGCGTTACACGATAAGCGCGGGACCGAATCCGCGACGAAGTCGAGCCTTCTCGGGCCCTTCTACCGCCAGGACGCTCCCATGATGGAGCTGGGCTCTTCCATCATTTCGCAAGGCGCCGGCTCCGAAGTCGTCATTCATGGATACGTGCGTAATGCAGCGGGCCAAGGCATTCCCAACGCCTTGGTGCAGATCTGGGAACCGGATGAAACGGGCAACTACGACCTGCAGAAACACGATCCCTCAGTGATGGACCTGCGCGGCTGTTTCCACGCGGATTCTCAGGGTCGTTACTACCTGCGCGGTGTCTGCCCAACGGGTTACATGATTCCGATGGATGGTCCGGTCGGGGACATGATCCGCGCGCAAAAACGCCACGGCTATCGCCCCGCCCACATTCACTTCGTGATTGGCGCTCCCGGCTATCGTGAACTCGTCACCGCTCTCTACATCGCCGGGGACGACCACATCGATTCCGACACCGTCTTTGGCGTCAGCGATTCGCTCATCACTTCGGTCAACAAGAATGATCCCTCTTCGCCGTTTCCGAATTTGCCCAGCATCCGATATGATTTCCAGCTTGCCAAAGCCTCGGCGAAAGATCATTCGGGCCGCGTAGGAGCAGATCCTTCGCAAATTACCGGCAAGGAGATTTCGCGGGCCGGCGCCTGATTGATTTTGGAATCCGCCGAGACTCTTCTATAATCGAGGGTTTGGAATTGTGACGGGGCTTCGCCGATATCTACATGTTAAAAACGATTCAGCAACGGGATAAAGATGGAAAGCGCTGGGTAAGAATCGTCATGGCGATTTTCCTCGGTCTGATCTGCCTCAGCATGTTGACCTACCTGATCCCGGGGTTGTTCAGCGGCGGCGTGGGCAACGCCAGTCCGGATGCGGTTGCCTCCATCGATGGCCACTCCATTACGGTGGACGATTTCCAGCGTGAGTACACGCAGGCGACCCAGAACCAATCCGTCCCCACAATGATGCGC
Source organism: Candidatus Acidiferrales bacterium (assembly GCA_052146315.1). GTDB lineage: Bacteria > Acidobacteriota > Terriglobia > Acidiferrales > UBA7541 > Palsa-295. The sequence continues at coordinate 99,866 of JBKQNJ010000085.1, read as the reverse complement.
AGCATCTACGCGCAACAGATACTCGATCAGATGATTTTCCAGCAGGCCCTGGATTATGAAGCCACCCGTCTGGGCCTCCAGGTGACGCCTGACGAAGAGAGCGACCGCCTAAAACAGATTTTTCCGGACTCGTGGCTCGGCGGCGTTTGGCAAAAGGATCGCTACGTCGATGAAGTCCAGCAGCGAACCGGGATGTCCGTGCCGCAGTTCGAAAGCGCGATGCGCGACGACATGCTGCAGCAGAAGTTTCGCCAGTTGATCACCGACGGCATCACCGTCACTCCCGCCGAAGTTGCTCAGGAATTCCGGTGGCGCAATGAAAAAGTGGCAATCGACTACGCGCTGATCAAACCGTCGGACCTCGCCGGCACGATCCATCCGTCGGACGCTGATCTTGCAGCTTGGTTCGCGAAAAACGCGTCGCATTACCAGATCCCGGAAAAGCGCTCCGGACGCTATGCCCTGCTCGATCTTGCGAAACTCCGCGCGAACACGCAGGTAAGCGACGATGCTTTGCGCGCCTATTACAGCGCGAACATCAGCCAGTATAAGGTCGAAAACCGCGTCCACGTCGAGCACATCCTGTTCAAGACCGTCGGCAAAACGGACGCCGAGATCGCCGAGATCCGAAAGAAGGCCGAAGAGGTGCTGAAGCAGGCGAAGCATGGCGGCAATTTCGAAGACCTCGCGAAAAAATACTCCGAAGACGACGCAACCAAGCCGAAAGGTGGCGATTTGGGCTGGATCGTCGAGGGTCAAACCGTTCCAGAGTTCCAGCAGGCCGCTTTCAGCCTGCCCAAGGGAGCCATCTCGGATCTGGTGAAGACGCAGTACGGCTTCCATATCATCAAGGTCATCGATCACGAGAACGCGCACACGAAGAGCTTCGAAGAAGTCCGCGATTCGATCCTGCAGCCGATGCTCGACGAACAGGTGAACAACGAGGCGAATAACATTTCCGATCAGATGGCCGCCGCCGTCCGCCAGTCCGACCGCCAGTCTCTCGACGATATGGCAAAGAAGTTCAATCTCGAAACTGGAGATATTCCTCCTGTTAGCGCAAGCGAGCCGGTTGGACCCCTCGGTAGCGCACCGGCGCTGGATCAGGCATTCTTTCAGATGAATCCCGGCGAAATCAGCCAGCCGATTCAGGTCGACACCGGCTTCGCGATCATTACCGTGAAGAACATTCTTCCGGCGCATCAGGCCACGCTCGCCGAGGTGCACGACCGGGTTCTCGCCGACTATCAGCACGAGAAATCCATCGAAGTCGCACAGGAGCGCGCAGAGGAACTTGCCAAGCGGACTCAGAGCGGCGAAAATTTCGATCAAGCAGCCAAGGCGCTCGGTTTGACCGTGAAGACGTCCGATCCCTTCGCTCGGTCCGGCTCGATTCCAGACGTGGGCACAGGTAAGCAACTCGAGGCCGCCTTCGATATGTCGAGCGGACAGGTGAGTCCAGCCGCAAAGATCGAGGACAACTGGGTCGTCTATCGTGTCGCCTCGCACAGTGCACCCGATCCCACCGAACTCGCAAAACAGGAAGGCACCATCGAGCAGCAGCTCCTGCAAACGAAGCAGAATGCTGCCTTCGAAGCGTTTCACACGGCTCTCGTCAATCGCTTGGAGAAAGAAGGGAAGCTGATCATCAACTCCGACGCGATGAACCGCATCGTGCATGCGAGTTAGTCGACTTTTCTCCGTAAATTGCAGTAAAATATAGGGTTAACAACCCTATTGCCCGCCTCTTGCAACTCCGCTAGAATCGGTCTTTCCGCAGAGCCTGCCCCGAAGCCAGCGGGGTTTTGACGCGCATGGCGGGAGCCCTCCCCCGACCTGACGAAGGCTTGGCCGCACAAAGCAGCCCTTTCCTGAGGAGAATTTCGATGCCGATGAAGAGGTCAAAATCGCGCAGGCTTCAAGTTTTGCCTGGACCAGGGGGTACCCGGCGCCAGTCTGGTCGGGCCGCACCTGGGGTTTCAGGGAGTAGCACCAAGTTGAGGAGCACGACGTCTATGAAGAGCCCGGCCGGAACGAGCGACTATTTGTGCGCGATCGAGAGGAACCAGAACGGCAAGTACAACGTGCGCATCCGGGCGGTTTTCGGGGGGCCGGCCGGCTGGAACATCACGCTCTATTTCCTCGCCTCGTCCTTCAACGCGGCGATGAAAAAGCTCGAGGAATCACTCCAACTCCTGCAGAAGAATGAAGAGCGGCTGCGTTTCTGGAGCATCGAACGCAGCGACGACCCGAACGTTGCGGGCGACCTGCTGCAGGAATCCGGTCTCTGGCTTGACCGGCGCCGCGAGTTCCCGCGCAAGATGGGCGAGCTAAGCGTCAGCCGCGGCCGAGCGGTTCCGGCCTCGATGCTTGCGTCGCTGCGGCGCACCCTCGCCGACTCTGTCGCCGACGAACGGCCAGTTCATGTTCAAGACCGGGCCGCGCTTGCCGGCGACTGATCGCGCTTCGGCTACTTGCCGCGAAGTAGAACCTCGCCGTGGCCTACAACCACGTCGTTGAGTGAAAGGCGGTACTTATAGGAGCCCGGATTGAGGCCGGCGCGAGGCGTTCCGCTCGAGAGGCGGACACCAGGCGGCGCCTGAAATATGTTGGAAGCAAACGGGCAGCGCTGCGGATCGAATTCGATCTTGATGTTTCCCACGTTCGAAAACCAGGTCACCTGATCGCCCGCGTCGAGCGCCACCACCTCAGGAATGATTCCTACCATCACGATTTTTTCAGCGGCCACTCATTTTTCCTATCTTGGCACTTCAGGCGATTTCGCGCGCCGCGGCGGCGATGTGCCGGGCCGAGATGCCGAACGCGTCGATGAGCTCTTCGGGTTTGCCGGAATGGGGCATGCCGTTGACGGCAAGCAATCGCGATTTTGACGGCGTCACACCCGCTTGTGCGAGTGCCGAAAGCACCGCTTCGCCCAGTCCGCCCTCCGGCCAATGGTCTTCCACGGTGACGAGTTTTCCGTTGGTCGCCCCGATTTCCTTGGCCAACGTTTTGCCGTCGATCGGTTTCACACAGTAGAGATCGACGACGCGGATGGCTATGCCCTGCGCCTTCAATTCGTCCGCGGCCTTCAACGCTTCGTGCAGCGTGATACCCGCGCCGATTACGGTCACTTTGTCCTGCGCGGTTTGCCGCAAGACTTTGAATCCGGGTACCGGGAACTTTTCGTCTTTCGAATAAAGGATCGGCGTCTTGGGCCGCGAGGTTCGCAAGTAGTTGATCCCGGGACGCCGCGCCATCACTTCCGTGAGGCGCTCGGCGGAGACGGCGTCACTCGGATAGAAAACGGCCGAGCTGTGGACGGCGCGAAACATCGCCAGATCCTCGAGCGCCATCTGCGACGGGCCATCCTCTCCGATCGAAACCCCGCAGTGCGACCCGCATAGGTTGATGTTGGCCCGGCTGATCGCCGCCATGCGCACCTGGTCGTAGGCGCGCGAGAGGAAGCAGGCGAACGTGTCGGCGAACGGAACCTTGCCGCGCGCGGCAAGGCCGACCGCGACGCTCACCATGTTTTGTTCGGCGATGTAGCCTTGATAAAAGTGATCGGGATACGCGTTCTGAAAGATCTCGGAAAAGGTGGAGTTTTTCACATCGGCCGAAATTGCCACGAGGTGCGGATTCACCCCGCCGAGCCGCTTCAGAGCATACCCGTACGCCTCGCGAGTCGCGACTGGCTTTCCGTCCGCGTAGTCCGGCGCGGCGGGCGCGGGGAAATCACGGGGCTCGGGCAGGGAAGTCCTGGCATAGGATTTTCCCGGGTCGGGCGGAACGGTGATGGTCTCGCCGATTTCCTTGAGGGCGATCGCCAACTCGTCCTTCGAAAATGCCTTTCCGTGCCAGTGTTCTTTGCCGGCCGCAAAACTGACGCCGTGGCCTTTGATGGTGCGCGCGAGAATCGCCTGTGGCCGGCCCTTCGTTGCTTTGGCGCGGTCAATAGCGGCAAGCACGGCGGCTACATCGTGCCCGTCGATCACCTCCGCAGCAAATCCTTCGGCTTCGAATTTCTTGCGGTAGACCTCCATGTCGTGCTGATACATGGTGGGTTGGCTCTGTCCGAGCGCGTTCACGTCCGCAAAGACGGTCAGGTTGTCGAGCTTGTAGTATCCGGCGAATTCCGCGGCCTCCCAGACTTGGCCCTCGGCCATTTCGCCGTCGCCGAGCATCACGTAGACGCGCGTCGTGCTCTTATCCATGCGCGCGCCGATTGCGAGCCCCGCGCCAACCGATAGCCCTTGGCCGAGCGACCCAGTAGCGGCATCAACCCCGGGAATACGCGGCGTCGGATGGCCTTCGAGTTCGCTTGAGAATTGCCGCAGCGTCATCACGCGCGACTCCGGGAAAACGCCGGCTTCCGCCAGAGCCGCATAGAGAATCGGAGCGGCATGCCCCTTGGACATCACGAAGCGGTCCCCATCTTTTGAATTGGGATCCTTCGGATCGATTTTCATCGCGTAGAAGAAAATTCCGGCCATGAGCTCGGCGGCCGAAAGGCACGAAGTCGGATGGCCCGATCCAGCGGCGGTGGTGGACATCATCGAAAGGATCGCGAGCCTGCGCGCTTTTTCTTTGATGGCATCAATCGTGGAAGCGGAGGGTCCTGCTGCTGAGGTAGCGCTCATCGGCATGGCTCCTTTGCGGTGGGGTACGAGACACAGGGATTTTACCCTGTTCCGACGTAGTCCGCGAGACGCAAACCAAAGCCATGGGCGGTCAGTTCGCATTCTTGGGACTTGGAAGGCAGAGATGGGTTCGACTCGTCAGAGCAATTCGGGGAAGAAGCAGGATTCCTCAGGCCAACCGCTTTCCCGCGCGGACCAGGCGTGGAATCAGAATGAGGACCGTGCCATAAATGAGGAGTGAGACGGCCAGCGACTGAGTCGTGCCGAAGCGCAGGTCCTCGAAAACGAGCTTCAAGCTTCCCAAAACGGCGGCGGCGTAGGCCATCCACACGAGCTCGGTCCGTTTCCACCGCGCACCCACAAAGGCCAGCAGAAGCGCCGCCGCGCACGTCACGATGGTGCGAATGACGGCCAATTGAGGGGGTGCGGGCGCGGCCCCGCGAGCGACGAACCAAACGAGCGCGGCTACGGCGAGCGCAGCGATCGCATACACCGCCAAAATCGCGGGTAGCAGCCGCAGCAGCCGCTCGCCCTGGCGCTCGCCGGGATAGCGGGAGCCCATCGCGGTGCAAAGAAGAGCTGCGACGGCAGCCACAATCGGCAGCGCTCCGGGCGCGGGCGGATAGGTTCCGGCAAGGGCGCGACCGGCGTACGCGAGCAAACCCGACGCAAAGACAGCGCCAGCCAGGTAGACCACGCCGTGCAAATCAAGCGCGGGACTGCGCACACGCACACCCAGTCCGGTTGCAATCACCGCCGCCAGGCACAGCCAAATCGCCAGCGGAAAAGACGGAAGGGCGAAGAAACTCCCGGCCATCACAAATGCGACTCCACAGGCCGAGTAGAAATGGAAGTTGGGCCGCTCGCAGTGCCGCGCGAGTAAACCAAACGCGGCAAAATAGCACGCGACTCCCGCGATGAGGCAGGAAACCCCTAATGCGGGCAGGGCGGCGCCGTCCGTAATTCGGAGCGCTGCCCAACCCGTCAGCAGAACGGTGATGGCAAATTGTGCGGCCTCAAAGGCCGTGATCTTGAGCCGAAGAATCAAGGAGCGGGTGACTAGACTGACGGCATAAATGGCGAAGAGAGCCGCAACGAGACCAATCATGAGGCCCGCAGACACAGGGTGGTACTCCGGGGGGACCGCCCTGGAATTCCCGAGGATGATGATCAGAACTAGGGCTGCGAAATCAGCTGCCGCCGCAACGACCATGCGCAAGGCGAGCCAGCGGCCTTGGCTGGCGGCGAATTCGCTGAGCAGCGCGATGCTAATTAGCGTCAATGTGAAGGGCACCGGAGCGCGCGTGGCGGCCATGAGGATTAAGGCCGTGATCACTGCGGTGAGCGTTCCCACCCAAATGACGGAATAAACATCCCGGCGCCAAGCCAGGGTCATCGCCAGAAGCGCGAATGCAGCAAGGACCCCCGCGGTCACGGGCGGGTCGAGGATGCGGAAGCGCACGGTGACTTCCCACAGCATGGGAGCGAGAATCAGCGCCGCCGTGATGGCGTAGGAAGCGCGTGCGAGTTGCGTTTGAGTGCGAGGCCACGCCGCCCACGTCAGCCAGCCGGCGGCATAAGCCAGCGCGAGCGTCACAGCCATCCAGGAAGGAATAGCTCCGGATTCCGCCGCGGCCCGAAGCACGTAGGCGCCTGCAATTCCAAGAACCGCCCTGCCGAAAATTGAAAACACGCCCGGCTGCGGCTGAGCCGACAGTGCTCCGCCTGGACCAGGATTGATAATGGCCGGAGCCGCAGGGGACTCTAGAGGAGAGGAGTGTGCTTGCGAGGGATGCTCGAGTGTGGCAAGACGGCGCTCAAGGTCCGCCACGCGCGCGCTGAGCTGTTCCAGAAGGGATGAAACGTCTTCGGTAGGCATGCGTCCACCTCGACGCTTTCCGAAACTCGGCGCGCGGACTAGTCGTCGCCTTGGGCCGCAACCGGGCCCGCTGGGGCAAGCGATTCGGCGTCTTGCCACGGCGGAAGCAGTTTCACCAAGGCCCACAGGATGGGCAATGGCAAGAGAATCAGAACAACACCCATCAGCAGCCCTTCCTTGGTCACAAGTCCAATCTTGTACGTCGTATACCCCAAAAAACTCTTGGAAAAGAGCTGGCCGCCAATCACCACGTTCCAGCGCATGGCGAAAACCCCGGTGAGCACCAGGCTTCCCGCAACGGCATAAATGCGCTTGCGGGCTTTTTCGCTGAGCTTGAGCAACTGAGTGAGGGCAAGCAAGACGATCGGCGCCAACGTGCCGATATAAACTTGAATGACGATCTGGGAAAGGTACAGGCGCGTATGAACCATGAAATCCAGGCTGCGAAAGGATTCATCCGCCTCGTAGATGCGGTGAATGAGGTCCAGCATTTCCAGGCTGCAGTCAATCAGGAAAGTGTAGAACAGGTAGCGCGCGATGGTGTCCACGCAGCGCATATCAATTGTTTTTTTGCGGTACCAAGTGGAGAACATGTAGACCAACAGAACCGCAGCGATGCCCGACACCATCGCGGAGAAGAGAAACACCACCGGCATCAACGGCGACGACCACCAGGGATTTGCCTTGACCGACCCGAAGATGAACCCCACATAGCCATGAAGGAGGAACGCGGAGGGAATGCCCACCACGGTGACGACGTAGCCGACGCGATCGTCGATGCGCAGCGCATTCTCGCTGATGTTCGTCGAGCCGAGCGTGAGCACGCGATAGAAGACCCGTTTCAAGCCCTTGGTGCGCTGTGAGAGGAGAACGATGTCCCGCCGGAAATCCAGCCAGATCTCCAGCAGCAGCACGGCCATCAGGTACCACAGGTAGACGAAGCCAAACATGGCCATCGCGGAACTAGTGTGCGGCGTCAGATACATCTCGAAAGAACGCTCAGGATGACCGAGGTGCAGCTGCAACGGGAGGGGAGCTACGAGAAGAAACGCGAGCGCGGTGAGGAGCGCCAGCCGATAAGTCGGCTTCACGGCGTCGACGTGGAACACACGCTCAAGTGATGCCAGAATGAATGCGCCGGCGACCAGGCCGGTGATATACGGGTAGACCACGATGAGGATGCTCCAGGCGAGCTCGATTTCGTTTGGATACATGTAGCCTTGAACCGGCGGCATAGCTTCTCGCGCCTCCTAGCGCACCGAACCATCCAGGTCGTGGTAGAAAAGTTTCGCTCCCGTGGCCATGTAAGGCTTCAGCACCTGCACTTCATGAGTCCGCAAGTACGCATGAATCGGATCGTTGGGGTTCTTGAGGTCAGCGAGCTGCCGGGCGCCGGTGGGGCAAGCTTCACAACAGGCGGTCGTGAGCCCCTTGGTAATGCGGTGATAGCAGAGCGTGCACTTCTCCGCCGTGTGCGTCTTGGGATTGAGGAAGCGGCAGCCGTAGGGGCAGGCCTGGATGCAATACCGGCAGCCGATGCAATATGTCTTGTCCACGAGCACGACGCCATCCGGGCTGATGAACGTAGCGCCGACCGGGCAGACCTGGGTGCAAGGCGAATCGGCGCAGTGATTGCACATTTTCGGAACGAAGAAGTCCTTGCCGCCGGATTCGAGAGTTGGCGGAAAGCCATTCTTGCCGCCGTTGGGCGAGTCCACCACAGGATTGGCCATGTTGTAATCGGAGACGTGGTAGCGTTCGACCCAGGTGCGGAAATAGCCCTCCGGCACATCGTTTTCCGTGGCACATGCGCGGACGCAATTTCCGCAACCGATGCACTTGTCGATGTCCACCAGCATGCCCCACCAGTGCTCGGTCAACTTGTAATTGGGCGAGGCTTCCGGCGTTCCGGCGAGGACGGCCTCCCAGGCGACAGCCGCGGCAGGCAGCAGTATGAGCATTTGGCGGCGGCTAATGTTCATGGTTTGGCTCCTAGGCCCTTCAGCGGACTGTGTGGTTGATGGCAGGTTTCGCAGGGCAATCCAGAGCTGTGTTCCTGGGCGTCGATCTGAGGGAAATCTTTGGGCTTGGCGGCGTTCGCCTGGTGGCAACGAACGCAGAGAACGGCGGTATCGAGTTTCGGCGGCTGGACCGTGCCCGGATCGCCCGCGTGTGCTGCGAGCGCGCCGTGGCAGGCTTCGCAGTTCACGCCTACATGCTTTCCGTCTTTCTTCAAGGCGAGGATATCGGAGTGGCAAGTCTCGCAGGCCTGGTGTCCAGCAAACACCACCGGTTTGGCGGCGATATCGGTGAGCGCATTGCCACGGTAGTGGCCATACTCACCGAAACTCCGAGGCACCAGGACCGCCCGCACCAGAACAAATACAATGATTCCAGCGGCAAAGACCAAGGCGACACGCCACAGATGCTCCGTGTCCTTGAACCTGTTCGTTTTCATTGGTGCACCCGTCTATCAGCGTTCTCGCGGCCGGCGCGGGAATCAACCGGAGCGAAAACAGGGAGGAGGCAAAGATGGGTTAGAAAAGTGCGTCGAGGTGCGGAGAAAGTGATGACCCGGCAAGGAGGCCAATTGGCAGTCCCAGTGAGGTGATGCGACCCCGCGCGAATCAGGTCTGAAATCCTGCCAGCTGGTCTGGAAGCAGGCGACATTTATTTGTTTCTCGCCTCCTGTTTCGAGCATAGTGCCGAGAACATGCAATGTAAGCTACCTGGCACTCGTGCTTGGTGCGAGGACAGGCGTCACCGACGGATGTGACGACCATCACTGTTCCGCGGCGGTACGAAGTGAAGCGCACAGCTGTTGCTGCTCCTCCTCGGCAGACGATGAAGGTCGCGGGAATTGGAATACAAAATAAATCATCGCCTTGGAATTAGCAGCGAAGATACGTGCCCTGCCGGCATGGCTGAGGAGCTGAGGGGTGTCTAAATCGAAATACGCGCTCAGGGAAAGCGGATAGGGAAATGGTTTTGCCCCTTAGAATCAGCCACATCAAGGCGGATGCGGACGTTGCCGTTTCCGCCGTGCCGCCAACCGAATAACCTCTCGGAGGCGTTGATATCAGGCTGGGGTGAGGCTGATGAACCGTAAATTTGTGCTCGCCGCGTTGGCGATTTTCGCAGTGGCGCTGATCTTGACATTCCGCCACACTTCTTCCGTTCGTGCCGCTCAGGAAGACCAAAACAAGCGAGTTTTGATCGTCGGTCCAATTGACGAAAACAATCTCGTCAGCCTCCGCGGAAACACCCGCGCGGAAGCGAATGCTGCGAACGATCGCGGTCCCGTGAATGGCGGATTCCCGATGGAGCATATGCTCCTGCAATTGAAACGGGCGCCCGAGCAGGAAGCAGCGCTTGAGGAATACATCAGCGGACTCACCGACAGGTCGTCGCCCAATTACCACCATTGGTTGACGCCCGCACAGCTCGGCGAGACGTACGGTCCCTCGCGAGTGGACATCGAGAGAGTGGCGGCTTGGCTCGAGTCGTATGGCTTCACGGTCAACCATACCTATCCCAGCGGCATGGTGATGGATTTTTCGGGCACGGCGGGCCAAATCCGCGACGCGTTTCACACCGAAATTCATTACCTGGACGTCCAAGGCAAGGCTCACTACGCCAACATGAGCGATCCGCAGATTCCCGCGGCCCTTGCTGAAGTCGTTGTTGGCGTCGTCTCGATGCACAACTTTATGCCGCGCTCCATGGCCGTGCCGCGCACAAATTTCACGTTCTCGGGTTGCGGCGGAAACTGCTATGCGCTCGTGCCGGAAGACATCGAGACCATCTACAATTTCAATCCGTTGTTTGCCCAAAACATCCTGGGACAGGGTCAAACGATTGCGGTGGTCGAGGACAGCGACACATATAGCAACGACCCGGCGGTATATCGCAGCACGTTCCTCAGCAAATACTCCGGCACTCAGACGACCACGCACCCCAACTCCGCTGGCAACTGCACCGATCCTGGCACCAATGCGGCCGACGGCGAAGCCGACTTGGATGTCGAAATCGCCGCCGCCGCTGCTCCGGATGCGACGATCGAGGTCGCGGCGTGCGCGGACACTACGACATTCGGCGGCTTGATCGCCGTTGAGAACCTTGTCAGTGCAGGGAGCCCACCGGCGATCATCAGCATGAGCTACGGTGAGTGCGAAGTTGTGAACGGTGCGACATCGAACGCCGCATTTAGCAGCGCTTTCCAGTCCGCTGCGGCTTCCGGGGTTTCTGTTTTCGTCTCGGCCGGCGACTCGGGAGCGTCTAGCTGCGCCCCTGACTTCTTTGCGGGCGCGTCCACATGGGCGTATCCGGGCATTGGTGTGACGGGCTGGGGAGAATCGGCGTACAACGTGTCCGTAGGCGGCACGGACTACGAAGATACTTACAATGCCGCCGAGGGTGGCGCTTCGGTCAGCACCTACTGGGAGTCGACAAACACGCCCGCCAGTGGTTCTGCAAAATCCTACATTCCCGAAATCCCTTGGAACGATTCCTGCGCCAGCTGGCCCATCATGCACCTGGAAGGCTATACCACGACCTACGGTACGACCGGCTTCTGCAACAGCACCACGGCTACGACGAACGACGCGTTTCTCTCAACGGCCGCGGGAAGCGGCGGCCCGAGCGGCTGTGCCACCGGGACGTCGGCCAATCCAGGTCAGGCTCTCGTCAACGGAACCTGCGCCGGATACGCAAAGCCGTCATGGCAGGCCGGGATCTTCGGCAATCCCGCCGACGGTGTGCGCGACGTTCCGGACGTGTCGCTGTTTGCCGGCAACGGCATCTGGGGACATTACGCTGTCGTCTGTTTTTCTGACACCGCAAATGGCGGTGCCTCTTGCAGCGGCGCTCCGAACACTTGGGCCGGCTTTGGCGGCACGTCCGTCGCCACTCCCATGATGGCCGGGATTCAGGCCCTCGTGAATCAAAAGACGGCTTCTAAGCAGGGTAATCCCGACCCGATCTACTATCAGATCGCCAACGCGGAATTCGGGTCGGGCGGAAATTCGGCCTGCTACTCAGTCAATCAGGTCTCACGCAGGGGCATCTCGAGCAATTGCGTGTTCTACGATGTCACGCAAGGCGACATCGACGTGAATTGCAGGTACAACGGCACGATTCACGAGGGATGCTATAGGCCGTCCGGCACCAACGGCGCACTCGCCACGCAGGCGATTACCGGTGCGGCCGTCGTGAACGCTGGATCAGGCTATACGAGCGCGCCCACGTGCACGTTCGCGGCACCGAACAATCTCATTGCGTACCTCTCTCCAGCCGGCGGAACCATTTACGCTGGTGGAACGCAAGCAACGTGTACAGCCACGATCTCCGCGACCTCCAAGACGGTGACAGGCATCGCCATTGTAAATGCTGGAGCAGGGTACCAGGGAAATCCGGTCTGCGCTCTTTCTGGCGGCGGAGGGTCCGGGGCAACCTGTCGCGGGCAGATCACCGACACGACCGCGCCGGGAACCTATCAGCCCGCTTTCGGGGCGACGCCTGGTTGGGATTTCGCGACGGGGATCGGGACGGTCAACGCGTATAACCTGGTCTACAGTCCTTCTTGGTGACATGCGATGAATTTGAGGAAAGAGCGAGCATGACGAACGGACGCGCTGTCCTGGTGAGACTACGGATATCTGCGGCTCTTCTTATGAGTTTGCTGTTTGTCCAGCTGCTTTCCGGGCAAGAGCATCCTGCACAGAAGACAGGGTTCCCGGATGATTGGAGCTATCATCACGTCATTTTTTCGGATCCGGGCACTTCCGAGCAGGCAGCCCGTAGCGGCGCACTCGATCGCTGGCAGAGAATCACCAACGACCCGCGCTACGTCCTTCAGCGCGAGAAACGGGATGCTGCGGCAAAGGGGAAGCTGAACTTCGATCAGATGCTGCCGCCAGCCGACGAGCAACCAATCGTGGATGAAAAGCACGACAACTTTGCTCCGCCGGCCACCGATGCGAACGGGTTGCATAGAGGTCTTACGCTCGCGGCGCGCTCCCCACTTATTGGTTACAGGCCAGAACCCCGCCCCATACCTTGGCGGGAGCGATTGCCCCAGTCGTTGCACGAGGACTGGAGCGAAAACATGGTAGCGGAGCTACGGTCGGTCTGGGAGTGTATCCGGCCAAGTACTCGTTTGACATCTCCAGTGCGAATTGTGGTAGTGCGACGCAGCCGGATTTCGTGGTCTATAACACCAGCCTCGCGGGATCGAGCACGCAGGCGAGCATCCTTGCGTACGACAACCTCTACACCGGCTGCTCTGGGACTGTGCCTGCCACCTACTGGGCATACAACACGGGCGGCACTGTCGTGACATCAGTTGTTCTTTCGTTGGACGGCTCGCAGGTGGCGTTCGCTCAAACAAACTCCACAGGCGCGGCAACCCTCGTGCTGCTTAAATGGAAGGCGTCAACAACGGAATCAGCCGGTGCTCCGGCAACGCCTACCGCTGCGACCTCGTCCAGCTATCGCACTTGCGCCGCCCCGTGTTCTCTGACTCTGACCTTCGGCGGAACTTCCGCGAACGACAGCGCTTCGTCGGTGTTTTGCGATTATGCCACGGACACGATTTACGTCGGCGACGACGCCGGGCAGTTGCACAAATTCTCGGGCGTCTTTCAAGGAATTCCTGCGGAGGTCACCAGCTCCTGGCCGGTCTCTGTAAGCTCATCCCCTCTGAGTGCGCCTGTCTATGACTCCTCCTCGGGAAACGTTTTTGTAGGGGATTATTTGCTGAACCTCACATCGTATTGCGGCTCGACAGGCGAAACCTGCGGCCATTTCTATTCCGTCGGGTCCTCGTCCGGCTCTATCGTGGGCATGTCGGGCCAGCTCGACTATAACTTTGGAATCGTCGACGCTCCGCTCGTGGATTCAACCGCGGGCCGCGCTTTCGTTTTTGTGGGTGCGGACGCCAATTTCGGATCGGCTTCGGCGTGCGGCACGGACGTGCCGTGCAGCGGAGTCTTCCAGTTTCCTACGAATTTCACATCCGGAAACGGCGCTGAGGCAACCGTCGGCCCGGGTTACCAGTTCTTGATGGCCGGAACGCTTGATAACGAATACTTCTCGTCCAGCAATGCCTCGAGTCCCACGGGACATTTGTATGTCGTTGGCAATACGGGGCCGGCTAACAACGCATTGTTCCAGGTTGCCATCAATGCCGGCGTGATGAGTACTTCCGCTAACACCGGGCCCACGGTGAGCACGAATTACACCAATGGCTATTACTCGGCGGGACTCGATTTGACCGAGATCTATACGGGCAGCAAGGATTACATTTTCCTGAGCGTCCTCAGCTATGGAGAGCCCGCCAGTTGCAGCAGCACCTTGAGCAATGGGTGTGTCATGGGCTTCGATGTCACGAGCGGGACGATCAGCAGCAGTACAACTCCGACCGGCGCGACAACCGAGGCTGGTGGAACGAGCGGCATCATCATCGACAATGCGTCGACGTTCAGCGGCGCCTCTAATATCTACTACACGCCGCTTGCCAACCAGCTATGCCCGAATTCCGGCACCACTGGTGGTTGCGCCATTCAGATTTCGCAATCGACGCCCTAAAGCGCCCAGTCCTCAAGTAAGCAGCTTGGTCACTTCCTTTGACAAGTAAATGATTTGGCCCGTGTGATGGTAGGCGTGGGCTGCCATCCGCATGAAGGCACTGAAGCGGTCGGGACAATCAGGCTGCGTGTCATCGGAATACGGAGCGACGAGATCCCGGGCCGATTGCTTTCGGATTGTCGTGGCGACCATGTCGATGGCCCGATCGAAATCGGCGAGAATCTGTTCTTTCGGGCGGTTGGAGGTGTCGCTGAACTCGAGCGGGCGGTCGCGAACGTAGCCGGTGCCCGCAATGCGCGCTCCGATGTAATGATTCAGGTTGCCGGTAACGTGCAGAAGCAGGTGTCCAATGCTATTGCCGTAGGGATAGGGCCGCGTCCAGAGCTGCTCGGTCGAAATGGGCGCGACCCATTTGTGGATGCTGTCGCGAACTTCTTCGTAGTAGGACGCGAGTGTGGACGTAACACTTTGCGCGAGTTCCGGCATGACGTTTTTCTCCTTCGATCCGGCACCGGCGAGTATAGCAGCGGCATCACAACCCTCAGAGGGAGGTATGGTATCCTCCCCGCTTGAATGGGACGGGGAGGTCGACCATGGCGGCACCGAAGATTTTGATTTTGACGGGAGACGCGGCGGAATCGCTCGAAGTGATGTATCCCTATCAGCGGCTCAGGGAAGAGGGCTACGACGTAATGATCGCGGCGCCCAAGAAAAAGAAGCTGCACTTTGTGGTGCACGATTTCGAGCCGGGCTACGACACGTATACGGAAAAGCCCGGATACAGTTGGGACGCCGATCTCGCTTTCGCGGACGTCAATCCGGCCGATTACGCGGCGCTCGTGATTCCGGGCGGAAGAGCGCCCGAATACATTCGCAACGATGCGGATTGCAAGCGAATCATCCAGCATTTTTTCCAGCAGGATAAGCCGGTTGCGCAAATATGCCACGCGGCGCTCGCGTTGCTGGCAGCGGGAGTGCTGAAAGGGAAGCGGACGGCGGCGTATCCGGCGCTGGAGCCCGACGTGCATGCGGGCGGCGCGGAGTTTGTGAATTCCGATGCCGTGATCGACGGCCAAATGGTTTCGGCGCGGGCGTGGCCGGATCATCCAAGCTGGATGCGCGAGTTCATCAAGATACTGAAGCACAAGGCGCCGGTGCAGCAGCAGAGCGCGTCGGCGCGATAAAACCGAGGGGAAGCCGGATGAATGTGAGCGTGAATGCAGGAATGGTGACGACGGCCTTTGACCTGCCGGGTTATCGCATCGCGAAAAACTTCGGGCTCGTGCGCGGGATCACGGTCAGATCGCGCAGCGTCTTGGGCACTATGGGCGCATCGCTGCAGACGTTCATGGGCGGGAATATCACGCTCTTCGAAGAGATGTGCGAAACGGCGCGGGAGCAGGCCCTCGAGCGAATGATGCAGCACGCGCTCGAGCGCGGGGCCAATGCGGTGATCGGCGTGCGGTACGACGCCACTGAGGTCATGCAAGGCGTCACCGAGGTGATTGCCTACGGGACAGCGGTGCAGGTGGAGCACGCGGCATAGCGTGCGCGGTGTCCTCGGCGTGGAGGAGCGATGAAACAAGGGCTGAGAATAGTTGCCGGTACCATGCTGTTTGCGTTGATTGCGGCGGCGGTCTTGACCGTGCAGGGCGATGCGCCGAAAACCGAGATGATCCAGATCCCGAACGGCACGGAGCAGCTCAGCGGATATCTCGCGACGCCGGAAAATCCGGGGCATTATCCGGCGCTGGTTGTGGTCCACGAGTGGTGGGGGCTGACGGATTGGGTGAAGGACGAAACGCAAAAGCTCGCGGAGCAGGGATACGTCGCTCTGGCTGTCGATTTGTATCGAGGGAAGGTGACGAGCGATCCGGAGGAAGCGCACGAATTGATGCGCGGTTTGCCGGAGGATCGCGCGGTGAGCGATTTGAAGGCGGCGTTCAATTATTTGAATACGCGCAAGGACGTCGAGCGCGGGCACGTTGGCTCGATCGGCTGGTGCATGGGAGGAGGATTCTCGCTGCAACTCGCGATCCACGAGCCGCGGCTGGCGGCGTGCGTCGTCAACTACGGCGCGCTGCCCACTGATCCCGCGGAACTCCAACAAATCACTGCGCCTGTGCTTGGCAATTTCGGCGCGCTGGATCGAGGCATCACGCCCGATGACGTGAAGGCGTTCGAGAAGACGATGACCGGGCTCGACAAGCGCGTCGACGTCAAGGTTTACGACGGCGCCGGCCACGCGTTTGAGAATTCAACGAACGTGCAGGGATATCGACCAGAGGCGGCAGCCGATGCATGGGCGCGCAGCGTCGCATTCCTGAATAAATCGCTGAAGTAGCTGCGTGTAATTTCAGCTATTGAGCCGGCGCACTGAGCCGGCGCATCAGTTCGCGCAAACGTGCCCCGTCTCCAGTCCCCATGCGCGTGAATTCCACGCCCATTCCCTTTTTCGATTCCGCGTAACGCACGATGCCCTCGATGCGCACTTCTCCCTCCGGAAGAACGAACAGCAATTTCACCGTGGTACCTATGGGAGGCGGTGCAGGCGTAGAGACGAAGACTCCGCCGATGCTGAGGTCGCGCACGCGGGAAACGGTGCTCGCTCCCGTCGTCTGCCAGGACACCCAGATTCCTTTCGAAACCTCGGTTCGCGGATTGCGGCGATTTTCGCGAGTACGGATTGCCGTCATAGGACTACAACCCACACACAATAAGCCAGGTGCGAATATTATGCCGAGCGCCGACGAGCGGCAACATTGTTCGCGAGCAGGTTGAGCAGGAAGTAAGACCCCCAGGCGGACCATCGTGTGCTGGATCTGATACAGCAAAACCTGTAGACGGCGTTTGAATCGGTTACGTTTCGACCCCATCGCCAGACGCGACCCAGTGGACAATCCGTGTCATCATCCCCAACTTGCTTTGCCGTAATAGCTTAGCTCTCCTCGAAGCTGGCCTGATACATGCACAGACACAGGCAGACAAGGCGCGGGCCGCCAGGATTAGGGCCAGCGAATCAGGGTGTCAGCGTGACAGAGCAGAAAGCGAATTCGGCGAGTGCCCGTTGTCGGGACCGAGGTTTTTCGCTGCTGGAGTTGGTGATCGTGATCGCAGTCAGCATCACCATTGCCGCGATGGCCATCGTACAAATCATGCCAGCGGTGGCAAACGCGAAGGCTGATGCAGCCATGCGTGAGCTGATCGACCAGCTCCGCCAGGCGCGAGAGTACTCGGTCACAAATCGCAGATATGTTCAGGTCACATTTCCTGTCGTTGTGGCCGGCGGCGTGACGCAATACCAGATACAGATGACAGAGAGGAACGATCTTACGGCGGGCGCAGGGCCCGTGAATCCCGTCTTGAGCACGGTGCCAATTCAGGCTCCGCTCACGTTTTACGTAGATCCGGCGATGCCCGATACGCCCGACGCTTATGGAAACGCAAGCTCCATTTTCTTTAACGGTGTGGCTGGCGGACCCATCGCCGGCATGCTCTTCCAGAGCGATGGCGAGTTGGTTGCCGGCGCAACCTACCAGCCTATCAACGGAACAGTGTTTCTCGGGCTTAAGGGGACCAAGGCGCAGGACCGGGCGGTGACAGTGCTTGGATCGACAGGGCGCGTGCGCGGTTGGAGAGCGCCGTCGGGGACGTGGATTCAATTTTGAGGGAGCCGAAAACGATGTTGGAAGCAAAACGACAATCTCCGGAAAAGGGCTTCACACTGCTCGAAACGCTGATCGCTCTCGCCGTGCTGGCGATCGGAATCCTGGGCCTGGCCGCAATGCTTACTGATTCGCTGGCCTACATGAAGGGCGCGCAGATGGACTTCATCGCCCAGCAGAAGGCGGAAGAGGCGGCCGAAGCCATCTACACGGCGAAATACAACAACCCGAATGACTGGGCGCAGATATCGAACTTCACCGTGGGAAATCCAGCAGGCCTCTTCCTGACGGGACCACAACCCTTGTTGGAGCCGGGAGCGGACGGATTGGTAGGCTCGGTCGCAGACGTGGGCTCGTCCCCGGAATATACGATCGAGCCGGGTCCGGACGGAAAGCTGGGAACAGCCGACGACATCAAGATTCCCCTTACGAACTTTACGCGCACGATCACCATCACCAACGTCGCAGGGGACTCAAATCTGCGGAACATCACCATAACGATCAACTACACGGCTGGGCGTTTCCAGCGCGCTTACACACTGAACACCGATATTTCGGCCTTCAACTAGGGCGACGCGAGGAGCATGGCATGAAGACGGACAACGGATTCTCACTGATTGAAATGATGGTTTCGCTGACCGTTCTTCTGATCGTTGTGGCGGCGGTCACCGGCGCGCTGATGCAGACTCAGCAAGTGACTAGCGGCGTCGCAATGGAGGCGAACACCCAGGAGAATCTGCGAGCGGGCATGCATTTTGTCGTCCGAGATCTCATGCAAGCCGGCGAAGGAATTCCGCAGTCGGGAATCAGCATTCCTGTGACCGCAGGAGGAGCCTCGTTGATCAACCGGCCCGGCACCGCCGGTACCTTTCCGACGACTTATACCGTCCTCCCACAAGTGACACCCGGATGGGAAATTGGACAGCTCGCCTTGACGCTTAACCCGAAGACAGCGGCGGTTCTGAGTGGCGGTCTGGCAACCGACGTTATAAACGTGCTGTACGCGGATAACACGTTAACGTCGAGCGCTGCTTGCATTCTTGGAGTGGCCGGCGCTTGTCCGCTGAGCGGCGTGCCCGTGACGATAGCGCCGACGGTAGGCCCACCCCCAACTCCAGGGTGCGCAGGTGTGATCAGCGCGACAGGATTGACGGTGACGCTTGACGCCGGGTGCTTCAAGATGCCCGGATCGCCGGTGCCCATTTCAGTGGGCAACCTGATCATGTTCCAGAATAACAATGGCACCGCTCTTGAATACGTCACGGGCGTCGCTGGGCAGGTCATCACATTTGGCGCGGGCGACCCTGCAGGGTTGAATGGGACCGGTCTGCCGGGCGGCACAGTTGCGCAGTTGAATGTGGCGGCTACGCCGACGACCATCACCCGCGTTTGGATGGTGAGTTACTACATCAACTCCACGAATGTCCAGAATCCACAGTTAGTGCGGCAAGTGAATTACCCGAACTACCCGTCGGCCGCCGCGGCCGTGAACCCGCCACAGACAATCGCGGATTGTATCGAAAATCTTTCGTTCAGCTACGACGTCATCACAGCCACTCCCGCCAGTTATGGAGCTGTGGGACCGGGAGACGCTACGCAGCCGATCGCTCCCGATACGCCGTTTAACATTCGGGCTGTGAACGTGACGCTGGCGGGGCGATCGGAATACCCGTACAAGGCGGCGTCAAATGGGCCTCAATACCTTCGCAATAACCTGAGCACCCAAGTGAGCCTCCGCAGTCTGGCGTTCGTAAACCAGTTCCCTACGCCAGCCCCGGCACCCTGAGGAGAGCAATTCCTTCGAGAATTCCAAAGGAGAACCGCTGTGAGAATCGAACGCGAAAAGGGAATCGCCCTAGTCACCGCACTTCTGATCTTGTTCCTGATTTCCGCCATGGTAGTCGGCATGTCCTGGATGGTCATGTCGGACGCCCACCTCAGCGGCAACAACGAAAATCGGGAAATAGCGTTCTACGGCGCGGAAGCGGGCATGGAGCGAATGACCGCGGAGATGGGCAACGAGTTCGCGATCCAGGGCGCTCTCACACCCGCAAATATCACGACCATCGAGGCGGACACGCCGGTGATTCCCGGCATTAAGTTCCAGAATGCTCTGGGAGCGTCGACCTACCAGATCACACCTGAAGGCGAAACAACCGCGACCATCTTGCCGCCCAGCCCGTATGCCGGCATGAACGGTCTGATCACGCCTTACATCCTCACCGTCGCCGCACAGGCCGATAATGGCTCGGAAGTGAAGCTGCAGCGAACGGTGCAGTTGGTGGCGATCCCCGTCTTCCAGTTTGGGATCTTCTCGCAAACCGACTTGTCGTTCTTTGCTGGTCCCCCGTTTGATTTTGGCGGGCGCGTTCACACGAATGGAAATCTGTGGCTGGCAGCGAACTCCGGCCCCCTCTATATGCGCGACAGGGTGACGATTTCCGGCCAGGTGATCCGCACAAATCTGGAGAATGGCGTCGCGGTGAACAGCGGTTCCTACGGCGGCACGGTGACCATTGCCGACCCGGCCGAACTGCCTACTACGACGGCTTACCCTCCCTCTCCGAGCTATACGAACTCGCAGTGGCGCGCCTTGGCGTTGACCGAAGGCAGCGTGTCCGGCACGAGCGTCTACGGAGCCATCAGCGCCACGCCGAACAATCCGACGTGGAACAAGACGGTGGTGCCTGCCTATCAGGGAATGCTGACAAACGGTGTGACGCCACTGAATCTCCAGTCTACGGCACTCGGAGGACTCTCGTCCCCGGTTAACCTGATCCGCCGCCCGCTGGTGGGTGAACTCGCAGCCAATCCGGCGC
Source organism: Candidatus Acidiferrales bacterium (assembly GCA_052146315.1). Lineage (GTDB taxonomy): Bacteria > Acidobacteriota > Terriglobia > Acidiferrales > UBA7541 > Palsa-295. The sequence continues at coordinate 79,273 of JBKQNJ010000085.1, read as the reverse complement.
AGTTCGCTCAGCGGCAGTTCTCGCAGGCCAGCTTGCGGATTTTGATCGATGATTATCCGGCTGGCAGCACGGGTCCGAACAGCGGCGCAACCGCCTGCAGCGGTGCAGAGATGCTGTTGCTCGACACAGTCAGCCCCACCGTCCCGATCGACTTGGCTACGCTGACGGTGCCGACTTCAAACGCCGCTGTGTTGAACTACACGACGTACACCAGCGCGGGCCCCAGCAAGGACGGCTACTGGCAGACCAAGGGCAAGCCCATCATCACCGGATGCATTAAGATCGAGTACCAGCCACCGGCCGGCCCACCATTTGTGGACGTGACGGCCGAAATTCTGGGCCTTGGATACATCGGCAGAAACATCAACCCGCCGAACCCCATTACCGGTGTGGCGAACCAACTGCTCTTCTTGCCGGTGACAGGAACTGTCATACCCGCTGAAAGCGCTACATGCGGCGGCGCCACGGACGCAAGCGAACCAAGTCCCAACGCTGTGATCCGCATTGAACGGCTCCGGGACAACCCCTCTACAGCTTACAGTGGACCGAAGAATGCGTGCACCTTTGCGGGGACCACATCGGTTGACTACTGGCCGATGGTGCTCTACGACGCGCGCGAGGCCAACTCCCGGGATAACGCACTCCCAAATAACTCCCACGATGCCGCCTCGAATCACCCGCAGATTACCGCCGAAGGGGTGATGAATTACATCGAACTCGACGTCAACAACCTCTCGCGTTGGTTCACCGGGGCCATCGGTGTAAGCGGCACCAAGACGGACAATGTGGGCGGATTTTCCGTCTACTTCTCCGACCGCCGCGGCAATCAAATCGACCCGACGGTGGGCTTCGGAGTCAAGACCGGAGCCTTCGGATTCAATGACATTGTGAATCCCGCCGATGCGAACGGCTGCCCCAACACTGTGATAGACGCCGGAGAGGACCTCGAGGGTGACGGAAAACTGCGAACGTATGGCGGAACCCCGCTCTTAACGGCATCTCTTGGCGCGACCTCCACGCTGGCGATTTACAATCTGGAGGCAAATCTCACGGGGTCGAACCTTGTAACCCCCGTCCCCATCTTCGAACAGAATCCGAACTGTGGTCCTGCAGCCGTACAGCCGTCGCCGATTTACGTCTATCAGCACAATCAAGAGGCGAGAGAAAACCCGCCGGTCTTCTTCCGCCGCGCGCTCAAACTTGAGTACGGCTCGACGCTCAATCTGGGAACCAGCTGCTACGGCGCCGCTCCGAATCCCCCGTGCGGACTGACGATCGCTGCCGAGAATCCCGTCTACATTCAAGGCGAATACAACGATGGCGGAGTCAACACCGGGGCCTGGACCGGGACGAACGTGGCTGCGGGGGTGATGGCGGACACGGTGACCTTCCTCTCGGACGGTTGGAACGACGTGAACTCGTTCATCTCTCCGTACGATCCGAATAGCCGGCCGGGCGTAACGACGTCGTACCGCGTTGCCATCATCTCGGGCAAGGGCGTTCCGTTCGCGCAGCCCGCCGGCACGGCTGCGGACTACGGCACCGATGGAGGGTTGCACAACTTCCTGCGGTATGTAGAAACCTGGGGAGGAACGCTCTATTACAAGGGCTCGCTCGTCAGTTTCTACTTTAACCGGGCGGGGACTGGGCTGTACAAGTGCTGCACCACGGTGTACAACCCGCCCACGCGCGGTTACACCTTCGACGCGGACTTCTCGCAAGGCCCGCAGTGGCTGCCGCCGAGAACGCCGAAGCTCACCTCGATCAACACGATCGGTTTCTCGCAGGAGCTTTTGCCGACGCAGTAGCAGCGGTTGTGATTCGCACGCGCAACACCCAGAGCGGCTCCCGCACCTCCCGGGAGCCGCTTTTTTTTTGGGCGCCGCGCCGCTGCGCTATGGGTCGGCCGGGAGAATGCGCGGATTGAAGTTCGTGTCCACGGGCGGCGTGGCACAGACCGATGTCGAGACTGACGCGCACAGGTCACCCAGCGCGATGCTGAAGTCGGCGGGCACCGCGAGTCCCACGAGCGGTTCCGCGTAAATCAGGTAGTTGTGGCTAACGGGCAGGCGCTCGATATCGAACGAGCCATCGAATTGCAGCGAAGAAGTTGACGTGTCGCACGTCCAGCCGCCCAGCGTTCCCGCAATCACCGCTCCCGTGTCGCTATCCACGGCGACGACGTGCGCGCCGAAGATTCCCGTAACGAACGAACCGGGCGCGGGCGCCGCGAGCATTGCGAGAGCGAATGGATTTGCTGGGACAACGCGCCCGCTGATGCCGCCGATGTTCACTGTGTCGTTCGGATCGGGATAAAGCATGCGAATGCCGGTGCGGTCGTCGTCCGAGAGCGGCCCGTCGGGAGCTTGTGCGGTCGGCCTGTCACCGAGAAACTGTCCAGGCGGCGGCGCGAACGGAAACATGATGGCTCGCCAGACTGCCGAATGGTCGAATCCGAACCAGTGGCCGATTTCGTGCGTGAGAAGCGATTCGAGATCGTAGGCCCCCTGATCCTTAGTCGTTGCGAGAGCGGCAGGAGTCGCAAAGGTCGCCTGACCGTCATTGCGGAAGAGCGTGTCCGCGTCGAGGATCTGTCCGGCAAACTTTGCAGGCGGGTCGGAACCAACCGAGGCGCCCGGCGCGTTGGCGGTGATCACGCGCGTGAACGCCAGGACTCCGGTGGTGAAGCCCATGCTCGATTGGTTGAAGCAGATCGTGTTGAGGCCGTCGATGTTGCTTTCCTGATCGTTCGTGCACGAATTGGCGGCGGTGACGCGCGCGAGCGGCCCGATCAATCCCGGGTAGGCCGCGGAATTGAACGTCGTACCGGCGACGCCGGACCACGCACCGAAAGAATCCGAGATTACCTGTTCGATCTCCGTGAGTTGCGCGTTCGTTCCTCCGGTGGCGACGGTGAGAATCGTTTGCGGCGTAAGCGGCAGCGACGTGCTCCACTGGCGGTCGAGCGGCGAAGACACGGAGAGATTCCACCGGTCGAGCGCGGGGCATCCGCCGGATTGCGGCACCGTCGAATCCATCAGGTAAGCGTCCGCTGGAGGAGTCGAGAGCGCGCTGAAAACAAGAAGAATGGCTGTGGCGATTGCGAACTCGCGTTTCACGGCTGCTTCCTCACTTCCCCGCGCACTGCGGCGTCCACGCGCGACCGAAACGTCGCGATCGGAAGATTGCGAATCCCGATAGTCTCGAAGCGGCGCGTGCCCGGATCGAGCACAGGGAAGGCGGCGGTGTCCTGCACGGCGACTTCGTCGCCCGTGCGAGCGTCGCGGCGAATCCGGAAGGTGCCCTGCTCCCAGCTCACAATTGAAAAGTCGCCGCGCGCCGTGTTTTCGAGAAACAGAACCACCTCCTCGCCCGGAGAGAATCGCGGAACCCCGGAAACCGTCGAGGTGAGATTGCCAACACGCCCGCCAAGGAGCCGAACGGAAATTTGCGAAGGCGCCGAGCCACTCCATGTCTCCTCGGTCTCGAAAGACGTGAATGTCCAGATTTCGCCCGCGTCCCAGCGGGTCGAGTTGCCGACGCAGCGAGCACGCACGATTACTTGCGCCGCCTGGGAGATTTGAGCGAGGGACATCCGCATCAAAGTTGTGCCGCTCGCGGACCGAGTTGCACCTGACGCGAGCAGCAAGATCGTCGATACGAGGACATAGTGAAGCACTGTCGTAAACTGCTGTCGTAAGTTGCGCATATCGAGTTCACCTCGAGGGTTCCATCTCGGATTTCGCTTCATTTCACTTCCAGCATCCCGCTTGCTACAGCGCGGTCGTTGTTAAGCGTGGTGATGAATAGCGTGCGCACGCCGGGGACGGTCGTGCTCGAGAGTTGCAGGTCGAGTTCGATCATGTTCGGGAATAGCCCTGTGATGGCGGAAGCGACGATGCCGATGTCTCTGGCATTCGGAGGCGAGTCTGGCCCGCTGAACGTGTAGGCAAGAGTCGGATCAAGCCCGGTGCCGTGAACGCAGATGCTGACCGTAGCCGTGCCGGAGGAGGGACGCGTCACGGTCAGCGGCGAGCCTTGCACCCCGCAGTTGTTTCCGCCGGTGAGCAAGCCGATGAAATCGACGTTGAGCGGTGAGGATGCAGCGGCCGTTGTTGGTTCGACGACGACAATCTCGTTTCCGGTTGCGGCAGGCTGTCCCGGCGTGAGCGCGACGGTGCCGACCGAAACATCGAACGGCACTACAACGAACGGCACGAGATTCGACAGCTCGGCCGGATTGCCCGGATTTTGGATTTGCACCGTCAGCGTGCCGGCCGCCGCCACGTCGGACGGATTCAGCACGGTGGTGCACGTTGATGTAGTGGCGCACGTCGTGGTTCGCGCCGCGCCGTTAATCAGGATCGTGGACGCGGAGCTGCCGCTCCCCACGACAAAATGTGTGCCTTGGACCGACAGCGGGAAGCTTTCGACCGCGCCGGCCATCGCGCTCGACGGCAGGATTAGCTCGATTGTGGGGCCGCTCGTGACGGCAACGGTCGCCGAAGCGGATTTTGTGGGGTCGGCCGAACTCGTCGCAACCACGGAAATCGCATTGGGAGATGGAGCGACACTTGGGGCGGAGTAGAGGCCGCTGGCGCTCACTGAGCCGCATGCCGATCCCGTGCAGCCCTGGCCGGATACAGCACTCTGGACGCTCCACGTCACGCTTGTGTTTCCGGAGCCAGTCACACTGGCAAAAAACTGCCACGTGCTCGTGGAGCCGCCCGAAGCGGGCACAAAAGCGTACGTGGGAGAGATCGTCACGCCGACAGCCCCCGATGCCTCGGAAATTGTGATCGCCGACATTCCTGTTCGCGAAGGATCGGCGTGGCTCGTCGCTACGAGCGAGACAGAATTCGGGGACGGCACAACAGCGGGTGCAAGGTAATCGATGCTGCCCGACGCGGGACCGGCGGGCGCGAAGCACGGATTCGTCCCGGACACGCAAACCTGGCCGACGCTGGCATTACCGTTCCCGATTCCATTCACCGACCAGGTGACCGTGGTATCGGATGTATTCGCGACGCTTGCAGTGAACGCCATACGCTGGCCCGTCGCGACCGTCGCAGTCGGCGGCGAAACCACCACCGCGACGTTGCTCGTGATGGTGGCTGTGGCGGATTCGCTGCTTGCCCCGCTGGTCACGGAACTCGCCGTCGCGCCGATCGTGGCGGGATTCGTTGCGGGAAGACTTGCCGGCGCGGTGTAGGTCACGGTTTCGGCGCCCGTCGCGCTGATTGTGCCGACGCTCGAATTCCCGCTGGCAATTCCGTTGACATCCCACGTGACGCTCGCACCTGCGGCCAAGCAGAACGAGGCGGCAAATGATTGCGGCTGACTGAGTGCGACACTCGCGGATGGAGGCGAGATCGCATTCGTCGCAGTACAGGTGATCGTGACGATTGCGCTGCCAGACGCCGAAGTGTCCACCGTGCTCGTAGCCGTCACCGTCACGGCGGCGGGCGACGGGACGGCCACAGGTGCCGTGTAGAGCGCTGTCGATGTTCCGGTCGACGCAATTGTACCGATGGTGGAATTGCCGCCGGGCGTGTCGTTCACGCTCCACGTCACGTCGATCGAAGCCCCGTCCGTTCCGGTCACAGTCGCTGTGAACACTTGCGCGCCGCCGGTCGGCACGCTGGGCGTGGTCGGCGATATCTCTACCACGATGTTCGGCGGCGGTGGTGGAGGGGACGCTGACCCCACGGTTCTGGCGCACGCTGACTCGAAGATCGCGCAGGCACAGATAACTACGAGGCACAAGATCGGGACGCAACTACGCGTCACACGAACACGCCGTGCGAAGATTCGGCTCGTCTTTTTGCGATCTCTTGCCTCTCGCATGTCGGCGATGGAGGCAAGAGATGTGCCAGAGCGGAGCAGGCAGAGCGAGGAGCCTTGGCAGCGCGGCTTGGCCGAACTTCGTGCACCTAAGTTCTATTTTGATGAGGAGTTAGTTTAGCTGCGAGGAGCGCGCGCACGCATCAAGAGGTTCGCTCGATCTGAGCGTGGGCCGAATTTCTGTGCCACAACGGAACTCGGCAGTGCCAGATTGGGCGCGTCACGCCTTCGCGAGAGTTGCTCGCAGAGCGGGCTCGAGCGTTTCAAAGCGGAATTTGTGTTGCATCGCCAGCAGCCGCGCGGGGACAGCTCGCTGGCTTGCCAGCAAGAGCGGCTCGGCCATTTCCCCGAGCGCGAGCCGCAGGGCGAAGGCGGGTACGGGAAAAACTGCCGGACGGTGAAGAACGTCCGCCAGGATGCGTGTGAATTCGGAATTGCGCACGGGATTCGGCGCCACCACGTTCCATGGCCCGCAGACCCGCGCATCGGCGATGGCCAACTTGGCAATTGCGATGACGTCTTCCAGCGCAATCCACGGCATCCACTGAGCGCCCGTACCGAATCGCCCGCCCAAACCCAGCCGAAAGGGCAAAAGCATCTGGGGAAGCGCGCCGCCATCCGCCGCGAGAATCAAGCCGAAGCGGAGAGTCGCCGTGCGGATCCCGTTCATTTCGGCTCGCGCGGCTTCCCCCTCCCAGTCGCGGGCGAGCAGCGAAAGAAAGTCCGTGCCAGCGCTGCTCGATTCCGTCAAGATTTCGTCGCCGCGATTTCCGTAATACCCGGTAGCCGAGGCGCAAACCAAAACCGAAGGTTTGGTGCGCAGATTTATCAGCGAATCAACGAGCACGCGCGTCGTATCGATGCGGCTGCTGCGGAGGACCGCCTTTCGCGCAGGTGTCCAGCGGCCTCCGGCAATGCTTGCGCCGCTCAGGTGCACCACAGCATCCGCGCCTTCGATCGCGGCCGTGTCCATCGTCGCCGCCATCGGATCCCACGACACGTCGCCCGAGGAAAGCGCGCCGCCGGGACGCACCAGCCGCGCAACCGTATGCCCCTCCGCACGAAGAGCGCTCGAAAGCGCTTTGCCGACAAGCCCGGAGGAACCCGAAATCAGGATTTTCATTTTATTGTTCGACTGCGCGGTTCGAGTACCGCACCCCAAGCCCGCTAACCAACGTTCGGGTCAAGATCGAGCCCCTCCAGTATACAAAAGAGACGGGGATGAGGGCGTTATCTTCGCGCACAAAATGGATCTGCACGCGCCGGGCGCACCACGGTGCGATAGAATCAAACTTTGAGTGTGCGTTCGGAATGAACGTTCTAAAGCCACAAAGCCGTTTTGCATTGCCTGCGGCGGGTTTGTTTCTGCTCTCGCTAGCGATGTCGAGCCGCGCGCAGGCTCCCGACTCTATTTCGGGCTTCCTGCCCTCGCATGTCGAGACCGAGCGGCAGCTGGAGCGAAAATTTCGCCTCATTCCCGATGCCTCGCACGCTGAGGACGACCTGCGCCACCTCACCAGCCAGCCTCACTTGGCGGGCACGGAAGCAAGCCACCAGGTAGCCGAATGGCTCCGCGATCAGTACAAGAGTTTCGGCTTCGACGCCCAAATCGCCAGCTATAGCGCGTGGCTGCCGCAGCCGCGCGAAGTGCAACTCGAACTTGTGAAGCCCGTGCGCAAACAGCTCGCCACTCCTGAGGCGCCTTTCGACGGCGATCCCGCCACATACGACGAGCGCGCCGTCCGCGCATTCAACATTTATTCTCCTTCGGGAGATGTAACGGCTCCCGTCGTCTACGCAAATTACGGCACGCTCGAGGATTACCGCGAGCTGGCCTCGCTGGGCGTAAGCGTCGAAGGAAAAGTCGTCCTCGCGCGTTACGGCGAGGGCTATCGCGGAATAAAAGCCAAGCTCGCGGAAGAGCATCATGCCGCCGCGCTGATCATCTATTCCGATCCCGAAGAGGATGGTTACGCGGCGGGTGATCCGTATCCGCAGGGCCCGTGGCGCCCGATGAGCGGCATTCAGCGCGGCTCGATCCTTTACACACAAATCTATCCGGGCGATCCCTTGACGCCCGGCGTGGCCGCAGTGTCGGATGCTCAGCGCCTCGCTCCGGACGCCGCCTCGGATCTGCCTCACATTCCCACGATGCCGATCAACGCGCAGGATGCGGCCGTCATTCTCGGCACCCTTCGCGGCAAGCACGTCCCGCATGGTTGGCAGGGCGGCCTTCCGTTCACCTACCACGTGGGTGGCTCGCGCGACACGCAGGTCCACATGAAACTGGTGATGGATTACGCCGAGCGCCCGCTTTACGACGTAATCGCGACGCTGCACGGCACGTCCGACGACCAATGGGTGATCCTCGGCAATCACCACGATGCGTGGGTCTTTGGCGCCGCCGATCCTGGCAGCGGCACCGCTGCGATGCTCGAGACGGGCCGCGCGCTCGGCGAACTCGTGCGCTCCGGATGGAAGCCGCGCCGCACGATCGTGATCTGCCACTGGGATGGCGAAGAGCCCGGCCTGCTCGGCTCAACCGAATGGGTCGAGGCGAATCGCGCCGAGCTGCAATCGAAAGCGGTCGCATACATCAACACGGATGTGGGCGTGGCCGGCCCGGATTTCGCCGCGTCGGCGACGCCCTCGCTGAAGGATTTGCTGCGCGCCGCAACGCGCGAGGTGGCCGATCCGGAAACGGGTGGCAGCGTGTACGATTCGTGGCTTCAGTCCACGGAGAATGTGAAGGAGAAAGAAAAGCCTTCCGGCACGGGGAGTCAAGCGGTGACGGTCGAGGCTTCGGTCAAAGCCCCGGTCGGTGATCTGGGGGCGGGATCGGACTTCTCGCCGTTTTTCGACTACGCCGGAATTCCCTCGATCGACCTGGGATTCGGCGGCGACTACGGCGTCTACCACTCGATCTACGACGATTTCTATTGGATGAAGCATTTCGGCGATCCGACGTTCGACTATCACGTCGCTCTCGCGCGAATTCTGGGCACGATCGCGCTCCGCCTCGACGAGGCGGACATTCTGCCCTTCAATTACGCGTCCTACGCTTCGGCGATCCAGCGAAACGTCGACGACCTCGCCGCCCGCGCCGACCGCCATCCGGATGAAGCCGGCCTGCTGAAGCCAGTCGAGCAAGCGTCCGAGCAATTTGCGGCATCCGCCACGCGCGCCACTGACGCGCTGCGCATGGTTTCCACTGCGTCCATCGATCCCTCGAACGCGGAGGAAATCAATCGAGCTTTGCCCGAAGTCGAGCAGGCGCTGCTGGTGCCGGATGGCCTCGTTGGCCGTCCCTGGTTTAAGCATACGGTCTACGCGCCCGGCAGCTACGCGGGGTACGCGTCCGAAATGATGCCCGGCATCACTGAAGCTCTCGATCGCGACGATCCCGTCACTCTTCGCCAGGAAGCCGATTCGCTTTCGGCGGCCCTACTGCGCGCGTCGGCCCAACTCGACGAAATCGCCCGCCTCGCCCGCACCATGCCAACTCCCACCCCCGAGGGCCACTAAAGATTTGTATCTTCACTTTTGACCTTCCGGGTGCCCCATCCTCGGTTTGTGAGGGCGGGGCCTTTGCGCCCAGTACGCCGGTGCGAAAATCTGGGACCGAACAACGTCGGCGTGCAGCGGCTTCAGGTGTTCTTCTCTTTGTCCTCTGCGCCTCCCTGCCCTGAGTCTGCTTACGACGAAGGGTGCGCCAATCTTCCGTCTTTCTCTGTGTACTCTGTGCTTCCTCAGTGCACTCTGTGTTGAGTTGGGCGATCAAATCCACCCTGGTGTCAAATGCACGCTTCAAATCTGCCGCGTCTTCCACTGTCCGCGCCGAAACAAAATCACGCTCGCGATCGCAATCGCCGACTCCGCGATCGCAATGGACAAATAGACTCCGTTTGAATGCAAGCCGCGCGGAATCGCCAGCCAGTACGCCAGCGGAATCTCGAACAGCCAGAATCCGAAGAAATTCACGATGGTCGGCGTCACCGTATCCCCTGCGCCATTGAACGCCTGCAGCATCACCATCGAGTACGCGTAGCCGATGTTGCCGCAGCTCACGATGCGCAGGCACGACGTCGCGAGTGGCACCACCTCCGGGTCGTTGGTGAATAGGCGCACGATCGGCCCCGCAAACGCAACCAGCACGATTCCGACGCCGCCCAGAAACAGCATGTTGTAAATTCCCGTGCGCCACACCGATTTCTCCGCGCGGTCCGGATGTTTGGCGCCGAGATTTTGCCCCACCAGCGTGGCCGCCGCGTTACTCAGCCCCCACGAAGGTAAAATCACGAAGATTACGATGCGAATCGCGATGGTGTAACCGGCCAGCGCCGCCGCGCCAAAAATGCTCACGATGCGCACGAGGCCGATCCAGCTCGTATTCGCAATCGCAAATTGAAAAATCCCGGTAAATGACACGCGCAGCAATCGCCAGAGCACCTCGGCGTTCAAGCGAATCTGCCTGCCAAGCACGCGAATGCGTTCCGTGCCTTTCAGCAGCCGGTAAAACTGATAGAGCACGCCGATGCTGCGCCCCGTGTACGTCGCAACCGCCGCTCCCGTCACGCCAAGCCGGGGAAATGGCCCAAGCCCGAAGATCAAACACGGATCGAGCGCCAGATTGATGATGTTCGACACCCACAGCAGCCGCATAGCGATTGCCGCATCGCCCGCGCCGCGAAAGATCGCGTTGTTCAAGAACAGCACCACCACCGCGCCGCTTCCGCCGCCCAGCGCGATCCGCGCATACCACGTCCCCGTTCTGACGATTTCAGGCGACGCGCCCATCAGCCGCAGCAGTTCCGGCGCGTAGATGAAGCAGGGCACGCCGATCAGGAACGAAACCGTGAGCCCCAGAAAAATTGCCTGCACGGCCGCCACAGCCGCACCCTCGGGATCTTTCTCCCCGATGCGCCGCGCCACCATCGCCGTCGTCGAAAGGCTGAGCCCCATGCCCACCGCGAACACGAGCGTCAGCAGCGACTCGGTCAGGCCCACCGTCGCCACCGCATCCGCCCCGACGTGCGCCACCCAAAACACGTCCACGACGGCGAACAGCGACTCGAGCACCATCTCCAGAACCATCGGAATCGCCAGCAGGATGATCGACCGGTTCAAGCTTCCCGTGGTGAAGTCCTGGTGCGATCCCCGAATCGCTTCGCGAATCTCGCTCCACAAACTCTGTCGTGCCGACTGAGACGCCGTCGCACTCATCGCAATCTGCCGCTTTCTGCGCGCGTTGCAAAAACGCTGCTGCAACGCGAACGCTGCTGAAAGACCAAAGTTGAATAACGTTGTAGGAGAAAAGCCGGAAAGAAATCCGCCGCGATAGCCCGCGGCTACGGCCTACGCAAGGACTGCGATGAGGAGCTTCATGGTTTCCAAACCCCCCGATTCATCCGAACGCTGTGCGCGCCCAGAGCGGAACATCTAACGATTCTCGCATTGTATCCCGCGCGATTACGTGAAGCAAACAAAAATATTGTCACGGAGCGGCCTCCCGTAGTTATTCTCTGCGCCCTCTGCGTCTCTGCGGTGATCTTCCGTTTTTCTCGGTGCTCTCTGTGCCTCTCAGTGCCCTCTGTGTTGAGTGAGGCGATCGAACTCGCCCCGCAGTCACCAAGGCGGCGGGCGAACGCTTCTCGTTCGCACAGCAGCGCGATAGAATAAGCCGATGCGTGTGCGAGTGCTCTTTTTTGGTCAGCTGAAGGAAATCACAGGGGTAGCGCAGGAAGAGACCGAACTCTCCGATGGCGCGCGCGTAGAAGATCTCTTCGCGCGCTACGGCCGCCGCTTCCCCAAGCTCGCGGATTTCCGCGCGTCCATCGCCGCCTCCGTGAACCAGGAATATGCCCCCTGGCGCTCGCCGCTCACAAACGGCGACGAGGTCGCGTTCCTCCCGCCCGTCAGCGGCGGCCAGCAAACCGCAATCGCGGAAGACATTTTCCAGCTGGTCCGCCACAAGATTCGCCCGAACGAAATCGTCGAAAGCCTGAAAGCACCCGAGGATGGAGCGCTCGTGGTCTTTGATGGCTTCGTCCGCAACAATTTCAAAGGCCGCCAGACGCTCTACCTCGATTACGAGGCCTACGAGTCGATGGCCTACTCCAAAATGCGCGAAATCGGCGCCGAAATTCGCCAGAAATTTCCGATCCATCGCCTAGCGATAGTCCACCGCCTGGGACGTCTTGAAATCGGCGAGACGAGCGTCCTGATCGCCGTCAGCTCGCCGCATCGCGGGGCGGCTTTCGATGCCTGCCGCTACGCCATCGACACGCTCAAGCGCTCCGTTCCGATCTGGAAGAAGGAGTATTTCGTTGGCGGCGCCGTCTGGGCCGAAGGCGAGCTGCCCTCGCAGGAAGCCATTTCGCCGCCCGGCGAATCTATCTCCTAGATGAGGTCAACCCCTGTTCGCGGTGTACGGTACGGTATTTTCCTGGCGGTAACGGTCATTGGCAGCGCAGGGTTCGTGTTTCCGCTGCGCGCGCGGCAGCAGCGGCACGGCGGTGAAATCCGGGTTCAGACCGATCTCGTCAATATTTTGGCGAGCGTGACTGACGCCAACGGCCGACCCATCCCCGATCTCACGCAGGATGCCTTCTCTCTTTCCGAAGAGGGCGTGCCGCAAAAAATCGAGCGCTTCGAGGCGCAGACCAACCGCCCGCTCGATCTCGCGCTCATGGTCGATTCGAGCATGAGCGCCTACAAGGACCTGAAGGTCGAGATGGAAGCGGCCGCGCATTTCATCCGGCAGGTGGTGCGGCCGGGAGACGCGCTCGGCGTTTTCGAATTCGACGAAACCGTCACGCAGCTCTCCGATTTCTCCGATAACGTGCCGAAGCTGCAAGAATCCGTGCATCAAATCCGGATGGGCGCTGGAACATCGATTTACGATGCGCTCGTGCTGGGTTCCAACGCGCTCAGACGGCGTCCCGAGGGCAGGAGGCGCGCGATCGTGCTGGTGACCGACGCCGGCGAAACTACCAGCGTCTCGAAATTCGAGGATGCCCGGCGCGTGGCCGTCGACTCGGGAACCCTGCTCTATTCGATCATCATTCGTCCGGTGAACAACGAGAACGGCCGCAACACCGCGGGAGAACATGCGTTGATTACGATTACCGACAGCACGGGCGGCGCGATGTTTTTCGTCGGCGACATGAGCCAGCTCGACCAGATGTTCGATCGCATCGATCGCGAGCTGCGCACGCAGTACCTGCTGGGCTACTACCCGCAGCCGGTGCCGCCGCCGGGCAGCTATCGCCACGTGCAGCTTGTCGTGAAGGGAAATTACGTGGTGCGCTATCGCAAGGAATACCTCACGCGGGGCGAGCCGAATGAATGAGTTCCTGAAGGTAGCCAGCGACACCGCGCGCGAGGCTGGCGCGGTTCTCCGCCGCGAGTTCGACCGCCCCAAGAAGATTTCCTACAAGGGCGAAGTCGACATCGTCACGGAATCGGATCGCCGCTCCGAAGACATTATCGTCGCAAGAATCAGGGAGCATTTTCCCGATCACGCGATTATCGCCGAGGAAGGTGGAGGCGCGTCCGCAGCCGCGGCAGGCGCAAAATATTGCTGGCATGTGGATCCGCTCGACGGCACCACCAACTTCGCTCATGGCTATCCCTGCTTCGCCGTGTCGATCGGCCTCAGCGAAGATGGCGAGCCGATTGCCGGCGTGGTCTTCAATCCTGTCAGCGACGAATTCTTCACCGCCGCCCGCGGCGAAGGCGCTTATCTCAACGGGCAGCGCATCCACGTCTCGTCGGTCGACAAGCTGGCCACCAGCCTCGTCGCGACTGGATTTCCAACGCACCAGCGCAAGCGCAGCGCGAACATGAACTACTACTGGGAGTTCACGCTGCGTTCGCATGGCGTGCGGCGCGATGGCTCGGCGGCGCTCGATCTCTGCTCGGTGGCGTGCGGCCGGTTCGATGCGTACTGGGAGTTTCGCCTGAATTCGTGGGACACGGCAGCGGGCGCGCTCCTCGTCCGCGAAGCGGGCGGCCTCGTCACGGCGATCGAGGGAGGTCCCTATTATCTCGGCGGCCCGTCGTTGCTCGCATCAAACGGCCTCATCCACGCGGAAATGCAGGAAGTCTCCGAGCTAGCCGAGCGCGCCGCAAAACTATAAGGTTTAAATGTAGCGCCGCGGCCTTTTTTGCCCTGAGAAACGAAGGGCAGCGCGGCATCTTCGCCTTTCGCCGCAACAGCGCCGGAGGTGCGTCAGAGGTTAGCCCAGCCCGGAAGGGCTGGGTACATAGCGCACAAGAGCCAAGCGCCGTAGGTGCGACACAAGGTTTGCAGCCATCGCGAATGTTCGCAAGACAACGCAGCTCGATCGAAATGCCGAAGCCAGGAGGGCCTTGCGTAGCGCTGGCCTGCCCTAAGTCGTTTCGAAGGGCGTCTCGCCGGCCCTTCTTCGTGTCTCTCCGATGAACGTAACCGACTTCGATTACGAATTACCGCCGGCACAAATCGCGCAGCGTCCGCTAGATGATCGCGCCGCCTCGCGAATGCTGCTCCTCGATCGCGCGACAGGCGCCTGGGAGGGCCGCCGTTTCCGCGAACTCCCCGATCTGCTCCGCGGCGACGAACTCCTGGTCGTCAACAACACGCGCGTGCTTCCCGCGAGGCTTTTCGGCCGCCGCGTCGGAATTCACGCCGAGCCGCCTGGACGAAATAACCCGGAGCGCGGCGAATTCCTCCAAGCCCCGATCGAAGTCCTCCTCGTCCGCAAGGTCGGTGCCGAGACCTGGGAGACGCTCGTGCGGCCGGGCCGAAAAGTCCCTGTCGGCGAGCGAATCGTTTTCGGCGAAGGGGAACTCGAAGGAATAGTCGAAGGCCGAGGCGACTACGGCCTCCGCATCATCCGATTCACGTCGCGCAACGGCTTTCGCCAGGCAGTGAATCATCTGGGCCACATTCCGCTGCCTCCCTACATCAAGCGTGCGGATGAGCCTTCCGATCGCGAGCGTTATCAGACAATTTTCGCGCGAGAGGGCAGCGCGGTCGCAGCTCCCACGGCGGGCCTGCATTTCACGCCGGAAATCATCGCGCGAATTCGTGCGCGTGGCGTCGAGATCTCCGAAGTTACACTGGACGTCGGGCTAGGCACTTTCGAGCCAGTCCGCACAGAAAGCCTCGAAGACCACCCGATCCACGCCGAGGCGTATGAAATTCCGGAGGCCACGGCCGCCGCTCTCGCCCGCGCCCGCCGCGAAAAGCGCCCTGTGCTCGCCATCGGAACCACGGTTGTCCGAGCGCTCGAGGATGCCGCCGAAAAAAGTGAAGGTCGCCACGAGCCGGTCGCGGCGGGAAAGTCCGAGGCCAAAATATTTCTGTACCCCGGCAAGCCTTTTCGCATCGTAAATCAGTTGCTGACGAATTTTCATTTGCCACAATCCAGTTTATTGGCGCTCGTGGCAGCCTTCGCCGGCCGCGAGAATGTGCTACGCGCGTATCGCCATGCCGTCGAGGCTGGCTATCGCTTCTATAGCTATGGCGATGCCATGCTGATCCGCTGGGCGATCAGCCCCGGACGCGCGTATGCTCTTCGCCATTGTCGCTATGCAAGGGAGCGCCTTTCATCTGATATGATTCGCAGATTGCGGTGATGCCGAAACGATGCGTTATCTCATCCTGAGCGACATTCACGCCAACCTTACGGCGCTCGACACGGTCCTGAGCGTAGCCAAAGGCCGCTGGCAAAAAGCTGTCTGCCTAGGCGATCTCGTCGGCTACGGCCCCGATCCGAACGAAGTGATCGATCGGGTTCGTGCGCTTCCCGCGGTCACGATACGAGGAAACCACGACAAGGCCATCGCCGGCATCGATGATGCCGATGAGTTCAATCCGATCGCGCGCAATGCCGTCCTCTGGACTCGCGCGCAACTGCGGCCCGAGAATCGCGAGTATCTCGAAAATCTGCCGATGGGCCCTCTGACGGTGGATGGCTTCTCGATCGTCCACGGGGCCGTGCATGATGAGGACGAGTACGTGTTGTCGCCGGCCCTGGCGCTCGACGGCTTGCGGGATGCTCCCACTCCCGTAACATTTTTCGGTCACACGCATCTGCAGGGCGGATTTTCTCTTCGCGGCGAAGAAGTGACGCTCCTGCACTTCAAGCCGTCGGGCGGAAATGAATTCTCGACTCTTGCGGTCGAACAGGGCACTACCTACCTGCTCAATCCCGGCTCGATCGGCCAGCCGCGCGACGGCGACCCTCGGGCCGGATTCGCGATTGCGGATCTTGACGCCCAATCCGTCGCGTTCTGGAGAGTCCCTTATGACATCGAAGACGTGCAGGGCCGCATGAGCCGCGCGGGGCTCCCCGAGGCTTTGATTCTGCGGCTATCCTTCGGCAGTTGATGGACCAGCAAGCCATGGAACCCGCGCCCGAAACCGGCCAGGAACGCAGCAGCAGCCGCGGCTTTCCCGCGGCGTTTGCCATCGGCGCGGTGATCGTGCTGCTCTTGTTCGCCGGCCTTCTTCTTCTCACACGCTCGACCGAGCCGCATAAGGCCGCTGCGGCAGCAGCGTTGCCGTTTGGCGCTGAGGAACAGAACTACGCCGCGAACATTCACTTCCAGGACGTCGATTTTTCGCAGGCTTCGAATCTTCTGAATCAGGAATTCACGTATGCGACCGGCAAAATCTCGAATGACGGCACCCGCGCCGTGCGCGCGCTCGAACTCACGCTCGAATTCCACGATCAATTCAATCAGGTGATCCTGCGCGAGAAGCAGCGACCGGTCGACCTGACCGGCCCTCCGCTCCCGCCGGGGCAGGCGCGCGATTTCCAGATCACGGTCGAACAACATATTCCATCCATGTGGAATCAGCAGTATCCTTCTATCCGGGTATCGGGCCTCGTGTTGCAGTAGCGGTCGTTTTCAGTAGCGGGCTGGGCTGTTTTCTAAACGCAGGACGGTTTGTCTATGAATGAATGGGCCGAGCTCGATCGGGCCTTGGACGCGATGGCGTCCTCCGGCAGCGCGGAAGTTCGCGAAGACGGCCAGTGGCTGGCCGAGTTGACCGGGCTGCGCTGCGAATTTCGCGCCGAAGGCAAGAATCCGCTCGTTCACCTGTGGTCCGAAGAACGCAATCTGACTCGCCGCATCCTCCGCGTCCGCGAACAATCTCAGGATCGTATCGTCCTCGAAGTGCAGCGATTCGGCCGCGCGAAACCAGGCCGGCTCGAATTTCTGCGAACCGATTCGCCGCGCGCCACGGCGCGCATCACCCGCGAACAATTCCGCGCGCGCTTCGAGCGTTTTCTCCACGAGCGCTTTCCCGACGCCGAAGTCGATTCGCTCTCCGCCGCTCCCGATCTCGAGCATTCGTTTTCCGGACTGTATGTGCGAGGGCGCATGCGGGAAGGCCCGCATTTATGGGCTTTTCTCGCAGTTTCCTCGCGCGAAAGCGCCGCCGCGATCGACGGGATTCTCGCGTTCGCGCTTCTCTGGCTGGAATGGGTGCGGGCGCACTCCCATACCCACGGGGTCGAGGGCGTGCGGCTGTTCGTCCCCGAGGGAACCAGCCGGCCGCTGCGCGCGCGAGCCTTGGCGCTTTCCAGTGCGGCGCGCACCGAGGTCTTCGAATTCGACAACGTCGACGGCCGCGTGGAAAAGATGGATGCCGCGGAATTGGGAAACCTCGAAAGCAGGCTCACGATGCGCCGCGAAGTGGAATTGGCGCTCACGGCCGCGCAGGAAAGCGCGGCGCGGATTCCGGCGCTCGCGCCGATGCTTGGCGACGTTGCCGGGCGGATGCGCGCGAATGCGCTGCCGGGGGCGAAGGAAGTGGCGTTCTCTTTTCACGGGCTGGAATTTGCGCGCTGGTCGCGCGAGGGAGTCCGCTTCGGTTTGGGCGACCGGTTAAAGCCATTGACGGGCACGACGGCTCCGAAGCTCGAACAGCTCGTTCGCCAGCTCGTGCTGTATCGCAGCCCTCTCGCCAGCGACGCGAGGCATCCGCTCTATCGCGCGGCGCCCGAGCGATGGCTCGAGACGCTCGTCCTCGAAGAGCCCGGCCGGCTCGACGCGCAGCTCGACCCGGCTCACCTGTATTCGCAGGTCCCCGCGCTTTCGGCGGGAGACCGCGGCGTGATCGACTTGCTCGGCATCACACGCCGGGGCCGGCTCGTGGTGATCGAGCTGAAGGCGAGCGAGGACATTCAGCTGCCCATCCAGGCTCTCGACTACTGGCTGCGCGTCCGCCGCCATCAGCTGAGCGGCGATTTCCAGCGCTACGGTTATTTCGCCGGGAAGGAATTCGATCCGAAGCCGCCGCTGGTCTGGCTCGTCGCTCCCGGCCTGCACTTCCATCCGGCCACCGCGACGCTCGTGCGATTTCTTTCGCCCGAGATCCAGGTGGCGCGCATCGGTTTGAATGAAAATTGGCGCCGCGGCGTGAAGGTCATCTTCCGCCAGTAGCCGAAGAGCACAGACAAGATTGTCTGTGCCACCATTTCTTTTCTGCTCCTAGGGATACAATAATATTGCGCTCGTCGGGAGGTTAAACGGGCTTATCTGGCCGAAAAAAGCCAATTTTGGGAGGTTTGCCACCATGACGGATTACGTGAGCCAGAGGGAGAAGACGCAGCGGGCGTTCGGGGCGTACGTGGACCTGATGGACACGGCGGATTGGATCAGGGGCGAGCTCCGTGGGCCATTGATGTCGTTCGACTTAACGATGGGAGAGTTTCGCCTTTTGGAATTGCTCTATCGCGAGGGGGCGATGTTCATCGCGGACGTCGCCCGGAGGCGGAGATTGCAGCGGCAAGGCGTGGACGTGACGATCGCGCGTCTTGCGAAACGCGGATGGCTGGCGCGAAGGGTGGTGGCGCTGCCTCCGGTGGAAATTGAGCGAACACATCTGGCAAAGTCCAGACGCGACAAGCCGAGGGAGGGACGGCGAATCAACGTGGTCGGCCTGACGAAATCGGGGAAGAGGTTCATCGGGAACGTCCTGCCGAGGCATTCGAAAGTGGTGAAGGCGCTGATGCGCGCGCTCGACGGGCGCGAGCAGGAAACGCTGAGCCGGCTCTGCCGGAAATTGCGCGCGGGCGACGCCGCCAAGTTTCTCCGCGAAATTCGAATGGTGGACGAAGACGAGGAAGCGGCGGAGTTGGCAGAGCAGGTGACGTCTGAGTTAGAGCGACTCAGTCGCCGACCGGGATTGCGGGATCGGAAGTCCTAGAGTTGGGAGTGGCGGGCGGGTTGGGCGCTCGATTTGTCAGCTGTCTCGCGCACCCTTCACAAGAAGCGCGTGGTTCCTCGCAGGATGCGCCACCCGCCTGCGACGTATAGACCATCGAGGGATTACCGAATAAATAACATGCGCCGACTTTTGTCTTCGCCATGTGATACCCTACTTTTCGGCCTATGCCCCTTACCACCTCATTCGCCGTTTACATCGTGCGCGTGCGTAACGTGGAAACCAGAAAAAAGGAAACTCTTAGTTCAATCCTCGGCGAACACGACTTCTTGGACTTGCTGGCGGGGTATTTCGACGTGATCAAGAGAATCAGCCCTGACAATGAGGGATCCCAAGTCATCCTGCGGGTCATCAAATGGGTTGGAGAAGGACGCTGCTTCTTGGGGATGATCGAGACCGGCGAATACGGTGTGGAAAGCATACTCGTTGATCGCAAGAGCAAAAAAGATGTTTATAGGCGCACCCAAGATGTTGCGGATATGTGGCCTTTTTTCTTTCAGTTCTACATCCCGCATGGGACCGACGAAGGCGTGCTCATCCTCCAGCGTCGAGGAAACTACGGAATCCGCCACATCCTGTATGAGCTGCTCGCTTCCATGGTCGAAAAACAGTTCGGCGATTTGAGATTGCGCATTAGCCCTCTGGTGCTAGAAAAGGAGCTAAAGAGACTGCTCCGCGGGAGGGCCACGCAAGTCCGCTACTGTCGGTACAATCGGTCATCGGATGTTGCTGATGTAGCGGCCGGTGGTCACGAAGAGAGTTACGGAACAATGGAATTGATTTTTAAGGCCAAGCGGGGAAGATATTTCGACTTATCCGAAAAATTGAAAGAGATCTTGGGCGGCGAACCAGCGAACGAAGTGTTCGAGCTTGAGGACATGGACTTTGGTTTTTCCAAAGTGAAGGTTCATCTCGAACAACACGGCCGACCGCGCCAGGTGGACCTTAGCAATCTCAAGAACGTACGTTCTTACCGCGACATAACGGACAGGCTCGAGGCCCTGGGCAAATCGCACAGCGATTTTGATGCGCTAGGGGAACTTGCGGCCGACCTCTTGCGGGAAACTCGGAAGCAGATGTACGGTAAGGCAGATGCGCCATGAACAAAATAAATATACTGCGGCTGGTCAAAGATCATTTCGGCACACTACGCGACTTTCAGACAGGAAAGCTCTCGGTTTCGGACGTTGTAGTTTTTGGTTTGCTGCCCTTCATCTTTGCACTGTGGTGCGGTTATCGGGCAGTTGCGTTTGACAAAGATGCTCTCATTGCCGTCCTTACCGCATTCTCAATTTTTGCAGGGTTGCTGTTCAGTCTGCTTCTACTGGTCTTCACGTTGACCGACAAGACCGATTCCCAATCAATGCTCTATGCTGTTCGGAAGCAACTAATCGGCGAGCTTTACGAGAATATTTCGTTTGCGATCTTGGTATCTATCGGCATCGTCACAATGACGATTGTCGCTGCAACCATGCACCGAGCCACGCCTGAAGCTGGCACGGGGCGTGTGACCACTTTCTTGCTCGTTCTGCTGATGTCGAACTTCATTCTTACAATTCTGATGATTCTAAAACGTATGCACGCCCTCCTGACGCTGACACTTAAAGAGCAGCCGCTCAAGAAGCGGGCGTAGCCGCATTGCCCTGGGGTCTAATACTGTTATTGCACGATCATCGTGGTGCGGAGGCCATTAAGCGTCTCCGGCCATTAGTGTCGGCCACACGCCAGCAATTTCATGGGCTCCGGTCACGAAGGTTCGGTTGAATCTAGTTAGCGGGCCGGAGCAGATCAATTCTTTGCCATTCGACACATTCAGATAAACGAAGTTCTTCGCACGAATCTTGTATCCGCTTTTCACCGCCGCCTTCCGAAGAAGCGACAAAAGCATCTCGATGTATGTGACTCCGTGCCGCGCCATTCCGATCTTTAGTAAGACCTGGGTGCCGTTCTCGTCGACCCAGAGATCGGGTTGCGCGGTGATTGTGACCCCTCCCACCTCGTAAGCCAATCGATGATTCGGGAGAACCCTAAATCGCCGCTGCCCGTAAATCTTATAGTAAGCTTGGATTGCGGAAACATTTCGCCCACATCGGATTCTTTCACGGCTGCTCTCGGCTACGCTTTCCTGCTTCCGCAGTTCCTCGATCGCGCGATCTATAGTCGCTCCATTGTTGCCTCCGACATGGTAGGCGCGAATCACCTTAAGGCCCGGTTGGTAATAGGTTGTCCGCGCAAAACCCTCACCCCTCCGACTGAACTTGAAGGGGCGCAGCCGCGCCTGTGGTGAGCGGCCGGGAGATGATACAAAGTCAGCCAGGCAGCTCATGGGAATACGTATCGCACCAGTTTGTCGAAGACCAGCTACAGGCACCATCTCACCTCTTATTGATGACCGAGGTAACTAAGAGTGCTTAGTAATCATCGTGGAAACAAAATGAGAAAACAAGGGCAACCCCCTGTGGGGCTGTTCCAGCATCGAGGGCACGAGGCCAGCCGCCTGAAAAGGTCGGCGCTATCCGGCACGCCTCACGCAAACGGCGCGCATGGCAACGGCGAGAACAAGAGGGGAAGACGCCGCCCCTCGAGCCACGGCTGCCGCCTGTCCCAAAGGCATGTGAGCGGCCTTGTTCGGTCGTGGACGACCCCAGCGGCACGGGCGTATATTTTCCCTAATGTATGAATTCACCAGACGGGAAGAAGAGCCGGAGCCGCAGGGTTCCGGCAGCCGTTTCGGGCCGCCGGGCAAGAACATTGCTGCGGGGCTTCTGGACTGGCCACAATTCCCGCGGATTCGTCCGAGGTGTTTTGGATGTTCGCAGCCGATGGCGGTTGCTGAAATCGGCCGGCATATTTTGAGGTGTGACAAGGTGCCGGCTCAGGATTTGGAGCGGTTTCAAACTGCCTTCGCCGAGTTCACGTTGAATCCAAGCCGTGCCCGAGAGGTCGTCGAGGCATTTGTGAATCGCGTTCGGGTGAGCTGGGGGTTGGATGTGGACGACCGGCCTTTGTAGCGGTGAGGGGCATGTGTCGCACCTACGGCGCTCCCGATTCAGTCCCTGCGTTTTCCCAGCGCTTCCGCGCTGGGCTAACCTGTGGCGCACCTCCGGTGCTCGGGAGCTGCGGGCGGGAGATACTGTGAAGTTTGTTTCCGAAATCACGCATGAGGATGTCGAGGACTAAGTTGCGAGTCGAGAGTTCAGAGTTGAGGGTGGAGAGAGACAACCGCTGAATTCTGTCGGCTTGACACTTGCTTTGGCGGCTCTTACTCTCGACGTATGGAAGTGCAATTGACGCCCGATCAGAAAGCCTTTGTCCGCCAAGCGATCGAGAGTGGCCGGATTTCGCGCGAGGAAGACGCCGTGAAAGAAGCCCTCTCGCTCTGGGAGGAACGCGAACGCGCTCGCGCGGAGATGCTCGGCTCAATCGATGAAGCGGAAGCGTCGCTAGCGCGAGGCGAAGGCCGAACGCTTACGCCCGAGACGGTGCGCGATCTCGCGAAAGACGTAAAGGGCCGTGGGCGCGCGCGCCTCGCCGCGGAGCGACAGACGCCTCGCTGATGGGGTGCATCCGCAGTCCGCAAACCGATTCCGACCTCGACGATATCTGGTATTACGTGGCCTCCGAAAGCGGCAGCATCGAAATTTCCGACCGGCTGATCGATTCAATTACGGAACAGTTTCTTCTGCTCGCCCAATATCCCCACATAGGCCGGCGTCGCGACGAAGACCTGCGTCCGGGCTTGCGCAGCTTTCCCGTGCGGGATTACGTCATCTTCTACCGCGTGCAGGACGCAGACGTCGTCATCTTGCGCGTGCTCCACGGCAGTCGTGACGTCAAAGCTCAGTTCGGCCGCTGACGCATGCCGTGGTTGTTGGGCGTTGCCCGAAGCTGCGCGAGGGCGATGTGCTGGAGTTTGTTTCCGAGATCACGCACGAGGATGTCGAGGATTGAGAAGCCGAGAGTCGAGAGTTGGTGTGAATCGCTCGCAATTGCTCCGACGTATGGGGCACCCGGCCATTTTTCTTGGATGGGGGTCTGTTTTGGCGGAGGAAACTGCTACACTCGCGCTTCTCAGCATTGAACAGGAGGAGCCTATGGCAGCCAACGAAACCAAGAAATGCGCACATCCGGTTTGTACGTGTCAGGTCACTTCGGAGAAGTATTGCAGCGCGCAGTGCGAGGCGATGGAAAAAATCCCGGACGTGGATTGCAAGTGCCCCCATTCGGTCTGCGAGGGTAGAACGGAATACGCGGCCCACGCATAGTCATCGAAGACGCCCTGCGCGGCGCATCTGCAGTCCGTTCAATGGGGTCAGTTATGTGGCGCACCTACGGCGCTCGCGATTCAGTTCCTACGTTTCCCAGCGCTTCCGCGCTGGGCTAACATGTGTCGCACCTCCGGCGCTGGGAGATTTTCCTCACAGGATGAGGATCGGGAGGATTGAGTCGAGAGTTCAGAGTTCAGATTTGAGATTTCAGGTTTGAGAAGTGTCCGGCGGGAGCAACATTGTTGCGCCCCCCGGAAGACTTTCAAGAAGATCGCCCGCCTTCGCGAAAAGCGCACAGCCGCAAGGAGCAGAAGAGAGATTCTTCGGCCAGAGACGGCCTCAGAATGACGGGCGCTTGGGCCGAGGCTGAGAATGAGCCACTCACGCAGTCAGAACCCCGCATTGACGCGATTGCGCGATTTTGCTATGTTTCAATTTCATTTTCCTTTGGGGTGAAGCGTGAAGCATCGTGCGGCCCGAGGCAGCGGCTCCTCTCACGGAAGTCATAAGACATTGAAAAAGAAGACCTTAGCAGCATCGGCCAAAGCGAAGGCCCTCCCACCGGACCCCGACGCACCCGCCAAGCAGCAGCAATTGAAGCTCTATGAAGAGGCGTTGAAGCAGTTCCAGCAGCAGAAGTTTGCGAAGGCCAAGGAAGTGCTGGAGGATGTGGTCAAGGGGCCGAGCAGGGAATTGGCTGACCGGGCGAGAGTTCACCTGCGGATCTGCGACCAGCGGATTGCGCGTGTTCCCGCGGCTGTGCCCAAGTCTGCGGAAGACCACTACACGCAGGGCGTTGCGCTGATGAACCTGGGCCGCTGGGACGAGGCGCGCGATCATCTGGACCGCGCCCGCAAGGCCGCGCCAAAGGCCGACCACATTGTGTACGCGATGGCGGCGCTCGATTGCCTGACCGGCGAAGCGGATTCGGCGATGGAAAATTTGAAGGTCGCGATTCAACTCCGCCCCGAGAATCGCTATCACGCCCGCAACGACGAAGACTTCGCATTCTTGCAGGAAGACCCGCGTTTTACGGAATTGCTCTACCCCGAACGAGACGGCTCGCTCGGCTGATTTTTTCTGCTCGATGAAAAATCGCTCGAAACATCGTCTAGGATCCGTCCGCGTGGTCGCGCTCGGCGGAGGCACCGGGCTTTCGACCATGCTGCGAGGGCTGAAGGAGTATGTGTCGGGGCGGAAGCGGCGCGGGCCGGAGCGGCCGATCGCCGATCTGGCAGCCGTGGTGACGGTGACGGATGACGGCGGAAGTTCGGGGCGGTTGCGGCGCGAGTACCGGATTCTTCCGCCGGGCGACATTCGCAACTGCATGGTGGCGCTCTCGCAGGATGAACTCCTTCTCAGCAAGCTATTTCAATATCGCTTTCCGGCGGGCCCGGGGCTGGGCGGCCACAGCTTCGGCAATCTTTTCCTCACGGCGTTGACGAACAGCACCGGCGGGGATTTTGCCAAGGCCGTGCAGACCTCGGCGCAGGTGCTCGCGATTCGCGGGCGCATTTTTCCTTCGACCACGAAGAACGTTACGCTCGCAGCCGAGCTCGAGGACGGCAGGCTGGTGAAGGGCGAGACGAATATTTCGCGCTCGCGCAAACGCATCGCGCGCGTCCGGCTGGTGCCGCGGCGCGTGGAGCCGGTTCCGGAAGTCCTGCAGGCGCTCCGCGAAGCAGACCTGATCCTGATAGGGCCGGGATCGCTTTACACGAGCATTCTGCCGAACCTGCTGGTGGAGCAAGTGACGGAGGTGATCGCCAACTCGAGCGCGACGCGCGTGTACATCGCGAACCTGATGACGCAGCCGGGGGAAACGCAGCACTATTCGGTCGCCGATCACGTCAAAGCCATTTACGAGCACACGGGGCGGCGGCTTTTCGATTTCGCGGTGATCAACCGAAAGGCTGTTTCACCGCGGTTGCTGCGGCGGTATAAGGCGCAGGGAGCGGAACCGGTCGATCCGTCGCTTGAGGAGCTTGAGAAACTGGGCGTGCGGTATGTGACGGGAAATTTTCTGCATGAAAGCAACGTGGTGCGCCATGATGAGCTGCGGCTGGCGCGGCTTTTGCTGGACAAGTTTGTGAACGGACGATCCTCGCGCTGAGGCGGCCCATCGAAGTGCAAAAGGCCGAGGGAAACTTCAGTTTCCGGCTGGGGCGTTTGGTGCGGTGTAGCCTTCGCGCGCCTCGACGACTGCTTTCTTCTTCTTCCCTTTTTTATTGGCGAGCTCGAGGGGATTTCCCTGATCGTCGACGACCTCGACGGTGAGTTTGTGATATTTGCCATCCTGCGGCGTGGTCGGCGAAAAACCCATCGTGTACTGGTTGCGGAGGAAAGCGGCGACGGTGCTGAAGATGCCGTTCATCTCGCCTTCGAAGCGGGGAAACCAGGCGTAGCCTCCCGTGAGGCGCCCGAAGGTGGTGAGCTGGTTTTGCGCCTGGAGGTAGCCGACGCCGCCGCCATTCCGCGACAGATCGATCTCCTCGCCCATGCCGACGCAGAAAATCGCGACGTCCGACTCTTTCAAGCGGGTAAGGATCTGGTCGAGCGTGTGCTTGCTGAACGTGTCGTAGCCGGTGGCCAGCACGAGAATCGATTTCTTGCCGTGGACATCGCGGAGCTGATCGAGGGTCTCGTAGACCGCGTCGAAGAGATCCGCTTCGTGGAATCCCGGGAAACCCAGAGTGCGAATCGCCTGGTCGACCTGGCGTTTGTCCTGCGTGAAATCCACCTGGAGCGTGGAGCGAAGGTCAAAGGTTTTCAGGGCGACCCAGTCCTTTGGTTGGAGCTGCTGCAAGAAACCGTCCGCCCAGTATTGCGCCTTGTATCCGAAATAACCGCCCATGGCGGCGCTGAACTCGACCAGCATCACGATGGTGATGGGCGCGTCGGTGGGGGAGAAATTGGTGATCTGCTGCGGCTGGCCATCGTCGAGAATGCGGAAATTATCCTGCTTCAATCCCGTCACCAGATTGCCGTCGTGATCGGTGACGACCGCGTCGACATTTACCAGGGTCGACCGGACCGAGATGGCGACGGGCGGCGGGGCCTGGGGTTTCGGCGCCGGCTGCGCCTCTCCCGTGGGAGGCTTCGGAGGCTCGGGCTGCTGGGACGGGGGCGGCGTCTGGGGGCCCTGGTCATCCTGGGCGAGGGCTGTCCACGCGCTCGAGGGAACGCCCAACGCAACGATCAGGACAGCCATCAAAACGGCGCGAAACCCTGTCTTCCATTGCATCTATGCGTCCCCTGTTCTGGATGCTGCCACGTCCGCCCTGCGGGGTCAATCGTAAGCGACACGTGTGCATTGCAGCACCGAGAAGAGCCGCGAGCGTATCAACAGCCCAGCCGGTACGCTAGACTTTGAGATTCACGGGGAGGGAAAAAGGATGGCGCGCAGGATCACGAGCTTGGTGCTGCAACTGGCACTGGGCACATTGCTGTTTGCGTTTCCAATTTACGCGCAGGGGACGCCGCCGGCTGCGCCAGCGGCTGGTGCGGGATCGTCGGCCGCCGATCTGTCGCAGATCGAGAGCGATGCGATCGGGTGGCTGCAGGCGTTGATTCGGATCAACACGACGAATCCGCCGGGCAACGAGTTAGTGGCCGCAAAATATCTCGCCGGAATCCTCAACAAGGAAGGCATCCCCTCCGAGACTTTCGAGAGCGCGCCTGGACGCGGCTTTCTGGTAGCGCGGCTGTCGTCGAGCGCGGTGCCCGATCCATCGAAGGCGCTGCTCCTGTTGGGACATCTCGATGTGGTCGGCGTGGACAAATCGAAATGGACGGTCGATCCATTCGGCGGGGTGATTCAGGGCAACTATATTTATGGGCGGGGCGCGTTCGACGACAAAGGCATGACCGTGGCGAATCTGGCCGTTCTCGTGGCGCTCAAGCGCGCGAATGTGCGGCTCGATCGCGATGTGATTTTTCTGGCTGAAGGCGATGAGGAGGCCGGGGGCACGCTGGGCATAAAGTTCGCCGTCGAACAACATTGGGACAAAATCGCCTGCGGCTATGCGATCAACGAAGGCGGGCGCTCGGTTTTGCAGGACGGGAAAGTGCAGTACGTCGGCGTGCAGGTGAGCGAAAAAGTGTCGGTGAACGTGGATGTGATCGCGAAGGGGACCTCGGGGCATGCCTCGATTCCGAGGCCGGACAATCCGGTGGTGCACCTTGCGGCGGCAATCGCCAAGATCGGGGCGTACGAGGCGCCGGTGCAATTCAATTCCGTGACGCGAGCGTATTTCGAAGCCTTGGCGCCGCTGGAGGACGACGAGACGGGCAAGTGGATGCGCGCGCTCGAGTCTTCCGACCGCGGCGATCATGCGGCGCGATGGGTCTCGAGCGCGAACTTGGGGTGGAATGCGATGCTGCGCGACACGATTTCGGCGACGATGCTCGAGGCGGGCGTGCGGCAGAATGTGATTCCTTCGGAGGCACGGGCGGTGCTGAACATCCGCCTGCTGCCCGGGAATATGATCGATGTGCTGGTGGGCAAGCTGCAACAGTTGGTGAATGATCCGGAGGTCAGCTTCGAAGTGGAGCCGACAGCGGGGGAAGCGGCACCGTCCACATCGACGACTTCCGCTCTGTACAATGCCATCGGGCTCGCGGCCGCGACGACATTTTCCGGCGCGCCGGCCGTGCCGTATATGGGGACCGGCGCAACGGATTCGATGTACCTCCGGCTAAGGAGCGTTCAGGCTTACGGGCTGATGCCATTTCCGCTGACCGCGGAGGATTACGCGCGGATGCACGGCGACGACGAACGAGTTCCCGTGGATTCGTTTCGCCAGGGGATCGAATTCCTCTACGGAATCGTGAGCAATTTCGCGGCGGCGAAGTGACGCGGGCTTAATTCACCCAGCTGTCGGGGCGAGAGGGTGGTTTGTCGTCGTGGTCGCGGATGTAGACTTCGAATTTCTTGCGCAGGCGGCGGCGCTTCCAATCGGAAAAGAAGTTGCGATAGTTGTAGAGGAATGAGCCGCGCCGCAGGTAGATGTATCCCGCCAGCATGCCGCCCAAATGGCAGATATGGCTCACATGATCGCCCGAGGCGTCGATCGTGAAGAAAAACTCGAGAGCGCCCATGATGATGACGAAGAGGCGCATCGACATACTAACCGGCAGCGGAAACATCCAGACGCGCCGCTCGGGCAATAGCACCGCATTCGCTAGCAGAATTCCGTAGATCGCTCCGGAAGCTCCAATCGTGGGAATCGCCGCGATCCCGTGCCCGCGCGGATCGAGCGCCGTCCTGACGATCAGGTCGGTGAGGCCCGCCCCAACTCCGCAGAGGAAAAAGTACACGTAGAATTTGCGCGAGCCCCACATGTGCTCGAGAGTGGCGCCGAACATGGCGAGATAGAGAAGGTTGAACAGGATGTGCCAGATTCCGTCGTGAAGAAAGAGATACGTGAAGAGCTGCCAGATAAATCCGAAGTGGATGACATTAGCGGGCACCATCCCAAACCAATAGGCGAGGAATCCCTCGGCGGCGGGCCCCCAGATCAGTTGCGAACCTTCCTGGATGAGGAATACGGCAATGCAAATGATGCAGAGCGTTTTGACGGCGCGCGGGAAGTATTCGCCGAGGTCGAAGCGGTAGCCGTAGCCGCGGGAAAAGGAGCCCACGAACTAGAGTCTAAGGGCTTGCCCGTATGGAGTCAAAGGTACTCGGGGTAAGGTTACAGAGCGGGGAAAAGTGATACACCCCGTCGGTGTCTGATTCGCGCGACGTCTACGAGCGCTAGGCATCGGCGATAGACGACTCAACGTCCGTTAAATGAAATTCAACGAGAATCGCGGCTATTGTCGATGCATGCCGTCTACCCTGCTGTTTACTGAACTGGGCGCGATTTTGTGCTAATAGTGGCGCGCAGACTCGGGTTAGGCGGGTGAAATTCTTCTATACGGAAGTATTCAATCCCATAGTTGACTAAACACTTAACAAAGTGTAACGTGAGCGCGCGACATCACCGGGAGGATATCGATTCATGACTTCCAATATGAATCTCGCTGTCATACTCCTACTGCCAATCATTCCGGCGTACGTTCTATTCAAAGCCCTAAAATCAACGGGATCACTGGCTGGCTCGTGGCATGGCCTTAATTTACAACTAGGCGGCGCTTTCGCGGGCTACTTTGCCCTCGTTCTTCTGGTGCTCTATACCCATGACATTTGGGGAACCCCGACGATGTACGTCGTCCAAGGGCGAGTTGTGGACGAGAATGGCCAGCCTTTGGATTTAAGCACCGTCTTGTTAACACCGCCTCTGATCAAAACACTGCCAGATGGGGAGTTCACTGTATATTTTGCCCCGATCCCCGGACCAGCTGAGAACGTCGAGTGTCCGATGATATCTGTCAACCAGAAAGAATATGAGACGGTCAATATTCCATTGGATCCTTCTCGTCCTGAGATGCTACCCAAGAGTTTAAAAGTGACGAGAAGGGGAAGTGAAATTGACTTGCACGACATACCTATGCGCCGCATGCAGGTAGGACAATATGCTGCGACGGGCACGCTTCCACAAATTCCGGCATCGCAGGAGCCCAAGCCATGACCAAACGGATCGCCCCCAAAGTAGTTGCGTTGTGCATGTTGTTTTTTCTCCTCTCAGCGGCGGCCGGGGCCGCACAAATACGCGGGCGGGTGCAACACCTATATCCTAATGGGCTTGGTCCTGTTGTCGGAGTCACCGTTACAGTCTATAACCAAGAAATCGGAAGGTCCGTTGCCGTGAGGACCGACGGAGCGGGAATGTACTACTTGGGCATTCCCCCTGGTCAATATTACCTGGAGATTTGGATCAATCCCGGGGGCGGGCCGCTAGTTTTTGGCCCCTTCAATGTTGGTGAACCGGGCACCGATATTCCTCCCGTAACTGTGTAGGAGCGGCGTCGACTGCGGATCTTTACGGAGAAATCAGATTCAACCTACACCTTGCTCCGCGCACGATCATCGATATGTAAAGCGGACCTCGTCACTAATCGTGCCACAAGAAATAATCCACTTACGATTGTTAAGATGCCAACAGGGTATCTCGACCCAAAGCGGCCTTCGCTAGTAGTTGACAGAGGAGCTATAATCCCGCCTCATGAGCCCCGAGGAGAGCGGAATCGCGCGAAGGTCCGCGCGCCGGGAAGATGCGGGGTCACCTTTGCATACGAGGGAGTGATGACATGAGAAGACGAAATCGCTCGTTCCTTTTTGCGTTGCTCGTTCCAGCAGTCTTCCTCGTCAGCGCATTCGGCGTCGTTGTGGCGTCTCAGGAACAAGGATCGCAGGCGGTCAAGCAGGAGCTCTGGTCCAATCCCGCCACCTGGCCAGACCGGAAGGTGCCCCGCGCCGGGGACACGGTCACCATTGAAAAAGGCAAGGATGTGCTGCTCGACGTCAGTCCGCCGTCGCTGGGCGCCATGCAAATCAAAGGCAAACTCAGCTTCTCGGATAAAGCCGACATCGAGCTGACCACCGAGTCGATCGTCGTGCACGGGGAACTGGAAATCGGCACCGAAGCCAAGCCCCACACGCGCAAGGCGACCATCACCCTCACCAACAATGTCCCGGGTAACGACCGCGGGATCATGATCGCGGGCGGAACCCTGAACCTGCATGGTGACCGGACGAATTCCTGGACCAAACTCGCACGAACCGCCAAGGCCGGTAGCGCCAGGATCGAAGTATTGAATGCCAGTGGCTGGCGAAAAGGGGACGTGATCGTCCTGGCGCCGACCGACTTCGATTCCACGCAGGCGGAGAAGCGAACCATCGCCGCCATCGCAGGGAACGTGATCACGCTTGATCAGCCCCTGAAGTACATGCATTTCGGCAAAATCACGTTCGGCGTCGATGAGCGTGGTGAAGTCGGCATGCTGACGCGAAATATTCTTATCCAGGCTTCGGAGGACGCAGAACGCTCCTACTTCGGGGGGCATATCATGGCGACGGCCGGGTCTAAAATGTATGTCTCCGGCGTCGAATTGAATCGCATGGGTCAGAACATGCATCTGGCCCGGTATCCGATCCACTGGCATCTGGTCGGCGAAGGCAAAGGGCAGTACATCGAAAATTCAGCGATTCACGACACCTACAGCCGCTGCGTGACGGTGCATGGCACCAACGACGTGCGAGTGGAAAACAACGTGGCCTACAACACGGTGGGTCACTGCTACTTCCTGGAAGATGGCGTCGAAACCGGCAACCAGTTCATCCACAACCTGGGAATGATGACCAAGTGTCATCCGGACGGCAAACCCTGCGTCCCGACAAACCTCGGCCCAATCGGATCGGAGGGCAAAGTTGTGTTCGATCCGGCCGGCCAGAACGCCAAGGATGTCCTGATCCCTTCCGACAACACGGCGTCGACTTTCTGGATCACGAATCCAGACAATATTTTCCGGGACAACGTGGCCGCGGGGTCCGAGGCGACGGGTTTCTGGTTGGCCTTGCCGCAGCATCCGACGGGCGCGTTCGCCGGCACGGAGATCAGCAAGACAACCTGGCCACGTCGAATGCGATTGCGGGAGTTCAAGGGCAACACCGCCCATTCGAACTTCGACGGGTTCTTGTTCGACCGCGGCCCTGAGCCCGATGGCCATATCAGGCCCGGCGGCCATATGGCCCTGGCCAATCCGGCTGACGCGAACAGCCCGATCGTGGAGACGGTTATCGAGGATTTCACCGGCTACAAGAACCGGAATAGCGGAATGTGGGCCCGCGGTGAGATGGACACCTTCAAGAATTTGAAGCTGGCCGACAACGCCATCGGCTACACGCATGCGTCGGGCAACTTCGGACGTTCGGCGTTTACGTCACGGGTGGTCGACTCGCTGTTCGTGGGCGAAACCGAGAACATCGGCAATCCCAGCACGCCGGCGGAGATCGCTTACGGCCGCAGCTTGCCGGAGCCCGGAATTCCGGATTTCCCGATCCGCGGCTACGAGTTTTACGATTACCGCCATGAACTGGACAACGACACGTTCGTGAATTACCAGGACAACGCCACCCGCAAGACCGGAGCGATCTCGTATCTGCTGTTTACCAGCTTCGGAATGAGCTCCAACAACACCGTAGAGCGCGCGAAATTCATCAACGCCAAGCCGGTGTATTTCCCGCCGATGGAGAACAGGTGGACCAACGATGATTACGGCAATGGGAGCTACAAAACATCGGTGTTCCACGACGTGGACGGCTCGGTCAGCGGCATCCCGGACTCCTACATTCTGATCAATGACCAAGATGACGGAATGGCCATCGACGACGCCTGTGAGGTGAAGCCGACCTGGAATGCCGCCGTGTGCAAAGGCGACGTGGGACGTTTTGCGGTTGGCACCCCCGGCGGGGGCGGCGGCGGGGGCGTGGTGTTCCCCCCTCGTAGTTTTAACGGCGCCGGTGGCCCAGGTGCTGCCAGAACCGCACCCGCGGCTCCCGTCGCAGCTGCCGGTCCCGGCGCTGGCGCAGGTCCTGCCATGGCCGCAGCCACCGGTGCTGGCCCAACTGCCGGGGCTTACCCAGCAGCCGGCGCTGGCCCATCGGGTCCTGGACTAGCGGCAACTCGTCGCGATCCCGGCTCGGTGTTTGGCCGGCCCAGCGGACCTCCTCAGCCGCCGGTCATTCTGAGCCGCAACGGCAAGGAGTTCACCCTAACCGGTGAAACCAACATACGCGCCGGCACGGAGATCAAGGTGACCACCGAAAGGCCATCCGTGGCACTGCGCCTGAGCGAACTGGATAGCGGCTCGTGGGTGATCTTCGAGCTGCCGGGATTCGCCACGGCAGCCTCGGGTACGCCGCAGGAGAGCCTCGATGCGCTGCGCAAGGCTAGCGCTACCTCGTACTACAAGGGCAAGGACGCGCTGTGGGTCAAGGTTGTCTCCAACGGTGAAGGCGCCCGCATTAGCGGCCCTGGCGCCGGAGGAACCAGCGTCGAGGTCAGCCGGTAAGCGGGAATTTGTAGTATGAGCAAGAGCCCCCGGCACAGGCTGGGGGCTTCCCCAACGCTGAGAACCGGCGCCTCGACACGCACGTACGATAGTCGTTTGGCCAGGGACGATAGCTAACAGCAAAAAAAATGCCGATTTTAGAACTTGTGATACCAAAATCTTGTCGTTGCTTCGCGCCAGTCCGAGTCGTTCAACCGAATGAAATCGGAATTATCAAACGACTCGAAAATAGCTGGATCAAATCCGCTGTCATGGTAGTCGCCGAACGAGACATTTCTCGGACGATCCTGTCGCCAGATACTACGAAGAAGTTGTAAAGCTCGTGCGGATCATCGCTGCAAGAGTCGCTGTCATACCAGAACCACTGAGAGGAAGAAGACTCAATTCCGTCGGCTTTGAGAGCGAGCAGCTCTCTTAGCACCGTGCAATTGAACGTTGGGCCTTTCAGAACTACTTCCATTGTCTGTCTTCACCTTGACATGCAGGATTACCTGGCCCCGCAAGGTGTCCAGGGCCGCGACAACGCGGTGGGGTACTTTTGCGGGCGCTGTCTCTTACCCTGTCAAAGGTACTCGGGGCGGGATAGCGGGAGGCTAAGGGCAGGTCGCGGTATTGTTCATTTCGTGAAGTTTTTGGTGCGACAAGTGACGTTTTGGCGCGATGGGACGAGTTTCCGATTGCCGGAGGTGAACCGCCAATCTAAGTTCAAGTGAACGGGATTGCCTTCAAGCATAGGCCATTGCACGGCTTAAGCAATCCGACCTCGTGACACTCCTGAGAGAGAAAGCGCTGGTCAAGTCTGCCTGAGGTTGATATGGGGCGGACGTCGCAGGGTGCAGTCTGGATTGAGAGCGATGACGAAAGCAAGAGTCAACGATTGGTTCGACCGGAGGATGCCGAACATGCGGATCGGAATTGGTTCGTGGATGAGGTGGTCGTTTCTCGGAATGGCGTTACTTTCAGCGGCCGCTTTTTGCGGCCCCGTCCTCAGCCAGAGCGCGCCGTCCGTTCGCGTCGGCAACGTCGATATCACAGGCATTCCCGAGGACTGGAGCCATCATTACGCGGTTTTCTCAGATCCCGGGACAGAGGAGGACGCGCTCCAGAGCGGCCGCTACGAGCAGTGGCAGAACGTCGTCAACAACCCTCGCTATGTGATTCAGCAGTTGAAGAGAGATGCGCGGGTGCACGGGCCGGCGTCTTTGGACGCAGACTACAGGTCCCGGTGGATCCTGGACGAGGCAGGCTACCGTGCCCGCTTTGGGATAATTGGGAGAGTTCGGCGGGCCTGGGGCTTGTCGGAAATCAGGAAAGATTGGAGTCAGTCGTTGGGCGGGACGGGCCTCGCCGATGGCCAGTATCCCGCCAAGTACCCCTTCGCGACCACAACCGCGAGCTGTAGCGACTATGTCGTTTATCCCACGGGAGCAATGGGATCTGGCACTCAAGCGACCATCATGGCATTCAACAATCTCTACGTCGGCACCGGCGCCGACTCTTGCGCCAGCAGCAATCCTACCGTTTATTGGGCCTACAACACGGGTACGGGCGCCGTGGCAAATCTTTCGCCCGTTCTTTCTCTCGATGGAACGCAAGTGGCGTTCATCCAGGTCAGTTCCGGCGGCGTGGCCAGTCTGGTGATCCTCAAGATGGCAAACTCCGGCGGTTCCCACAATGCACCCACGTTCGGCTCCGGAGCCGGCTCCGTGAGCGCGATGAATTATCGCAATTGCACCGCCCCCTGCTTCACTGCGATCGCTCTCAACGGCAATCCCAACGATGCGGTTTCTGCGCCGTTTTACGGCTACGACTCCGACGATCTTTACGTCGGCGACAGCAGCGGCAAGGTCCACCTTTTTACCGGTGTCTTTATCGGAACGCCGGCCGAGACCACGACCAACTGGCCGGTCACTACGAGTACGAATACTCCGGCAACGCTGGCCTCTCCCATCTACGATTCCGGATCCAACCGGATCTTCGTGACCGATCAAGCCGGCTATCTGCACACATTCGCGGTGACGTCTCCCCCGGGCAGCGTTTCTACGTCAGGCCGCTTAGAGAACAACACGAGCCACGTGTTTGACCCGCCGATCGTGGATGGGACAACGGAGGAGGTTTACGCCTTTATCGGCTACAGCGGTGACACCGCCAACAAAAATCCCAGCTACATCAACGTGTTCCCGGCTGCAGCCCTGGGTACGGTGACCACCGGCGTGGGTACCGGCTACGGCACGGGCGTGCATTTTCCGAACGGTGGCGCCAGCAACCCCACCACCTCACATATGCGCGCCGGTGACTTCGACTTCCAATACTATATTGGAGCCGGAACCACGGGAAACATCTACACCTGCGAAAACGGAACAATGTATCAGATCCCGCTGGCTACGATCGCAACGTCTGTCGTGAACGTCTACAACACGCCTGTGAGCACCGTCGGCACCGCCTCGACCTGCTCACCGGTGACGGAATTCCAGAGTGTGTCGACGGCCACAACCATCAACAGCACTGGCGTGACTTCTGCGACGCAAACAACGATACCTGTGGCTTCGGTCTCGGGGATGAGCACGACGGCGCCCAACAACTATCTCCTGGTGAGTTCCGAGATCATGAAAATCTCCGCAGTTGGCACCGGGTCTGTGACCGTTACACGGGGAAGCCTCGGCACCACGGCGGGCTCCAGCTATCCCTCCGGTACGGCCGTGCAAGTTATACAGGATTGGATGTTCACGAGCGTAGAGGCTAACTCAACCGTGGGCACATGCACCGCCGCCTCTGGTTGCCTCCTCAACTACAGCGTCCTTGGCGCGGGCACCACCGGCACACCGACCACTGGATTTCCGGCCGCGGGCGGTACGAGCGGCATCGTGGTCGACAATCAGGTTCCGGTGGCGACCCAGGTGGGTGCGGAGCAGATCTACTACAATTTGCTCTCCGGCACGACAAACAACGCCATTCAGGCGTCGCAATCCAATCCGTAAATCGCGTGAAGTCCTCCCCGGGGTAGCCAAAAGGCGGCACGAAGAAGCCTTCCGAGTGCGGGCTATTTCAGGCCGCAGGGATTGACAGGACTTAGTCTATTAAACTAGACTAGATCAAGACGAGGTGCGCCCGAATGAAAAAAGAGGTCAACGTTCACGAAGCGAAGACGCAGCTTTCGCGGCTCCTTCAACGGGTTTCCGCGGGCGAGGAGATCGTGATCGCGAATCGTGGCGTTCCGGTGGCGCGACTTGTGCCGGTGCGAGAGGCAAAGGCACGCCGCGAACTCGGGATCGAGAGCGGGCATATGAAGGTTGCGGATGATTTTGACGCGCCGTTGCCGGCGCCGATCCTGGCTGCATTCGAGGGCCGGGAGAAGAGTTCGAAACGCGGGAAGCGATGAAGTACCTGCTCGACACGAGCGTCTTTCTTTGGGCGCTTGCTGCGCCCGGCAAGCTGAACCGGCGGGCACGGAGTCTCCTCTCGAATGAGCGCGAGGGACTATTTTTATCCGCCGCCAGTTCGTGGGAAATCAGCCTCAAATTTGGACTCGGGAAGCTGGAACTACCCGAGCCGCCCGTAAAGTACGTCCCAAAATGGATGCTGAATTGGGGCATTCGCGCATTGGATATCTCGCATCTGCACGCGCTCGCGGTCGGCGACCTGCCGGCGCATCATCAGGATCCGTTCGATCGCATCCTGATCGTCCAAGCGACAACGGAAGACATGGTGTTGCTGACCGCAGACCGAATGTTTGAAAAATATCCGGTCGAGATGATTTGGTCCGGAGCCTGACGGCGAAGCCGCACGACCTGATCCACATTCCAGCTCAAGACAACGAACCGCAGGTTGCGGGCGCAAATTGCTTCTGATATACATGCCCCGCAAAGACTCAGACTGGGGGAGAATGATGAAACGAACATTTGCTGGGATTGGCCTGATTGGAATATCATTCCTTGCCGCCGCGATTTTGTACCCAGCGATCGCTCGAGGATCGTCGAAGGCTGCTCAAGCCCCTGATGTGAACCCGCCGATGTGCGACCGGGAGTGCCTGAACGGATTCGTGGATCAATATCTGGACGCGGTGGTGGCGCACGACGCGTCGCGGCTTCCCGTCACGCAATTCGTGAAATTCACTGAAAACGGGCAGCATCTCAGGCTCGGCGATGGATTCTGGCGGAGCGCCGTCAAGAGGGGCACGTACAAGTTCTACATCGATGATCCGCAGACCGGCGAAGTCGGTTTCCTCGGCACGATGTACGAAGCGGGGCGCGGCGACACGAGCGATCCGGTGCTTATCGCGCTGCGGCTGCGAATCTTCGACCGGAAGATTTCCGAAGTGGAAACGATCATCGCTCGCGGAACGATGGCGGCGGGCGGCGTGAAGAATCTTGAGACGTTGGGGAAGCCACGCGAAGCGTTCCTCGAGGATGTGCCGCCGGCCGAGCGGATGTCGCGAATCGACCTGATCATGACGGCGAACAAGTATTTTTCCGGCATGCAGCAGGACGATGGAAAGCACGACTACTCGTTCTTTGCGGATGACTGCAACCGCCTGGAAAACGGCATGCAGACGACCAACAACCCGAATCCGATGGGCGGCGCGGCAGCTTCGGGCGCGCCCCGGCCCGCGCCTTCACCGAAATACGATCCGGCGCTGCACCAGACGATGTATTCGGCGGCGTGGTCGTGCAAGGATCAGTTTCAGTCGGGACTGCTGCATTTTGTGACGCGAATTCGCGACCGGCGCTATCTGATCGTCGATCAGGAGCGCGGGATTGTTTTCGCTTTTGGATTCTTCGATCACTCGGCCGGTGACACGCGCAACTTCGAAACGCCGACGGGCGAAAAGGTGACGGCCGGCCCGACGACTCCCTGGACGTGGGAGATTGCGGAGATTTTCAAGGTTACGGGCGGGCAGCTCCATCAGATTGAGGCAGTGCTGACCCAATCGCCGTACGGGATGGGCTCGGGGTGGAGCAGTTGGGGCGACTCGATGTCGGACCAGCCGCAGTTTTAAGCGCTAAGCGGGGGACAAATGCGAAAGATACCTTGGATTGCCGTGGCGATCTTTGTCTTCTCGTGCGCTATCGCGATCAGTGCGCCAAATCGCGTTCGAGTATTCGCGAGTGAACCGCGCTCTGCCGCCGCGAATAATTGCGACAGGGCGTGCCTGGGCGGATTCGTCGATCAGTATCTGAAGGCGCTGGCGGCGCACGATCCGTCGACATTGCCGCTCGCGGAGAATGTGAAATTCACCGAGGACGGCGTCGAGCTAAAGCCGGGCGACGGGTTGTGGGCGACGGCGACGGGCCTGGGAACTTACCGGCTCGATTTCGCGGAGCCGGAGGCGGGCGAAGCCGGCGCATACGCGTTGGTGCAAGAGAGCGGCACGCCGGCGATCTTGTGGCTGCGGCTGAAAGTGATGAAGCGCCAGATTGCGGAGATCGAAACGCTCGTCGCGCGCAAGCAAACGACGTCACTGCTGAACACCAACAATCTGACGACACCGCCGCCGATTTTCATGGAGACGTTGCCGGGTGCGGACCGTCCTTCGCGCGAGGAAATGATTGCGATCGTGACCAAGTACTTCGACGGAATCGAACAGGGCAACGGCGATATCGTGCCGTTCGACAAGGACTGCGTACGAATCGAGAACGGCGTGCAGACCTGCCCAGGGTCCGCGTCTTCGCGGCTCGGTGCTTTGAGCTGCGGCGAGCAGCTCAGCACGAAAATATTCACGTACATTCAGTCGGTGAGCCCGCGGCAGTTCCCGATCGTCGATCGCGAACGCGGGCTGGTCCTGGCGCGGGTGCGATTCAACCACCCGGGCTCGCAGCAGATGGTGGATGTGCCGGGACGCGGAATGATGAGCATGGGCGCTTTCTCGCAGTGGCCGAACAGCACACAGATAGCGGAGCTCTTCAAAGTGGAGAATCGGAAGATTCGCGAAATTACCGCGGTGATTGTTACGGGGACGTATAAGGCGCCGATCGGCTGGGAATAGCCTGCAAGGGAGTCGGGCCGTCTTCCTAGTCCGTTCGTGAATCAGAACGGGCGCGTGTGCGGCGAAAGTGAAGCGAAAGCGGCGCGGCACATGAGTCCACGAGTTCTTTCGCTACCCAAATCGGCCCGACAAGAAAATAGATTACGCCCTGGAAAAACGCCGGCTTGTTCCCTTCGATTCGATGGCCGAGGAAGAGAAGTATCCAGCCGCCTACGAAAAGGGAGAGGCCGATTCGCCAGTGCGTCAGAGCCAGCAGAACGATTCCCGCCAGAATCACCGGGATCCCAATGCCGTGGAGCAGCTTATTCCACGGGTTGGTGTGCTCGTGATCGTACTGCGACATGTACTGATTCAAAGAGACCATCGCGCGCCTCCCAGCCTTCACCGCTTATATACGCCGCCCTCCCCGGGGACGCAAGGAATGGTTGAAATCCCGAAGCTACTCGCAAAGTAAAGCCGCAAAGCCCGCCCTTACGGCAGATGCGGGCAGTCAGGCGTGCTGACGCTCCGCAATTTTTCGAGCAGGGTCGTGCGCGCGCGGGAATAGGCCTGCTTGTCATCAAGCAACTGATGCGCCCAATGCGCGCCCATGGAAATGGCGTGAATCTCAAACGCCAGTCGCGAGGGGTCTACTTTGCGGTCGAGGTGACCGGCTTTCTGGGCTTCGTAGACGGCGCGGGTAATCGCCCCAATCCACTCATGCATGATGGCCACGATACGGTCGCGCACCGCGCCGCGACGGCTGTCAAACTCGAAACTGGCAGCGGTGAAGAAACAGCCCCCTTGAAAAACTTGCTTCTCGACTAAGTTCATCCAGAGTTCAAGAAACGCCCACAAGCGCGGCATCCCTTTGCGCGCGGTGAGCGCGGGCAACGTGACCTTCTTGATGAAGATCTCGCGAGCGTGCTCGATGGTCGCCAGTTGCAGGTCTTCCTTGGAACCAAAATGGGCAAAGAGACCGCTCTTGCTCATTTTCAGCTGCGCGGCGAGAGAGCCGACGGTGAGCCCTTCGAGACCCTGGACCGAGGCAATATCCACGGCACGCGCAAGGATGGCTTGCCGGGTATGTAAACCGCGAGCCTGGCGGCGGCGCAGCAGGGGCTTTTTGCGGGAGGAGAG
This sequence comes from Candidatus Acidiferrales bacterium, assembly GCA_052146315.1. Taxonomy (GTDB): domain Bacteria; phylum Acidobacteriota; class Terriglobia; order Acidiferrales; family UBA7541; genus Palsa-295. The sequence continues at coordinate 38,874 of JBKQNJ010000085.1, read as the reverse complement.
GGCTGCCTTGGGCATGAAGAGAGTGTAACACGGCAATATAAATAGAACGACCGTTCGTATTATATGATATGCTTCGCGGCCAGAGATTTGGCCATGGGATACGGCAGGCTTTTCGGCGCTTCGAAGGCTTCGACGCCCTGCGTGGCGCCGGTTGCCTCGTTTGCCCAAAACGATCTCAGCGGACGCGCCTCGATGTTCTTCCGGCTGGCATTTCTGCTCGCGATTCTTTTTGCCGCGATGACTGCATCGAGCACGGCGTCTGGCCAGGAGATTCCGCTCGGACACTGCGACGCTCTTCCGATCATTCAAGTGGAAGCAGCCGGCCGGCAAGCGTGGTTTCTTGTGGATACCGCGGCGACTTCCATGCTGAACCTGGAATCGTTCGCGCAAGGCGAGTCGCGCGACGTCCGCGTCACTTCGTGGAGAGGCACACTGGCCACCAGCGCGAGGGAAGTGACCATTCCAGAGTTGGTGGTGGGCCGAACGAGAGTGGTGGGACTGAAATTGCCCGCCATCGATCTCTCTGAGATTGGAAAAGCGTGCGGGGGCAAAATCGACGGCATCCTCGGCGTGGACTTGTTGCATAAGATCGGAGCGAGCATCGACCTAAAGCGCCAGTTGCTGCATGTAAATTCCGTGGAGGACGAGCGCGACGCCGAGCTGGTTTCCGAGATGCAGCGGGATATGGAGCGATGCACGAAAGCATTCGACGACGCGAACGAAGACGCGTTTGCTGATTGCCTGGACCCGAAGATCGCGCTGTACGCCGCGAATGAGGAACTTCATGGCCGCGAACGAGTGGCCGGTTATTTCCGGGATCGCTACTTTCATCAAACGCCTCGAGCTCGGCTGGAGATCCGCGAAAGCGCATTCCACTCGATCGGCGATGCAGTCTGGTTCGAATACGAGTTCACGATCGAATCGGAGAGCGGGCGACTGCCCGGGCGAGGTATGGCCATGTCCAGGAAGTCTGACGGACACTGGAGAATCGCAAGCGTGTTTCCTCAATGAGGCGTGTAACTATAGATCGAGACGCGGGCGGCGGCATATTGCTTCGAGCGTTACCCTATGATTATATGGCTGGCACGCGTCGCGTTGCGGCGCCGTCCGGAGGAATCCGTGGAGACTGTCGATCTCAGGCCGCTCAGCCTAGGCGAGCTTCTGGACCGCACGTTCAGCCTTTACAAAAAGCATTTCTGGCTTTTCGTGGGCATCATGGCGATTCCCTCCGCGTTCATGATTCCCGCGAATATTCTCATCCTGAGCTTCCAGGGCTCGTTTATGAACATTTCTCCCGGCCGCCCGCCTGTGCTTCCCGCGCCGGGATACATCGCTGGGGTGTTTCTAGGCTATTTCGCTTTTGTGGGAGTCTTCTTGATCGTCTACTCGATTGCGATCGGGGCCGCCACCGGCGCCGTGGCGGATGCTTACCTCGGACGGCCGTCGACGGTTCGCGGGGCCTATGGGAGAATTCGAGCTAAATTCTGGAAGCTGATAGGAGTCGTCTTCAATATTTTTCTGCGAGTTGCCGGCATCTTCTTGCTCATCCTGGCGGTTGCGGGTGGTCTCGTTGCGGCAATCGCGTTTGGCAGCGGAATGCGGGGCAATCCTATCGTCGTGGCCTTGATGATGCTTCTCTTCCTGTTCTTCTATTTCGCAGCGCTCGTTTTTTGCGTGTGGTTCGCGCTCCGCTACGCGGTTTCAATTCCCGTGCTGATGATCGAAAACCTGGGAGTGCTGGACACGATCCGCCGAAGCGTTTCTCTGACGCGCGGACGCCGGGGGCACATCTTCTTAGGGCTGCTTGTGGCCACGATCATTGCGTACGTGGGGAACTTCCTTTTTCAGGGACCGTTTACGATCGCGGCGATGGTGGACGCGATGCGAGGGCAGTGGCCCTTCTGGCTTGCGTCCACGTCCGCTGTGGCCGGAGCGATCGGAAGCGCGATCACCGGGCCAATTTCGCTGATCGTGATCGTTCTCCTGTATTACGACACGCGGATTCGCAAGGAAGCGTTCGATTTGCAATTTATGATTTCTTCGCTCGACCGGCCCGCGCCTGCTGCAGGAACGGTTTCTCCGGCGTGAGGCAAGCTCTCGATTGGGAACGATTTTGAAACGCGCGGCCTGGCTATTTCTCTCGTTTATCCTGCTGGCGTGGGTTGCGCCGGCGGCTTTGTCTCAATCCGGCGCGGCATCCACGCGGCCCCTCACCCTGCAGGAATATATTTCGGAGCTCGATCGCTGCTCGGCTGTCCTGAACAAGCATCAAAGCGATCCTGCGGCGTTTCGCAACCTTCGCGCGACGCTGCTGGCGCAGTGGACCGTCGCCGATAGCGGGCAAACCTACACAATAAGCACCGACTGGCTGACCGGCGCGCTGGTTGCGCTGCGGACCGACACGCCGGCAAACAATGCGCTGCTTACGGGAGCGCGCCAGCGGCTGGCGGCGTTGCGGGCGGCCGCCGGAAATCTCGAAGAGCAATCACGTTCGGCCAGCTTGCAGGAATCGCGCGCCCAACTGGACCGCATTTTGAGCGCGAAAGAATTCCAGAACGGCCACGGGCCCTCGTGGTTCGACCTCCTGAAGGCCCGCATCTGGGATTGGATCGGACGAAAAATCGATTGGATATTGGGCCATTTTCGGCATGGGCGCACGATCGGAAACGTGATCGCATGGACTGTCATCGCTCTTGCGGCTCTGTTGCTCGCGCTCTGGGCGGTGCGCGCTTCGCTTCGCAGCGGAAAACAGACGGAGATGGATCTCGGCGGCGCCGCGCGGCCGGAAGGCGGCTGGCGAGACTGGCTGCGGAACGCGCGGGCCGCGGCTGAGCGCGGAGATTACCGCGCCGCGATTCACGCAGCGTATTGGGCAGGCGTGATGCGGCTCGAAGAAGTTCATCGGCTGCCGCAGGATCGCGCACGGACTCCGCGCGAGGCGCTGCGGCTGATCCGCCGGGAGAGCGCGGAATACGCTCCGCTCGCGCAGTTGACGCGGCGTTTCGAGTTGGTTTGGTACGGCTATCGCTCGGCCACGGAGACGGATTGGAGCGACGCGATCGAGCAATTGGAGAAACTGGGATGCCTGCCTTCCTCGATGCCGGCGACCGCCGCCTCCTGATCGGCGCCGGAGTCGCGATGGTCGTGCTGCTCGCGCTGACGTTCGCGCTCGCGCCGGCGCCCGCGCAGCAGTCGATTGGCTATCCTTCGAGCTATTCGCCGGAATGGGCCGGCGCCAAGGCGGCGTTTCTGCTGCTCAACCAGCTGGGATATCACGCGGAGCGCTGGGAGCGGCCTCCGGAGGAGCTGCCGGCCGATCCGCGAGATACCGTCCTGATTCTGGCCGAACCGTCCGAAGATGCGTCGAACGAAGAGCGAATGGCTATTCGCGCGTTCGTTTCGGACGGCGGGAAAGTGCTCGCGCTCGGCGGCGCGGCTGCGAAATTGGCGCCGGACGCCTCGGCGAAGGAAGTGCCGAGCTGGGATTTGCAATCCAAGACTTATTCTTCGCTGCTGCCTTCGCCGCTGACGCACGACGCTCCCGAGATCACGATGATCGCGCCGGATGAATGGACGTCTCCCAAGCCGGCACAACTCGGGCTGTACGGCAGCGCGGAGAAACCCGTCGTGGTTTCATACCACGTCGGGCGCGGCGAAGTGATCTGGTGGGCTTCGTCATCGCCGCTGTCAAATGGCCTGATCCGCGAGAAGAGCAATCTGGCGTTCTTCCTGAATGCGGTGGGGCCAACTTCGTCGCGCGTTTTGTGGGATGAGTACTTTCATGGCGCGCGAGGAACGCTCATTTCGTATTTCGCGGAAACACCGCTGCCGTGGGCGGGCTTGCAAATCGGACTCGCGTTTCTTGCGGCTGTATTCACATTTTCGCGCAGAGCAGGACCGGTGCGGGTGCAGGCTGTGGAATCGCGGCTTTCGCCGCTCGAATTTGTGGAAACGTTGGGCGACCTGTATCAATCCGCAGGGGCTTCACCGGCTGCCGTGGGGGTGGCGTATCAGCGATTCCGCACGTTGCTTTCGCGAAAACTTGGCGCGCCGACAAAAGCCAAGATTCCGGAACTCGCTCGCGCCGCGTCTGGCCGATTTGGCTGGCCGGAGGCGGCGCTTCTCGATACACTCGCCCGCTCGGAGCGCGCGATGCGGAATATCAATCTCGATGAAAAAGAGGCACTGGAGCTGGTCCGGCAACTGCACGACTACTCGGATCGCATCGAATCCGCGCGGCACACAAAACGGGAGACGATCTGATGGAAATGAACGCGGCCGCCCTGGCCGAGCACGTGCGGAAGGAGTTCGGGAAAGTCATCGTGGGGCAGGAGGATGCGGTCGACCAGCTCTTGCTGGTCGTGATGACCGGAGGCCACGCGCTGGTCGAAGGCGTGCCGGGGCTGGCCAAGACGCTCGCCGTGAAATCGCTGGCCCACATCTTCCGCCTGCAATTTCAGCGCGTGCAGTGCACGCCCGACCTGATTCCGGCCGATATTCTGGGCGGCAATATTTTCGAGCCGTCGTCGGCGAGCTTTCGCCTGCATCGCGGACCGATCTTTACCGACCTGCTGCTCGTGGATGAAATCAACCGCATGCCTCCCCGCACGCAATCGGCGCTGCTCGAGGCGATGGAAGAACAGCAGGTGACGATCGACGGCACGAGCTATCCGCTTTCGCAATCGTTTTCCGTTTTTGCGACGCAGAATCCGGTGGAATTCGAAGGCACGTACCCCTTGCCGGAAGCGCAGCTCGACCGATTCCTGATGAAGATTCGCATCGGATATCCCGAGGCGTCGCAGGAGTCAGAGATTCTGTCGCGTTATCAGGGTGGATTTGAGGCGAGGAATCTCGACCGTGTGGGACTGGAATCTGTCCCGACGGAAACGCTACAGGCCGCGCGAGCCGAGGCCAGTCGCGTGCGCGTGGAGCCGAAGCTTTTCGAATACATCGTGGCGATCGTCCGCGCGACCCGCAATTCGGCAGCCGTGAGCCTTGGGGCGAGCCCGCGGGCGGCGATCGCGATGATGCTGGCGTCCAAAGCCGCCGCGGCGATGGAAGGGCGCGATTTCCTGATTCCAGACGACGTGAAGAGCATTGCCCCGCCGATCCTGCGGCACCGCATGATCCTCAAGCCGGAAGCGGATCTCGAAGGCGTGACGCCGGACCAAGTGGTGGCGGAAGTGGTTGCCGGGATCGCCGTTCCCAAGTGAAATGACGGAAAAACGACTCTCCCCGGCGAATGTCGCCGCGCGGGCGCAGAGCGCCGGGCGCATGCCGGTGGCTTTTGGCCGGCGATTCTTCCTGTTTCTTTTCATGGGCTTGGTGTGGATTGCGCCCGCGTGGCGCGATCCGCGCTTTCTCTACGCGCTCGTTTTGTGGGATGTGATGGCAATCGCGCTTTGGGCCTGGGACCTAAGCCACCTACCAAAGCCGGAGCAGATCGAAGTGCAGCGCGTTTGGAGCGAGCCGCTAGGACTCGCGAAGCCGATGCGCGTCGCGATTGAAGTTCACAACACGTCTCGCGCTTCGATCTCAGCGAAAGTTACCGACGAGCCGCCGCAAACTTTCTGCAACGGACTTCCGAGCTTCGAAATTTCCGCCCGGGCTGGGGCCACGGCGAGCGGATCGTACGCGATCGAACCTCGCTCCCGCGGCGATGCAAGCTTCGGCGACGTTTGGCTGCGATATTCGAGTCCGTTTCTTTTTGCCGAGCGCTGGGCGCGCGCGAGCGTGGGGCAGACCGTGCGCGTATATCCCAACATCGAGGAGGCACAGAAGCTCCGCATCTATTTAATCCGCAGCCGGCAGATCGAACTCGAAAAGCGGCTGAAGCGCCAGCGCGGCTACGGCCGGGAATTCGAGAGCCTGCGCGAGTACCGCGCTGGAGACGAATGGCGCGACATCTGCTGGAGCGCCACGGCGCGGCGGGGCAAGCTGATCACGAAAGTGCATCAGATCGAACGCAGCCAGACGGTGTGGATCGTTCTCGATGCGGGACGCCTGCTGCGGGCGCGCGTCGATAACCTGACGAAGCTCGACTACACGGTGGAGGCGGCGCTGGGGCTGGCTCAGGTGGCATTTTATTCGGGCGATCGCGTGGCGCTGCTCGCTTACGGGCGCAAGCCACAGCAGCGGGTGGCGCCGGGGCGCGGGATGTCGCACCTGCGCGCGATGGTGGAAAGCCTGGCGCTGGTGCATACGGAGCCGTTTGAGGCGGATCATCTGCTGGCGGCGGAGCTTTTGCTCTCGCTGCAGAGCCGGCGCAGCCTGATCGTGTGGCTCACGGACCTGGCGGAAACGGCGGCGACGCCGGAGGTGATCGAGTGTGCCGCGCGCATGGCGAAGCGGCATCTGGTGCTGCTGGGAATCATCGGGCAGCCGGAGTTGCATCGCGTGGTCGCGGCCAATCCCGAGAACAAGAGTGAGATGTATCGCTATACGGCGGCGCTTGAAATCGTCCAGCGGCGCGATTTGTTGCTGCGGCGGCTGCGACAGCAAGGCGCGCTGACGCTCGAAGTCGATCCGACGAAGCTTTCGACGGCGCTTGTAAATCGATATCTTGAAGTGAAGGAGAGGAGCCTGCTCTAGACTTCATGCAGGTTCACCGGCCTCATCAGGAGGCGTTCACGGTCGCACTGCATTCAGAGCACTGGAGGACGCGTTTTCTCATGACGAGCAACCAGCCGACCAAACCAACGATAAGAAACCCCACAGACGAAAGAACCGCAACGCCGGGGTCGATAGTTGGAATGAGAGTATCCGACGCGGTATTTTGGGCTGGCGTCTCTGCCTGTTTCGCTTCAAGGTAGAGATTCTGTGTTGCTTGATCGGGAGGGCCAAGCGCACCTTCTGAGACCTTTTGCGTACACACATCCGCCGCCTTGGATGCAGACAATGTTTCTTTGTAGTGCGATAGCGCACACTCACAGTACTCCTCGGCAACGAGCGGGGGCGGCAGTGTTCCCGCGCTCTTTTGAAATGACTCGTTAAAGCTTTTCCAGCAGGTTCCGCGAAAGCTTCGGTTGAAACTATCTGCAAAAGTCGATGGCGAGCTGCTGGAGTTGCCCGACTGACTCATAGCCGCGTGCACAAGCAACAAGCCGCTGATGACCAAACCAATTACCGAAGGAATAAGCAGCAGGTAGCCCACGACGACCGCAGGCCGACTGAGTCGATGGACCAACTTCTTGACCAATGTTCCGCGCTCGCAGACTTTGCAGGTGAGAGGGACTGATGATTCCGGTTCGACAGTCCCTGGAGGGGAACCAAATTTGTTGGGACCCGGAGTTCCCTCTTTGAAGACCAAATACCAACCAGCGAACGGGATGAAACAAATCAAAGCGAACCATCCGCTGCGTCCAATGTCGTGAGACCTGCGAACCGCAGCAAGGATTGCGACAGGAATGCTGACTAAGTAAAGCACTGCAACCACGCTGTCCCATGGGCTCTTGGTGAACTTGAAGACCACCCCTAACAAAACGGTCGGCAGATACCACGCCAGAAATGTTCCGCCTCGTATGCGTCCGTTCATCTCTAGACCCTGTTACGTCGGAATCCTTGGCCGCTTCGCGAATTTGACGGATTCTATCATTGGAGTGACTAAGAATGAAACTCACTGACATGCGAAACCATTTATCGCGCGGATGGGCTCTTCCGCATAGCTTGCGAATCCTTCGACCTCTGCCGAGCGAAGTCTTCGCTGAACGTGCCCGATAGAGGCGAAAACTTTTTTCAGGCCAGATTCGCTCCCCCCGCCCAAACCTGCACTGAAGGACAGGTGAAATCCTTCGCGTGTTCTGCCAGCATATTTGTGCGATGTATTGCCCGCTTCCTCGATGGAAGCCGGACGCTCTTTGAAAACTTGGGAGGTCGGTTCATCCAGCCGCCGCGAGAGCGCTGGATTCTCATTCTCGATCAACGTCTTGGCTTGCGTAGCGCAATTTCTAATCGACACTGCGGCGATTAGAAATCGTCGTAAGCCACTGAAAACAAAAGACGGCACCCCATTCTAATCGACACGGTTAGAGCAGGTTTCGCGAGCGTCTTTTTTGCGTTCTAGCCGAGCGGAACGGATACCGAGGCGGTTTCGGGCGGCTCCGCGGGGCGCGGTGGCCGAGGAGCTTTCCGCTTCACGTAGAGGAGAAGCAGGCCGAAGAGGCCGGCCGCGAGCGTGTACTTCAGCGCGGCGGGCAGATCGGAGGGCGAAACGAATCCTTCGATCGTGCCAGCGACGATCAGCATCGGAATGATGCCGAGGACCAGCTTCACAGCTCGCCCTCCCTCATATGCGATGGAATCTTTGCGCGGCAAAGTGCCGGGGAACAGCAGGCCTTTGGCAAGGAGCAGCCCGGCTCCTCCGGACATGAAGATCGCGGGCAATTCGAGGACCCCGTGCGGCGCGACAAAGCTGTATAGCTTATCGGCCATGCCCGCTTGCCAGCATGCGGCGGTGACGACGCCGAGGAGCAATCCGTTATACGCGAGCATGTAGACGGTGCCGATGCCCGCGGTAATGCCGAGAGCGAACGTCGTCAGTGTTACCGAGAGATTGTTCGTCATGATGGCGCTCGAGGCGAGCGGCTTCACGGTGACGAGCGACTGCGTCCACATCTGGCGCTTTGCGATCGTGTCCATCATGGCGCTGCTGAGCATGTACTCCTGCAGCCGCGGATCGACGATCGCCATCATCATGCCGGCCGCCGCGAGGGCCAGGAAAATCGCGAATGCGGCGAACGTGTATGGCAGCGTTTCGTGGAATACCTCGGGGAACGTGTCGCGATAGAAGCTGATGATTCCGCCACCGCGCGCGCGCCGGCCCATGTAGATCAGGTTGTGCGCGCGGCCGAGGAGTTGATTGAGATAGTGGGTAAGATTGCGGCTGGAAGCATCCTCGCGGATGGTGGCAAGGTCCGAGGCGGTTTGGCGATATAATAGAGCCAATTCCTGAAGTTCACTGTGCGTGAGCGCGCGGACGCCGTTGCGACCGGAGCGGGCGATGAGCTCATCGATGCGCGCCCAATACGGGCGGCGCTTCTGAAGCCAGCTTGTGGAGATCACCGATGTCCTCTTTCGACAAGCTTACCATCGAAACCCCCGAGCAAACGGCTCTCGAGTTTCCGCTTGCCGGAATCGGCAGCCGGTTTTTGGCACTCGCCGCGGATACGCTGCTGCAGCTGGCGGCCGCCTGGATCGTGATCATGATTTTCGCCGTCTCCGCGATTTCCCTCAGCCTTTTCTCGAAGGTCGCCGGAATCTGGACCTTCGCGATCATGATTTTCATTCTTTTCAGCGTGCAGTTCGGTTATTTCGCGCTCTTCGAGGCGCTCTGGAACGGGCAAACTCCCGGCAAGCGCTGGACGCATCTTCGCGTGATCAAGGATTCGGGGCGGCCCATCAGCGCCTACGACGCGATTCTGCGCAATCTGCTCCGCATCGTCGACGCACTGCCGACAATGTACGCGACGGGGCTCATCACCATGCTGATCAGCCGCGAGAACAAGCGTGTGGGCGACTACGCGGCGGGCACCGTGGTGATACATGAGAAGCCGCTGCAAGGCGTCAGCTCGATCTGGCAACAGTCCGAGACTCCAGCACAGCCCCCCGCTACTGGCCAGCTCCCGCAGCTCACTGTCGAAGAGCTGCAGCTTGTAGAAGCGTTTCTCGACCGGCGCGGCAGCCTCGAACCGCACGTGCGCAGCGCGATGGCTCACCAGATCGCCGACCGGCTGGCCGAGCGATGGGCGATCCCTGCGGAAGACCGTCCCGATGCGGAGAAATTCCTCGAGGCTGCGGCCGAGCAGCGACGGCAGACCGCCCGCTTCCGCTAGACCAAGGCCTCGCACGTCCAATTCAAAAAAACACGGAACAAAGCGCCCGGGCGGGGCAATAATGAATTGTGGCGTTGCGAACAGGTACTTTTCGCGTATGAAACGGGTTGCCGCACTTCTTCTTCTCTGCGCCTTCGGGCTCTTTGCGCAAGCGAACGACGGTGAGCTGCGCCTGAAGATTACCGACCCATCCGGTCTCGGCGTGAAGACCACAGTCGATATACGAAGCGAAGCGAATCAATATCACAACACGCTCGAGACCGACGAAGAGGGCAAGGCGGTCGCCAAGAACCTGCCTTACGGTGTATATCGAATCACGATTCGCGAGCCGGGCTTTGCCGAAGTGTCCCGAAAGGTGGAAGTGCGCTCATCGGTTCCCACGAATTACGAGATCAAGCTCGAATTGTCTCCGGTCAACGCGGCCGTCACTGTCACTGAGACAAATACGTTGATCAATCCCGATCAGGCGGGGTCAGTGAGCCAGATCGGCTCGAGCACGATTCAAGACCGGTTCACCTCGCTCCCGGGGCGCTCGCTGCAGGATCTAGTGAATTCACAACCGGGGTGGCTGTATGAAGGCAACGCGGTGCTGCATCCGCGCGGCTCGGAGTATCAGACGCAGTTCGTGATCGACGGCATTCCGCTGACGGACAATCGCTCGCCGAGCTTCGGCCCCGAAATCGAAGCGGACGACGTGCAGTCGATGACTGTGTACACCGCGGGCATTCCCGCCGAGTATGGGAGAAAAATGGGCGGCGTGATCGAGGTCGACACGATCCCCGATACCCAGCCCGGATTTCACGGGCAAGCGGTGGTGTCGGGAGGCAGCTTCGACACGGCCGGGATGTTTGGGCAGGCGCAGTATGCGTGGGGCAAAAACAGTGTGGCATTCAGCGCCGACGGGAGCATGACGGACCACTACTTGAATCCCGTGGTTCCGGAAAATCTTACAAATGCGGGTACGACGGGCGATTTCTCAGTCGATTTCGAGCGGGATCTGACATCGAAGGATCACCTCGACCTGACCGTGCGGCACGAGCTCGCGCGCTATGAGATTCCAAATGAGTTCGTCCAACAGGCGGCCGGGCAGCGACAGGACGCCGACAATTTCGAGACGATGGGGATCGCCTCCTACCAGCACGTTTTCTCGGCGAACGCCGTGGCGGACGTCCGAGCGATGGTCCGCGAGAACTCGAACGACTTCAATTCGAACGCGGATTCAACGCCGGTCGAGGTGTTCCAGCACAACTGGTTTCGCGAGGGATATTTCAAGGGCAGCGTCACGATCGACCACGGGCACCACGAATGGAAGTTCGGCGCCGAGTCGGACAATATGTTCCTAAACGAGAATTTCAGGTACGCGATCACCGATCCCACACAATTCGAGCCCGGCACGCCCCTTACGTTCTCTTTCCTGGCGAACCGTCCGGACCTCGAGCAATCCGCATTCGCGCAGGACTTGATGCGGCTGGGAAATTGGACCATTAGCGCGGGGCTTCGCTGGGACCACTACCAGCTTTTGCTGAACCGGCAATCCGTGAGCCCGCGCTTCTCGATTTCACGGTATTTCCCCTCGGCCGATCTCATGTTGCACTTTTCCTACGATCGAGTGTTTCAGACGCCTTCATTCGAGAATATTCTTCTCTCGAGTTCGACGGCGGCCGCGAACCTTAATACGATCTCGCTGCAATTGCCCGTCGAGCCTTCGGAAGGGAACTACTACGAAGTGGGGCTGACCAAAGCCTTCTTCAAGAGATTCAAGCTGGACGCCAACTATTACCGCCGGTACTTCAACAACTTTGCGGACGACGATCAGATACAGAACACGACGATCAGCTTTCCAATCGCGTTCCGCAAAGCGGTCATTTATGGCAGCGATGCGAAAATCGATTTACCGAGCTGGAAGCGCTTTTCGGGTTTTGTCAGTTACTCGTACCAGGTCGGCAATGCGTGGTTCCCGGTCACCGGCGGTCTTTTTCTTGGCGACAACGCGGTGATACCGACGACCGGCCATTTTCCGGATTCGCAGGATCAACGCAACACCGTTCGCGGGCGCGTTCGTTATCAGATCACGCCGCGTTTGTGGATCGCGGGCGGCATCGAATATGACAGCGGCCTGCCATTCCAATTCGTGTGCCCTGAGGGCGAGACTCTTGACGACTGCATTGCCGGGGTGACAAACCAATACGGCGCGCGGGTCGTAAGCCGCATTAATTTCGTCCGCGGCCGCATCTACCCTACCTTTCAGGTGGACGCATCGGCCGGTGTCGATCTCTATAAGTCCGATCACGTGAAGGTGCAGTTGCAGGCCGACGGCGAGAATCTCACCAATGTGCTGGACGTGCTGGATTTCGGAGGGCTGTTTTCCGGCAACGCGATTGGCCCGTCACGCAGTTTCGCACTGCGGCTCAGCACAACTTTCTAAGCGTCGGCGCCGTTCGTTTGGGTGCGCTTGCCGGGCGCGCGCTTCTTCCGGATGATTTCGACGAGTTCCTGGGCGGCTGCGGTAAGCGGCCGGTCGCGACGGTATACGAGATAGAGCCTCCTGACCACGCGCATCTGGCGGATCCGGAGCGCGCGCAAGCCGCCGCGCGCCACTTCGCTCTCGACGCACATGCGCGGGACGATGGCGACTCCCTTTTTCATTTCCACGAGCATTTTGATGCTCTCGAGGGTGGGCATTTCGATATCCATTTGCAGCGGAACGCGGTGGCGCGCAAACATCTGGATCACGCGCTGGCGATAGGGCGATTCCACGATGTGCGCGACGAATGTTTCCTCGCCGAGATCCTTGATGTCGACGTCCTTCCGCTTCGCCAGACGATGTCCCGGCCACACGACGAGCACCAGCGAATCGCGATGGAATTCGACGGCCGCGAGATCGCGCTCCTCCGGCAGGTAGGAAATCACGCCGATATCAAGATGGTGGTTGAGGACCTCGCGCGGGACGTCGCGCGAAAACACGCGATGCACCTTGATGTGAATCTTGGGATGCAGGCGGCGATAGCGGTCGAGCGCGGGAAGCAGCGCGTGGATCGAGCTCTCGTTGACGCCGAGGGCGAGCTGCCCGCGTTCGAGGCCGCGGAGATCGTTCATGCCCTTGCGGATTTCCTCGCGCAAATTGAGCATGCGGTCGGCGTATTCGAGCAGCAGGACGCCGGCATCGGTGAGCATGCGCGCGCCCGAGCCGCGAACGAACAACGGCTGCCCGACCCACTCTTCAAGCTTGCGGATCGAGATGCTAATGGCCGGTTGCGTGCGGTAAAGCTTTTCGGCGGCGCGGGAAAAGCTGTGTTCGCGCGCGACGGTTTGAAACACCTGCAGGGATGCGAGATCCAAAGCGGCTCCTTTCTGCCGGAATTATACATAAGAAGGATTTATTCCGCGTGCAACAATTATAAATTGGACTCCTTGACGCTGCGGCGGTTCACTGGTAATCGTAGAAAGAAGGAGCCGCGATGGATACGGTGCAGATTTTCGATACCACCCTGCGCGACGGCGAACAGTCGCCGGGGTTTTCGATGAACCGCGAGGAAAAGCTCCGGCTCGCGCGCCAGATCGAGGAGCTGGGCGTGGATATCCTCGAGGCGGGCTTTCCGATCGCTTCGCCGGGGGATCTCGAAGCGACGCGCGCCGTCGCCGCGGAAATCAAGCAGTGCAAGGTAGCGGCGCTCGCCCGCGCGCGCCAGGACGACGTAGATGCGGCGCTGCGTGGTCTCGAGCCCGCCGCAAAGCCCCGCCTTCATCTTTTCCTTGCCACTTCCGACCTGCACCTGAAATATAAGCTTCGCAGTACGCGCGAGCAGGCGCTCGATCAGATCACCAAGATGATTCGCTTCGCGCGCCAGCACTGCCCGGAGATCGAATTTTCGGCGGAAGATGCGAGCCGGACCGACATGGATTACCTTTGCCAGGTGGTGCTTGCGGCGGTCGAATGCGGCGCCACGATCATCAACTTGCCGGATACGGTCGGCTACTCGACGCCCGATGAGTACGCGGAAATGTTCCGGAAGGTGCGGGCGCGGCTCGGAGCGCATCCCGAGGTGATTCTGAGCGCGCACTGCCACGACGATCTCGGGTTGGCCTTGGCGAATTCGCTCGCCGCGATCGAGGCGGGCGTCCGCCAGGTGGAGTGCACGATCAACGGGATTGGCGAGCGCGCGGGAAACGCGTCGCTCGAAGAACTGGCGGTAGCGCTGCATGTACGACAGAACCACTACCAGGTAGAAACTCACATCACGCTCGAAAAGCTTTATCCCACCAGCCGTATGCTCACCGCGATCACAAACGTTGCTGTCCCGCCGAATAAGGCGGTGGTAGGCGCGAATGCTTTCGCGCACGAGGCGGGCATCCATCAGGACGGCATCCTGAAAAATCCGCTGACGTACGAAATCATCGTTCCGGAGAAGGTGGGCGTGCCGGCGCGGAAGCTCGTGCTCGGGAAACACTCCGGACGGAACGCGTTTCGCGCACGATTTGCGGAGCTGGGCTACGAGACCTCGGATGCCGAACTTATGGAGTGTTATACCCTGGCCATCGCACGCGCGGACGCAGAGAAAGAAGTCAGCGACCGCGACTTGATCACGATCATTCACCAGGTGCGCCGCGGGCGTACGCCCGTGAATGCCGGGCCGGCCACGGCCGCGCACTGACACACGGGAACTCAACTCCGCGATGACCAAACTGCGAAAGAAAATCGCGTTACTGCCGGGCGATGGCATCGGGCCGGAAGTGACAAACGCGGCCGTGCAGATTCTTCAGGACTGCGCCGCGGCGTTCGGCCATCACTTTGAGTTTCGCGAACTCCCATTTGGTGGGAATGCGATCGATCTTTGCGGCGCGCCTTTGCCGGACGCTACGCTCGCCGAATGCCGCGCGTCCGACGCGATCCTGCTTGGCGCGATCGGTGGGCCGAAGTGGGAAGGCTTGCCGTTTGGCACGCGCCCCGAAGCCGGTCTGCTCGGGATCCGGAAGGAACTCGGCCTGTACATCAATCTTCGGCCGATTCGCTTGCGCTCCGCGCTCCGCGATATTTCTCCGCTGCGCCCCGAACGCCTGGGCGATTGCGATTTCGAAATCGTGCGGGAACTGGCGGGCGACATCTATTTTGGCGAGCACAAGATCACGAGCGAGAAGGCCAGCGACTTGGCCGAATACTCCGTTTTCGAGATCGAGCGCGTGGCGCGGTACGCTTTCGAGCGAGCTGCGGCGCGCGGGAATCATTTGACGAGTGTGGATAAAGCCAACGTCCTCGCCAGCTCGACGCTTTGGCGCGATACCGTCTCGGCCCTGGCGCGCGAATATCCGAGCGTGAAGCTCGATCACCTCTACGTCGACAACGCCGCGATGCAGATTCTTCTGCGGCCCACGCAGTTTGACGTGATTCTCACCGGCAACATGTTTGGCGACATCCTGAGCGATGAGGCTGCGGCGCTGGCCGGTTCGATCGGCCTGATTCCATCGTTGAGCCGCGGACGGCCGGACCAGCCCGCGCTCTACGAGCCGATTCATGGGTCGGCTCCCACGCTCGCGGGAAAAGATGTGGCGTGCCCGCTCGGCGCAATTTTTTCGGCGACGCTGATGTTACGCGAGTCGTTTGGCCTCGACGCGGAGTCGCAATGGATCGAGGCTGCCGTCGATCGGGTGCTGGAACAGGGGTACCGCACCGCGGACATCGCCGAGCCCGGCGGGCGCGTCGTGCGTGGCTCCGAATTCACCGCCAAATTGCGCGGCGAATTGCGCGAGGCACCGGCGCAACATGCGCGCAGCGGCGCGTAGTCGAAGAGTGCCTTCAGGGGCTAAAGCCCGGCTTTTCCTCGCTTGAATGTCGGAGCTGAAGCTCCGACCCCCTAACTGTCGGAGCCCTTCACTTCGTTCAGGGTAAACTAAAGCTCCGACCCCTAACGAGCATTACCGAAATCGCGCGTAATGGAACTGGGAGACTCTCTCAGGACTGCTTCGGGATTCTCAGGACCACGGTGCTTGCGAGAAGATCGTGCGCCGCCTGTTTCTTCGGCGTGAACGCCGCAAAGAGAAAACCAACCGTAAGAATGACTCCGAATACCAGCTTTCCGAGATAGCGGCCCGACGCGCGCGTAAAGTTAATCCGGTGTCCTTTGAGATCGGTCACCACGAGGCGAAACAGTCTTTTGCCGGGCGTCGCTTGCCACGAGGAACTTTCAAATGACGCGAAGTAGATCCAGCTCATCATGAAAATCAGAAGCCGGATGGCTGTGGTTTGGCGGTTTAGGGTAGCGAACCAGTTCCAAGAGACATCCATGGGGATTGCACCACGCTCCACCAGCGGCACGAAAATTACGAGCAGCGCTACCAGCGCAATCAATAGCGAATCAAGGATGTAGGGAACTGCACGGAGCCAGAAGCCCGCGTAGACGACCGAGCGACGAACGGCGTCACGCGCCGTTGCTGCGGGCCCGGGTTCGGAAATGGGTGGTGGGTCACCAACCGGTTCTCCACAGGAGGCGCACACCCGCGCGTCGTCACTCAGCGCCTGCCCACATCTGGGACACGTCAATGCGTCTTCCTTCGAGGCCGGTTTTGGTTTTGGCTACGCACTCCGAATGACGAGGCAGCTTGCGATCATGTCGTGAAGCGCCTGCTTCTTTTCGGTACAACCCGCCATGATGCAGTCTATCAGGAAGTAGAGGCCGCCGACGGAAGGCACAAAGCCAATCCCGCGGCCCGCAAAAAACCGGCCGCTGGCGCGGCCGAATGTAGGCCGGCTTCCGGCCAAGTCGGTAACGCGCAGCCCGAGGGCCTTTTTGCCGAGCGTGGCCTGCCAGGAGGAACTCTCCATCAGACCCCAGTATAACCACGAGGCCACCAGATAGATGACCAGCAGGAACAAGATGCGCGGCAGGATGGTTGCGATGACCGTCATCGGGTCCTGGGTATGTGTGAGAAAGGGGATGGCGCTGGCTATGAGCAAAAACGCAATAATACTGAGCGGAATGCCGAGAACCAACCCGTCGATGATTGAGGCGACGAAGCGCAACCAGAAGCCAGCGTAGACGGTGGCTCCAGCTGCGGACACGCCGCCCATCGGAGCCGCCTGGGAGACCATCGGGGCAGCCGAAGTCGATTGCCCAAGGTTGTAGCCGACAATTGGACGGCCGCAGGAGCCGCAGAACGCGGTGCCGTCCGCCACCGTCGCTCCGCATGAAGAACAGATCATGACGCCCTCCTTCGCAGAACCCTATCCCGAATGGTCGCGCTGTAAATTCCGTATGGGAAATTCTGCGAGCAAGCTACCAGAACGCTGATCTAGCCGCAAGGTTGTCGGCGGCGGAGATGACGGCAGAAGCAAGGGCATGGTTCGAGTGGGGATGACATCACGGGAGTGAATCGACGGTGTTGCCGATCACGACGGTCCAAGGGCGAACCTCCCAGCGCTTGACGAGCCCGTTTACGACGTAGGGGTCATTGCGAGCGAAGGATTCCACGACCGCCGGATCATCCGTGCGGAAGACGAGCAGCGCCTTGTCGGCGGGGTCGGCGAATGCGCCGGCGAGCAGGAGTTCGCCGCGATCGTGAGCCTGTCGCGCGTGGCGGAGGTGATCGTCCCTGAAGGTGGCACGGCGGGGCAAATAATCGTCAACGACTTCGTAGACCAGCGCGAAATATCCCATGGCGGATTCCTTGGCCTACGCAAGCGGCTGTCTCGTAAATATTCGCGGCGCAGGCAGGAGTTTCTTCAGGGGCTAAAGCCCAGCTTTTCTTCGCCCCAAATGTCGGAGCTAAAGCTCCGACCCCCTAAAAGCATTTATCAAAAGCGTTCAAGCCGTGTGTCGTTGTACCGCAAATGCCGTATTGATTTCGAGAGCTATTTGCCGCACATCTGCCTGGTAGCGAGCTGTGATAGCCGACACAGAGTTTTCGCGCCATCTGTGTATGCTGAATGCGAAGGAGGGCAAGGCGATGATCAAGAAAGTTGCGGGTGGATATCAGGTTTTGTCGGAAAAGGGAAAGAACCTCGGCGGGCCATATAAGACAAAGGCTGCAGCCGAAAAGAGACTCCGGCAGGTGGAGTTCTTCAAGCACAAGAAGGGCTAAGCGACGCAGTTAGTCGCCGGATTGGATCTGGATGAGATCGTCTTCGGGTTCGAGGTGGACGTTATCCGGGTTCCAACGGGGAGGCTTTATTTCACGCGCCCTGAGGCGGTTTGACAAGCGCCCGATTCGGACCGAATTCTGGATGAAGTGGCCAACCTTTAACGGGCCGGCCATGCGAACGCCCCGAATCCAGTGCAAACCGCTGCTGGCTGCGCAACCGCACTGGGAGCAGTCGGGGTTGCCGCCAAAAACGCAAGGTTCGACGCGGGTTTCGAGATCGGCGGAATAGTTGGCCGACATTTTTGCGAAAACGCAGTCGGCGGGATTTTTCGGCGGGCGAACGAGCGCTTCCGCGATCCCTTTGTTGAAAAGAAGCTTGGGGTACTGGGTGGCTAGCGAGGGCAACTCTCTTGCCAGGGTGACGCGGTGTTCCGGCGTCAGCATTTCGGGAGTCTGCTCGCCGATCTGTGGTGTGTAGACGCTCACCCAGATGCGATTAACCTCGGGGCGCGCATTCCAGAAGGAAACATATTCCTCGAGATAGCCATCGCGCTCGAGCATGGGGCGCGTAACGGTCCAATGGATGTTGACCTCGCGGCCCTCGATGTTCTTCAGGATGCGCTCGTAGGTTGCCGGCTTGCGGCGAATGTCGTGGTGCTCGGGCAAACCGTCGACCGAAATTGCGACGCGAACACGAGGGAGTTTCATCCATTCCATTGGAACGGCGATCACGCCGCTTGTGACGACGAGCGCAAACACGTTCATCTTGCTGAGCTCAGGCAGAATCCGGCTCAGCTCGCGATGGCGCACCATGGGCTCGCCGCCGACCAGCGAGATGTGAAGCGGCTTGTGCTTGCGGACGAGATCGAGCACGCCCCGGACGAGGGCCTCGCCGCGAAAATCGCTGAGTTTCTCGAGCGTGACGCCGCCTCCCAGGTGTGCGTCGCCATAGGCGTAGCATCCCGAGCAACTCAGCGGACACTCCCTCGTGATCTCGATTGAAAGCATTGGGACGTTGCCGGTGAGAATCCTGCCCCACGCGGCGAGGATCTCTCGGGGTGTAATACTAGGGCTGGCTATTGGCGGATCCTGAGTCACGTTCATGGGACATAGGATGCGCCTGTTTCCGAAAACGTCGCAACACAAGTTTCCGAGTGGTAAACGGTCGGTGAGGCGTGGCTAATCGAGGGTTTTCAGGACTTCGGGCGTGAACGGGCGCAATTCGGCGAAGTGACCATCGCGAACCTTGGCCGCCCAGGCAGGGTCTGAGAGGAGCGCGCGGCCCACGGCCACCAGATCGAAGTCGCCGCGGGCCAGCATCTCGAGCAGGCGGTCCATGTGGGCGGCTCGCGTCGAGGCTCCATCGGGTAGGGAGCTCGGGTCTTGCGCGCCGCGGAATGAGGCGAGGAAATCGACATTGAGCGACACGGAACCGACCGTGATCGTGGGCTTTCCGGTGATCTTCTTCGTCCAACCTGCCAGATTGAGGTCGCTGCCCTCGAACTCGGATTCCCAAAACCGGCGGGTGGAACAGTGAAAGGCATCGAGTCCGGCGGCCGCGAGCGGCTCGAGAAACGTGGCCAATTCCTCGGGTGTTGCGACCATACGCGCCGTGTAGTCCTGGCCCTTCCATTGCGAGAAACGCAGCAGGATCGGGAAATTTGGTCCCACGCGGCGGCGGCATTCGCGGATGATCTCGACGGCGAAGCGCGTGCGCCCGGTGAGATCGCCGCCGTATTTGTCCGTGCGGCGATTGGTGCCGCCCCAGAAAAACTCGTCGATCAGGTAGCCGTGCGCGCCGTGAATCTCGACGCCGTCGAAGCCAACGCCCTGCGCTGCCTTGGTCCCCTGCGCGTAGGCCTCGATCATCGCGTCGATATCCACTTGCGTCATCGGCTCGCCGATTTTCGTATCCGGCTTGAGCAGGCCTGAAGGGCTGATCGGTGAGATAGGGAGCTTGGGAGGGCCGCCGGGACCCTGCACGGCGCCGACGTGCCAAATCTGCGAGAAGATTTTTCCGCCAGCCGCGTGGACTCCGGCGACGACGTTGGCCCATCCCTCGAGTGCCTCGGAGCCGTAAATTTGCGGAATGTTGGGCATGTTCTTGGCTTGGGGATGATTCGGGGCAGTGCCTTCGGTGAGGATCAGACCAACGCCGCCTTCGGCACGGCGGCGATAGTAGGCCGCCACGTCCTCGCCCGGCACGCCATTGGGCGAATGATTGCGCGTCATCGGCGCCATCACGATGCGATTGGCGAGTGAGACTCCATTTAATGTGAACGGCTTGAAAAGCTCAGCTGTCGACAGGGGCAAGGGCCAGGGAACCGTCGCTCTTGGATTTTGAGGCGCGCATATTGTACCGCGCTCATCGGTGCAAAGATATTTCCAACGGAGATGCGAATGAGGGAAACTCAGGGCCATGCCCAGGCAATCGCTGGTCGAATACTTCCGTCCCGATTCCCGGCCGGGCGATGAGATTGCAGTGGTCTGGCGGCGCGGCTACCGGACGATCCGATGGTCTTACGGCGAGCTGCTGGGGATTGCCACGAGCTTTGCGGAGATGCTGCGGTCGCGGGGAATTGCGAAGGGCGATCGTGTTCTGATTTGGGGAGAAAACTCGGGCGAGTGGATCGCGGCGTTCCTGGGATGCATGTTTCAGGGCGCGATCGCGGTGCCGATGGACGCGATCGCGGAGCGGGGCTTCGCAAGGCGCGTCACCCAGCAGGCCGGGGTGAAGCTCGCGATTGTGGGGCACGGGCTCTCTTCGCCGCTGGGAGCTGCCGATACGTTGTTCTTCGAAGAGTTAGCCGATCGTGCAGGCGAGCGATCGGTTCGCGATTTTTCACCCACCACGGCGGCGATTTCGGCTGACCCGATTGAAATTGTGTTTACCTCCGGCACGACGGCCGAGCCGCGCGGCGTCGTGCTGACGCATGGGAACCTGCTGGCGAATTTGGCGCCGATCGAGAAAGAGATCGCGAAATACCGGCGATACGAACGCTTCGTGCATCCGCTGCGATTTCTAGATTTGCTGCCGCTCAGCCATGTGTTCGGGCAGTTGCTTGGGATTTTTCTGCCGCAAATTCTGGGCGGGACGTCGGTTTTTCTCGACACGCTGAATCCGACCGAAGTAGCGCGGACGATCCGCGACCAGCGCGTTTCGCTACTGGTCACGGTGCCGAGGCTGATCGAATCGCTGCGCGACCAGATCGAGCGAGATCTTGCGGCGCGCGGCGGAGACGCAAAATTCCAGCGCGACTACAAAGCGGCGGAGCACGAGCACTTCCTGAAACGCTGGTGGCGCTTTAGGGCGATCCGAAGGCAATTCGGCTGGAAATTCTGGGCCGTGATTTCGGGCGGGGCCGCGCTTCCAGCTGCGGCAGAGGAGTTCTGGACGCGGCTGGGCTACGCGGTGATTCAAGGCTATGGGCTGACGGAGACGACTTCACTTGTCAGCCTGAATCACCCCTTTCGCCTCGGGCACGGCTCGATTGGCAAGGTGCTGCCGGGGCTCGAAATGAAGCTTTCAGACGAAGGCGAGATTCTGGTGCGTGGCGAAAACGTTGCGTCGGGATACTGGAAGGACGCGGGAATCGCGCCGGTGCTCGACGCCGACGGCTGGTTTCACACGGGCGATCTGGGCGAGAAGGACGAAAAGGGACAGCTGTATTTCAAGGGCCGGCGGAAGAACGTGATCGTCACACCGGAGGGACTGAACGTCTATCCGGAGGATTTGGAGAGGGAGCTGCGCAAGGAGCCGGGCGTGAGGGATTGCGTTGTGGTGGGATTGGCGCGCGATGGCAATGCCGAACCGTGCGCTGTGTTGCTTCTGCGCGATTCCACTTCAGCGCCGGATGCCACCGATGCCCCTGCGGCAGAGATCGTGCAGCGCGCGAACGAGCGGCTCGCGCCGTTCCAACAGATGCGGCGCTGGTTCGTGTGGTCCGACCAGGATTTCCCGCGCACGCCGACGCAGAAGCCGATTTTGAGGCGCATCCTCGAAGTCGTCGAGGCCAAAGCCGCGAGCGACGGCAAAGCAGTCCCAGCGACTACGGGTGCGCTGGGGGAATTGGTGGCGCGCGTCCTGCATGGGCGACCGGCGCAGGGTGGGCAAGCGCTCAACCTGAGCTCGATGGAGCGCGTGGAATTGATGAGCGCGCTCGAAGACCGCTACCAGGTCGACCTGAGCGAAACCGAATATGCGTCAGCCGACACGATGCAGGCGCTTGAGCGATTGGTGAAGCATCCGCCGCCACCCTCGGCTGAGTTTCGATATCCACGGTGGCCGCAGAGCTGGCCGGTGCGGGTGATCCGTGCGCTTGTGTACAACTTGCTGGCGCGTCCGGCGATGCTGATTCTGGGATGGCCGCGGATTCGCGGGCGCGAAAATCTGCGCGATACGAAGGGGCCGGTGCTGATCGTAGCGAACCACGTGACGTTTTTCGATCCGGCGTACATCCTAGAGGGGCTACCAGTGCGATTTCGGCGGCGCCTCGCGGTCGCGATGGACGGCGAGCTGCTGGAATCAATGCGGACGCCGCGGCCAGGCACGGGATTCTTCATGGGGCTCGTCGGGCGCGTGACATATTTCCTGGTGGTCTCGGTGTACAACGTGTTTCCGCTGCCGCGCCATGCGGGTTTCCGCAAAAGTTTTGCCTTCGCGGGCGACCTGATCGACCGGGGATTGAACGTCCTCGTTTTTCCCGAGGGCGAACGAGCACACGCGACGCGCATGAATCCATTTCGCGCCGGAATCGGCTTGCTTGCGACGCGGCTGGGCGTGCCTGTTGTGCCAATGCGTTTCGATGGAGTGGCGGAGGCCAGGGAAAAGGGGAAGCACATCGTTGCGCCCGGCAAAATCAAGGTCTGGATCGGCGTTCCGGTGCGGTACACGGAGGCGCAAGCGGCTGAGGAAATTGCGCGCGATTTGGAGCAGCGCGTGATCGGGCTGGGAGCCGATTCCGGGGTTTAGCCGCCTGCTGCGGATACGAAAATGCACATCCACACGCGGTGAGAGTGTGGCTATGCCGCTGTTCCGCGATACAATTGATTCGTGGGAGGGTCGGATGATTCATCGCCACGTTTTTCATAACGATCGGTTGCAACCGATCGAAGAAGTGCGGCTCTCGCCGGGCCAGTCGGGGCTGATGAGCGGCTGGGGGCTATTCACAACCGTTCGCGTGGTGGAAGGAATTCCATTCGCGTTCGAGCGACACTGGAACCGGCTCGCGCGCGATGCCCAGCGAATCCATTGCCCGTTTCCATTCGAAGCGCAGCGCGTGCTCGGCCAGATGGGGGAAGTCCTCAGCGCGAATAAGGTGCGCGAGGGCTGCGCTCGGATTTACGTGATCTACAATCAGGCCGGATTCTGGCGCAGCGACGAAAGCTTTCCGGCGGCTGACCTCCTGATGTACTCGTCCGATCTGCCGCCACACCGAGATATGGTGCGGCTTGCCCTGCGCGAGCATGGGCGCCATGCGGGCTCGCCGCTCGCGGGCGTGAAAGTGACCTCGTGGCTGAACAACGTGTGGAATCTGTATGAAGCGCACCAAGCGGGATGCGATGAAGTCGTGCTGCTGAATGAACGCGGCGAAGTGGCGGAATGCACGGCCGCGAATATCTTTTGCGTCGGCGGAGGGCGCGTGCTGACGCCTCCACTTTCGTCCGGATGCCTCGAAGGCGTGACACGCGGGATCGTTCTCGAGCTGGGGCCGGGCGCCGGAATTCCAGTGGAAGAGCGGACGCTGTTCCCGGAAGATCTCTATGCGGCGGACGAGGTGTTTATTTCGTCGACGAATCGCAACGTGGTTACCGTGAGTGAAATCGACGGGCACAAGATGGCGGCGGCATCCAACCCGGTGGTGCCGAGGCTCGAAAAGGTTTTTGAAAGCTACATTCGCGAATACGTGGAAGCGCGCACGGCTGTTCCCGCGAGGCGTTAACGGAAGCGCCCGGCAGCGGACGGTTTGCCCCACCTTGGTCTAGTGGATGAAAAGGCCGGCGGCACCGATGGCTACGCCGCAGAGTCCGAGGGCAGTTCCGAGGATCCAGAACGCGCGTTTCCGGGTCAGCAGGGTGATCGAGCAGATCACGAGCGCGGCTTCGAGCATCACCTCACCCAGATCAAAACGATCCGCACGCCGCCGCTCGACTTTCACTTCCGCTTCCGCCTGAGCGGCTTCGGCTTGGATTTCTTTTTGTTCGCCGGCGTAGCGCTCGACTTCTTTCTGATACTTGGATTTCAGCTTTTCGGCCTGATCGGAGTTTTGCGTCGACAAAACGGAGATCTCGTCGAGAAAGAGCTCGTTGGTGTGCCGGCGAATATCCTTGGCCTGATAGTAGGCCCACTGGTCGGTGGCCTTCGTCTGAAGCAAAAGCTCTTCGGTGTGCGCGCGATGGCCGAGCAGCGAAACAGCGGCGACGAGAACGGCTAGAATGGCCATCGTCACCGTAACGGGCGCTAGGCTGGAATGATGTGCACCCTCTTCGGCTTGCTCGTGCAGTTCCTGCAATTCGTCTGGCATTCTTCGTCTCCCGCGCGGCTTGCGATTTGTGCGCGGAAGAGGATACCAGAGTCAGCTGTCTCCAACTAGCAAGCGACTACCGCTCGACGGAATCCTTCCGGTACAATCTTGCGGTAACGCGTTTCCGTTAGACGAAGGGAGGGTGAATCTCATGTCCGAGCTTGCCACTAAAGATTGCGTGCCATGCCGTGGAGGGGTTCCGCCGCTCGCTGGGAAGGAACTCGACGCGCTCGCGCGAGAAGTGCCGAACTGGAAAGTGGTGGACGGGCACCACATCACGCGCGCGTTCACTTTTCCGGATTTCAAGCAGGCGCTCGCTTTCGTGAATAGGGTTGGATACCTCGCCGAAGCGCAGGGCCACCATCCCGACATTCTGCTTTCCTGGGGCAAGGCGGAAGTCACCACGTGGACGCATAAAATCAACGGCCTGACCGAGAGCGACTTCATCCTCGCCGCGAAAATCGACACCCTGTAGGCAGAGTGCCTTCCACGCTGAGAACCGCTTTCCGCGACAGCGCGCTTTTCCACTGGTACAAGAATGTGGCTGCGCCGGTCGAGTACCTGCTGTGGCGGCTAAGGGGGTCGCCGGGGCCCAAGATGCCGCATCTGCTGAAGCAGCGCGTGATCCAGGAGTACGCTCGCGAATTCGACCTTCCGGTGCTTGTCGAGACCGGGACAAACTACGCGCATATGATCTACGTTCAGAAAGATCATTTTCGCGAGATTTATTCGATCGAGCTGGACGCGCACAAAGCTGAGAGCGCGCGGCGAAAATTTGCTGGAAATCCAAAGATGCACGTTCTCGAAGGCGATAGCGGAGTGGTTCTGCCCAAGCTGGTTCCCGAGTTGAAAGAGCGGTGCGTCTTTTGGCTCGATGGCCACGACTTCGAGATGTCGACGCCGGTGAAGCTTGAACTCGATGCGCTTTTCGGAGACGCGACGCGGGAGCACGTGATTCTGATCGATGACGCGAGTTGGTTCAACGGCAGCGGCGGCTATCCGGCGCTCGATGAATTGCGACAGCGCGTCACGCGCGAATATCCGGGCCGCGAAATGGAAGTTAAGGACAACATCATTCGCATTTACAAGCCGCGGACGGCGCGATCGAAATAATACGCTGCCTACCCGGCCGGGCGTCAGCGTCCAGTCGGAAGCACGGGCAGCGCGACGCTTGATAACTCGAGTCTCGCCGGTCATACTCGCCATTCCGGGGAGCGCTCGAACGAGAATCGGTTTCGCGGAGTGACAATCAAGTGTTGGCGAATCCACCGATTACCTTGAAACGCGACTGCGAGGGGATTCAGATCCCGAGCGGCATTCGCCAGAGATTGCCCGCCGGAATCGACGTCCGGATCATGCAGTCCTTGGGCAGCAGCTACACGGTCATGAGCGTCCACGGAATGTCGCGCATCGACGCAAGAGATGCGGACGCGCTCGGCCTCGCGGTTCCCGCGCCTGAGGATGCTTCGACCGAACAATCCTTCAGCGAAAAATTGGTCTGGGATCAGTTGAAAACTGTATACGATCCGGAAATCCCCATCAGTATTGCCGATCTAGGTCTGATCTACTCCTGCGTCACGACGCCTCTCGAAGAAGGCGGAAAACGCCTGGATATCAAGATGTCGATGACCGCCCCCGGTTGCGGGATGGGAGACGTGCTGAAGGCCGACGTGGAGGGTAAGCTCTCCCGGCTTCCCGAGGTGAAGGAAGTGTATGTCGAAATCGTCTTTGATCCGCCGTGGGGTCCCGAGCGCATGTCCCAGGCCGCGAGGCTCCAGCTCGGCTTCGATATTTAGGGCGACCCTACTGCCGACGTTTTGCGGATCATCTCCACGAGGGCAGCCATGTCAGGCTTCAGCAGTTCCGCAACACGTGGTTTGTTGACGTGCGCGACGATGATTTGCCCCACTTCTGTCTGTACGTCCGAGAAAATCCCGATGCTCTTCATCCTCTGCGCCTGGAACTCGTTATCTTCCGTCGGACTAAGGTAGTGCACGGTGTTAGCCTTGTAGCGATGGATCAGAAACAGCTGGACGAGCGTCATCATTCGCTTCTTGCGCAGGCGCGTGACGGTATGCTGGTCGCGAACCAGGAGAAAGTTCTGGCCATGACGATCCTGAGCGTGCGAGAAGATGATGTTTGCGAGCTTCTCGCGGCTGATCTCATCGAGCACGCTCAATTCCAGCAGTTCTGAGCCAGCTGTGTGGGGACGCAGCTCAACCCGAATCTTGTCCCGATGTTCCCAGTGTTTGCTCCACTCCGCAAGCCACTCTCCCAAGAGCTTCGGGGGGACCTCTGTTTGAACCAGGTGCTGGAACTGCGTCGATCCTTTGCCCATAGCCTTGGTTGCTGCCGTGCGCCCCGACGAAGCCATCAATGCGCCGTCGAGCCGAGGTCCGCCGACCAGCGTCTGCGGCGTCCGATAAGGCGACTCCAGGAGTCTGAACTTGCGCTGCAGCCGCGCCAGCGCCAACATCCCGTCCTCTTTCAGCGCGGTTGCGAATTCTTCCGCAGCCATGCCGTCGATCTGGTGTCCACCATACGTGATGAAGTTGAAAACGAACCCAAGCTTTCCGAGCTCCTCCGGGAAGCGCCTCATCTGTTCGTCGCTCATGCCCGTGGTGTCCCAGCTGAAGGACGGCGACAAATTGTAGGCGAGCATCTTGTCGGGATGCTCCGCGTGGATCGCTTGAGCAAATCTCCTGGCGTCTTCCAGGTCGGCCGTTTTGGTCTCCATCCACAGGATATCCGCGAAAGGAGCGACCGCCAGCGATTTCGCGATTGCATAATCGATCCCGCCCAGAATTTGATAGAAGCCTTCCGGCGTCTTGGGTAATTCACAATCCCAAAGCACTTGGATACCCATCGATTTCGCCCGCTCGCGTACTTCGTAGAACGAAGCGCGTTTCGAGAAGGCCAGCCAGTCCTCTACGCTCATTTCGAAACGTTCACCCTCGTCGGCGCGCGATCTCATCACGTCAGCAATCGCCTGGCCATAGGTCTTTAGCCCTGCTGCTGTCTGCCAGATTTCCATAAAACGTGTGTCGATCCTCTCGAGCGCAGCGTCGAGCTCCACTGCCGACGCCTGCTTCATACTCGCCGCCGTTTCCGCGATCATAGACATCAGGCCGACCTGCTCAAGCCAAGCAAAGGTCGCCCGGTACTCGGTTTCCGACACGGCGAACAAGAGGTGCCCGCGAACCTCGACCCCGAGTTCGAAGAGCTTTCTCAGGATGGCCAGATAACCCACGCGATAACTTGGCAGATCAACGTTGGTTGCGCCGAGGATGAAAGGCTGATCTCGCTCGTCGCTGCGATTCTCGAGAAACGTCGCCGCTTCCGCATCGGTGCGGGCCACAATGATCCCGGGTACGCGCATAATGTCGAGTTGCAGCCGGGCCGCATTGAGCCGCCGGATCTGTTCATCTTCGGCAACGAGCACCTTGCCGCTCTGATGGCCGCATTTCTTGGCTCCGGGTTTCTGGTCCTCGATGTGGTAGCCCGGAACGCCAGCCTCGACGAAGCGACGGATGAGATTGCGTACATGCGCGTCCCCACCGTGTCCCGTGTCAGCGTCGGCGATGATGAAGGGTCGATAATCGACTGCAGGACTCGCCTTACGCTGCTCCTCGCTCATCCGAGCGCGCGCGAAGTGCTGGTTCTTGTCGGCCGTAAGGAGTGCGCGAACGAGCACCGCCGCTTCGTCAGGCACCTGGCTGAGCGGATAGCTCGCCAGGTCCGGACCCGGATCTTCCGACACCGAACCCTTGGCAGAGGTGGCCCAACCACCAAGGTAGATGCCTTCGATCCCCATTCGCTTCAAGGTAACCGCCTGGCCCGGCGAATAGGGACCGAAGGTCGCGATTTGCTTGCGTTGTTCGAACAGTTCCCGCAGGCGGGCGTAAAAGTCCTCAGCCGCCCGCCGCGCTACGGTGTAGTCGCATGGAAGCGTACCCTGCTGCTCGGCGACCTCGCGTGGAGAGTAGAGACGGACAATGTCGGCGAACCGGGGTTTCGCAACCCATTTCGAGGCATCCGCGACCTGCTGATCGAATGTGGTCATATTGCCGCCACCTTTCTCGTTCGCTCAGCTTTCGTACTTAAAAGACAGCAGTACACGCGTGCGAAACGCCCGCACCTTGCCGCCCTCGACCTTCATATCCATCTTGACAACCTCTGCAATGCGCAAATCACGAAGCGTTTGCGCAGCGGTCTCGACGGCATTTTTGGCTGCATCTTCCCAGGATGTCGCGCTCGTGCCAATTACCTCAACAAGTTTGTATACGGTGTTGCCAGCTTTTGCCGCCATGGCTCCTCCTTGTGTTGTTTTTCCGCGATCAGGGTTATGCCAGCTTCCGGTTCAACGAATACTCCAAAACCTGTCCAATGTCACCGCCGGGTCGCTTTTGGGCGACTCCAGAGCACGAGCGGGTCACAAATATGTTCTGTCCACGGGCTTCGTACGCGTGACTAACATCACCATCCAAAGTGACCAAGCTCACTGCACTCGGGCGACGTGTCAAATTAGCGTGTACTGGTTGCCACTCGGAGACCAGACGATGGGAGTCGTAGTCGGAACGAACGACGAAGGCATTCCGCAGCTGCGGTTCCCGGAACCGTTCAATGCGGCTACGTATTGCATCGACCGTCACGTCGCCGAAGGACGCGGCAACAAAGCGGCAATTCGGACACTCGAGCGTGAAATAACCTACGCCGAGGTGCTGGACAACGTCAACCAATTTGGTAACGCTCTTAGGGATCTTGGGATTCGACCTGGCGATCGGGTCCTGATGGTGGCTAAGGATTGCCCGGAATTCTTTTTCTTGTTCTGGGGGGCTATCAAGATCGGGGCAATGCCCGTCCCCTTAAATGGGCTGGCGCCTGCCAGCGATTTCGAATTCATTATCCGCCATTCGCAATGTTCCGCGCTGTTTTACTCAGAGGAATTCAAACCTACTATCGAAAGTGCCCTCGCGGCATGCTCCCCAAAGCCGAAAGTGGTGCTGTCCATAGACGGCGATGGGAAATCACTGAACGATCTGGCTCGCAACACCTCGTCCAAGCTCGAGGCAGTTTTTACGCGAGCCGAGGACGATTGCTTTTGTCTTTATTCTTCAGGTACGACCGGTC
This sequence comes from Candidatus Acidiferrales bacterium, assembly GCA_052146315.1. GTDB lineage: Bacteria > Acidobacteriota > Terriglobia > Acidiferrales > UBA7541 > Palsa-295. The sequence goes on along the minus strand of JBKQNJ010000085.1, from coordinate 9,317 downwards.
TGCCGAAAGGCGTGATCCACGGGCACGGCGACATCGCCGTCATCAGCGAGTTCTATACGATTGCAACTCTGGGCGCGAACGAGGACGATGCATTCTTCTGCGTGGCACGATTGTGTTTCTCCTATGGCATGAACATTGGCATGATCGGGCCGTTGTACGTAGGCGGGACCGCGATCCTGGACGACCGGCGTCCGACTCCCCAGAGCGTGACCGAGGTGTTTCGTCGCTGCCAGCCCACGATCTTCGGTGCTGTGCCTACTTTCTACGCCCAATTTATTGCGTCGGGGCTGCTTAGCCGGAAGGATGATCCCCAGCTTCGCCGCTGCGTCTCCGCTGCGGAGGCATTGCCGCCGGAATTGCATCGCGAATGGCTTGCAACGACTGGGGTGCCGATCATGGAGGGCATTGGTTCGACGGAGGTAGGCCACATCTACATCTCGAACCGCGTGGACGACATACGGCCCGGCGTGACGGGCAAGCCGATACCCGGTTACCAAGTGAGGTTGGTGGACGAGGCTGGAAACGACGTTGCCGATGATGTCCCGGGCCGGCTGCTTGTAAAGGGACAGTCGGTGTTCAGGCGCTACCGGAACGACCCTGAAAGGACGGCCAAGACGATTGTCGACGGCTGGTACGACACGGGCGATACGTTTCGCCGGGACGCGCACGGTTACTATGTCTACTGCGGACGAAGCGATGATGTGTTCAAGGTCAGCGGGCGATGGGTTTCGCCATACGAGGTTGAGTCCGTTCTGGTCGCACATCCCCAGGTCCTTGAGGCGGCAGTCATCGCCCGTAAGGATGAGCACGGTCTCCTTCGGGCCGATGCTTGGGTCGTGCTGAAAGACCCTTCGACTTCGGGTCCGCAGATTGAGGACGAGCTTCGGCATTTCTGTGAGACCAATCTCCCCCGTTACAAACTGCCTGGGTGGATCCATCTCGCCGACAAGCTGCCGAAGACCGCCACGGGCAAGATTCAGCGGTACAAACTGCGGGTTGCCTTCGCAGATCAAGACCGATCCCATGGGCGGAAGGCTGAGCCCTTGGTGTTGGTGGAGCGGATCGGCCGGGTCTTTACGGCCACGCTGTCTCGTCGGCCAGTCAATGCCCTCAACGACGAATTGATCGACCGACTCGACGCGGTACTCGATCAGGCGATCGAAGACCAGGACGTGACGGTACTGCATATTCGCAGCAACCAGCAGGCGTTCTGTGCGGGAGCCGATCTCGCTTTGATGCAATCTTGTTTTGGTACACTCGAAGGCCCGGACGTCATGCTTGATCTGGTGCGCCGCATGCACCGCCTGTATGCGCGGATCGAAACGGCACCGTTGGTCACCATCGCCGAGATGGGAGGCGCGGCCATGGGAGGGGGCTTGGAACTGGCGCTGGCTTGTGATATTCGCGTGGCTGCCGTTGAGGCGAAACTCGGCCTGCCGGAAGTGGGCCTGGGTCTTTTGCCCGGCGCCGGCGGCACCCAACGGCTTACCCGGCTTTGCGGTCGCGGCATCGCCAATCGATTGATCCTCGGTGGTGAAACGGTTGATGGCGCCATGGCTGAACGGCTCGGCATCGTTCAGTGGACGCAGCCGCATCCGGACTTGGCCGATTGGACCCGTGAATTGGCGGCACGCTTCGCCAAGGCGCCCAGGCCCGCACTTGCCGCCAGCAAGCGGTGCATGGCAGCCGCCGGCGATCCGCACCGCGACGGCTTTGCTGAGGAACTTGCCGCGACGAGAAAGCTTTATCAGCATCCTGAAACGCGTCGCAGGGTCGCTGAATTCCTTGAGAGAAGTGCGAAGAAACACCAGATCATCAAGGTTTGAGCAGGATTATTGCGCGCGACTTTGGGAGGAACCATGAAGCTCGAGGGCAAAACCGCGGTTGTTACCGGCGCCGCTTCCGGCATCGGCTTGGCAACTGCCGAAACTCTGGCCGTGGCTGGGGCGCGCGTGATCGTAGCCGACATCGCAAAGGAGAAGGGAGAGTCCGCCGCAACCGCCCTTCAAAAGAAGGGCTTCAAGGCCGAGTACGTTTACCTGGATATCACCGACGATGCATCCATCGCTGCCTTCGTCGATTCGGTCCAGGGTAAGACTGGCGCAGTCGATATCATTGTGAACGGTGCCGGCTGGGGCCAGATCAAGCCCTTCTGGGACATGCCATTGGAAACGTGGAACAAGATCGTGGCGCTGAATCTTGTCGGTCCGATGAAGCTGATCAAGGCCTTTCTGCCCAAAATGATGGAACGCAACGCGGGCAAGATCGTAAATGTGAGCAGCGATGCAGGAAGAGTCGGAAGTTCGGGCGAGACCGTCTACGCGGGAGCAAAGGGTGGCCTGATCGCCTTCACAAAATCACTGGCTCGAGAAGTCGCGCGCTACAACATCAATGTCAACTGCGTTTGTCCGGGTCCCACGGAAACGCCGCTGCTGTCTGCGGTGCCCGAGAAGCACCTGGAAAGTTTTAAGCGAGCTATACCCTTTCGCCGGTTCGGTAAACCTCAAGAAGTCGCCGATGCGATTCTGTTTTTTGCGAGCTCTCGGTCGGACTACATCACGGGTCAAGTCTTGAGCGTCAATGGCGGCCTGACGATGGTCGGCTAATCTACCTAAGGAGCACAAAAAGGGATGAAACAAGTTCAGTTGGCAAACTACAAGGCCAGCCATTTCGGTTGGAGCGTCTCCGGCAAGGTCGCCACAATCACACTGAACCGTCCGGAACGCAAGAACCCAATCACCTTCGAGTCCTACGGAGAGTTGCGGGACCTGTTCCGTGAATTGGTCTACGCGACCGATATAAAAGCTGTGGTGTTCACTGGAGCGGGAGGGAATTTCTGCTCCGGCGGCGACGTTCACGATATCATCGGCAAGCTTGTGAAAATGGACATGCCTGAATTGCTGGCGTTCACTCGCATGACTGGCGACCTGATCAAGGCGATGCGTTCGTGCCCACAGCCCATTATCTCGGCCATTGACGGCATTTGCGCCGGCGCCGGCGCCATGATTGCTTGCGGTTCAGACCTGCGGTTCGGTACCGCGCGGAGTAAGGTCGCTTTCTTGTTTGTGCGCGTCGGCCTGGCGGCTGCCGATATGGGTGCGTGTACCCTGCTTCCGCGGCTGATTGGGATGTCCCGGGCCGCGGATTTGCTGTATACGGGCCGTGCCATGCAAGGAGAGGAAGCCGAGCGTTTCGGGTTCTACAACCGCGTCGTGGAACCGGAAAAGTTACTGGAAGAGGCCACTGCCATGGCCAACTCGCTCGCCGATGGCCCTACGTTTGGGCATGGAATGACCAAGACCATGTTGTATCAGGAATGGAGTCAGGGTCTCGATGAGTGCATCGAGGCGGAGGCCCAAGCGCAGGCGATTTGCATGCAGACCAAAGACTTTGAACGCGCTTACACCGCGTTCGCCGCCAAGAAGACGCCTGTATTCGAAGGCAACTGATGGCAGACAAGAGTTTCCTCGCGTGGCCCTTTTTCGACGATGATCACCGCAGCCTGGCGAATGAACTAGAGCGATGGGCGCGGGAAGACCTGCCGCCGCTACTTAAAAGTTCCGAGGATAGTCTCGATGCCGTCTATGCGTGTGTTCGTAGGATCGTGGGAGCCATGGGGCAGGCGGGCCTGCTGCGCGTGTGCGTTCCGGGCGCATACGGGGGTGGGCGAGAGAACCTCGATGTACGCAGCCTGTGTTTGGCCCGCGAGGTCATGGGTAGGGCTTCCGGTCTAGCCGACTTTGCGCTGGCGATGCAAGGTTTGGGCAGCGCACCTATCACGCTGTACGGGCGCGAAGACCAGAAGCGATCCATCTTGCCTCGGGTGGTGGCCGGTACCGCGCTGGCAGCCTTTGCCCTTTCCGAGCCTGATGCGGGTTCCGATGTCGGCGCCATTTCCACAACCGCCACACGCGACGGCAATTCTTGGCGTCTCGACGGCATCAAAACGTGGATTTCAAATGCCGGGCTCGCGGCTTTCTATGTTGTTTTCGCCCGCACGGGCGAAGGTCTCGGAACAAAAGGGCTGTCCGCGTTCATCGTTGATGCTGACTGCGCTGGCTTGGACGTCTCCGAGCGCATCGATGTGATTGCGCCTCATCCTCTCGGCACACTGCGGATGACCGGCTGCCGGGTTTCCGCCGACTGTATGTTGGGCCAGGCAGGCGAGGGCTTCAAGATTGCCATGGCCACGCTCGATGTTTTCCGTTCTACTGTAGGCGCCGCGGCATTGGGCTTCGCCCGGCGGGCGATGGACGAGGCAGTTGTGCGGGCGCGCCAGCGGCGCATGTTCGGCCGAGCGCAAGCCGAATTTCAGCTGACTCAGCAGAAGCTTGGAGACATGGCCGTATCGATTGATGCCGCCGCGCTGCTGATTTATCGTTCCGCATGGACCAAGGACGTGCTCGGCGGGCGCGTTACGCGCGAGGCCTCTATGGCCAAGTTGTTCGCTACCGAAGCAGCGCAACAAGTGATCGATGCCGCGGTGCAGATCTTCGGCGGCCTGGGTATCGTTCGAGGAATGACCGTGGAGCGGCTTTATCGCGAAATCCGGGCACTGCGCATCTATGAGGGCGCAAGCGAGGTATTGCAGCTGATCATTGCTTCCAAGGTGCTTGAGGCGGCAGAGGTGGAAGATTCCTCGCATTCCTCCTAGTATCTCTGTGACTAAGCGAACCTGCATCGAGCCGAAAATCACGTAGGACGAGATGATTTCGTGGAATCGAACACCAAGCCGCCATTCGCGCGCCACCACGCGGTAGTCACGGGCGGAGGACGCGGAATCGGAGCCGCGATAGCCGAAGCGCTCGCGCGCCTGGGTGCGTCCGTCTCTTTAATCGGGCGAAATGAGGAAACGCTCCGGGTTACGGCAGATCGCATTGCCAAGAACTATGGCGTTAAGGTGGCGTCGGCTTCAGCTGACGTAGCCGACGAAACGGCAGTCCAAAAGGCTATATCGACCGTAAGAGACGTACTCGGTGCTCCGACGATTCTGGTCAACAACGCTGGCGTCGCCGTGTCGGCGCCGTTCCTCAAGTCGAATGCAGCATTCTGGAGGAATGTGCTGGACATCGACCTGATGGGCAGTGTCTATTGCACGCAGGCGGTCCTGCCGGCCATGCTGGAATCAAAGTGGGGCCGAATCATCAGTATCGCTTCGACAGCCGGCGTCACCGGGTACGCCTATGTCACCACGTACTGCGCGGCCAAGCACGGCATGATCGGCTTAACGCGGGCCTTGGCTATCGAGACGGCGCGCACGGGCGTGACGGTAAACGCCGTGTGTCCCGGGTACACCGACACCGAAATGACCTCTCAGACCATCGCGAACATCACTAAAAAGACCGGCCGAAGCCGCGAAGAGGCCCTCGCAAGCCTGGTGACGCACAATCCCCAGGGGCGTCTCATTCAACCGTCTGAGGTGGCGGATGCAGTGGTTTGGCTGTGCGGCGATAATGCCGCGTCGGTGACGGGGCAAAGCATCGCCATCGCCGGCGGCGAGGTCCTTTCGTGAGCGAAGCCCTGATTTGCGACGCGATCCGCACGCCGTTTGGCCGCTATGGCGGAGCTCTGTCACCGATTCGCACGGACGACCTTGCTGCAATTCCCATTCGCGCCCTGATGCAGCGAAATTCAAAAGTCGATTGGCCAGCAGTCGACGATGTGATCTTCGGCTGTGCGAACCAGGCCGGCGAAGACAATCGGAACGTTGCGCGCATGGCCGCTTTGCTGGCTGGTTTGCCGCCCGAGGTTCCAGGCGCGACCGTGAATCGCCTCTGTGGTTCGAGCATGGATGCAGTGGCAATCGCGGCCCGGGCCATCCGCTGCGGCGAGGCAGACCTGATCGTTGCCGGCGGCGTGGAAAGCATGTCCCGGGCTCCCTTCGTGATGGGGAAAGCCGACGCGCCATTCAGTCGGAACGCCGAGATTTTCGACACCACGATCGGGTGGCGTTTCGTCAATCCTGCAATGAAGGACAGATACGGAATCGATTCCATGGCGGAGACCGCCGAAAACGTGGCGGAGGATTTCCATGTCGGACGCGCGGATCAGGACGCCTTTTCGCTGCGAACGCAACAGCGATGGGTAAAAGCACAGGCAGCCGGCTTTTTTCGCTCGGAGATCATCCCAACTCCCATCCCGCAGAAAAAGGGCGAGCCGAAGATATTCGACACCGACGAACATCCCCGCCCGGACACGACGCTCGAAAATCTCGCCAAGCTGAAAACGATCGTCAAGCCAAACGGCACGATCACTGCCGGGAACGCTTCGGGAATCAACGACGGTTCCTGCGCGCTGCTTCTCGCTTCCGAAACCGCGGCGCGGAAATACGGCCTCACGCCTCGCGCCCGGGTGCGCGCGAGCGCCGTTGCCGGAGTTGCACCCCGCATCATGGGGATGGGACCCGTGCCTGCCACGCGCAAGGCGCTTTCAAAAGCGGCTCTCTCCCTATCGCAAATGGATGTAATCGAGTTGAACGAGGCGTTCGCCGCGCAAGCACTGGCCGTGCTGCGCGAACTGGGCCTGCCGGACGACGCTGAACACGTGAATGCCAACGGCGGAGCAATCGCGACCGGCCATCCCCTCGGTGCGAGCGGGGCGCGGCTCGTTGCCACCGCGACATATCAACTGCAGCGGCTGCAGGCTCGATACGCGCTCTGCACGATGTGCATCGGAGTCGGCCAGGGAATTGCCATCGTACTGGAACGATGTTGATTCGATTGGGGCGCGCTTTCCCGATACGCGAGGTGTCCCCGAGGCGCGCAGGGAACAATTGTTCTTGAATTTGAAAGATGTATTGTGGTACTACAATACATCTACTGGAGGTTCCCATGAATATGCCCATACGCATGGCGGACGCTTCAAGAAGCGATCGCGCCGGAACGGCAGTGCGCGATTTCGTCCTTGAAAAGCCGGCGTCTGCGCGGGTGTTCGAATCATTCGGAATAGATTACTGCTGCGGTGGCGCTCAAACCCTCGCCCAAGCCTGCAAGACAGCAAACCGCAGTATAGAGGAAGTGATGGCTGCGCTTGAAAAATGCGAGCCCGCGACTGCGGAAACGGATTGGCGAAACGCACCACTCGCCGAACTTGCACAATACATCGTGGACACGCACCATGCCTTCACCCAAGCCGAGATTAGCCGCCTCACCGGCCTCATCGCGAAGGTGATCGCGGCGCATGGCGGGAATCATTCCGAATTGTTTCGCGTGCAAATGACTTTTGCGGGACTCTCCGAAGAGCTGCGGGAGCACATGCGGAAAGAGGAGGAATTGCTGTTTCCATACATTGCCGAAATGGAAGAAGCAGCCCGTGTCCGACGTCGCCCACCGGGGCCTATGTTTGGAACGGTGCAGAATCCCGTGGCGGTAATGATCATGGAACATGAGGGCGCCGCTCAGGCGCTCGAAAAGATACGCGAGACGACAACGGATTACTTGCTGCCATCTGATGGTTGCGCCAGTTATAAGGCTCTCTATCATTCGCTGCCCGCATTTGCGGCGGATTTACATCAGCACATCCATCTCGAAAACAACATATTGTTTCCCCGCGCCATTGAACTCGAAAATGATTTGTCCGGAGTATCGACGTAGGAGGTCATCGCGTGGTGCGGATCTGGAGGGTGCACCGGCAATTGCGAACGGACATCTGAATGGGCAAGATACAGGAGGAATGGAATGACGAACGCGGCAACGCAAGACAGCCTGATAAAACCGGAAATCGCCGGACCAAATGTAGACGCGGTGCTCCGGATCATGGATGCGATGGAAAGAGCGTGGAGCGATAAAGATCTGCCAGAGCTGTTCAGTCATTACTGGCATAACGATGGATTCGTCCTTTTTACGTCGCGCGGCGCGTACTATGGCTGGGACGCGGCAAAGCAGATGCTAGAGGGATACTTTGATAACCTCGAAGAAATCAGTCTGAAATTTGGCCCGCGCAAAGCCAGGGTTTTCGGCGATGTGGCGACCGTTGTTTATGAGTGGCGCAGCGACGGACGTTCGAAATTGAATGGCGCCCAGCTTCTGCGGGAAGGATATGGTACGGACGTCTTTCTCAGGGATAAAGGAACATGGAAGCTCTATCACAATCATGTCTCTCTCTCACAGCCAGGAATCAGCCATATGCAGGATCATCCCTGGTAAGGTCGCCTGCCGCATGGCGCCGGCAGGAGCGAGCCGGGAGTGCATGAGTCGTTCTCGCTTTCTCATGGGAGTGAAGGTCAAATTGCATCTTGAAGAGGATCATGCTACGGCACACATTTCAGTGATTAAGTCTGGGGCCGTTTCAAAAAAGCCAGGCGCGCTACGCATCCGGCCGGCTGTCAAATCGGACATGCCGGCGCTCATCGCCCTGGACGAGGAAATCACGGGCTTCGCCAAGCGCAAATATTGGAAAGAAACATTCTCGGGCTACCGCGTCCGGCCTCGATTGCCCCGTTTTCTTTTGGTTGCCGAAGATGGCGGACGTATCGAGGGGTTTATTATCGGCGAAGTGCGCGCCTGGGAATTTGGCGAGCCCCCGTGCGGCTGGATCTTTGCGGTTCAGGTGCGCCCTAGGACCCGTTTGAGGGGCGTCGGCACGCAGCTTTTCGAGGTTCTATGCGACGCATTTCGGCGCGCCGGCGTAATGAAGGTGCGTACGATAATGGCGCGCGACAATCACCTTGTTCTGTCTTTTTTTCGCAGCCAGGGGATGATGGCGGGGCCTTTCATCGAACTCGAGACCGCGCTCGATGGAGAGAATGCAAAGGAAAGACTTCATGAAGCTGCAAAAAGCTAGCTCGTTTGCACTCTATGCTGTGATCGAGCTTGCCGCAAATCCAGCTCATCAGCTCGCGGGCACCGAAATTGCCGAAAAGTATGGGATCTCCGCTCATCATCTTGCTAAAGTGCTGCGTGATTTAGGACGCGCTGGAATTGTTGACGCGGCCCGCGGGGTTGGTGGAGGCTACCGGCTTGCGGTGAATCCGAAGCGGCTTACTTTGTTCGACGTCATCCAGATCTTCGAGCCGGTCGAACCGCAGAGTACCGCGAACGGCGACCCGGAGCTTGCGACCGACGCGGGATGTGCCTTGCGCACGGTGCTCGATGAATTGGACGACCACACTCTTGCCACGTTCCGCTCGATCACGATCTCGACCATGCTCAAGCTGATGGCTCGCAAGCCGTGGGCGAATGTGGTTCGCGCAGCAAGGCCGGCGCGCAGAGCAGCATCGAATCGCTGAGGCATGCGGGTGTTCTCTAATTATCGTATTGTAGTACCAGAATAAGCTTGACAAGCTTTTGGCGCGAGCGTAAGGTCGAAGTCGTGAAGCG
>JBKQNJ010000084.1:0-14699 GCA_052146315.1 Candidatus Acidiferrales bacterium | reverse complement strand
ACCACGTCGTGAACGCCGTAGCGGGCGCGCTGAACGACCGCCAGAAGAGCATCAAGGGCTCAAAAATCCTGCTGCTCGGCGTGGCCTACAAGAAAGACGTCGACGACCTCCGCGAATCGCCGTCGCTGAAGCTCTTGGAGCTACTCACTGCGCGCGGCGCAATCATCGATTACAACGATCCGTATTTCCCGGCACTCCATAAGATGCGCCACTATGATTTCTCGGACAAACGCTCGGTGGAACTGACGCCCGCGCACCTGGGCGCCTACGACTGCGTTCTGATCGCCACGGATCATTCAAGCTACGATTACGATGCGATCGTAAAGAACTCCAAGCTCGTGGTCGATACCCGTAATGCTACTCGCCGCGTCAAAGAGGCGCCCGAAAAGGTCGTCCACTGCTGAGGCCGCACCCCTCCAGGCCTAGGGTTAACTCGAAGGTGCCAATGGGACCAACGTACCATTGCCACGTTAATACAATAGCCCTAGCGTACTACACATGGACGCACAGACCGTCTCACGCCAGGGCAAGCAAGCTGTGACCGTGGAAGCCAGCCGCCGCCGGAGCATGCGCGTGCTGCTGAGCGTGCCGATTCGGGTCACAGGCAAAACCGCCGCCAACGAGGACTTCGAGGAGCAGACACGCACCCTCGTTGTGAATGCCCATGGCGCCCTGATTTCCCTGCAGGCTCCCGTCGCCGCCAATCAGCATCTTACCGTCGAGCACAAAGCCACCAACGAGTCCCGCGAATGCCGCGTGGTGCATGTGGGAACGCAGGCCGCCGGGAAGATACAGGTCGGAATCGAGTTCGTGAAACCTTCGGGTTCATTCTGGCAAATCGATTTTCCTCCGGACGATTGGGTGGTCCCCGAAAGCTGAACGCATCCCCGCGGGCCGAAGAGAGTTTCCACCAAGAATTACTGCGATGATGAAGTGAGTTCGGCGCGCAAGTTTCCGAATGGAAGCTGCGCCTGCATGAGGACTGGCGTGCGCGCAGCGTCGTTCGCGATCCATACGATCACGTGGACGCCCGCCACCGGCTTTTGGTGCTGGAAGAGATCGATCGCCACTCGCGACGTCGAAAATGTGCCGGCGGCGATTGTCACATTGTCGTCCGTGATCTCGCGCTTGGCCGTGGCTTCGTACAGGTCGTGCCCATCGTAGACAGTTCCCAGGAATTCCGGCGTGTGCTCCCAATCGACGTCGCGCAGCTCGTAGAGCGTGCCCAGCGGATCGCGCGTGCCCACCAGCACCACGACGCTCGGCCGCGGCCCGTGCGACGCGACGCCCGGCGCCGCGAAATGGAATACCTGATCCTGGATTTTGCCGAGTTCGTCGAGATGCGTTTCGTACTGCCGGGCTTCGAGCGTTGATTGATCGGCGTATGAATCGAACTGGTCGTCGACTGAAAAGAGCTCGCGGACAGGGTTCAGCGTGTGCGCCAGCGCTCGGAAATGCCACGTCGAGTAGCCGAAAAGGTCGCGCTGCTCGGGGACCGTCAACTGCACCGACGCCGCATTCGAGAATGCCGACCACGACACGCGGTAATTCAGCGTCTCGCCCGTACGAAACGGCATCGCAACCGGCTTCATTGCCGAAGGCGGATCGGCCTTCGATTTGATCGCCTTGTGGTGCGCTGTTTTCTGAGCGCTCGCCATCGCTGGCGGCAGCAATAGTGCACCGGCCGCCACAATCATCGCGGCGATCGGGCCGCGCCTCCTCCAATTTTCGTGTGCCCTCATCTTCCTTAGCTGTGATTCTCCGTTGACCGAAAGTGTTGCGCCGCGAGCAACGGCGCTTGCCGCATATCAGCTGCCGGGCTATATTCAAGCGTACCTGAAAACGCACAGCAGGGTCACCTCGTCCCGAAAGCCGTCAAGAGCTCGTTGAGATCGGGACATCTTGCTTCGGCGCCTCTTCCGCACAGGAGGTTTCACCGTTTGCGCTATCTCGTGACAGGCGGTGCGGGCTTCATCGGCTCCAACATCGTGGACGAACTCCTCCGGCGCGGCCATTCCGTAGTAGTCCTCGACGATCTTTCGAGCGGGAGTGAAGAGAATCTGGCAGGCGTCCGCTCGAAGATCGATTTGCGGATCGGCAGCATCATCGATCTCGCGACGGTGCAATCGGCCTGTGTCGGCGCCGATTACGTGATCCACCTCGCCGCGCGCACCTCGGTGCCGAAATCGGTGAAAGATCCCCTCGAAACGAACCACGTGAATATCGACGGCACGCTCAACGTGCTCGTGGCCGCTCGCGATGCCAAAGTGCGCAGATTCGTTTACGCGGCATCATCGTCCGCATACGGAGAAACGCCCACGCTGCCGAAGATCGAATCAATGCAGCCCGAGCCGATTTCGCCCTACGGCGTCACGAAATTCGTGGGCGAGCTTTACGCGCAAGTTTTCGGCCGCGTCTACGGCCTCGAAAACGCGTCGGTGCGCTATTTCAATGTCTTCGGGCCCCGCCAGGACCCGACGTCGCAATATTCCGGCGTACTCTCGCGCTTCATGCTGGCGGTGCTCAAGAGCGAGCCGCTCGTCATCTACGGCGATGGCGAACAATCGCGCGACTTCACCTATATCGATAACATTGTCGACGAAACGCTGCGTGCCGGCGAGGCTGCTGGCGCGTCCGGCAAAGTCTTCAACGGCGGCACCGGCGCGCGGATCACGCTGAACCAAGTCGTCAAGCTCCTCGAAAAAATTACGGGCAAAAAGCTCCAGGTGAAATACGATCCGCCTCGCGACGGCGATATCCGCGATTCGCAGGCCGATGTTTCGCTCGCTCGCAGAATCCTCGGCTACGAGCCGCGCGTCCTCTTCGAAGAAGGCCTCCAGCGCACCTGGGAGTGGTACAAATTCGCCTACGGCGCGAAGTGACGCACTCTCGGCCGTCTCCTGACCGCCGCTTTTCATCCCTGACGGCTCTGTGTACTCAGTGCTTCTCGGTGTACTCTGTGTTTAGATTGGCGTTCGAGTTCACGCCGCGATCAAATGAAACACCGGGTCGCCCAGTTGCCGGGCACCCGCGAGGCGTCTATCATAGGCAATTGCGCTGAATGGCCGGCGCCGGTCTGGGCCTGCGGCGAAAGGAAATCATGGCGAGCGAAGCGGCGGTGATGGAAGCGTTGCGCGGGGTCATGGATCCCGAGCTGCACAGGGACATCGTCACGCTGGGCATGGCGAAAAACATCCAGGTGAACGATGGCTCCGTGTCGCTCCTCGTCACCCTGACTACGCCCGCGTGCCCTCTCAAGGACACGATCGAGAAAGATGTTCGCGCCGCGCTCGCAAAGGTTTCCGGTGTCACCTCTGTGGAAGTGAAATTCGATGCATCGGTCCCGCCGGGAAAGCGCCTTCAGGACAAAGCTCCGATCGAGGGCGTGAAGAATCTGGTCGCGGTCGCCAGCGGCAAGGGCGGCGTCGGCAAGACGACGGTCGCCGTGAATCTCGCGATCGCCCTGAAAAATATGGGCGCGACGGTCGGCCTGCTCGACGCCGATATCTACGGTCCCAACGTTCCGCTTATGCTTGGCACTCTCGAGCAGCCGCGCGCTCTCGACGAACGCACGATCATCCCCGTGCAGGCGCACGGCGTGAAAATGATTTCGATGGGCCTGCTCAATCCCGGCGATAAGCCGCTCGTCTGGCGCGGCCCGATGCTGCACAGTGTGATGCAGCAGTTTTTGCGCAGCGTGCGCTGGGGCCAGCTCGACTATCTGATCGTCGATCTGCCGCCGGGCACAGGTGATGTCCAGCTCAGCCTGATGCAGAGCGTCTCCGTCAGTGGCGCGGTCGTCGTTACGACGCCCTCGGTGGTCGCGCTCGCCGACGTGCGCAAGGCCATTGAGATGTTCCGCCAGGTGAATGTCGAGATTCTCGGCATCGTCGAAAACATGAGCTACTTTGCATGCCCGCACTGCCAGGGGCGCATCGACGTTTTCGGCCATGGCGAGGGCGAGAAGATGGCGCAGACCTTCGGCCTGCCGTTCCTCGGCGAGATCGAGATCGATCCCAAGATTCGCATCGGCGGCGATACGGGGAAGCCGGTTGCGTCGCTCGGGCAAGAAGCGCCGGGCGCGAAGAGCATCTACTCGATGGCGCGCAATGTCGCGGCTCGGCTCTCAGTAGTGAACTTGACGGCCTCGGCCCCGGTCGTCCAGATTTTGTAGCGTGTTTGATGCTGCCGGCTTTTGGTGGCACAGACAATCCTGTCTGTGCTCTTCTGCCGTGTAGCAGCTGCGCTCTCGATCGCGCGTATCAAAGCGGCCCAAGAAATTATGATTCACCCGGAGACGTCAACCCACATGAGCGAACTCGTTCAATTCAGCACGGATAAAGATATCGCAATCATCACCATCAATAATCCGCCCGTCAATGCCCTCAGCCGCGGCGTGCCGGAAGGAATCGAAGCAGCCGTCGCGCGCGTCAATAGCGACGACTCAATCAAAGCAGCGGTCCTGATCGGCGGCGGCAAGACGTTCATCGCCGGCGCGGACATCAACATGTTCGTCGAGATGACCTCGGGCAAGGGCGGCAAAATCGACCTGCTGCCCACGCTCCTGAAAATCGAAGACTGCCGCAAGCCGGTGGTTGTCGCGCTGCACGGCAACGCTCTAGGCGGCGGCCTCGAAGTCGCGCAGGCCTGCCACTATCGCCTCATCGCTCCGGGCACTCGCGTGGGGCAGCCGGAGGTGAATCTCGGAATTATTCCCGGTGCGGGCGGCACGCAGCGCTTGCCTCGCCTCGCTGGCGTAGCCAAAGCACTCGATATGTGCACCACGGGCAAGCCGATCACGGCTGCCGAGGCGCTGGAAGCCGGAATCGTCGACAAGATCATCGAAGGTGATCTATTGGCGGGCGCAATCGCGTTTGCGCGCGAAATCGCCGACAAGCCCGTTCGCAAGACGCGCGAGCGCACGGAGAAACTCGGCACGCCCGAACAGAATGCTCCCACCCTCGCCGCCGCCCGCGAAACCGTCCGCAAGAAGCAGCGCGGCCTTCCCGCGCCGCTCGCGGCCATCGACGCAATCGAAGCCGCTACCAAGCTGCCCTTCGACAAAGGCTGCCTGGAAGAGGCGCGCCTCTTTGATACCTGCCTCTACACCGACGAATCGAAGGCTCTGATCCACGTGTTCTTCGCCGAGCGCGAAGTCTCGAAAGTCCCGGACATCCCGAAAGATCTGCCGCTGATCCCGGTCAATTCCGTCGCGATCGTGGGCGCGGGCACGATGGGCAGCGGCATCGCCATGGTCTGCGCCAATGCGGGCATTCCGGTGGTGCTGAGGGACTCGGACCAAGCGGCCCTCGATCGCGGGCTCACGAACATCCGGAAGAATTACGCAACATCGGTGAAACGCGGCCGGTTCACTCAGCAGCAAGTCGACGAGCGGATGAAGCTAATCAAGCCCACGCTCAGCTACGCCGATTTCGCGAATGCCGACATGGTGATCGAGGCGGTCTTCGAGACCATGCCGGTCAAGAAAGAAGTCTTCGCCGAGCTCGATCGCGTTTGCAAGCGTGGCGCGATTCTTTCGAGCAACACCTCCACGCTGAATATCGACGAAATCGCCGCCACCACTTCGCGCCCCGAAGCCGTGATCGGCATGCACTTCTTCAGCCCCGCCAACGTGATGCGCCTGCTCGAAATCGTGCGCGGCCGGAAAACCGGCAAGGACGTGATCGCCACGTGCATGCAGCTCTCGAAAAAAATCGGGAAGATCGGCGTGCTCGTCGGCAATTGCCGCGGCTTCGTCGGCAACCGCATGTTTCTCCCCTACATTCGCGAGGCGCAATTTCTCGTGGAAGAAGGCGCCGCGCCCGAAGCGGTCGATGCCGCGCTCACCGATTGGGGAATGGCGATGGGGCCGCTGGCCGTCGGCGATCTCGGCGGGCTCGACATCTCGTATCGCATCCGCAAGGAATATCGGCACCTGGAAAAGCCGGGCACGCGGCAGCCCTATCCTGAAGACCGTCTTGTGGAGATGGGGCGGCTCGGGCAGAAAACCGGCTCGGGCTGGTACAAATATGACGCCGACCGACGAGCGTCGTCCGATCCCGAGGTCGCGGAGCTCCTTCGCAAGTGGAGGGCGGATGCCGGCACGCCGCAGCGCCCGATTTCATCCCAGGAGATCGTCGAGCGCTGCGTCTATACGCTGATCAACGAAGGAGCGCGCATTCTCGAGGAAGGCTACGCGCTGCGCGCCGGCGACATCGACACAATCTACGTGAATGGCTACGGTTTCCCATCATTCCGCGGCGGCCCGATGTGGTACGCCGGCGCCGTGGGGCTGAAGAAAATCTACGACCGCGTCTCCGAATTTCACCGTCAGCACGGCCAGATCTGGGAACCAGCGCCGCTGCTCAAGCAGCTCGCCGAGTCCGGCAAAACCTTCGCCGATTTCCAGCGTGAAAGCGTCCACGCCGCCGACTAGGGAGGATCCAAGCGCCTTCGCTTTTGACTTTCCGCGTGCCCCATCCTCGGTTTGTGAGGGTGGGGCCTTTGCTCGTTGGTTCTTGGCGGGTCTCACTAGCTGTAAAACCGCATCAGCCACTCGGCGACGCAGCAAGGTTTCGTGGAATTTTCTCCCTCAACAGTCACCAGTACTTCCGCCTCGACGCAATCCGCAAGTTCCTTCAGCGCCTTCAGCGCCACTCGCGCGCGAATCCTCGACTCCGCCGGCACCGGAGCAGGGAACCGCACGCGATTCAGTCCGTAATTCACGCTCATACGCACGCCGTTCACCCGAAACACCTGCCTAGTGAGATGGCCGATCAGCGATAGCGTCAGGAAGCCGTGCGCGATTGTCGTGCCGTAAGGCGATTCGCGCGCCGCGCGTTCGCGATCCTCGTGGATCCACTGATGATCCTCGGTCGTCGCCGCAAATTGGCTGATCCGTTCTTGCGTCACCGGGAACCAATCGGACACGCCAAGCTCCAGCCCGACGAATTCCTTCAGTGCCTGCGGCGTTTCCAGAATGAGTGGCGGCATAAGACTATTTCTTCGGCGTCACGCCGAATGCATCGGATTGAAATTCGAGCGACGCTGGAAAATGCTGCGCGAAGTAGCTCCAGTCGTGCGCGCCGGGATAGAGGTGAAATTCGTGCGGGATGTGCCGCGAAACCAGCAGCTCATGAAACGCCTGCGCCCCCATATTGAAGCCATAGCTATCCTCCGTCCCGCAGTCGAAATAGATCTTCAGTCCAACGGGCCGCGACCCGTTGCGCACGATCGTGAACGGATTCTCATGCTCCCAGAACGCGCGGTCAAACGGATTGCCAAAAGCCGACCCGAGCATGCGCTCGAGAATATTCGATTCGCCGGGCGTTGCCATCTCGATGTTCGGCAGCTTGGCGATCAGCGCGGGGCTATTCGCGCTCACAGCGGCGAACGTCTGCGGGAAGAGCAGCCCGAGCCGCAGCGCCGCGTAGCCTCCCATCGAAATTCCGGCAATGCCGCGCGCATGCCGCCCGGCGCGAATGCGATAGTGGCCTTCGATGTACGGCAAGAATTCGCGCATCAGAAAATCCTGGTAACGCGCTTTCCCGTCGCGCGAATTGATGAAAAATGTCCGGCCACCCGCCGGAGCCGCAATCACAAACTCTCCCATCTGTTTCTGGTCCCACAAATCCTGAATCAGGTCCCAGCCGCCCGAGTTCAGCAGCGCCTGCTCGTTTTCGCCGATCCCGTGCAGAAAATAAAGCACTGGATACCGCTGCGCCTTGTCCGTATCGTAGCCCGGCGGCAGCAGCACGCAATAGGGAACCGCGCGGCGCAGAATCTTGCTCGGAACCGAATTGCACTCAGCTCGGCTCGCGGCGTGTGCGGGGCCAGCAAAGGAAAGCCACGCCAGCGCGAGCAGAAATCCAGCGAGCGCGAGCCCGCCGCGTCTACTCATACCGCAACGCCTCGACGGGATTCAGCTTCGCCGCGCGCGACGCCGGATAAATTCCCGCCGCGAGGCTCACCCCAACCGAAAACGCAATCGCCGCTGCCACCATCCACCATGGCACGGAGGCTATCGTAATCGCTGGCAATTGTTGCCGCGTCAAATAAACGTCGGTGCCGAAATTGAGCGCCCGTGCGATGAGCCAGCCGATCGCCACGCCCAGCACGCCGCCCAGCAGGCCCATGGCGGCTGCCTCCGCGAAGAAAAGCCTTTGCACATCGCGGTCGGCCGCGCCCAGCGCCTTCAGCACGCCGATTTCCCGGCGGCGCTCGAGGATCGCCATCACCAGCGTGTTGATGATCCCGAGCGAAGCCACCACAAGCGCGAGGCTCCCGAAAATCAGAAGCAGCAGGTCGAACACGGTGAAAACCAGCCGCAGATTCCGGGTCGCGTCCAACAGCGAAAACGCGCTGAAGCCCATTTTCTTGATGGCATCTTCCGCGGCTTTCACGTCGACCGCGTCCTTCACGCGCACCGTCAGATTGTCGTACGTCTTCTTCGCCGATGCCGTCGTGTCGCGTATCAGATCCCGTAGATCGTTCGTCTGCGTGGCCTGCAGCTGCTCCGCGAGCTGCAGCGGAATCAGCAGCCGCCCGCGCCCGAATGTGCCGAGCCCGGCCGATGGTTCCGTCGTCACGATCCCGACCACGCGCAGCTTCTCCTCATGCGGCACGATCGAAAATCCGCCCGCCTCGGAATTCGCGCCGCTTCCCGCAGCCAGCGGCGTCCGTTCCGCATAGCGCAGCACGAGATCTTTCCCGAGCAACGAATACGGCTGGTCCGAAAGTTGCTTCGCCAGATCGATCTGCAAAATCGCCTCGCTGGCAGCCGGCCCGGAAAAGAAACGCCCTTGCATCCCGTCAAACGATCCGCCCATGCGATCGGATTCGGGCACACCCGCCACGATCGTCGGATAGGGATTTCCGTCGTAATGAATTTCCGTGGGGAAGCGGATCTCGGGATACACCTCGATCACGTTGCGCAGCGCCCGAATTTCGCTCCGCGCGCTGTCGTCGAGAGGCTCGATAGGCGTGGCCGCCGCAGCCTCGGCGGGATTCGCGCGTCCCGGCCGTCCAAAGCCGGTGAAATTCGTTCGCGGAGTCACGATGATGGCGTTGAATAGCCCGGAGTGCGAAAGGCTGTCGCTCGCCAGGTTTTGCAATCCGACTCCAAGAGACAGCATCGCCACCAGCGACGCCACGCCCACCCCGATGCCGAGCGTCGTCAGCGAATTGCGAAAGATCGCCTCACGAAGATTCCGCGCCGCGAGATCCACCAGATCGCGGGTCTTCACGCGCGCACTCCGTCGTTCGTGATTTTGCCATCGCCCATCAGGATCATTCTGTGCGCGAAGCGCTCGGCGCGCGGCTGCTCGTGCGTCACCATGACGATCGTCATTCCCAGCGTCTCGTTGATCTCGCGCAGCAACAGCATGATTTCGTCGCCGGTCGCGCTGTCGAGGTTCCCGGTCGGCTCGTCCGCCAGCAGAATCGTCGGCCGGTTCACCAGCGCGCGCGCTAGCGCCGCCCGCTGCTGCTCGCCGCCCGAAAGCTCGGTAGGTCTGTGCGTGAGCCGCGCGCTCAACCGCACGCGATCGACGGCCTCGCGCACCCGTGCCGTGCGCTCGCCGCGTTCCACCTCCGCCAGCCGCAGCGGCAGCTCCACATTTTCCTCGAGCGTCATCCGCGGCAGCAGATTGAACGACTGAAAGACCATCCCGATCGTATGGCTGCGGTGCCGCGCCAGTTCGTCGGAACTCATTTCTGCGAGATTCCGCTCATGCGCGAAAATCGCGCCCGAGGTGGGCCGGTCGAGCCCGGCCATCAGATTGAGCAGCGTCGACTTTCCCGAGCCCGAGCTTCCCAGCAGCGCCACGAACTCGCCCGCGGCGACGCTCATCGTCACGTCGTCGACGGCGCGCACCAGCGCGTCGCCCATGGGATAGTGCCGCACCAGATGCTCCGTGCGGATGGCAGCCCTACCGTTCCACTCGGCTGCTCCGCGAGCGCCTTGCGAAGCGCTGATATTCGGCGAAGTCATGACCCTCAATCTTACTACGCGCGCGGCCTGCGCAATGTTGCTCCGAAAGCACTTTCTATCCGTGAAGCGCTCACGCCCGATTCGGGTATAATCGCGCGTCTGGATTCACGAGGCCCTCCGGCTCGCACTCCGGATCCTCCAACTTTATCGACGCACGCGGAGAACCATGGCAATTTTGGTCACAGGTGGCGCAGGCTACATCGGAGGCGTGACCGCCGAACGCCTAAAAGCCAAGGGCGAGCCTATCGTCGTCCTGGACGATCTGTTCCGGGGCCACCGCGCCTCGGTCGATCCGGATGTGCCGTTTTATCAGGGCCGCGTGGGCGATCGCGCGCTCGTCACGCGCATCCTCAAAGAACACAAAATCGAGGAGTGCGTTCATTTCGCGGCGCTCGCCTACGTGGGCGAATCCGTGGGCCAGCCGGCGCGGTATTTCGAGAACAACGTCGAGCAGGGCATCGCGTTTCTGAACACGCTGATGGAAGCAGGCATCCGCCGCATCGTTTTTTCATCCACGTGCGCCACCTACGGCGAAGTGGAGAAAGTCCCGATCGCCGAGACAACTCCGCAATGGCCGGCAAATCCCTACGGCTGGTCGAAACTCATGATGGAGCGCATCCTCGCGTCCTACGATCACACCTATGGCTTCAGGTTCACCGCGCTCCGCTATTTCAACGCCGCCGGCGCTACCGAATCGCGGGGCGAGCATCACGAGCCCGAATCGCATCTTGTTCCCAATGTGCTTGCGGCTGCGCTCGGTGAAAAAGCCGAGGTCACCGTTTTTGGCACCGACTATCCCACACCCGATGGCACGGCCATTCGCGATTACGTCCACGTCATCGATCTCGCCGAAGCCCACATCTCCGCTCTCGAGTATCTGCGCCGGGGAGGCAAGTCCGATTTCATCAATCTCGGCACCGGCCACGGTTATTCGGTTCTCGAAGTGATCGAATCGGCCCGCAAAGTGACCGGCCAGCCGATTCCAGTGCGCACCGCGGGCCGCCGCCCGGGCGATCCCCCGAAACTCGTCGCCGACGCGGCGAAAGCCCAGAAGGTGTTGGGCTGGAAAGCCGCGCAGTCCGACTTGCCTCAGATTCTCAAATCACAGTGGGAATGGCGCAAGAGGCATCCGAAGGGCTATTCGAATTAGCAGCCGTCAAGGCGTCTCGTAACCGCTTGTTAGGGGGTCGGAGCTTCAGAAAGTGTGTGCCGACCGGGTTGTGGAGGCGGACGGGCCTTCGGTGGAAGCGTGGGCCTTCAGGCCCCCGAAAAAGCTCGCTAAATGACAGCTTCAGCCGCGGGTTGTTGGCCTTTTAGGAGGCCAGAGCTTTCAGCTCCGACGAGAGGCTCCGACGCACGGCCGAGGCCTCTCGTCCGCATCTTTGTCCTGGTTACGAGCGCCGTCCGTTGTGCTTCTTGGCGTAGATGTTTCTCGAGGCCCGGTTCTGGCTCTGGTTGATGGCTCGCCGGTCGGCGCCCGTCAGATGTCCGCCGTTCGCTTGCCGGTCCGCGCGTCCTTCGCGGTTGATCCCCTGCTGCTGATTTTCAAGCCGCGCGGTTTCGCCCGCGGTAAGCTGTCCGCTCTTCACGCCCTGCGCGATGCGGTCCTGCTGATTTTCCCGGCGCTGGCCGATTTCACCGTTGCCGTAGTGCGCGGTGTTTGCGTTGTGCTTGTCGGTGTAAATCTGATTCGAGAGGTGGTTTTGCTGATTGTCGAGTTTCGTCCGGTCGGCTGACGTCAGATGCCCGTCGTCTTCCGAGCGCATTGTGTGCTCTTCCTTGTTCACGTCCGCTTCTTTCGTTTCCAGGTTTTTCGTCTCGCCGGCCGTCAACTGGCCGCTGTTGATCCCCTGCGCGATACGGTCCTGCTGGTTGTCCTTGCGCTGCGCGATCGATTGCGGATCGGTTGTCGTCGAAGTGGTCGATTGTTGCGCGAATGCTGCTGGCACAGATAGAGCGATGAGGGCTGCACCACTCAAAATGAATGTTCTCGTCTTCATGATGGCGTTTCCTTTCCTAGCGCGATTTCCCGCACGTATGAAGTGTCAGCCCCCGATTGCCCGTGGTGGCCGTACCCCCCATAAAACACGTTCACAGCCGGAAAGTTGCGCCTGAAAGGCGCATGCGTAACCGGCTTAGAATCTTATCGGTGTGGGACATCGGGCGCCGCCGACTTGTGTATAATGCGTTCGGGTTTGGGACAGCGAGTAATTAGCGATACCAACGAAAAAATTTAGGTCTTTTACCGACAAGACGGCGCCCGTAGTGTGAGTCAATAAACCCGGGCGCCTGCCTGCCAAGGAGATGGCGGCCCCGATGCGACAACAATTCATCCACCGATTCGCAGTCGTTCTCTTGCTGTTTTGCGTTACTCCAATCACTGTGTTTGCGCGGATGCCGGCCGGCGCGGCGCCGCATGCCCTCGTAGCCCTGATCGCGCCGCAGATTCAGGCGGATCGGCTCGCCGCCGTCGAGCAGGCGGTTGCGGAGGCGAAAGGCTCAGCCGACAACTCGTGGATGCTCACAAGTTCGGCCCTGGTGCTCTTCATGACGGGCCCCGGACTCGCTCTCTTCTACGGCGGCTTGGTGCGCAAGAAGAATGTGCTCGGCACCATGATGCAGAGCTTCGCCATGATGGCTGTGATCACCGTGATATGGGCGATTGTCGGCTATAGCCTGGCTTTCGGCTCGGGGAACAGCTTTATCGGCGGCTTCCATCACATTTTCCTGTGGGGCATCGGCTCTCAACCGGATGCCGCGTATGCAGCGACCATTCCGGTCGAGACTCACATGATTTTCCAGCTGATGTTTGCCATCATTACGCCGGCGCTCATCACCGGGGCTTTTGCCGAGCGCATGAAGTTCAGTGCGATGCTGGTGTTCCTCACGCTGTGGTCGTTGTTCGTCTACGATCCCATGGCGCACATGGTCTGGGGCAAAGGCGGGCTGCTCAACGCGTCGCTTGGCGGCCGGTTTCCGACGCTCGACTTCGCGGGCGGCACAGTCGTCCACATCACCTCGGGCGTCTCGGCGCTGGTTTGCGCACTCTATCTCGGGAAACGGCTCGGGTATCCAAAGCAGTCGATGCCGCCGCACAGCGTTGTGATCAGTTTCATCGGTGCCTGCATGTTGTGGGTCGGGTGGTTCGGTTTCAACGCGGGCAGCGCGCTTTCGGCGGGGAGCCTGGCGACCAGCGCATTTGTAGCCACCCACTTCGGAGCGGCCGCGGCTGCAATCGGATGGTCTGCGGCGGAATGGATGCGCAGGGGCAGGCCGAGCGCCCTTGGAGCAATTTCCGGAGCCGTCGCCGGTCTGGTTGCAATCACGCCGGCCTCGGGATTCGTCGGTCCGATGTCGGCGCTGGCGATCGGGCTGATCGCGGGCGCCGTCTGCTTCTGGATGGCGACTTCGCTCAAGGCTCGGTTCGGTTATGACGATTCGCTCGACGCCTTCGGCGTGCATGGAGCAGGAGGAACGGTCGGCGCTTTGTTGACCGGTGTGTTCGCCTCGAGCGTCATCAATCCGATTTTCAAGGACGCGAACGGCAACGCATTGCCCTCCGGCGCGATCCAGGGGAATTTTCATCAGATCTTGTATCAACTGATCGGGATTGCGATCGCCTGGGCTATCGCGATCGTAGGCACGCTGATCATCCTTAAGATCGTGGATCTGGTGATCGGGCTGCGTGTTTCAGAGGAGGAGGAATCGCAGGGCCTCGATCTCACTCAGCACGGCGAAGAAGGCTACTTTTGGGAGACATCCGCATAGCCAGCCGGTGGATTTAGGCGTAATCTCTTTCGGGTCGCTTTGGGCGTAAGGAAGGTTGAGGCGGAGAACGATGACAAAAATCGAAGCGATTATCCAGACGTCGAAACTCGATCCAGTGAAGGATGCACTTCACGAAATCGGCGTGGAAGGCATGACGGTCCTCGAAGCGCGCGGCCACGGCCGTCAGAAGGGCCATACCGAGTTCTACCGCGGTCGCGAATATACCGTCGATCTGATCCCTAAGATCAAGCTCGAAATGGTCTTGGCGGACGACATGGCCGAAAAGGCCATTCAGGCCATTGTGACGGCAGCGCGCACGGGAAAGATCGGTGATGGTAAGATTTTTCTTTCCAAGGTGGACGATGCCATCCGGATTCGAAACGACGAGCGCGGCGAGACTGCGCTCTAAGGGGATGGCCGAGCCGTATGATGCAGGCAACCGGCAATGAGACCATCGCAGCGAGCCCGGCGCGCGATCAGGATTCAATCAGATACCGATGTCTACAAAGCCCACTTTCGCAACCGAACTCCGCGACGACTACGCGGCGGGTTCGGCGCGCCTGCAAAGGGAATTCGCCTCGAACGGTGACGGCCGCGCTGCGGTCGAAGGCCGTACGGCCCGTGTAGAGTCCATTGCATCCCGTCTCTGGAAGGAACTCGTCTCGCCCACCGCCGATGGCCCTCCCGGCTTTGCGCTTCTCGCTCTCGGCGGTTTCGGGCGTCGCTGGCTCTTCCCCCACTCCGATATCGACATCCTCTTCCTCCATTCCGATAGCGGGACCGGCAGGGAACTCAAGGATCGCATTCGGAAATTTTCGCAGGAAATGTGGGATATACGGCTCAAGTTGAGCCCCGCGGCGCGCTCCCTGGCCGAATGCGAGAAATTCGACCCGAACAACGTCGAATTCGCGATTTCACTGCTCGATTGCCGCTATCTCGC
>JBKQNJ010000083.1:0-11167 GCA_052146315.1 Candidatus Acidiferrales bacterium | reverse complement strand
CGCGCGACGTCCGGGTTAGTGATACGGGCGACATCAGCTATCCACTGATCCCTGGCAAGATCGCGGTAGCGGGTCTTACGCCTTTCCAGCTGGAATCGAAGCTCGAGCAATTGCTTCTCGCGAACGGCCTGGTGTCGCACCCGCAGGTTTCGGTGTTCGTCAAGGAAGAAACCAGCCAGCCGGTGACGATTGTGGGTGCGGTCGGCCATCCAATGGTGTTCCAGGTGATGAGACCGACGACGCTGCTGGAAGTGCTCACGGCCGCGGGGGGCGTTTCGGATAACGCGGGCAACGTGGTGATCGTGACTCGACCGGAACCACCCGACGCTACGAAAGAAGAGCCGGCCAGCGCCACCACGAAACCCGAACCGAAGGAACAAAGAATCACGGTTCCGCTGCAGAGCCTGATGGAGTCCGGAGACTCCGTTTTCAACATACAAATTTATGGAGGCGATACCGTCACGGTGCCCCCTGCCGGAATCATCTACATCCTGGGGATGGGTGTGGCAGCGCCGGGCGAATACGTGCTGCAGGACCGTGGTGAGCAAGTCACAGTGCTAAAAGCGCTGGCCTTGGCACGAGGTTTGACGACGTTTGCAAAGGCAAACTCGGCGGTAATTATGCGACAGAATCCCCAAACGGGGCAGCGGGATGCGATTCCCGTGCAACTAAAGAAGATCGAAGACCGAAAAGCGGATGACGTGGCGATGAGATCGGACGACATCCTGTACGTTCCGGATAGCGCAGGGAAAAAGGCGCTGGCCCGGGGGACCGAGGCGGCATTGGGAATTGGATCAGCGCTGGCCGTCTATCGCGTTCCATAGCCTTGGGGTAGTGGCGACAGCAGCGACGAGGATTGTGAGGTTCATGGAAGACAGATACGCCATTCGTGAGCGCAAGCCGGGCGAATCGCTGACGGTGATCCCGCCTCCGCCGGTGGTGCCCTGGGACGCCGTACCCCGGGAACCACACCTGCTCGACTACATCATCATCCTTCGAAAGCACCAGTGGCTGATTCTGACGTTTCTGTTCACCGTGGTGACGGTCGTGACCATCGCGACGTTCAAGATGAAGCCGGTGTACGAGGCGGCGGCGCGCGTGGAAGTGGACAAAGAGTCGCAGGTGAACATGCAGTTTGCCGACCAGAACGGTTACGACGAATACGTCGATATGGACACGTACATCGAAACCCAAACGAAGATTCTGGAGAGCGAGACGCTGGCGATGGACACGATCCGGTCGATGGACCTGGGAAAGTATGCGGAGTTCGGCGGCAGCTCGGCAGCCATGGCGTTTGGGCAGGGCGGGACCGCGCTGCGGCGACCCGCAATCCTCGGAGAATTTCTGGGCGATCTGAGCGTGAAACGAGTGCCGGACAGCCGTTTGATCGAGGTGAGATTCGACGCGGAGAATCCCCAACTCGCGGCCGAGGTGGTGAATACACACCTGCAGAATTACATCGAGCAGAACTTCAAGAGCAAGTACGATGCGACCACGACGGCGGCGGGCTGGCTCTCCTCCGAACTCGAGGAACTGCGCATCAAAGTCGAGAAGTCCGAAGACGCGCGCCTTGCGTACGAACGCGAAAACCAGATCTGGCAAATCGACGAAAAGCAGGACATCACGACCCAGAAGCTCGCCGATCTGAGCAAGGCGGTGACGGACGCCCAGACTGAGCTTTCCGGCAAAGAGGCGTTGTACCGAATGGCCATTTCCGGAGAGGTTGACGCGATCCCCGCGGTCCGCGACAGCCCCGTCATCTCGGGGCTGGAAAAGCAGAAGTCGGATCTCGACGTGCAGTACGCCGACGCCTCGAACCAGTACGGCCCCAATTTCCCGAAGGTGCAGCGCCTGAAGGACCAAGAAACGCAGGTTGACGCCGACCTGGCGAAGGCCCGGCAAGTGATCGTGGATGGCATTCGGGAGGATTACAACACGGCCCAAAGCCACGTCCAGATTCTCCAGGAAGCCTTGGATAAGCAGAAGGCCGAGGCGAACGACATGGCGGAGAAGCTGGTGCAGTACAACATTCTCGAGCACGACGCCGAGGCGAACAAGCAACTCTACGACGGATTGCTGCAAAAGTTGAAGGAAGCTAGCATCACGGCGGGGCTGCGTTCGAGCAACATTCGAATCGTGGATCCCGCGCTCGTGCCCGCCAGCCCCTCACGGCCGCAGAAAGCGAGGAACATCCTGCTGGCGCTGTTTGTGGGTATCGTGGGTGGAATCGGGCTGGCAATCTTCCGGGAGTATTTGGACAACACGGTGAAATCGCCGGACGACATCGAAACGCTCACCGGATTGCCTTCGCTGGCCGTGGTGCCGGCGCTGCCGGGATCGAATGGTCACCATGGCCGCTTCTCGCTGAGCAGGGACGTGTCGCCGCAAGATGCCCGTGGACCTCGCGTGGAACTGCTTTCGTACGTGCAGCCGAAATCGCAGATTTCGGAGGCGTTCCGGGCGCTGCGGACGTCGCTGCTGCTGTCGCAGGCAGAGCATCCGCCTCAGGTGATCCTTGTGACGAGCGCTCTGCCGCGCGAAGGAAAGACGACTGCGGCGGCGAACCTGGCGGTGACCCTCGCGCAGCTGGGCGACCGTACGCTGCTGATGGATTCCGACATGCGCAAGCCTGGCATCCGCCGCGCGTTGAACCTGACGGCCGCGAAGGAAGGCGGACTGAGCTCCTACCTAGCGGGAGTCTGCACGCTCGAAGAAGCGACGATTCCGCATCCGGCGATCAGCAACCTTACGGTGCTTACAACCGGGCCGGTGCCGCCGAGCCCGGCCGATCTGCTGTCGTCGCACCGCATGCGCGAGGGTATCGCCGAATTGCGCCGCCGGTTCAAGTTCATCGTGATCGATTCGCCGCCGATCATGGCGGCGACCGACGCCGTGATCCTTTCGGCGCTTACGGATGGGGTGCTGCTCGTTGTACGAAGCGGCCAAACGCCGAAGGAGGCGTTCACACGGGCGCGCGATCTGCTGGCGGGGGTGAAGTGCCGTCTGCTGGGTGTCGTGCTGAACGCGGTGGATTCGAGCGCACCGGATTATTACTACGCGTATCGCTATTACCCGTACGCGTATGGCTACGGCTATGGCGAGGATGTGGCCAAGAGCCAGCCGTTGCCGACCGAGCCCGACGATATGAAGGACTCTTCGACCTAGGAGGCATCTTGCGGCACCTGATCACCGGCGGAGCTGGTTTCATCGGATCGCACCTGGCGGAGGCGCTTCTCGAGCGCGGGGACGAAGTATTCGTGCTCGACGATTTGTCGACTGGCAGCGTCGAAAACATCCGCCACCTGAAGGCGCATGTGAAATTTCACTACTTCTTCGATTCGATCACGAACAAGCATCTGCTGGCGGAACTGGTGGATGAATCGGATATCGTGTTTCACCTGGCGGCGGCGGTGGGCGTGCGGCTGATCGTCGAGAGTCCGGTGAAGACGCTCGAGACCAACGTCTATGGGACACAGCTGGTGCTGGACGTGGCGTCGAAGAAAAAGAAGATGGTGTTCACGGCGTCGACTTCAGAAGTCTATGGCAAGAGCAACCAGGTGCCATTCCGCGAAGATGCCGATTTGGTGCTAGGACCGACGACGAAGGGGCGCTGGAGCTACGCGGCTTCGAAGGCGCTCGACGAATTTCTGGCGCTCTCCTACTGGAAGGAAAAGAAGCAGCCGGTGATCGTGGCGCGATTCTTCAATACGGTGGGGCCGAGGCAGACGGGGCGCTACGGCATGGTGCTGCCGAACTTCGTGCGACAAGCGCTCGAAAATTCGCCGATTACGGTGTACGGCACGGGACAACAATCGCGGTGCTTTTGCGACGTTCGCGACACGATCGAGGCGGTACTGCGGTTGATCGCCACCGATCGCGCGGTGGGCGAGGTGGTCAACATCGGGACGGATGAAGAGATTTCGATCGAGGGGCTGGCGCACCTGGTGAAGAAGCGGACGAGGAGCTCTTCGGAGGTGACGTACATTCCGTACGATCAGGCATACGAGCCGGGATTCGAGGACATGCCGCGGCGCATCCCGGCGCTCGAGAAACTGCAGCGGCTCACGTCGTTCCGGCCTACGACGCCGCTGACGGCGATCGTGGATCGCGTGGTCGAGCATTTCCGGAAGAAACCGGAGGCGGACTTCACGCCGCGAGCCGCCCGCGCTGCATCGGCGATTGCGGTGCCGGAGTAACGCCGAGTTTCGTTTCTGCGAGCGATTCGTAGCGAACGGAAAGATTTTGTGCGCGAAGATTTCCCCAAACTTGACGTCCGCTTGACTGGCTGATGCCTCCGCTGGTTCCAGCATTTCGCGAGTCATCTCAGTCGTCTTCGGCCCTTCCCGCGGAAAAAAAACGCCAAAGATCGAGCAGTTTCGTACGGCTTCACCGGACTGCTGCTGCTCGGCGTGATCATACGGATATTGATTGTGGCGCTGCCGGGGAACGCGCCGCGGACGCCGTGGGGAGGCGGCGGCGACACGCCTGCGTATCTCTTACTGGCGCAGAATCTGCTCGCGGGAAAGGGCTACGCGTACGCGGGACAGCCGACGGCATACCGCGCCCCGGTCTATCCGTTTTTATTGGCCGGCGCGATGAAGATGTTCGGCTCGTACGCCATCACCGCGGTGCGGTGGCTTCAATTTTTGGCGGGGCTGCTGACTGCTTATCTTTGCTCGGTGATTGCGGGCATGCTCTTCGGAAGCGCCGCCAGGAAGCCAGCGCTGATCGTCGCGTTGTTTTTCCCCACGCTGATTATCATGACCGGTGAAATTCTGACGGAAGCTCTGGCGAGCCTGGTGTGCGCGATCTTCCTGTATTTGCTTGTGCGATTTTTCGAAAAGCCTTCGTGGGGTGTCCTCACGGGACTCGCCGCTACGGTGGGACTCGCAACGCTGGTGCGCTTCAATATGGCGCTTTTCGGTTTTGTCGTGCTTTGGGCGGTGCTTTTTTGGAAGATGCCGCTGTCGAAATGGCGCGCGGTTGCGCTGACGATTATTTTGCCGGGCGTGATCATTTCACCTTGGCTGATTCGCAATTACGTCGCGTTCCATGGGGCGTTCGTGTTGTCGACGGAGGCTGGATCCACGGCGGCGATGGGGATCCTCGCGCCCGAGGGACGCGCGCGGCCCGGCGATTCGCAGAGGCTTGTGGCCGCGTTGGGCTGGTTGCCGCCGATGGAACTGGAGACGAACGACCCGAGCCGCAACCGGATCGGCGATGAGGCGGACTTGAACCGGCAGGCGTGGAGGGTCACGTTCGAGCTGTGGCGGAAGGCGGGCTGGAGGCTTGTGCCGTTGACGATCGAGAAGCTGGGTTATTTCTGGCTGAGCACGGACCAGCTCTTGTCGACTGATTCGTTTCGGCCGATCGTGCGCGCGGGGCGAGGGGCGGGCGTCGTGTTTTACTGGGCGCTGCTCGCGCTCGGGATTGCGGGGTGGTTCAAATTGCGCGCGCTGAAGCCCGAGCTGGCGTATATTTTTTTGTTCTATGCAATTCTGGTCACAATTCTGCACATTCCATTCAACATGAATACGAGGCTGCGCATGCCGTTCATCGATCCGATGCTGGCGTTCATTGGAAGCGCCGGCTTGCTGATGGCGGCGGAACGGATGGGGTTCCAGTTCTCTCGCGGCGGTGAGGAGACGTGAAAACTGCTCTTAAGCGGCTGGCATCGTCCGCCGTTTTTATCGCTGCGGTCGCGCTGGCGGTGCGCTTTGCGATTTTGTGGTGGACGTGGCATCGGGCCGCGCCTGTCGCTCCGAACGAGCCTTATGGATACGAGCTTGGGTGCGTCGCGAAATCGATCGCCTCGGGCAAAGGATTCAGCTCCCCGCTGCCATTTTTCGACACGGGGCCGACCGCGTGGCTCAGCCCGATTTTTCCCTACATCGTGGCCGGAATTTTCAAGATTTGGGGAATTTACAGCGCGAAATCGCACGTCGCGATCCAGATTTTGAACTGCGTGTGCTCGGCGCTGACGATTTTTCCGATCTACGCGATCGCGAAGCGGTCGTTTGGCGCGAGCGTTGCGGTGGGCGCGTCGTGGCTTTGGGTCGCGCTTCCGACAGCGTGGCACATCCCAGTTGCGGACCTGTGGGACACGTCGCTATCGGCGCTTTGGTTCGCGCTGCTCTTTTGGGCTACGCTCGCGCTGCGCGGCGAGCGATCGACCGCCCGGTGGGTGGGCTATGGGGTTCTTTGGGCGGTCGGGGCGTTGATCAACACGTCGCTCATTTCCGTGCTGCCATTCTTTCTGGCGTGGCTCGCGTGGGAGGCGCACAAGGAGCGGATGCCCTGGCTGCGCCCCATCGCGATCTCAGTGCTGGTAATTACCCTGGGCGTCGTGCCCTGGGTTATTCGCAGCTATCTCGTCGTTGGGAAAGCGTTTCCTGTCCGGTCGACTTTCGGCCTGATGTTATGGTTCGGCAATAACGGCAGGGCTACTGCGGTGAATTCGTTTTCCACCTCGCCGTTTCTTGACGCCAATGAGGCGACCGAATTCCAGCGTCTCGGGGAAGCAGCCTACATGCGTGCCAAACAATCGGAGGCGCTGCATTTCATGGCGTCCCACCCGGCGCGGACGGCCAGTCTTGTAGCTCGCAGGCTCGTGACCGAATGGTTTGAGGTCACGGACCGGGCGAGCGACCGGTGGTTGGGAGCCCCACTCTACATCAAGGTGCTTTTCCTCTGCAACGCTGTGTGGGTCCTTTTTGGCTGGCTCGGTCTAGGCACCGCGACATACCGGCGAAACGCCTATGCGCCTTTTTATTGGGCCGTGTTCCTCTTTTACCCGTCGATCTTTTATCTGACTTCCACCTTGGTGCGTTACCGCTTCCCGATGGACCCGATGCTGACTATCCTTTCGGTGTTTGGCGCAGTAGGACGTTTTCGGCGGTCGTGAACCGTAATCCCGCTAAAGGGGTGTGCCGACAAAACTGAATTTTCCCCACGCGAATGATTCATGAACTGGCTTGAAGTACTTCCGAAGAAGATCCAGGACCAGTCGCGGTTGGCTCAGCCACCGCTCGTAGGTTGCGCGTTCAAGCTCGATCATCGTCGCGAATGCGTCGAGTTTCGCTGAATAATGCCGGGCAAGCGCAATCTCCGAAATTGAATGTGCGAGCCTCAGAAAGGGAGTCTGCCAAGGCTCCACGATGATCACCCGACCGCGCCTTCGGACGACGCGGTGCATTTCGGCGAGAGTCTGCTCCAAGTCATCGGGTAATGTTGGGAGATGATGCAATCCGCCTTGAACAATCAAAACATCCCTGCTCCGATCCGGAAAGGGGAGCTGGCGGCAGTCCGACACATAGCATTTTGCAGGCCCTTGGTAGAGACCCACAAGGCGTGCCGAGAGATCCACTCCCTCCAGATTGGTAAATCCAAGTTGTGAAAGGGCGTGAAGTCCATTGCCGCGCCCACAGAAGAGTTCGACCACACGCGTGTCACGGGGCAGCGAGGTTGCCCCCAGGAGACGAAGCCGCTTCAAGAATTTTTGTATTTCCTCCTCGGGAGTTTCAAATCGAACATACGCTGCTTCCCAAGAGTCCGTGGCATTTACGCCGTGAAGGTCGGCGCTCGACATATTAGGTTCTTGTTGTTTCATCGCGTACGAAATTGACCGCCGTGTATCATAGCAGCCGAAGAGAGCGCGAATGAAACACGATAATTGTCCAAAAACATGGGTTATCATTGCTTTCTTGTAACAAGCGGCATGGAAGCTCGGCCGCACTTGGGGACGCCGTGACACCTGCTCAAACGACCCCTCTCGAGGCTGCTGGCGCGCGACGAGTGGACTCCAATACTCTTGATCTCTCGGTGGTGATGCCATGTCTCAACGAAGGCCTCACCCTGGGGACGTGTATCCGGAAGGCACAGGCGACGATCGAACGCCTAGGAATTCGCGGCGAAGTGATCGTGGCGGACAACGGAAGCACGGACGGCTCCCAGGCGCTCGCGGAAAAGTTGGGCGCGCGCGTTGTGCCCATTGAATCTCGGGGATATGGCAACGCCCTGCGCGGAGGCATCGCCGCAGCGCGCGGGCGGTACGTCATCATGGGCGATTCCGACGAGAGCTACGATTTCACGCAACTGGGGGACTTCGTCGCGAGGCTGAACGAAGGCTATGACCTTGTGATGGGAAACCGCTTCCACGGCGAGATTCGCCCCGGAGCCATGCCCTTTCTGCACCGCTTTCTCGGGAACCCCGTGCTGAGTGGGCTTGGCCGGCTGTTTTTTGGCTGTCCGGTAGGCGATTTTCAATGCGGGCTGCGAGGCTTTCGAAAGGATTCGATCGACCGGCTGGAGCTTCAAACCACGGGGATGGAATTCTCGACGGAGATGGTGGTCAAGGCGACGCTATTCAATCTGCGGATCATCGAGATTCCCACCACGCTCTCTCCGGACGGCCGGGATCGTCCGCCGCATCTCCGAACTTGGCGGGACGGATGGCGCTACCTTCGATTCCTTCTGCTCTATAGTCCGCGGTGGCTTTTTCTTTATCCAGGCATCGCCCTGCTCTTGCTGGGGGCGGCGATCAGCTTGTGGTTGCTGCCGGGTCCGCGGACAATCGGCCGCGTGACGTTTGACTACCACACGCTGCTCTTCGGAGCGATGGCGATTCTAATCGGCTTTCAATCACTTAATTTTGCCGTTTTCACTAAGACCTTCGCCGTCACAGAGCACTTAGTGCCCGAAGACCCGCGGCTGAGCAAGGCTTTTCGTTACATTACCCTAGAAACCGGGCTCGTCGTGGGGATGCTGCTGATTCTTGTGGGCGCCGCGACGTGGGTTTTCGGCCTGAGCTACTGGCGAAACCATCACTTTGGTGCTCTCGATCCGGAGAAAACTCTTCGCATCGTTATCCCCGGATTTGTATCACTCACCCTGGGCATAGAGATTGTACTTTCGAGTTTCTTCATCAGCGTTCTAGGCATGGGCAGACGGTGAGTAGCCCGGGCGTGGAATCAGCGAACACCGCCGTAGGCGTATTACATGAGAAGTTGGTGTTCGGCCGGCGCGTAACGGTTCTGGCCCGGCACTTGGCGGGCCTGATTCCCCCGCGAGCCAAGGTTCTCGACGTGGGTTGCGGCGACGGGACAATCGACGATCTCATTGCGCAACAGTTGCCTGGCGTTTCGATTGAAGGCATCGACGTGCTGGTTCGAGCGACTGCCAAAATACCCGTGCGATTCTTCGATGGGGTTCGCATTCCGTACGCCGATTCCAGCTTCGACGTCGTGATGCTCGTCGACGTGCTGCACCATACCGACGATCCGCTTCTGCTACTGCAGGAAGCGCAGCGCGTGGGCAAAATGATCCTGGTGAAGGATCATTTTCGAAAGGGATTCCTGGCTGGTCCAACGCTTCGTTTCATGGACTGGGTTGGGAACGCGCACCAAGGCGTGGCTTTGCCTTACAACTACTGGTCTGAGAAGCAGTGGGACGATGCGCTGAATGCGTTAGGCTTGAAACGGGCTGAAAAGGTGGCCTCCCTGGGCCTCTATCCGCCACCCGCCTCGTGGTTCTTTGAACGACGCCTCCATTTCATTAGCCGTTTCGTTCCCGATGGTAGCGCTATCCATGTTTCATTTAACGCAGCACCGCCGAAGCACCTTTAGGACAAAACGCGAAATTCCGGCGATTTATGGATTGGCGAGACGGCGGATCATGCGTATTCTATTGCTGCTGCGGCAGCGGCGGGGACGGGCACAATTTCCACGACAGAGCACATGCGAGACAGTGGGGCAACGCATCCGGGTGAGGGTGCCGGTTATCCGGGGGCGCGCGCGCCGAGGCGGCGGCCTTCGGCGACACTTTCCGTGATCGTTCCGGTATACAACGAGCAGTACCTGGTGGAAGCGAGCTTGGCGCGGCTCCGGGTGCTCAGCGATACGGCGCTGCTGGAATCCGTCAACGTAATCGTGGTCGACGACGGATCATCCGACGCGACGCCGGACGCGCTTGACCGGTTCCGCGTGTGGCTCGATTCACAGGAACCGGATCCGAAGATTTCGTGGGTTTGGGTGCGCCACAAGAAAAACGCCGGCAAAGGTGCAGCGATTCGGACGGGATTGACGCACGTTGATACCGACCTTGTGGTGATTCACGACGCGGACCTCGAGTATCACCCGCAAGACCTGCCGAAGATGGTGGAGGTGTTTCTCGTCGAGGAGGCGGATGCGGTTTTCGGCTCGCGGTTCATGGCGGGCGGGTACAAGCGCGCGCTTTTCTTCCGGCACGCGCTGGGCAACAAATTTCTGACGTTCCTGTGCGATTTCGTCTGCGACCTGAACCTGACCGACATGGAGACGTGCTACAAGATGGTGCGCGCCGACCTGCTGAAGAGCATCCCGCTCGAGAGCGCGACCTTCGATGTTGAGCCGGAGCTCGCGATCAAGCTTGCCAAACGGGGAGCCCGGATCTTCGAAGTGGCGATCAGTTATTCGGGACGAACGTATCGCGAAGGCAAGAAGATTGGATGGAAGGATGGCGTGCGCGCCATCTGGGCCATCTTTCACTATGCGGTGTCGGGACGAATCTACGCGACGGACGAACATGGCGGAGACATTCTCGACCGGCTGACCCGCGCGCCCCGATTCACGCGGTGGATGGCGGACGTGATGGAGCCGTATGTGGGCGACCGGGTGCTCGAAGTCGGCGCGGGAACGGGCAACATGTCCCTCAACCTGATGCCGCGGTCGATCTACTGGGCCACGGACGTGAATCCAGCGTATTTGGAATATCTGGTGACGCTGCGGGCCACGCGGCCGTACATGCGAGTGGCGCATACGGATGCGATGGACGCGGCGACGTTCCCGACCGGGCAGCAGTTCGACACGGTGGTTTGCCTCAACGTTGTCGAGCACGTCGAGGACGACGTAGCCGCCCTGCGAAACATCTGGAACGCGCTCGAGATTGGCGGGCGCGCGGTGATTCTGGTTCCCTGCGGGCCGTGGCTATACGGCACGCTTGACGAAGTGCTGGGGCATTTTCGGCGATACACCGAAAAGCAGTTGCGCGACGTGGCGGTCCAAGCGGGATTCCACGTGGAACAGATGTTGAAATTCAATCGCCCGGGAGTCCTGGCATGGTGGTTGAACGGACGGATTCTACGGCGGCGAACTTTTGGGATTGCCCAGATTCGAATATTAAACTTCCTGAC
>JBKQNJ010000082.1:0-11670 GCA_052146315.1 Candidatus Acidiferrales bacterium | reverse complement strand
TACGATGGCGTCCGCTACGGCCTGCGCGTCCCCGGCGCCACGCTCATCGACATGTATCGCAACACGCGCGAGCGCGGCTTCGGCGCCGAGGTCAAGCGCCGGATTATGCTCGGCACCTACGCTCTCTCCGCCGGCTACTACGACGCCTATTATCTCCGCGCCCAGAAGGTGCGCTCGCTGATCGCTCAGGATTTCGCCGACGCGTTTCAGAAAGTGGACGCAATCGTTGCGCCCACGTCGCCGACGCCGGCATTCCGCCTGGGCGAAAAAACCGCCGATCCCTTGCAGATGTACCTGGCGGACATTTACACCGTAACCGGCTCGCTCGCAGGCGTCCCAGGAATATCGGTGCCCTGTGGTCGCACGAAAGCTGGCCTGCCCGTCGGCATGCAAATCCTCGGCCCCCATTTCAGCGAGGGCCGAGTCCTGCAAATCGCGCATGCCTTCGAAAAGGCCAGCGGCTTTGGCCTATAACTGCCGTTAGGACCCTTCGATTGTCTTTCGCAGCACGCTCCTAATCTTCCCCCCGGGGCATCGAGTCACGGCTCCACGCATTCGCCAAATTGTAGAAATATTCCATGAATGAACCTCGTCTTCCTCCTCTGCACCTCCAGTTTGCACAGTTTCCGTGCGGGCAGTCTTCGCTCGTTTCCGCCTAACTCATAGGCGGCAAGGGGGTTCTCCTGCTGGCGTAGCCAAAGAGTTTTGGCGGGATTGGTACGGAACGACTATTGCAAGGAGGTTGAGCGACGTCTAGCCTTGTCCCAGCATCGGACAGATCGAGAGGCCGCGAAATGGTCCGGATCAAATCGAGCCAGAAGATCTTCACCGAGGAAGAGGTCGCCAACCTTACCGGTATTTGCCTGGAACATCTCCGCGGCATTGCAGCCAACAAGCACCTCGGCAAATTGGTCTCTGTCGCGGAAGCCGCCGGCGCCCACGCTGAAAAGTGGCTCTTCACGAATTCGGACCTGTCGATCATGACCGCCCTGCATCCGCGCTGCGAACACTAGCATCCTCTCGCTTGCCGCGTCGTAGCCTACCCCTGGCGAAGGCGGGCCCGCCTCCCGCATCCCTCTCATAGAACCGAGTTGTGGCCTGCCGCCCGCAGGGGCTATGCTGCTCTTGCGGGCCCGCGCGGCATCCTAGAATTCGGGAAAGCCGCTGGCGGCCCTGGGGCAGCGCTCATGCCAATTAAGCCCGTCAAATTCACCTACATGGCTCGAACAGGGTGGATCGCGCTGCTGATTCTCGCCGGAACGATTCCTTCCTCGGCAGCGCAAAGTTCTCCGAACGCCTCTTCAACAAGCTCCCAGAAGGACCAGTCGCCCGCGGTGGCCACGCCGGTGCCGTCGCGCGGGATCAAGCTCATGCTGAAAGATGGCAGCTTTGAACTGGTGCGCGAATATCGCGTCGAGGGCGACCGCGTGCGTTATTAC
This sequence comes from Candidatus Acidiferrales bacterium, assembly GCA_052146315.1. Lineage (GTDB taxonomy): Bacteria > Acidobacteriota > Terriglobia > Acidiferrales > UBA7541 > Palsa-295. Next base: position 10,231 of record JBKQNJ010000082.1, on the reverse strand, counting down.
AACCTCGACAGTTCGCAATGGGAAGTAATGCCCGCCGCGCTCGTCGATTGGGACGCGACAAAGAAAGTCGCCGCCCAGGACGCGCAACGTGAATCCACGATCCTCGCTAAAGTGGAAAAGCAGGACGAAGAGCGGAGCGCCAGTACGCTCGATATCGATGCGAGCCTGGAAGCGGCTCCTGGTGTTTTCCTGCCTTCCGGCATCGGCCTCTGGGCGTTCAATGGCCACACGATGAAGGCGCTAGCTCAGGCCGAGATCAACTCGAAGCTCAGCAAGACACGTCTCCTAGAACAGGTGATGATTCCCGTGCCGATCATCCCCACGCGGCACAACATTTCAATCAAAGGTGAACGCGCCACCATGCGCATCCAAACCGGTCAGCCCGAGTTCTACATGCGCACAGCCGATGACCGCACGCCGGACCTGAAACTCATCCGTGCGAAGGTCCATGACGGCGGCCGCTTCCTCGAGCATGTCGATCAGTTGCAAGATCAAGAGTGGCAGTCCGCAAACACAGTGCCCATGCAACGTTGGGAAATGGCCAAAGGCGTCTTTCGTTTTACGCTCGGTCAGCCGCTCTCACCCGGGGAGTACGTTCTTACGGAGGTCCTCCAGAACGAGCAAATGAGCTTCTACGTCTGGGATTTTGGCGTCGATGCGAACGCCGAGGTAAACGCGCGCTAATCGGACAGGAAAATCAGCGAGCCGCCGAAGGCTGCGTCTGCAAAAGCTCCGCCAGAAGTTCGGCGAGAGCCGAAAGATGAAACGGCTTCTGCAGCAGACGCATTCCTTCCTTGCGAAAACGGTCGAAGGCTTCCGAATCGAGCATCTCGCCGGTCATAAAGACAAACAGCGGCAGCACACTCCCCGCCGCGCGCACCTTCTCGAGAAACTGTATTCCAGTTAATCCCGGAAGATTGAAGTCGCAGACGATTGCTTCGCACAGGTTCGACTCGAGGTAAGCCAGCGCGGCCTCCGCGCTTTCCACGGCCTCCGCTTTCATCCCCCGCGCGGTGAGCCCTTCCTGCACGATTTCCCGGATCCCTTCTTCGTCGTCCACGATCAAAACCGTATGTCCGGCCAGAGCATCGCCATTCGAATCCCCCGGCGCCTTTGAGGAAGCGGGAGCTTTCACCGGCACACTCGCCTGCGGAGTCCCCGGGGCCACAGGCAGCAGCACGTGAAACGTAGCGCCGTGCCCGGGCTTTGACTCGACTTCGATTCTTCCGCCGTGTTCCTTGATCACCGCCAGGCAAATCGTGAGGCCGAGGCCGCTTCCGCCACCGGGCCGCTTCGTCGTGAAGAACGGGTCGAAAATCTTCCCGAGATTCTCCGGAGAAACGCCCGCGCCGTCGTCCGCGAACGTGATGCAGAGATGGTTCCCCTGTCTCGAGAGCGAAATGTCCAGGTTTCCGCTGCTGCGCGTGGTTGCGATGGATTGTTCGGCGTTCGTGATCAGATTCGCGAAAACCTGTGACAGAAGCCGCGCATCGCCCTCGACTTGAGGCAGGCCGGGAGACGCTTCGAACTTCACATGAATACCTCGCTCTCCCAGCGATACTCGCTGCGCCAGCAGCGCCCGCTCGACGATTTCAGCGACTCCGACCTTCGTATTCCCCAGCGCCGCAGGGCGCGAAAACACGAGAAGATCCTGCACGATATTCGCTGCCCGCCGCGCCTGCTGCAGGATCAAGTCCGCGCGCCGGCGCGTCGCGTCGTCGACGGCATGCTCACGCAGCAGATCGCTGACGCCAAGAATGGCTGTGAGCGGATTGTTCAGCTCGTGCGCCGCTCCCGTCATCATCTGCCCCATCGCAGCCATCTTTTCCCTTTGCACGAGGTGCTGCTCGATCAGGATCGACTCAGTGACGTCGCGCGCCGATGCAATAACACCCGTGATTTTCCCGGTCTCGTCGAATAACGGGCTGAAGCTCCCGCGCAACGTCTTCCAAGCGCCATCGGCGTGGCGCACGCGGTATTCAAGGTGCGCGGATCGTTTTCGTCCTGAAGCCACGTCCGCAAGCGTCTCAGTCAGAGCTGCCTGGTCGTCCGGGTGCGTCCGGCCGCCCATCGGCCTGCCAACGTGGTCTTTCCCTGGAATACCGAGGATGTCCCTGGCCCGTTCGCTCGCGAACGTGAAGTTGCCTTCCAAATCGATGACGGCAATCAGGTCCGGAAAGCACTCGATCAGGCGCCGCGTGAATTCCTGCTCGCGGTGAAGCTGTCTCTCGATCTCGACCCGGTCCGTCACGTCCACGATCGTGCCCTGGAACCGGACCAGCCTGCCGCTATGGTCCCTGATCGCTAACGCCGACGCGCGGCCCTGCATCGGCGTGCCATCCTTGCGAAGATAGGTAATCCGCCGGTCCTGCACCGATCCGTTCACGGTCGTGTCGCGAACCAGTTGCTCCCTCTGCGCCGGATCCGCATAGCGCTGGCGAATGTTATGCGCCTGAAGCTCTTCTTTGCTGTCGAAGCCCCACATGCGAACGAGCGCAGGATTCGCATCGATCATCTTGCCTTCCGTCGTCGAAAAAAACACGCCGGCGCTCAGCGACTCCACGAACTGCGTGAAGCGCATTTCCGATTCGTGCTCGTCGGTAACGTCGCGTGCCCATCCGATTATGTCCGTTACCCGGCCCGAATCCGCCACCGCCTGAAACCAGCAATTGAAGTAACGGACGGTCGCATACTTCTTGAGTTTGAGGGGGATGACGCCGGACCACGTTCCGCTCTTCGCGAGCGTGGCGAGCTGCCGGCGGGCTTCGTCGAGTGTAGGCGACTCGATGAACTCGGCTAGCGAATGGCCCACAAGATCCTGAAATGGAACGCCGATGATTTCGGATAACTGACGGTTCGCGACACGAACTTCACCGTCGATCGAAAGCGTGAAAACCGCCTGATCGAGATTGTCGATCAGCTCCCGATAGCTTTGTTGCGATCGGGAGATCACCTCGACCAGCTTATCGATTGGTGTTTCGGGGCAAGTCTCCGGGCTGTCGTGCCCGCCCCGCTTGCCCGATGAGTCCGTCGACATCAGTACGCACCGGCCTGCGATTCAACTCCGGGAAGATGAATTGCCTCCGCGAATTCCCTTCCCTGATCAAATTCTACGATGGCAAGCGACGAAACGGCGAAATAACTCGCGCTCGATACCAACTTAAATAATGGGCCTTGTGGAAAAAACAGGAACCACAAATCGAAAGAGGCGCGCTGAGGGTCCGCTTTGCAAGCGGACCCTCCCGCGAAATACAGCCGCAGGACTATCCCTCGGCGACCGCGTCGCTTTCCTTGCGCAGGAAATCGAGCGCTGCCGCCTCTTCGGGACTGAGTTCGGGCTCCGCCATCTGCGGCTCCTCCTTCGGCAATTCGGTAAGGAGCTGGATGTTGCGGTAGCGCTCGAGCCCGGTGCCAGCCGGAATCAAGCGGCCCATGATTACGTTCTCCTTCAAGCCGCGTAGGTAATCGACCTTCCCGGAAATCGCCGCCTCCGTGAGGACGCGCGTGGTCTCCTGGAAGCTCGCCGCCGAAATGAACGAATCGGTCGAGAGCGACGCCTTGGTGATGCCAAGGAGCAGCGGACGGCCGGTGGCCGGGCGCCCGCCATCGTGTATCACCCGGTCGTTCTCCTCGCGGAAGCGGAACTTGTCGATCTGCTCCTCGAGAAGGAACGTGGTGTCGCCCACATCTTCCACCTTCACCCAGCGCATCATCTGCCGGACGATGGTCTCGATGTGTTTGTCGTTGATGTTGACGCCCTGCAGCCGGTAGACCTCCTGGATCGAGTTCACCAGATACGCCTGCGTGTACTTTTCCCCCAGGACGGCGAGGATGTCGTGCGGGTTGAGCGGCCCATCGATCAACGGTTCGCCTGCCCGGACGTGTTCGCCTTCCTGCACGTTGATGTGAACGCCGCGCGGGATGGAGTATTCTTTCACCGTTCTCCCATCCTCGCTCTCGACGTAGATCTTCCGCTGGCCCTTGGCGATTTCGCCGTACTTCACCACGCCATCGATCTCGCTGATGACCGCCGGATCGCGCGGCTTCCGCGTCTCGAAGAGCTCGACCACGCGCGGCAGACCGCCGGTGATGTCCTTCGTCTTCGTCGTCTCGCGAGGAATCTTCGCGAGCACGTCGCCGGGCTGGACGTCATCGCCATCCGCGACCATCAAGTGAGCTCGAGACGGCATCAGGTACTTCTTCCGTACGCGTCCCTGCGAATCGCGAACTTGAATCGTCGGCTGATGCTTTTCGTCTCCGGGCGGCAGCGTCACAACCAGCTGCGAAAGACCGGTGACTTCGTCCACTTGCTCTTCGATCGTGATTCCAGGCTGCAGATCCTTGAATTCGATCGTGCCGGCCGATTCCGTGAGGATCGAGAAGGTGTACGGGTCCCACTCGACCATTGTCTGGCCGAGTGTGACGGGCTGTCCGTCCTCCACGCGAAGGCGCGCGCCGTATACCACGTGGTGGCGCTCCTTCTCGCGGCCCTTCTCGTCGACCACCGCGATCAAGCCGGAACGGTTCATCGAAATCAGGATCTTGCCGCGACCCTCGACGACCTTCAAGTCAATGAACTTCACGAAGCCGTTGTTGCGGGCCTCGACCTTCGATTGTTCGGTGACGCGGGTCGCCGTGCCTCCGATGTGGAACGTCCGCATCGTCAGCTGCGTGCCGGGCTCGCCGATGGACTGCGCGGCGATCACGCCCACCGCCTCGCCCATCTCGACGAAACGGCCCGTCGCCAGGTTGCGGCCATAGCAGCGTCCGCAAACTCCGCGCCGGGATTCGCACGTCAGCACGGAGCGGATCTTTACTCGCTCGATGCCGGCGGCCTGAATCGCGTTCGCCAGCTCTTCCGTGATCTCCTGGTTGATCTCGACGATCACGTTGCCTTCGTAGTCCTTGATCTTTTCGAGCGAGACGCGGCCCACAACGCGGTCGCGCAGCGGCTCGACTTCGACGCCGGCTTCAAGAATCGGCTCGACGAAAATTCCATCGGCCGTGCCGCAGTCGAACTCGTTGATGATCACGTCTTGCGCCACGTCCACGAGACGCCGCGTCAGGTAGCCCGAATCGGCGGTCTTGAGCGCCGTATCGGCCAAGCCCTTGCGGGCGCCGTGTGTCGAGATGAAGTACTGCAGCACCGTCAAGCCTTCGCGGAAGTTTGACGTGATCGGCGTCTCGATGACTTCGCCCGACGGCTTGGCCATCAGTCCGCGCATCCCGGAAAGCTGCCGGATCTGCTGCTTCGAGCCTCGAGCGCCGGAGTCCGCCATGACGTAGATTGGGTTGATCACGCCCTGCTTATCCTGCTCTTCGAGCGCCTTGAACATCTCGTCCGCCACCTTTTCGGTGACGTCCGACCAGATGGCGATGACCTTGTTGTAGCGCTCGCCGTTGGTGATCGCCCCGTCGAGATATTGCTGCTGCACCTTGACGACCTCATGCTCGGCGGTGTCCACGAGCTTGAATTTCACGCTCGGGATGACCATGTCGCTGATGCCGATCGAAACGCCGGCCTTCGTCGCGTAGAGGAAACCGAGTTCCTTCAGCTTGTCGAGCGCCACGACCGTCTTCTCGAGGCCGAAGCGCAGGTAGCAGTATTGCACCAGCGCCTGCACGCCCTTCTTCTTCAGCAAGCCGTTGATGAACGGCATGTCCGAAGGCAGGTGATCGTTGAAGATCACGCGGCCCACGGTCGTGTGAAGGAACTGCTTGTGCAGCTGAATCGGTTCGGTGTGCGATACGTCCTGATCGTCGTACGCGTTCGTCAGGTCGATCACTTCACCGGTGTAGCGCATGCGAATCGGCGTCAGCAGCTCGACCTCGCCCGCTTCGAGCGCCATGATCACTTCCTCGGTCGATCCGAACGCGCGGCCCTCGCCCTTCGCTTGCGGCTTGGCCTTCGTCATGTAGTAGATGCCGAGCACCATGTCCTGTGTCGGCACCGCCAGCGGATAGCCGTTGGCCGGCGACAGGATGTTGTGCGAGCTGAGCATCAGCACCGAAGCTTCCACCTGCGCCTCGGGCGAAAGCGGAATGTGTACCGCCATCTGGTCGCCGTCGAAATCCGCGTTGAACGCGGTGCACACAAGCGGATGGATGCGGATCGCCTTGCCTTCGACGAGCGTCGGCTCGAACGCCTGGATGCCGAGCCGGTGCAGCGTCGGGGCGCGGTTCAGCAGCACGGGATGCTCGCGGATCACGTCCTCGAGAATGTCCCAGACGATCGATTCCTGCGCCTCGACCAGTTCCTTCGCCTGCTTGATCGTGGTGCAATGTCCGGCGGCCTCGAGCTTGTGATAGATGAACGGCTTGAAGAGTTCGAGCGCCATCTTCTTCGGCAGGCCGCACTGGTGAAGCTTCAGTTCCGGTCCTACGACGATCACCGAGCGTCCCGAGTAATCCACGCGCTTGCCCAGCAGGTTCTGGCGGAACCGCCCCTGCTTGCCCTTGAGCGTGTCCGAAAGCGACTTGAGCGGGCGGTTGTTCGTTCCGCGCAGCACGCGTCCCCGGCGACCGTTGTCGAATAGCGCGTCGACGGCTTCCTGCAGCATGCGCTTCTCGTTGCGAACGATTACGTCCGGCGCGTGCAGCTCCATCAGCTTCTTCAGCCGGTTGTTCCGGTTGATCACGCGGCGGTAGAGGTCGTTCAGATCGGACGTGGCGAAGCGGCCTCCGTCCAGTGGCACCAGCGGGCGCAGCTCCGGCGGAAGCACCGGAATCACGTCGAGAATCATCCACTCGGGTTTGTTGCCGCTCTTGCGGAATGCTTCGAGCACCTTCAGGCGCTTCGCGTACTTGATCCGCTTCTGCAGGCTCGGATCGATCTTCATCTTCTCGCGAAGTTCCGAAGACAGCTTTTCGACGTCGACGCGGCGCAGCAGTTCCTTGATCGCCTCGGCGCCCATCCCCGCCGTGAACTTGCCGGGGAAATCCCGCTGCATCTCGCGGAACTTTTCCTCCGGCAGGATGTCCTTTTCCTTCAGCCCCGGCGCTTCACCCGGATCGACGCACACGAACGTCTCGAAATACAGAATGTGCTCGAGATCGCGCATCGTGATATCCAGCAAGTAGCCGATGCGGCTCGGCAGTCCCTTGAAGAACCACACGTGCGAGCAGGGCGAGGCCAGCTCGATGTGCCCCAGGCGCTCGCGGCGCACTTTGCTGAGCGTCACTTCGACGCCGCACTTGTCGCAGATCACGCCGCGGTGCTTCATGCGCTTGTACTTGCCGCAGAGGCACTCCCAGTCCGTTACCGGCCCGAAAATCTTGGCGCAGAACAGGCCGTCGCGTTCCGGCTTGAACGTTCGGTAGTTGATGGTTTCCGGTTTTGTTACTTCTCCGTGCGACCACGAACGGATCTTCTCCGGACTCGCCAAACTGATGCGAATCGAATCGAAATCCGCGATCTGGCTGGCACGGTCATAAGGGCTTGATCGATACAAGGTATGATCCTCCTGTCCCGACTCCGCCGGGACCGAAAACCTACTTTCAAGAATATCGGTCGCGCCCGGAACTTTCTCCGGGCGCGAAATTTAGTCGGCCGCTTCCGCCTTCTCCAGCTGCGGCTTCTGGCGCTTCATGAGCTCGACGTCGAGACACAGCGACTGCAGCTCGCGCACGAGCACGTTGAACGATTCGGGCACTCCGGGTTCGATTCCCGGCTCGCCCTTCACGATCGCCTCGTAAATCTTCGCGCGGCCGTAGACGTCGTCCGACTTCGCCGTCAGCAGCTCTTGCAAAATGTGCGCGGCGCCGTAAGCCTCGAGCGCCCACACTTCCATTTCGCCGAAGCGCTGTCCGCCGAACTGCGCCTTGCCGCCGAGCGGCTGCTGCGTAATCAGCGAGTAAGGGCCGATCGAGCGCGCGTGGATCTTGTCGTCGACGAGGTGAGAGAGCTTGAGCATGTAGATGTAGCCGACCGTCACGTTCTGCGCGAACTCGTCACCGGTCATCCCGTCGTAGAGCGTGATCTTCCCGCTCTCCGGCAGCTCGGTGAACCGCAACAAGTGCCGGATGTCGTTTTCGCGGGCGCCGTCGAAGACGGGCGTCGCAAACGGCACTCCGTCGCGGAAGTTCTCCGCCACGTCGAGCAGCGCTTCATCGTCCAGATCGGCAAGCGTCTTCCACACCGCGGTCGGACCGAACGCGTCCTTGAACCATTTCCGGACAACGTCGGCGCGAGCCTCTTCATCGAGCATCTTCGCGATGCGCTGGCCCAGCTCCTTCGACGCCCAGCCCAGATGCGTTTCGAGAATCTGGCCCACGTTCATGCGCGAAGGAACGCCCAGCGGGTTGAGCACGATCTCGACCGGCGTCCCGTCCGGCATGTACGGCATGTCTTCCGCCGGCACGATCCGCGCGATCACGCCCTTGTTTCCGTGGCGCCCTGCCATCTTGTCGCCCACGGAAAGCTTGCGCTTCATCGCGATGTACACCTTCACGAGTTTGATCACGCCCGGGGGCAGCTCGTCGCCCTTCTTCAGCTTCGAGATGCGCTCGTCGGTGATCTTCCGCAGCACGTCGATCTGCCGCGAGGTCATTTCCTCCACTTCGTCGATCTTCTCGATGAGCAGCGGGTCCTTGTCGTTCAAGCGCAGCCGTTTCAGGTTGCGCGTTGAGATTTTCTCGAGGATGTCGCGTGTCAGCTCCGTCCCCTTGGTCAGCAGGCGCTTGTTGGTGCGTTCGTCGTGCAGGTCGGCCACCAGCTTCTGTCCGCCGAGCAGGTCGTTCAGGCGCTTCAGCCGCTCGTCGGTCAGAATCCGGATTTCGTCGGCGAGGTTCTTTTCGAGCTTCGCCACGTGGGCCGCTTCGATCGCCTTGTGACGCTCGTCCTTCTCCGCGCCCTTGCGGCAGAAGATCTTTACGTCGACGATCGTTCCCTCGATGCCTGGCGGGCAGTAGAGCGAAGCGTCGCGAACGTCTCCGGCCTTTTCGCCGAAGATCGCGCGCAGCAGCTTTTCTTCCGGGGTCAGCGTGGTTTCGCCCTTCGGCGTCACTTTGCCGACCAGGATGTCGCCCGGCCGCACCGTCGCGCCGATGCGGATCACGCCGCTCTCATCGAGGTTCCGCAGGAAGCTCTCGTTGATGTTGGGAATGTCACGCGTGATTTCCTCGGGACCCAGCTTCGTGTCCCGCGCCTCGATTTCGTACTCCTCGATGTGAATCGAAGTGTAGTAGTCCTCTTGAACGAGCTTCTCGCTCACGAGAATCGCGTCCTCGAAGTTGTACCCGCGCCATGGCACGAACGCCACGAGCACGTTTCGCCCGAGCGCCAGTTCGCCGCGCTCGGTGCACGGCCCGTCCGCCAGCACCTGCCCCTGTTTCACGCGATCGCCCGCGCGAACCAACGGCTTCTGGCTGATGCACGTGTTCTGGTTCGACCGCTTGAACTTCGTCAGCAGATAGATGTCCGAGCCCACTTCGCGGCTCAGCACGCCCGATTGATCGGACTCCACGCGCACGATCACGCGCTCGGAGTCAACCTGATCGACGATGCCGTCGCGCCGGCACACGATAACCGCACCCGAATCCCGCGCGGTGACTCGCTCCATGCCTGTCCCGACCAGCGGCGCTTCGCCCTTGATCAGCGGCACGGCTTGCCTCTGCATGTTCGAGCCCATCAACGCGCGGTTCGCGTCGTCGTTTTCGAGGAACGGAATCAGGCTCGCCGCCACCGATACGAGCTGCTTTGGCGAAACGTCGATGTAATCCACCTCGTCGCGGCTCTTCAGGACGAAGTTGCCGGCCTGCCTGCAGTTCACCAGTTCGGTCGTAATTTTTCCGCGGTCGTCGAGCGACGCGTTCGCCTGCGCCACCACGTAGCGGTCCTCTTCCCACGCCGAGAGATAAAAACAGTGCGGCTCGACTACAATACGCCGCCGCTTCAGCTCCTCATTCGTGGTTTCCACTTTTTCGCGTTCGACAACTTCACCCGCCTTGAATTCGCTGTCGCCCGAGTTCACGATCTGGACGAAATCGATCACTCGCCCGCCCTTCACCTTCCGGTAGGGCGATTCGATGAACCCGAATTCGTTGATCCGCGCGTAGCTCGATAGCGAGCTGATCAGTCCGATGTTCGGGCCTTCCGGCGTCTCGATCGGGCAGATGCGGCCGTAATGTGTCGGGTGCACGTCGCGCACCTCGAAACCCGCCCTTTCGCGGGTCAGACCGCCCGGTCCGAGCGCGGAGAGACGCCGCTTGTGCGTGATCTCCGACAGCGGAT
>JBKQNJ010000081.1:0-67949 GCA_052146315.1 Candidatus Acidiferrales bacterium | reverse complement strand
GGCTACGACCGCCAGATCAATTATCTTTTTGTCGGCCTCTCACGAGCAGCCGGATTCGAGGCCACTGAGGTTTACATTGCGCCTCGGAATCGCGCGCTTTTTGTTCCCGACCGCAAGGACGTGAGCGAACTCGACGACGATCTTGTCTGGGTCCGCGCAGCCTCGAAGGAATATTATCTCGATCCCGCCGCGCACTTTTTCCCCTTTGGGCTCCTGCCGTGGTCTGAAACCGAGGCCGCCGGCATTCGGGTGGACGACAAACACGCAACGAACGTCGTGACTCCCAGTCCGAACTCAACCGACGCCACGATCGTCCGCAATGCGGACCTCGTCCTCAGTTCCGACGGGTCGATCACGGGCACCCTGCAGATCGATTTTGCCGGCCAAAGAGGTGCCTTGCTCCGCGACGACGAGTGCAAAGAAGACGAAACCGGCCGCACTAAGCAATTGGAAGACCGGATCCGGGGCTGGCTCCCCGTAGGCTCCACGTTCCAGCTCACCAAGCTCTCGAACTGGGACGACGTCAATCAGCCCGTTCGCGTGGAAGGAACGGTCAAGGTTCCTTCTTACGCGAGCGGCGCGCTCCAGAGGATGCTCATGCCGCTCGACCTGTTTCAGGCCGAAGACCTGGGTTCATTCACATCCCAGAAGCGCGTCAATCCCATCTACTTCCCGTTCCCGTACGAAGAATTCGACGATGTCAAGCTTCGCTTGCCCTCCGGCTTCAAGGCGGAGAGCGTCCCGGCTGAAAAGAAGGTTGACCTCGGTGCGGCGTCCTATTCCATCTCCGTTGAGGCGCAAGGCGACACCGTCGAAGTGAAACGGCATATGGCCATGAAGGGCGTGTTGTTCGGGAAAGACGCCTATCCCGCCCTTCGCGCGTTCTACGGCATGATCAAAACGAACGACGACGCTCAAATGGTCTTGCAGAATGCCACATCGGCGAAAAACTAACTCGATTCGCGTCGCGCTGCTTGTGGTGATGGCGCTGGCATGTTGCTTCGCGCCCCGCGCAAAGGCGGCCGACTCTTCCGCGCCCGATTGGCTCCGCGCCGCCGCGCAGGAAAAGCTGCCCGCGTACGACAAAGACACCGTCGCCGTGATTCTTCTCGATGAGACGCGAACCTCCGTGCAACCTAGCGGCGAAATCGACGCCCTCCACCGCATGGCGATTCGTCTTCTGCGCCCCGAGTCTCGCCGGGACTACAGCAGCCTTGATGTCCCGTTCGACAAAGACACCAAAATCTCTTACATGAAAGCTTGGACGATCCAAGCGAACGGCCATGAACTGGCAGTCGGCCAGAAGGACATCATCGAACACGGGCTCTTTGACGATCTCGAATATACCGACGTAAAGGTCGACACCCTTGAATTCCCCGAAGCAAACCCGGGCAATGTCGTCGGCTTCGAATTCGTGCAGCGAAACCGCCCGTACGTTTTCGAGGACGACTGGGAATTTCAGAGCGAAGTTCCCGTGAAGACCGCGCGGCTTATCCTGGATATCCCCTCCGGATGGGAATTCACGACCAACTGGTTCAACTACCCCGAGCAGAAGCCCGCAGTATCGGGTTCGAACACATACATCTGGGAAGTCGACGATCTTCCGGCGATGGAAATCGAGCCCGACATGCCGGCCTGGAGATCGCTTGCCGGGTGGATGGGGCTGAAGTATTTCCCCCAGGACCCCGCGATGCGGTCAAGAACCAACGGCTCCTGGAAGGACATGGGGCTCTGGTATAACGGCCTCACGCAATCCAGCCGCCTGGCATCGCCTCAAATCCAGCAGAAGGTGGCGGAGCTGACCTCCGGCCTTTCGGACCCGCTCAGCAAGATGCGCGCACTCACCGAGTATATGCAGCGGAGCATCCGCTACTTCGCGGTGGAAATCGGCATCGGAGGATATCAACCGCATCCGGCCGCCGAGGTCTTCGCCCATCAGTTTGGCGACTGCAAGGACAAGGCCACGCTTCTCAGCTCCATGCTCAGCCAAATAGGCATCGATTCCTACTACGTGATCGTCGATACGCACCGCGGGGTCGTTCACCCGAGCTACCCGTCGATGGACTTCAATCACGCGATCCTGGCCATCCGCCTTCCCGACACGGTTTCCGACGCCGACCTTTACTCCGTGGTGAACGATCCCAAGCTGGGCCGCCTGCTCATCTTCGATCCCACGAACGAGCATGTTCCTATGGGCTACATCCCCTGGTATCTGCAACAGTCCTATGGATTGCTCGTCGCGCCCGACGGAGGCGAATTGATCTCTCTGCCGCTCCTGCCACCGGCGACCAATCGCCTGCTTCGCGTCGCAAAGTTCGATCTCACTGCCACCGGTGATCTTTCCGGTGAAGTCCAGCAAATCGAATGGGGAGGCCCGGCGGCGCAACAGCGAAGGGAGTTTCTCGAACAGCCGCCTGCGAAGCGCGCCGAAATCTTCGAGCATTTCCTTGGAGGCTTCCTGAATAACTTTGTCTTCCTCGGCGGGTCGCTCGGCAACCTCGACAAGGAAGATCAAAGTCTTTCTCTCGACTACAAGTTTTCAGCGCAGGGCTACGCGAACCCCAGCGGCGACCTGCTGATTCTCCGCCCCGATATCGTCGGCAACGAGGACATCGGCCTCCTGAATCTCTTCACCCAGCACAAGGCGCGCAAATATCCGGTCCAATTTGAGGAAGCGATGAGGCAGGACGACGTGTTCGACATCACGCTCCCGCCCGGATACGGGTTGGACGGGCTGCCGCAGCCGGTCGAGGCCAGCTGCGACTACGCCACGTATCGCAGCGAAATCAAAGTCGCCGACGGCGTGCTGCACTACAAGCGCAGCTTCGAGGTGAAGGACGTGATCGTTCCGGTGGACAAACTCCCTGAGATTCGCGATTTCCTGCAGCAGGTCGCGGCGGATCAGCAGTCGGCCGCGGTCCTGAAGAGGACCGCCAAACCCTAGCGTTCGCCAAAGATCAATCACTCCAGCGGTGGGAAGCCTGGGCCTTCAGGCTTTTCCGCTCAGGCGCTCGCGGACGCGGTCGCTCAGCACTTTGCCGTCGATCGCTTTTCCTTCGAGCTTCGCCCGCGCGGCTTTGATCACGGCGCCCATCTGCTTCAGCGAGTCGGCGCCCGCCTCGGTGATGGCCATTTCGATCGCGTGACGGATTTCGTCGTCGCTTGGCGCGGCCGGCAGATACTCCTCGATGATGACGATTTCCTTCGCTTCCTTGTCGGCCAGATCGTGGCGCCCGCCCTGCGTGAATTGATGGACGGAATCGCGCCGCTGCTTCACCAGCGTTTGCAGCACCTGCAGCGACTCCATATCGTCGAGCGGCTTCATCTTCTCGATTTCCTTGTTCTTCAGCGCGCTTTTCATCATGCGCAGCACGCTCAGCCGCAGCTCGTTCTTTTCCTTCATCGCGGCGGTCAAATCGCTCTGGATGCGTTCGATGTATCCCATTTTGTCGTGTGATCCCTCGTGTTGTAGGAAAAGAATAGCACGTTTGCATTCGCCCGTGCGCGCCGGCGGAATTGACATGGCGACGAACGCCCGATAACCTTGTTGCCTCATGAAAATCATCGTTGCAGACAAGATCAGTGAACGCGGAATCGCGCTCTTGCGCGACGCGGGTTGGAACGTAGTGATGCCGACGGCGGCCACGCTCCCGAGCGAAATCGCCGATGCCGACGCGCTGGTGGTTCGCAGCGCGACCAAAGTCACGGCGGCGCTGCTCGAAAAGGCCGGCCGTTTGCGCGCCATCGGCCGCGCCGGAGTCGGCGTCGACAATGTTGACGTCGATGCGGCCACGCGCCGCGGCGTGCTCGTGATGAATACGCCCGGCGGAAATTCCGTGAGCGTCGCCGAGCACACGCTCGCGCTGATGCTCGGCCTCGCCCGCGCCGTCCCGCAGGCCAACGCCTCGATCCACGCGGGCAAATGGGAGAAGTCCGCATTTTCCGGCACCGAGATGCGCGGCAAGACGATCGGTCTCGTCGGCCTCGGCCGCGTCGGCACGGAAGTCGCCCGCCGCGCGCGCGCACTCGAAATGAAGGTGCTGGCGCACGATCCATACGTCACGCCTGCGGCCGCCGCCGAAGTGGAAGTCGAGCTCGTCGCGCTCGACGATCTGCTGCGCCGCTCGGATGTGATCTCGCTGCACACCTCGCTCAGCGCGCAAACCGAAAAGCTGATCGACGCCGCGGCCATCGCCAAAATGAAAAAGGGCGTGCGCCTCATCAATTGCGCGCGGGGCGAATTGATCGACGAAGCCGCGCTCGCCGAAGCCCTGAAATCCGGCCACGTCGCCGGGGCCGCGCTCGACACTTTCGCGAAGGAGCCGCCGAAAGACTCGCCGCTCGTCGGCCTGCCCAACGTGATCGCCACGCCGCACATCGCCGGCTCCACGGCCGAGGCGCAGGAAGAGGTTGGCACGGCGATCGCGCAGCAGCTCCGCGATTTCCTCGCCGACGGCACGATCCGCAACGCCGTCAACATGCCCGCGCTCTCGCCCGACCAATACCGCCGCCTCCGCCCGTATCTCGAATTGGGCGAGCGCCTGGGATCGTTCGTCGCGCAGGCCTCGCCGTCGCACAGCTTTAGCCGCGTGCGCATCCGGTATGCGGGCGAGCCCGCGGAATTGGGCTCGCACATGATTGGCAAGGCCGTGCTGGTGGGCGCGCTCAATTCGGTGCTCGACGAAAAGGTAAATCTGGTGAATGCCGCTGACGAAGCGGCGGCGCGCGGCGTGGTGGTGGAAGAAACCACGCGGCGTCGCGAGCGCGGATATCCCAACACGGTCGAAGTGTCCGTCTCGAATGGCGGCCGCGAATTTTCGCTCGAAGGCGTGGTCGCGCAGGATGGCTCGCCGCGCATTCTCGCGCTCGACGGCATCGCGCTCGAATCGCCGCTCGAGGGCACGCTGCTGCTCTCGCGCAACATCGACGTCCCCGGCGTGATCGGCCGCATCGGCACGGCGCTGGGCAACCTCGGCATCAATGTCTCGACGTTTGCGCTCGGCCGCCGCGCCCCCGCGGGCGGCTCCGAGGCTCTCGCGCTCGTCGGCCTCGATGGCAACGTCAGCGCATCGGTGGTGCAGGAAATCCTCGGCCTCCCGTCGGTGACGGAAGCGCGGTTGGTGCGCCTCCCGGCGGCCCCGCAGGCGTCTTCGGCCACGTCGTGACGTCGAAGGGCGCAGCAAGCAGCGCCCCTACGAAGGCAACCGCGGGCCCGCCGGCGGCCCCTCCTTACTGTGTCGATTAGACTGTGCGCCGATTCCATGTTTTCAATGAGTTGCATCGATTTCTAATCGCCGCAGTGTCGATATAGAATTGCGCCAAAATCGCCGCAAATTGCGGATGAGTTTTGGTGTTCGACACGGCAATACGCGCGGCGCGGGGATTTGTAGCGCAGGTTTACGTTCGATTGATTTTGGCCGCCTGTTCGCTCGCTTCTTCGTGTCACGTCCGTACGCTCCTCGCTCAACGCTAGCACGATGGCAGGGAGTTTCTAGCTGTGCCGAAGGACAGATTAAGGACAGGGGAAAATCACGGCCTTTGTGGCTGGTGTTGCGGTTGACGTTGCTTTCGCAACGGCTTGTGCTGAGCGAAGTCGAAGGACCACCTTTCACGTCAGGCAGAGTCCGTTCGTACGCTTAGCGCCGCGGAGTTCAGCGATGGCGGACTTGAAATTCCGAAGCGCCGGCTCGCCGCTTTCGCGATCGGTCCCGTCGCGCTGTCAGGATGAACGTGGCTTCGTGGGAGCTGCCAGCGCGACCGAGGATTCGGATGTGAGATAGAGGAAGGTAAACGTTTCCTGCAGGTACAGGCGGACGTGAGTGTCCGTGTGGCTCAAATAGCCGATCGAGGCGTCCTGGCCGATGTGAAGATCGAGGTCGCCGCCGCGCGTTGTCACCACGAATGCTCCGTCGATCGCGGGCGCCCAAATGATTTTGCCCTCCGCGAGCCGCTTCACGTGCTCGAGCACCGGATAGCCGTAATCGCTGGTTTCCGCAAGCTCGGTGTAAGCGTCGGCGCCGAGCAGAATGGCGTACGGGCCGTTGACGCCCATCAGGCGCAACTGGCTCAGAGCCTCCGCAAAGGCCTCCGGGTACTTGCGCACATCGGCGGGCAGAGATTTTCGCGGATTGCTCGTGCCCTGGCGGACGCCCACGATTCCGGCGGCGTCATAGCCTTCGAAAATCGCGCGGTCTTCGGCGAAAGCGAGCTTGCGCGCGGCATCTTTCGCGGGCTGCCAGTCGGAGTCGTTGGCGCCGCGTTCCACGTCGTCGATCATCTGGCGCCCTAGATCGAATGGCACGCGCAGCTCGACGAGCGCTTTGGCTTCGCGCTGGCGCGAGATCACGCCCTCCCCGGGAGCCGCGATCGTGCGCAGGTGGCCGGTGCCGACGGCCGAGAGAGCGGCGCCCTCCGGCCCGTGAACGTCCACCACGCGGCGCCCGGCCAGATAGCGCTTGAGCGTTCGCGAAGTTTCTTCCTCGATTTGAGCCCACGCGGCATCGGAAATCGGAGCCAGCTCGCGATGCAGGTTATTCATCAGAATTTTCTCCCTTCAAGGAACCGATGCCGAGCGAACCATCCTTTGATGCCGCAATCGAGGGGGAAGACTTGCCCGCCGACGGGGCCGCGGCGGGCGGGTCGGGGTTCACACTATCGAGGAACGAGGCCGTCGGGACAAAAAACAGGCCTCCAGTCACGGCGGTGCTGAAATCGAGAATCCGGTCGTAATTGCCGGGCGGTTTTCCGATGAACATGTTTTCAAGCATCTGCTCGATCGTACGGGGCGAACGGCTGTAGCCGATAAAATAGGTCCCGAACTCCCCGTGGCCGGGGCGCCCGAACGGCATGTTATCCCGGAGAATCTTGATTTCTTTGCCATTCTCTGCGATCACGGTGAGGGCGTTGTGCGCGCAAGTGGGCTTCACGGAATCGTCGAGTTCGATGTCGGAGAGCTTCTCGCGGCCGATGATCTTTTCTTGCATCTCGGTGGGCAGCTGGTTCCACGCATCGAGATTGTGAAGGTATTTTTGGACGATCACGTAGCTCCCGCCCGCGAAGGCCGCGTCTTCTTCGCCGATGAAGACGGAGTCTGCCGCCAGGCTGCCGCTCGGATTCTCAGTGCCGTCCACAAAGCCGAGCAGGTCGCGATTGTCGACGTAGCGGAAACCGTGGACTTCATCCGCCGTGGAGACGGCGCCTCCGAGCCGCGCCATGACCTGCATCGCGAGTTCGAAACACAGATCCATGCGCTTCGATCGGATGTGGAAGAGCAAGTCGCCGGGCGTCGCAACCGCGTGCCGCGCGCCGGAGCGAATCTCACGGAAGGGATGCAGTTCCGCGGGGCGCGGCGTGCCGAAGAGCCGTTCCCAGGCCTCAGAACCGATTCCCATGATGCAGGAGAGCGCCGCGTCGAGGTCGCGAAAGCCGACCGAGCGCAAAAGCGCGGATAGATCGGCGCAGAGAGATAGGACCGCGGCGCGGTCTTCGTCGGCAGGCTTGATGGTGACAACGAGAAAAATCGCTGCCCGCGTGAGTGGCAAGGAAACCGGTTGCGGCACTACCGTGTCGGCGGCTGCCGCGGGCTGAGCGCTGATTGGATCGGACGCCATGGTTAAATTCCCGCCGGCGCGGAACCGCTTCGCCGTTGCAAGCTCCCACCTCGCTGAGGCGCGAATTCGCGGGTCGACAGCTTACCATCCTGGCCGGAGAAACGTCCACGCGAGTTGGCAACAGCACTGATTCAATCGGACACGGAATTGTCGCGGGGCCATAGGAAAGCAACTTCATCCGGCGCGCGGCTTTGCGGGAACGCGCGCGAGCGGATACAATGCAAAGGAAAGCTGCATCTAATTGTTGGTGGGATTACCTCCCGGAAAAGACTCGGTGGCAGACACCAGACATGGATTTTGAGAAGTTTATAAATGGCATCGTCGCGCGATTTATCGGGACGAAGCACGAGCGCGACATAAAAAAGATCGGGCCGCAGGTCGCGGCGATCAACGAGCTCGAACCCGAAATGAAGAAGCTCACGGACGCGCAGATTGCCGAGCGAGCCGCGGCGCTGCGGGCCGAGGTGCAAGAGCGGCTCGAAGGCGTCGAGCGCGACGATCCCGACTACAAGCGCAAATTGCAGGAGGCATTCGAGCCGGCGATTGCGCTCGCGTTTGCGCTGACGCGCGAAGTGGGGCGGCGAACGATCGGGATGCGGCACTTCGACGTGCAGCTGATCGGCGGAATCGTCCTGCACGAAGGCAAAATCGCGGAAATGAAGACGGGCGAAGGAAAAACGCTCGTCGCGACGCTGCCAGCGTTTCTGAATTCGCTGGCCGGGCAAGGCGTGCACATCGTCACGGTGAACGATTACCTCGCGCGGCGCGACGCGGAATGGATGAGCCCGATCTACACGATGCTGGGGCTGACGGTCGGCGTGATCGTCCACGATCTGGACGACGTGCAGCGGCGAGCGGCCTACGCGGCGGACATCACCTACGGCACAAACAACGAATTCGGGTTCGATTACCTGCGCGACAACATGAAATACGATCTCGCGCAGTGCGTGCAGCGCGGCCACCAGTTCGGAATCGTCGACGAAGTGGACTCGATCCTGATCGACGAGGCGCGCACGCCGTTGATTATTTCCGGTCCCGCCGAGGAATCGACCGATAAATACTATCGAATCGACAAGATCATCCCGAAGCTGATTCCTGACATGGATTACACGCTCGACGAGAAACTGCGCACCGCGACGCTGACCGAAGAGGGCGTGTCGAAATGCGAGCGGCTGCTGAACCTCGGCAACATGTTCGATCCCGACAACATGGAGTTGATTCACCACGTTTACCAGGGGCTGCGCGCGCACACGCTCTTCGAAAAAGACGTCGATTACGTGGTGAAAGACGGCGAGGTGATCATCGTCGACGAATTCACCGGGCGGCAGATGCCGGGGCGCCGCTGGTCGGACGGGCTGCACCAGGCCGTCGAGGCGAAAGAAGGCGTGAAGATCGAGCGCGAGAATCAAACGCTCGCGACGATCACTTTTCAGAACTATTTCCGCATGTACAAGAAGCTTTCCGGCATGACCGGAACGGCCGAAACCGAAGCGCCCGAATTTCACAAGATTTATAAACTCGAAGTGGTCGCGATCCCGACGAACAAAGTGCTGATCCGCCTCGAGGCGCCGGATGTGGTTTACCGCACGGAGAGGGAAAAATTCGAAGCGGCGGTGAACGGGATCATCCAGGAAGATGGCACGAAGAGCGGCGGCGTTCGGCAATACTTCGAAAGCGGGCAGCCAGTGCTGATCGGCAGCATCTCGATCGAGAAATCGGAAAAGATCGCCGAGCACTTGAAGAAGGCGGGCATCCCGCACCAGGTCCTGAACGCGAAGCAGCACGAGCGCGAAGCGAAAATCATTTCGCAGGCCGGGCGCAAGGGCGCGGTGACGGTCTCGACGAACATGGCCGGCCGCGGGACCGATATTTTATTGGGCGGCAATCCCGAGTTGATGACGCGCGAGCATTTCCTGAAGAACAAGATCGCAATGCCATACGCCCCGGCCGCGGCCGTGATCGGCCTCGAGGCAGGCGCGGAAACACCGGCGCAAGCCGACGCCGCCGCAGCAGGTGCAGCTTCCGGTACAGCTTCCGGTACGTCGCCCGACGGCAAGAATGGCGCGAGCGCTCCATCGATGGTTTTGTTCCAGCAGGAAGGCAAAATTTTTCAGGTACCCCTCGATCAGTGGAAGCCGATCTTCGACGAGTTCGCCGCGCATTGCAAGATCGAGCATGACGAAGTGGTGGCCATGGGCGGGCTGCACATTCTCGGCACCGAACGGCATGAGGCGCGGCGCATCGATAATCAATTGCGAGGGCGCGCGGGACGCCAGGGTGATCCGGGCTCGTCGCGATTCTTCCTTTCACTCGAAGACGACCTGCTGCGGATTTTCGGCGGCGAGAAGGTCAAGGCCATGATGCACTGGCTGGGAATGACGGAAGGCGTGCCGATCGAGTCGAAGATGATCAGCAAGCGCATCGAAAGCGCGCAGGAAAGCGTGGAAGCGCAGAACTTCGAGGCGCGCAAACACCTGCTCGAATACGACGACGTGATGAACAAGCAGCGCGAGACGGTGTATTCGCTGCGGCGGTCGTTCCTCGAGGGGCGGGACCAGAAGGAATTCGTGCTGGAGCGCGCGGAGGCCATCGCGCAGTCGCTGGTGGAAACGTATTGTCCGCGGGATCAACATCCGGACCAGTGGAACGTGACGCAGCTCGGGAACGAGCTGCTGAACCAGTTCGGCATGGATCTGAAGGCGGCGATCCCCGACATCGAAAATCTGAACCACGATCAGCTCGCCGACGAGCTGATGGAAAAAGTGCGCGAGCGCTACGAAGAGAAGGAAAAGCTCTTCGGCGCTGAGACGCTGCGCTGGCTCGAGCGGCACATCCTGCTGGATATCGTCGACGGGCAGTGGAAGGACCACCTGCTCACGCTCGACCACCTGAAGGAAGGGATCGGGCTGCGCGGATACGGGCAGAAGGACCCGCTCGTGGAATTCAAGCGCGAGGCATTCACGCTTTTCGAGGACATGATGGACCGGATCGACACCGAGGCAGTGCGATTCCTGTTCCTCGTGCGCCCTGCCGAGCCAGGACAGGCGAGGCTGGCGGCGGCCCAGCAGCCGAAGAGGCCAAACGAGCGGCCGGGCGGCGAGGCGGCAACGCCGGATTCTCAGATCGCGCGGCAGATCCAACAGCGGCAGCAGCGGCAACAGAGGAATTTGCAGTTCCAGGCCGGGCCGGCGCAGGCGGAAGCGCCCAAGCCGGTGCGGGCGGCGGCCAAAGTCGGGCGAAACGATCCGTGTCCGTGCGGGTCGGGCAAGAAATACAAGAAGTGCCATGGCGCCGCCGCGTAGAATTCCCTCGCAGCCCTTCCCATCGTGCGGGCGTTTATCCTTTGGAGCCGATTCGCGAGCATCGGCTTGTCCGCGTGGGTTTCGGATGCTAGCCTCGGCAAGTTGATTGCTTTGGAGCCCGGCAAGACGAAGCGAAACAGGAGAGCTCGATGAAACGTTGGGCATTGCTGTGTGGAGTTGTATTGCTATCGGCCGTCGCCGCATCGGCACAAGGCGCCCCGAAGGTGGAAGTGTTCGGCGGATATTCGTACCTACATACGAGCTTCAGCGGCACAAGCTTCACCGCCAACCTGAACGGCGGCAGCGCGTCGGTGTCGGTGAATCCGACCAGCTGGCTCGGCCTCGTGGGTGACTTCGGTGGGTATCACGGCAGTACGAGCAGCGGCAGCGGCGGAATCAACGGCGAAGTCTACACGTACATGTTCGGTCCCAAGACGACTTTCCGCATGGGACGATTCACGCCGTTCATCCAGACGCTCTTCGGAGGCGCCCACACATCGTCCGGCAGCGCGTATGGTTCCCAGGACGCGTTCGCAATGGCTACGGGCGGCGGCATCGATTGGAATGCGACGCAGCACCTTGGCATCCGGTTGGTCCAGGCCGAGTACCTGTTGACGATGCTCAACGATAACGCGAATGACCGGCAGAATAACGCGCGAATTTCGGCAGGAGTCGTATTCCGCTGGTAATTTCGCTCTAACTGGAAACGGGGCATCCTTATACTTGCGGCGAAACCAAATTGTGGTAGGCTCTCCGAAACGTGCCTCGGAAGGAAAGTCGAGGCTGTGGGGTTTCGCCATGACTGTCCCCGGCCCAGGTGGATGCCGAAGGGAATCGTGCGCCAACGTGATTCCCGCCGCTTTGGCGACCGAACGGCTGTGCCTCGACCACTTCCTCGACGAAGCGTTCCTGCGGACGGACCACATGCTTACGCGGTGCCGCGAGGGGAAAGCGATGAGCCCGGGCGACGTCGAATGGCTGCTGGCGGACGCTCTGGCGGTCGTCAAGAACCTCGAAGAGGGAGCAGGCGATCCGAATCCAGAACAGCGCGATCGCATGCTCGAGCTGCTGTTGATTCTGGCGAACCTTCATGAATACGTGGCGCATCATTCCGTCCGGGTGCACCGGCCCGCCTGAGATGCACGGACACGATTCTCTGTGGCATCACTTGGTACAGACCGGGCACTTTTCGCCGCGAAAAGGTCAATAGCAGAGAGGCGTTCGAGGCTTGCTTTCCGAATGCGGGGCCTTCAAGCTGAAGATGCGATTCACCGCGACCCAGCATGCCAGTCGATAAGAAAGTCGATCTCTTCAAGCCCCAAGCACCGAGCATCCCGGGTGTGCCTGCCGCCAGCGAAAAACCCGAAAAGGCGGCGCAGCCGCCTCCGCAGATGCGCGCTGCTTCGGGGGCGCAGCCGCAAGCGACGCCCGATCGTCGAGCGAAG
The DNA here is from genome assembly GCA_052146315.1 of Candidatus Acidiferrales bacterium. Lineage (GTDB taxonomy): Bacteria > Acidobacteriota > Terriglobia > Acidiferrales > UBA7541 > Palsa-295. The sequence goes on along the minus strand of JBKQNJ010000081.1, from coordinate 55,592 downwards.
ATGATCGGCGTTGCGGCGGGAATCGGAGTGGTGCTGCTGGCAGGATTAATTTTTCTTCCGGGCCATCATTCGCCGGCGCAGACGAATTCAAATCCTTCGCCTGAGGCGGCTTCTCCGGATGCGGCCAACAGCGAGCCTGCCGAGAAAATGATGGTTGGCCCCGGGCCGGTGGCAACGGCCGCGGAACTGGCGAAGCCGTGGTCCGAGAAGGAATTTCTTTTTCGCGGGCCGTTCTCAGCCGAACCTGTACCCGCGATGGTTGTGCGTTTGCCGGGCGGAGCCCTTTGGGGATTTTCGTTGCGCGAGCCATTCGGCGAGTGCGAACTGAAGTACGTGACCGACCTGCAGGAGTTGGCGGCGGACTACGGATTTCGTGCGGCGCATCCGATGGTGGTGAATCCATGCACCCATGCGGTCTACGACCTGATGCAGTACGGCGGCGGCGCTCCCGACGGCGGATTGGTGCGCGGCGAAATCGTTCAGGGGGCGGGAGTGCGGCCGCCGATGGCGATCGAAATGCAGACGACCGGTAAAGACATCATCGCGGTGCGAAGCGAGTAGCGCGCAACGCGTTTATGGCGTAAGTTGGAAACCCGGGGCTGAAGCCCTTCTCTTAACCGGGCGTTTTTCGAGGGCCTGAAGGCCCACGCTTCCACCTGCAAACTTAGGCTCGCGCCTTCCATCCACGACCCCTGCAGGCTGGCGTTTCTACCGATGACCGTGAAGATATGGAGTACAAAAAGAAGCGCCACTGTCTCGTTTTTTCTGCGGAACGAGACAGCGGCGTTTGCGAACGACAGAGTTCCCACTGCAACTAATCGGACGACGTCAACTCTTCGACCGAGCGAGCCACCATGACGGGCTGGTTTGTCGCGGGGTCGATGAGGATGAACCCAACCACTCGGATCGGGAGAGCCTGCGAGCCGCTCAGGCCGGACAATCCGTCGAGGTTGATGAAGATGGTGGCGTTGGTTGTAAGCACCGTCAGCGGGCTCGGCAGAAGCACGCCAGCCGTCCAGTTGTCGTTCAACTGAAAGCTCCCGGTGTTGCCCGACTGCACGACTGTACTGCCGGGAACCCACGTCCCGGCCTGACCCTGCCGCCGGAGGATGACGCGATGGACGGTCAGAGTCGAGACGCCGTTCGTTGTGGTGACCGAGCCGCCGGCGTCGACGACCTGCCCGGCAGCCAGCGCCGAATTATTGAAAAGCAGCGTGGTAATCGGATTGTTGATGTTCGCGATCTTGTAGATCTCGCTGCCGTTCAGTGCGAGCGTTTCGATCTGGCCGTCCTGAATCCCGGTGATATCCGGCAGCTCATAGCGAACGTACAGATCGGCTTGCGTCGCCGGGCCCGATGGCGGACGAATGCTGGTGAAGAGGCCGCCGAGGACGAATTTATCGCTGGAGACGACCTCGATTTCCGACGCGTCGATATCGTGCGACACGGGGTCCAACTGCCCCGTTATTTCGACGATGGTGTTGGTCGTGAACGAGCTTACCGGAACGCTCGGATCGTCGAGGACGGTGCTCGCGTTAGTCTCAACGGTCCACTGCCGTCCTTTTGGGCCCTGAACGGTGAAGGTGTTATCTCCCGTCACGCCGACGACGCCTGCATGGAAATCGTCGATCGAGACGTTGGCGTCGGTGGCATTCAACAACTGCATGTGGAACACGGGATCGACCACGCCAGTGACCTGGCCGCTTTGATTGAGCTGCAATGACTGACGGAGATCGAATTCCATGCGCAGGCCGACGAGGTCGGCCGCGTTCAATACGAAGGGATTCGCGAAATTGACGGTGACGCTCGACTGCGTGAGCGAGCCGTTAATCGTGTTGATCGCGGGCGGATTTTGCGTGGTATCGATGAATCCGATCACAGGGCTCGCGATCGTGACGGTAGCCGACGAATAGGTGCCCGTCGGAACGGCGTTGAGATCGAGCAGTTGATGCAAGCCGCTCAGTTGCGCGAAGTCCACAACCTGCGGCGTGGTGAGTACGGGAACGTTGGTCGTGCCGTTATTGATCGTGACGCCGGTGACCATGATCTGGCAGGAGACGACGCTGGGAAGCGGAGCGTCGGTGCCTACCGTGAAGACGGAGGCTTGATCTTCGCCGCCGGGATTGGAACCGGAGGACGACCCGCCGCAACTTGAGAGTCCGAACGCGGCGAGAAGAGCGATGAACACACCCGTAGCTTTCATTTTCAACATGATGAATCTCCTTCACCCCTATGAGCGATGACTGCAGAGCCGAAAACACTCAGTTCGGCTGCTGGGGGTAGAACCCAGAGGAGCCGAAAAAGTTGCGGCGACCGCCTTCGTGCCTTGTTGGCTCCAAAAATCGACTGGATGGGTTTTCGCGTGGATGCTACGCTAACGCCGCGCGTCCGAGCAACGCGAGCGCGCGTTCCGAGGGGTCCGTCGATGAAATTTCTGGGTTTTCTGCTGCTTTTGGCAGGCTGGGGAATTGTCTTGGCCGCCATCGTGCTGCTGGCGGCGAGCGCGCCCAGAGTTGCATTCGTGCTGGCTGGCGTTTGCGTGGAGATTCTGGGGCTGGTTCTCGTGATCCGCGCGCATCCCGCTCCGCGAGGTGAACACGAGTGACGCCTGCGAGCGGCCCGATTCTTTCCGAAACAGCAGCAGCGCTTTGCCTGATGTTTATCTTCCTGGTGCCATTTGCCGGCGCCGGACTTGCGTTGATCAATACGGGACTTGGCCGCGCGCGCAGCGCCGCGCACCAGATGATGTCGTCGCTGTGCGCGGTGTCGATTGCGGCGGTGGTATTTTTCGTGTGTGGATTTTCGTGGGAGGGATTTCAAGGCGGCCCGGCGCACATTTTGAACATGGGGGGCAAGGGGTGGGACTGGATCGGGGCGCAGCCGCTTTTCCTGCGGCATGTGGCGCTTGACGGTTCCCCTGCTTCGCTCGCCGCGCTGCTGGGAATGATGAGCGTCGGATTAGCGGCGCTGATTCCGCTTGGCAGCGGAGCCGATCGCTGGCGGCTGAGCGCGACGTGCGCGTCGACGGCGCTGTTGGCGGGCATCACGTACCCGATCTTCGCGCACTGGGTATGGGGCGGCGGATGGCTCGCGCAACTCGGGGAAAATTATGGGCTCGGGCGCGGCTTCGTGGATGCGGGAGGATCGGGAACGATTCAGGCGGTTGGCGGGCTGACCGCGCTTTCGATCGCATGGCTCCTGGGGCCGCGGCGGGGCAAGTACACGCACGATGGAATGCCGACAGCGATTCCGGGGCACAATTCGAGCTTCGTGGTGCTTGGCTGCATGCTTGCGATGGTGGGCTGGTGGGGGCTCAATTCGGCGGGGGCCGTGCTGTTCACCGGGGCCGGGCCCGGGGAAGCGGTGCTGGTCGCGATCAACACGACGTTGTGCGCCGCAGCATCCGCTTTGATGGCGGCGGTGATTACCGGCGTGCGCTTCGGCAAGCCCGATGTTTCGCTGACGGCGAACGGGTGGATCGGCGGGCTGGCCGCGAGCAGCGCGGCGTGCGTTTTCGTGCGGCCTCCGGAAGCGGCGGCGATCGGCATGGTGGCGGGCGCACTGGTGACGCTTTCGGTCGAATGGTTCGAACTGCGCATGTCGGTGGATGATCCGGGCGGCGCGATTTCGGCGCATGCGATGGGCGGGCTTTGGGGAGTGCTGGCGGTCGGCGTGATCGCGCGCGTTCCGCCGGCGGGCGTGAATGCGACGGGCGAGGCTCCGGGGCAATGGCTGGCGCAGGTGATCGGCATCGCGACGCTGATCGGATTCGTGCTGCCGCTTACATATGGGCTGAACTGGCTTTTGAACCGGCTTCGTTCGCAGCGCGTGGCGCTCGAAGGCGAGCGGCAGGGAATGGACCTGCACGAATTGGGCGCGGGCGCCTATCCGGAGTTCATGACGCATGGCGACGATTTTTCGCCGCGGTGATGTCGGGGTGCTGTTCGGAAGCCGCGGTGGCGTTTGCAGCCTCGAGGAACCGTACGTGACGCGGATGAGTCCCAAAACCAACAGCTCAACACAGGAACACTGAGAACGGCCACAGAGTCCACAGAGAAAACCTAGGGCTCGCCGCACCCTTCGTCCCGGACTTAGGGCAAGGAGACGCAAAGGGCGCGGAGAGGGCAACGCCAAGACCCGGATATTATCGCTCGGGGAAATTGAAACGAACGCCGAAGCGGGCGGTGATGGGAAGGCCGAGCTCGGGGCCGCCATTCAGGGAAAAGAGGTAACCTCGGTCCAGGAGATTTTCCGCAGCGAAGTAGACTTGAACGCCGCCTCCGATTGACCGCGACGCCATCGCATCCAAAACGAAATATCCACCCATCAAGGCCTGATTGCCCGTTGTGTCGTACTGCTTGCCCACCATCCGGCCATCGAAAGAGACGTTGATGAGCTTGGGATCCGCGTAGGTCGCCTGGAAAGTGAGGACGTGGCGCGGGACTTGCGGGATCCAAGTGTTCGCGAGCGACGTGATGCCGGGTGCGCTGAGAATGGTGGCGTCGACGTACTGATAGCCGGTGGAAAGCTGGATGTGATTTGTGACGTTGGCGACGCCATCGATTTCGAAGCCGGGCGCCGAGGTGCGGCCGAGATTTTCGCGGACCTGGGTGGACCCCGATGACGCCAGGACGCACGGAGGCGGCATATTCGGCGCGGTGCATGGAACATTCGAAACAGGATTGATCACCTGGTTGTAGAAAAAAGTGCCGCGAATTTCGAGGCGCTGATTGAATGTGTGGACGTCCACGCCCGTTTCGCCGCCGGTGAGGCGCTCGGCATTTAGATTGGGATTGGCGTCGGTGGTTGTGGTGCCCTGGCGAAAGGAGCGATAGAGCTCGTTGAGAGTGGGCGCGCGGAAGGCACGGTAGACTGACGCGGACCAGGATACGTGCCCATTGAATTGGTGCAGGAGCGTGGCGCGCGGATCGAAGACGTCGTAGGAACGGTTGGCGTATGGCGTGGTCGAAGCGGCTGGGGGAGGAGTGAACGGGGCACTGTAAAGCGACGCGTCGAAGTTGCTCCAGTGATCGTATCGCCCGCTGAGGGAGAGCAGCCAGCCCGGCGCGAGTTGAATGATGTCCTCGCCGAAGACGCCGACCGAGCGCTGGCGTCCGCCCGCTGATGTATCCTTTTTTGCGGAGAGCAAGACTTCGTCGCTGCGGCCGATCTCTTCATGTTCGTCGACGCCGGCGACGAGAGTCTGGCGCGCACCGGCCGAGCGAGTCCACACCGCCGAGACTCCGATTCCTTGTGATGGCACCGTTTGCTTGTCGGTGGGCGTTTCGCTGTCGCGATTGGCGGCTACTGAGGAAAAGCCCTGATGGTACGTCTCGAAATCGCCGTAAGAACGCAGGGTGAGGGAACCGATATTTCCGAGACTAAGATTGGCGCCGAGAACGCCCAGGCCGAGGCGAATGCTGTTCGTTTGGTACGGCGTGCCATTGTTGCGTGAATCGTCGAAATACAAACCGCGCGCGAAGATTTCGTCGTTCGAGCCGAACTTGCGGCCGATGGTGAGGTCGGCGGTGCCGTGCTCGGAATTCGCCATCGTGTCGATGGTGCCGCGGTCTTCGGCAGGGACCAAATAGTAGCCGTCGGTGTGAAACACCTCGCCGCCGAACGTGGAGAACCAACCGCCTTTTTCGCCGCCGGCCCAGAGCGAAAGATCGGGCGTGTTCTGGTTGCCGTAGGAGGCGTCGATCGAAAGGCCGGCGGGCGTGGGCGGACGCGTCAAGAATTGGACGACGCCGGAAAGCGCCTCGCTGCCATAAAGGCTCGACGCGCCTTCCTGCGCGACCTCGATACCGGCGATCGATGTCTCGGGGACGCGATCCCAGTAGACCCACGAGCCGAAGGGGTCGTTGAGCGGAACGCCATCTTCCAAAACGAGCGCGCGGCTCGAGGCGCTTCCGCTGCCAAGGCCGCGCAGCGAAACGCCCAGGGTGGTGGGATTCGCGATGCGGCTGCTGGAGCGGCGAAACATGCTGAAGCCGGGAACCTGGCGCAACGCGTCGTCGAGCGTGAGCGCGGGAGTTTCTTGCAGATCCTGCCGCGTCAGCTCGATATCGCTGGCCGGAGAATCGCTGAGGCGCGTTGCGGTGCGCGCAGCTGTGACGATGACCTGCTCGTTCACCGCGAGAGGCTTGAGGACGACTGTGACGCGCGCAGGAGCGCCCGCGGTTGCAGTCCATTGCCGATCGATCGGCTGAAATCCCTTGGCTGTGATGGTGACGGTGCCGGAATTCTCTGGGATACGCGCGAACGAAAACATTCCGGACTCGTCGGTAACGGCCTGCGCGGAATAAGACTTCGCTCGTAATTCGACTTTGGCGCCTGGTACGGCGGCGCCGGTCGAGTCTTGTACAACGCCTTCAAGGCTCGAACTCTGGGCTCGCGCAAAGGGCGCGCAGGCCAATGCCAGAATGGCACACACGCCCAACCAGCGCATCGCGACGACGGCGCGCGCGATCCCGATATTCATACACCCACCCTCCAAACGAACGACGATGCCCCTTGCAATTCCGTTTATTTCAATGGGATGCATTATGCTTTGGATATGTAGCTTATGGAAGCGCCGTTTTGCGGCGCTCGCGAAAGCGGGCTTCGGATATGTTATCTTGGCCCGGGGGAATCCTCTCGTCCTCAGGAGGGCCGAAAATGGCATTGCCGCCGCTGCCGAAGCGCCGGAGCGACCGCGTCTCGCTGACTCTATTGCTCGAAGCATCCGGTAGGGACAGCCACGGGCAGGAATTCAAGGAGCCGGCGCGGACTCTGTTGATCAATCGCACCGGCGCTGTGATCGTGTTCGCCCGCGAACTTACCCCCGAACAGACGATCCATCTGAAGCGGCAGGCGCCTGCGGAATCGCATCGGGAGAGCGACGTACGCGTGGTGAATCAATTCGGCCACCAGCGTGACGGATATCTTTACGGAATTGAGATCGAGGACCCCTCGAAGGACCTTTGGGGCGTGGAATTTCCGGCCGTGGCGGAATCGACGGAAGCCGTGGCGCGGATGCTGCTTGAGTGCAACTACTGCCGCAGCCGCGAAGTGGTGTATCTGAATGAAATGGAGCTGCGCGGGTTCGAGACGAATCGCGGGATCGCGCGCCACTGCAAGGCCTGCCGCGTGCCGAGCATCTGGACGCAGGCGCCGCACGAAGACGAGAAGAAGATGAACGCGCGCGCGGCCCGCGGGAAACGGACGAGCGAAGGGACGAACACGGCTCCAGCGGAGGGCGAGCAACGCGAGCGCGAGCGGATGCGGTTGAAAACGCGGCTCACCGCCTGCATCCGACAGCCTGGCGCCGATGACGAACTGGCCGTGTGCGAGGATATTTCGGCGGTCGGCATGTGTTTTCGCAGCAAGAGACGGTACGACGCCGATGCTCCGATCGAAGTGGCAGTTCCCTATTCGCCGGACGCGGCCAATATCTTCCTGCCTGCGCGAATTGTATATTCCGAGGAAATGCCGAAGGCGGGATTATTCCGGCACGGCACGGAGTACCGGCGCGTGGGGCCGCGGTCCTAATAGAACCGAAAGGGCCACTTGGACGCCCTTCGACCTCGCTCCCTTCCTGCGTCAGGGCGAGCAGGGTAAACCGGCGCTACACGGAGACTGGGCTGCGTTCGCGCGTGCGGCGGGCGTGGTAGTGCATGGCGATATTCAGGTGCACGTTGCCGTGCGGAGTTTCAAAGCAGAGAACCGTGGCCTCCGAGTCTTGTCCGGCCTTGGCGCACTGTTCTTCGGTGAGCAGCGACGGCGGATAGACTTTGAACTGGAAGCCGCGGTCGTTGAGCTGGGTGACGGCGTTGCCGATCACCATGTTCGCGAGCTCGCAGACGGCTTCGGGAACGATCGATTCCGAGGTATCGACTTCGGCTCCGCTCAGATAGCTGGCGACCTGGGCCGCCGCGCGAGGCTCCATATCGAGAACGATGCGCCCTTCGATCTGGCCTTTGAAAATGACGGTCGCAGCGAGTCCTTTCCGCCGGTAGCCATCTTCTTCCATATCGAGATGCGCAATTTTTGCAGGCGCCTTCATCATCACAGCCAGAACGGAATCGAGTGAGCCGATGAACGGCTGGATCAGATCCATTCTCATCGGGAATTCTCCCCTGCTCCGACGGGCGCCGTGACGCCGTCGTCATTGAGCACGTAGCGGATAATTTCATAGAGCGCGTCGGGCTTCACGGGCTTCTGGACGAAATGGCGCGCCCCCTTTTGGAGAGCGGCGAGGATGTTGTCCTGGTAGCCGACGGACGACACCATGACGACGCGCGCCTCGGGATGCTCCTGGACAATGCGCTCGACGGCCTCGATGCCTTCCATCTGCGGCATGGTGATATCCATCAGGACGAGGTCCGGCTTCGTGCGGGCGTACTCGGTGATCGCGGTGCAACCATCGCCCGCCTCACCCGCCAGCTGGCCGCCGAACGACTCCACCATCTTCGCGAGGCTCTTGCGTGCAAAGACCGAGTCGTCCACGATCAGATAGCGGACCGGCTGGTTGTCCTTTTTTCGTGTCAAAGGTTCAAATTGTTTCATGGCGTTCTCCTTCGCGAAGACCCTATTTCAGCGGATTCTCTTGTTGCAGAAGACGTGACCGGCTCTTCAGCCTGACGATCGGGCGTGCACCTCGCCTGCAGCATGCTTGCAAGAGCGGGAAGAGAAACGACCCGCGAAGCAAACCCGCGATCGATCGCCGAACGGGGCATGCTGTCGACAATGCACGTATCGGGGCTCTGGGCGATGGTGAAACCGCCCGAAGCCTGAATGGCGCCGAGTCCGGCCGCGCCGTCCTCGCCCATTCCAGTCATCAACACGGCGACGGCTTTGTTGCCAAACTCCTGCGCCACTGAATTGAACAGGACATCGACCGATGGCCGATGGCCGTTGACGCGAGGCTGATCCACCAAAATGGCGATGTCGCCGTGCTCCATGCGCCGGACTTTGATATGGCGGTTGCCGGGACAGATGAGGGCGCGTCCGGCGAGTAAGAGATCGCCCGACTGCGCTTGCTTCACTTCGATGGCCGATGATTCGTCCAGACGTTGCGCGAACATTTCCGTGAAGCCTTCCGGCATGTGCTGCACCACGACGAGGCAGCCTGGAAAATCCTCCGGAAGCTGCGAGAAGAGGTATTGCAGCGCGTTTGGTCCGCCCGTGGAAATTCCAATCGCGACGATGCGGGAGGGCCAGCGCGGCTTTGTGGAAAAGGGGCGCCGCTCCTTGCGCTTGGGCGACGACACCGTAAGGATCATTTTCGGCGCGCCCGAGGATGCGGCTACCTTGACCTTGAGGGCCAGCTCGGATGCGATCTGGCGGAGGTGCCCCAGGGCGGCGTCCTGCGGCTTCGTGACGAAATCAAAGGCGCCGAGCGAAAGCGCTTTCAGGGTGAGCGAAGCGCCTTCCTCGGTGTGCGCGCTGACCACGATGACCGGCACGCGATGCTTGCCCGTGATCTTGCGCAGCATTTCGATTCCGTCCATGCGCGGCATTTCGAGATCGAGCGTGACGACGTGCGGATGCAGCTCCTCGATCTTGCGGAGGCCGATCAGGCCGTCCATCGCCGTGCCGACAATTTCGATGTTTGGGTCGTCCGCGAGCGCCTGCGGAATGAGCTTCCGCATGAGCGCGGAATCATCGACCACGAGGACGCGGACCTTTTGGCTCATGCGATTGCCCCAACGGCCGGGATCCGGGAGAGATGCGAAATCACCGCCGGAACGTTCAGGATCAGCACAACCGTTCCATCGCCCAGGATCGAGGCGCCGCTCACCAGGGGAGACGTGACGAGCTGATCTTCGAGAGGCTTGATCACCAACTCTTCCTCGCCCATCAGGCTGTCGACCGCCAGCCCGAAGCGGCGGCCTCCGCTGCCGATTACGATGACGAAGAGGCGCTTGGCGCGGTCGGTGACGGCCTGCGGTCCGAGCCGATCCAGGCGCACCAGCGTGAGGACCTGTTCGCGCAGCTGAAAGACTTCGTGATTATCCACACGATGGATTTCGCCGTCCGTGATGCGGGTGATTTCGGCGACGGACGCAAGCGGCACGGCGTAGAGACGCCCATGAACGCGGAACAAAAGGGCCTGAATGCTGGCGAGCGTGAGCGGCACGAGCAGCCGGAACGTGGTGCCTTTGCCCGGCTCGCTTTCGATTTCAACCGAGCCTTTGAGTTCATCGAGCGCTGTTTTCACGACATCGAGACCCACGCCGCGACCGGAAATTTCCGTAATCTCATCGGCCGTGCTGAGGCCCGGCGCGAAAACCAGCTGAAGGGCTTCGGTGTCGTTCAGGCGAAGCGTGTCTTCCGTGGAGACGATCCCGCTTGCGATGGCGCGGCGGACGATCTTGTCGCGATTCAGGCCGCGGCCATCGTCGGAAACTTCGATTACAACCTGGTCGCCATCGTGAAACGCGTTCAAGCGGATGGTGCCGCGAGGCGGCTTTCCGGCCGCCTGGCGCTCTTCCGCCGTTTCGATTCCATGGTCGGCAGCGTTGCGGACCACGTGGGCAAGCGGTTCAGCCAGCGCATCGAGGATGCTTTTATCGAGATCGGTGTTTTGTCCGGCGATTTCGATGCCGATATCCTTATTGCGGAGCCTGGCGACATCGCGCACGACGCGCGGAAAGCGCCGGAAAAGCTGCTCGACGGGCACCATCCGAATTTTCATGACCGATTTCTGCAATTCCCCGAGGACGCGCGACTGGAACGAGAGGGCATCGGAGAATTTTGCCTGCAGCGGATCTTTTACGTGGCGGCGTTCGAATTCCGCCAGGGCGCGCTGCAGCATGGATTTGCTGATGATCATTTCGCCGACGAGATTCATCACGGTATCGATGCGGGCCGCATCGACGCGCAGGGTGTTTTCCGCTGTGGCGTGGGCCAGGCCGGCCGGCGCCGCCGAATCATGAGGCTCGTCCTCCGCCGCGGAGGCAGCATCCGCGCGCCCGGGCTTGATTCCGGCGGCGACGGCTTTGGCTTCGGATTCGATCAGGATGTCGAGCAGATCGCGCGTGACGGGCTGCGGCGCGGGAATGCGCTCGACGGAGATATTTTGAACGACCGAAGGCACCATGCAGCGCTTGCGGATCCAATCGGCGGACTTTTTAGTCGAAATGGCGGCTTCCACCAGGCGAACCTGCTCGGTGGCGGCGCCCTTTTCCGGGCGGATGGCGAGAAGCTTGCCAGCGCCGTCCACGGCTTTTCGGCTTAGTTCGAAAGCGGCAGCCGGCAAAGGCGTTTCCGGATCGATGTAGAGAGCGACGTTGTACAAGGATTCGCCGCGGCCAAAGGCCTCGGTGATCATCAGGCGCTCGTATTCGTTCCAGTCAAACTTGGCCTGGGTCGCGGGGTCTTGCGCCTTCGGCGCGGACGATGTGTCCAGCAAGCGCGTGATGCGCTCGCGCAAGGCATCACCTGCCGGGGGCTGGAGATTATTTCTGTAGGCCGCGAGCATTTCGTGGAAGGTGTCCGCCGCCGTGAGGACAACCTCAGCGATGGTGCCGGCATTCTTCTCGGCGACCTCCGGGGTCAAGACGTCTTCGAGTTCGTGGGCAAGTTCACTGAGCTGGCGAAAACCGCAGGCTGCCGAATCGCCCTTCAAGGTATGCACGGCGCGACGAACGTGGCGAAGCTGTTGCTTGTCCCGCGGCTTCTCTTCGAGCGCGAGACCGGCTTCGTTCATATTCTGGAGAATTTCCTCCGCGCTCTCAAAAAAAAGCTCGCGGAGCTCCGGAGCGTGTTCGTCGGAAGGAAAGCTCACTGCGGCCCCTCGATTCGCTGGTACACCGTCGCGTTGTTCTGATGAATCATGTGGAACTTGGTTGTGAGGCCGAAAAGGCTCTCGGCGTGGCCGACGAAGAGATAGCCGTCGGGATTCAGGCAATGGTGGAACTTGTTGATGAGCCGCTTCTGTTCCGCCTCGTCGAAGTAGATCATCACGTTGCGGCAGAAAATGATGTCGTTGTGCTGCGGCAGATATTCCGTTTTGAGATTGTGAAAATCGAACTGCACGAGATTCTTGAGCGCAGGTTTGACGGCGTACTTTTCTGCAACTTTGTCGAAATAGCGAAGCCGGCAAGTGTAATCGACGTTTTCCATCTGCGACTCGCTATAGACTCCCTGCTGCGCGGTGACGAGCGCCGAGTAGTTGATGTCCGAGGCCAGAATTTCAACCTTCCACGGCGGCGGAATCAGCGGCTTCGGAGTCGGCATGTCGAAGGGCAGTGGATTCCGGAGGTAGTAGTATGCGAGCGCGTCGCAGACCATGACGGCGAGGGTGTAGGGCTCCTGGCCCGTCGAACATCCCGCGCTCCAGATACGCAGCGACCAATCGCGCCGCTCCTGCTTGCGCTTCAGGAGATCTTCGAGAGTGACTTTTTGAAAGAGATCGAGCTGCGGGCGAATGCGAAAGAAGCTCGTTTCGTTGACGGTGAGATTTTCAAGCAGCGCAGTGAGTTCCTGTTTGCCTTCCCGGCTGGTAAGCAGGCGGTAGTAATTGTAAAACGTGTCCATCTGGCAGGCTTTGAGACGGCGCTGGAGACGGTCGCGCAGGAAATGGGTGCGGCGTTCGTCGAAATACATGCCGCATTCCTGGTAGACCAGCGTTTGCAGGAGCTTCAATTCCGCGTCGCTGAGCTGCACTTGCGTAGTGAGTGTGGTGGACATTCGTCCCTCGTTGGCGCTCGGGCCTGTTCGAGAATTCCTAGCGCTCTCTCGTCGCGCCTCCGGCAGGAACCGGAACAGCGGCGACCGTATCAGCGGCCTCATCCAAACGACGGAGCTCGCCACGCTGCAGAATGCGGCTGAGATCGAGCAGAATGACCAGCCGCCCGTTCAATTTGCCTACCCCGGTGATGTAGTTGAGTTCGCCTTCCTGAAAGACGTTGTGGGGGGCTTCGATTTCGGAGGGCGGAATGCGCAAGACCTCGGATGCGGAATGCACGATGAGGCCGATGACGCGCGATTCCATCTCCACTACGACGATGCGGTTCTTCTTATTTGCTTCGAACGCCTTGTCTCCGAACCGCTTTCTGAGGTCGACGATGGGAATGATGCGCCCGCGGAGATTGATGACGCCTTCGATGTAGTCCGGCGCGTTAGGCACGGACGTGATCTCGGGGACGCGGACAATTTCGCGGACCATGGAGATGGGGAGACCGAACGTCTCGCGCCCAATGCGAAAGCCAACGACCTGGAGTTCCTTGTCCATCGTATGCGTGGCCGTTTTCAGGACCGCACCAGTTCCGCGTAATCCGCAGGCGCGTGGGTGCGTCGCTCGGGGGGGGCCGGGCGGCGGCTCGAGGAACGGCGATTGTCCGCGTGTCCCTCTTCGAGAGAGAAGCGGTCCATCGAATCGAGCAAGGCCCGCGAGAGCTTCGACATCTGCTCGGCGGTTGCGGCGAGCTCGGTGGAACTTGAGGTCGATTGCTGCACGAGTTCGCGCATGCGCTCCATCGCGCGCACGACGGCCTGCGCACCGGAAGCCTGCTCCTCGACCGACGAGTTGATTTCCTGCGTGATCTCGGTAAGACGGCTGGTGGCCTTGGCGATCTGCGAGGAGCCATTCGACTGCTCCATCGTGGCCGCACCGATCTCCTGCGAGAACTTGTAGACCTCGGAAACAACGTCCGCGATCTTGTCGAGCGCGAGGCTGAGATCCTTGTTGAGCAGGAGGCCTTCCTGAACCATGGTCGTGCTCTTTTCCATGTTCTCGACGGCTTCCCGTGCTTCCTTCTGAATTCCCTGGATCAGCTCGGAAATTTCCTTGGTCGACTGCGTGGATTTCTCGGCGAGCTTTCGAACTTCCTCGGCGACGACGGCAAAGCCGAGCCCGTGTTCGCCGGCGCGCGCGGCTTCGATTGCGGCGTTGAGGGCGAGCAGGTTGGTCTGTTCGGCGAGATCGTCAATCACCTCGATGATCTTTCCGATGTCGTCGGCGCGGCGGCCGAGCACGTCGATGATCTCGGCGGAAGCCTGAATGGCCTGGCTGGTGCGATTAAGGCCGGTGGTGGCCTTTTCCATCGTGACCATTCCGGTCTGCGCCTCTTCGCGCGAGCGGTGCGAGATGTCCACGAGGAGCTTGGCGGTGTCGGCGACGCGCTGGATGGAAGTGACCATCTGGTCGATGGATGCGGAGGTCTCGGAAACGCTCGAGGCCTGCACCTGCGTGTTCTTCACCACGTTTTGCACGTTGATGCTCATCTCGTGCATCGTGCTCGTGACTTCGTCGATAGCGGAGGCGGCCTGCACGCTGACTTTGGCGGATTCATCCGAGGCCGCGGCCATTTGTCCCGAGCCGCTGGCCACTTGCGAAGCGCTGTCGCGGACCTGGCGCACGAGATCGCGAAGGCCGTGCGTCATGCGCGTGAAGGCTTTTGCCATCGTGTCCTGCTGCGACCGAGGCTGAACGGAGACCGAGAGTTCACCTTCGGCGATGGCTGCCGAAACGGAAGCCATCTCCTTCAGGTGAACGATCATTTTGTTGAAATTCTCGGCCAGCATGCCGACTTCATCCGCGCGATGGATGTCGATCGATTGATCGAGATCGCCCGAATCGCCGATCTTGCGGGCAACTTCAATAAGGTGGTAAAGGGGCTCTTTGATTGACTTCGCCGTATAGAAGGCTATGCCGATTCCCAGCGCCAAGGCGAGGAGCGTGCCGACGGTCGTCATGACCCCGTTCCACACATTGGCGGCACCGGACGACGCGTTGGATTCGTCGTAGGCATTCTTCACCGAGCGGCTGGCCTGATCGAGGACCCCTGTGGACTTGTTGATCCAGGATGCGGGATCGTGTTGCAGGTAGCTGATCTGCAGGTCGGCGACGGTTGCGTCTCCGCTATCGACCTGATGCCTTTTCGCGATCAAGTCTTTTGCGAAGCTCTGCGCCCACTGGTTTTCGTTGTCGTCCACCTGCGAGAGAGCCGAACGCAGGTTGGGATCGTTGACGGTGGTCTCGCTCTGCTTCAAGAGAGTCTGAAGGTCGGTGATGCCCTTATTTGTTTTTCCCTCGTCGCGCAGGTCGCCGCTCAGCAGGTAGTTGCTGAGGTTAAGGCGATTCTCCATCACTTTGTAACGAACGTCCCCGATCGTTTGGACGTCGCTGAACGTTGACTTCACCGCATCCCGCGCGCTCGACTGGCGTATCACGGCGTAGATATTGATCAGGAACAGGAAAAGGATGATCGCCAGGATGGCGCCAAACCCCACATATAGCTTCTTGCCAATCGTCATGTTGAAAAGCCTCCGCTCCCGGCCCGCAGAGCCCCGATCTCGCGTCGCAAGTTATTCTTGCCCGCTGAATTCGAACTCGATGACTTCCGTGGTGTCTTTGGATGCCGGCTCGAAGCGCCACTTCTTGACGGCGTCGAGCGCGGCATTGACCAGCAGCGGGCTGCCGCCAATCACCTTCGTCCCCATTACGTGTCCATCGGCCGCGATCGTGGTTTCGATCTTGACCTTGCCCGTGACGTTCATTTGCCTCGCAAGCGCGGGATACTCGGGCGCGACTTTGGTGCGCACCTTGCGCTTGGAAACGTCCGTTGACTCCTCTTGAGCTCTTCCCTTCGGTGGCAGCAGAACCGAGCCCCCGAGAACCAGCGCCAATCCGATTCCTGCGATCCATACTCGAAGCTTCATCGGAAACTTCCTCCTGATTTAGAAATGCATGGGCCCGAAAAGGTCGTCAGTCCGGCTTGTCAAAGTCGAATTCGAATGTTTCCGTCGTGTCCTTGGCGCCAGGCTCAAATCGCCATTTCTTGATCGCATTGAGCGCTGCGTCTACCAGCATGGGGCTACCTCCAACCACCCTTGTGTTCACGACGCGGCCGTCAGCGGCAATAGTCGTCTCGATCTTGACCTTGCCCGTCAGACGCATTTGCTTCGCAATCGCCGGGTAGACGGGCGCCGTCTGATTTCTAAGCTTGCGCTGAGAACCGTTGACCGAAGTTTCCTGGGCCATTCCCTTCGGCGGCAAGAGCGTCGGCCCTGCCAGAATTACAGCCAATCCCAATCCCATCAACCAAGCACGGGACCCCATTGCACACACTCCTTACTGCCAGTGGAGAAATCCAACGTCGGAAAATGCACGGGGGATGCCATGGATGGAGAGAGGCCGATCGGGGTATGTAACTTGGCAACAGCTACCGTAACCATAAGCTATATAAGGGGTTGGCGAGGCGGGAAAATCCTCGCTCCATGCGGACAGCGGAGACAAGTGTCTCACCGGTCAAAGGGCGGCGACCTTCCGGTCTCAGGTTGCGACGAATCCGGGTAGCGCTTAGAGCAACTGGCCGCCGGGCGTTCCTTGACTCAAAATGAGATAAGGCCGTAACGTCTCATTGTATAGGCGCGGCGCGCGCAAGCCCCCGATCCTCCATGCGTGCACTGAGACATATCCGAGAGATACCTGCCCGTGTCGATGGCTCGTTCGAGAGCCTGTTGACGCAGTTCTCCGCGACGACACTGGAATTAAATCCTTCCCTGGGCTTGGCTGAGTTCGCCAGACGACTGGCTTGCCGTGCCGCGGAGATGATGGGGGCGCGCGCGGCGGTCCTGGCACTAAGTCATGGAGGCCAAGGGAGTTGGGAAGTCGCGTCGCTTGCGGGAACCGCCCGGCACTGGGAACCTGCTACCCAACAGCAACTGGCGATTGCCCTAGCCAAACAGGCAGCCGGTTTGGGTAGCCCAGTGCGGTCTGGGGGTGCGGCCAAACTCTTGGGCAGAGATATTGCCGAGGCTTTGGGATGGCATGAGATCGTGCTGCTAGGGCTTGGGGGTAGCGAGGGGGAGCTCTTGGGCGTGCTGTGCCTCGCCGATCTCAAGCGCGAGACATCGGATACGGAGCGCCGCCTGCTCGAAGCGCTGGCGGGGCACGCTTCCGTGGCGCTGGAGAACGTTCGTCTCTTTTCGCGGATCGAGCGCTCGCGGAAGCAGTGGGTCGAGGACATAGACGCGATCTCCGATTTCATCGTTGTCCACGACAAGGCCGGGCGGGTGTTGCGCCTGAATCGAGTTCTCGCCGATCTGCTCGGAACGCATCCCGCGGAGTCAGTAGGGAAAGACGTCGGCAAGCTGGGTCTTCTCGATTCGCCCGTTCAGCCGGGGCATTGCCCTTTCTGCCGCAGTTCCGAAGCGGTCCACGAAGAGTTCGTACACACGGCCGGCGATCGTACATACCTTGTTTCCGCCTCGCGCATTCACGGGGCCGAAGAGGACGAAGTGCGAACGATTCACATCCTCAAGGACATTACGGACCGCCGCGAAGCCGAGCGCCGCTATCGCCGCGAGCGCGATTTCAATCGCAACATCCTGAACAACACGCAGAGCATGATTCTCGTGCTCGATACGGCGAAGCTCGTAAGCTACGCGAATCGCCGCTGCTACGAGGCGGGATATCGGCAGCAAGATCTGCTCGGGCATCCGCTTGTGGAGATGGTCTCGCCGTCGCGGCGCTCCATTCTGGACGAGGCTCTCGATAGGACGCTTCAGGGAAGCACGATCGATCATCTGGAGGTCCCCGCATTCCGCGGAAATGGCGCCACCGGGAAATTCTCGATCAGCCTCAGCCCGATGCGCGACGAAAAGGGCGACATCAACAGCATCGTCGTCGTGATGACAGACGTGACCGACGCGGCCGATCTGCAGGCGAAGCTGATGCACACCGAGAAAATGGCGGCGCTCGGGCAGCTCGTCTCGGGAGTCGCTCACGAGGTGAATAACCCGCTCGCGGCGATTGTGGGCTTTACCGATCTTCTGCTCGAAAATGCGGACATTCCGGAAGAGGCGAAGGGTGAGCTGAAGGTAATTTTGCAGGAAGCGCAGCGCACGCGGACGATTGTGCGAAATCTCCTCAGCTTTGCGCGGCAAATGCCGGAACAACGCGAGCCGCTGCAAGTGAACTCCGTCGTGCAGCAGGCCTTGAAACTCCGCGCCTATGACTTATCGAACCGCGGCATCGAGATGGCCGAGCGCTACCAGGACGATTTGCCGCTGACCGTCGGCGATCCAAACCAGCTCCAGCAAGTGTTTCTCAACATTGTGAACAACGCCTACGACGCCGTGCAGGAGGTCGAGCGCCCGGGAAAGATCGAAGTCAGCACCTGGCACGGTAAGGGACAGATCGAAATCGCATTCCGGGATAACGGGCCAGGAATTTCGCATCCGGACCGGATTTTCGATCCGTTCTTTACGACAAAGGAAGTTGGGAAGGGGACTGGGCTCGGCCTCAGCATCTGCTACGGGATCGTTCGCGCGCATCGAGGCGAGATCATCGCGCGCAATAATCCGGACGGCGCGGGCTGCACTTTTCTCGTACGGCTGCCGGTATCGACGCATGTGTCCGAGGCTTTGGCGGTAGAAGCCGCGTCGTGATCGGCGTCGAGGATTTCGGTATTCCAGCAGCACAGGCTGCAGCTCAGAAAACGACAGGGAAACCATGAAAGAAGAAACGCGGCTCCGTTTTTTGATCGTTGACGACGAGCAAAGCATTCGCCGGCTCTGCATGACCGTTGGGCAAGGATTGAATTTCGCGTGCGCGGAAGCCGAGACGGCCGAGGCGGCGCTCGAATCTCTCGAAACAGTGCCTCCCGATATTATCGTGACGGATTTGAAGCTGCCAAGCCTTTCCGGGACCGACCTGCTGCGCAAGATCAAGAAAGCGCTGCCGCGCACGGAAGTCGCGATCATGACGGGCCACGGCTCGATTGAATCCGCCGTCGACGCGATGAAGCAGGGCGCCTACGACTATATCGAAAAGCCATTTCGAGTGGAGAGGCTGCGCCAGCTCCTGCAGCGGATGGGCGAAAAAGTCCGGCTGGTGACCGAGAATCAATTTTTGCGCGAGCGCGTGAACACGGAAACGCAGATGGAAGGAATCATCGGCACGTCGGCAAAGATTCAGGACGTGCTCCGGATGGTTTCGCGGCTCAAGGAGACTCGCACGCCGGTTTTGATCGCCGGCGAGAGCGGGACGGGAAAAGAGCTGGTAGCGCGCGCGATCCATTTTCGCGGCCCGCTGGCGGAGATGCCGTTTCTTGCCGTGGACTGCGGCGCGCTCGTGCCAACTTTGATGGAAAGCGAACTCTTCGGGCATGAGAAGGGCGCGTTTACGGGCGCTGTGAAATCGAAGCCGGGACTGTTTCAGGCAGCGAACGGCGGGACGATTTTTCTCGATGAGATCGGCGAACTACCGCTGGAAATGCAGGCCAAGCTGTTGCGGGTGCTGCAAGAAAAGGAAGTCCGCCCGGTAGGACGCAACGACAGTGTTCCCGTGGACGTGCGCGTGATTGCGGCGACGAACCGCGACCTCGAAGCGGCTTACCGCGCGGGCACTTTTCGCAAAGATCTCTACTTCCGGCTGAACGTGGTCACCATCCATTTGCCGTCGCTGCGCGAGCGCCGGTCGGATATTCCTCAACTTGTGCACTGTTTTCTGGAGCGCTACGCGCCTGGTCAAAACACGCAGATCGATCCTTCGGCTATGAAGAGTTTCCTCCAATACGATTGGCCGGGGAATGTGCGCGAACTCGAAAATTGCATTGCGCGCGCGATCGCGCTAGGTGCTCACCGGATGATCGATGTATCCGATTTGCCGCCCACGATCGGCGGAGCGAAGGACTCGGACCTGACGCGCGAAGATGCCGCGGATCTCTCCACGACCGCACTAGCCGATCTCGAGCGCATGACGATTCTGCGCGTCTTCGAACAGGCCGGCGGCGACAAGGCGCTCGCAGGCAGGATGCTCGGCATCAGCCGCGCCACGCTGTATCGAAAGCTGAAGCGCTACAACATCCCGCTGCGCGCGTCGCAAAAGCAACTCGTGGAAACGGCCTCGTAGGCGTTTTGAGACAGCGAATGCGGTTTCTTTTGAGTTCCCGTTTCGGCGCATGCTTGAGACGCAGATGTGTCAGCCTGAGACAGTGCCGCAGCGCCACAGATCCATCGATCGCCGCAAGTCACGCTGCGCAAACCACTTCTGATTCGTCGGTCGGAAAAATCTTTGGCTGCACTCGTGCAGTTCCCTCTTGGACTTATTCCTATCCGTCCACGTGTAACTGGACGATGTGGACTTGGGGGCCCTTTGTCGCGCGACGCCGTGGCTGCTTCTCTGCTAACCGAACAGACGTGCGTTGAGAAGCTGGCACAACTGTTTCCGAACGCGTCGGCGATCCGAATTCCAGTGCGCGTGACGACGGCCGGCGCCGGGAAGCGGCGTTTGAAGGAACAGACGGTGATCGAGTTCGGAACCGCGCATGAGGTTCTGTTCTCGTCGTCGTTGCCGCTCGAATTTGAAGATCGCGTACGGCTAGTGAATTCCGATGGCTCGCTCGACGCGCGCGCAACGGTGGTTGCCGTGCGATATCACGGCGGAGGCAAAGCTGTGGCAGCGCGTTTCGTGGGAGAGGTTGGAAACTGGATCATAAAACCATGACACCGAAAACTAGCGGCATGACGATGAATCCGCCGAAAAAGCCAGTGACTTCAGCCGCCAGTGGTCCGGCGGATCTGGCAGCCCAGTGGGCCGAAGCCCGCGCGGTCTACCCAATCTACGCCGCGCTGGCGACGCAGTTCAACCTTGCACCGCTGCCGTACGCCGTCGGCGAGCTCCCTCCGGCCCGCCCCACGAGGAGCGCCTTCGACAGCGTGCTGAAGTGGCTCAGCAGTATCGATGAGCAGGCGTTGGCCTATCAAATTCGCCAGCTTGCCTCCGACGTTCTGAACGCGAGCGAGGAATCGCTGCGAGCGCTGATCCATCGCCAGTTGCGGAAGCCGGACAAGACCAACGCCGATCGAGACAAGATCGATCTTCTGCTGGTGCAATATTTTGCGATGTGCGCCCCCGAGCAGCTCTATAGCAAGGACATCACGCTTAACGACGTGGCGGATGTTCTGCGACCCGTCCTGGCGGAAGCGGATCCGACTCCGCTCGAATGGTGCGAACCTCTCGATAACATTCTCGCGAAGGTTGAAACGTGCCACAGCTTGCGCGATCTGATGGAGGCTGGCCTCGTTGAGCAGGGGCGCATGCTAAAGGATTCCGCCGGACCCATGTTCTACGATCCGGCGGCGCTGGTGGCCTTCTGCCGCTTCAGTTTTCTGGTGCGGCGCGCGTTCATCCGGATGTTGCACGCCGATTTGCAGGCGGTGCGAGAAACGATTAACTCGATCGAAAAGCTTGGGGTGAAGACCGTGGACTGCCGGCGGGCCGGATTTTCGGCCGCCGAAAAGCCCATGCAGCTTCGGTTTTTCTGTGAAAACTGGCGCCAGCCGTTTCAGAAGGACTATACCGAGAATTCGGTGAGCCATGCCTTCGAGCAGCTTCTGGCTTTGCGTGCAGACTTGGAAGACGCGCTCGAGCGCGCACAAAGGCCCGCGAAGAAGGCCGCTGCCCCTGCTCCAAAGCGCGCGGCGAATGCGAATTCCCCGACGGCGGCGGATGTCTCAGCGGCCGCGCCCACGATGTTCGAAGGATTTTTCGCGGACGAATCTCCGGCGAGTGAGGAGTCTGACTCAGCTGACGAAGCGCCTGCCGCTTCTGTGGCTCAGACGCCGGCACGGGAAGCCGCAGCAAAACGCGTGCCGCCTGCCAAGCCTGGTAAAGCGGCCGAAAAACCTGCGGTCGTTTCGTCCGCGTCGTCCGAGCCGATGGACGCGGAGAAATGCCTGGAAGTGATCTGGGAGCAGTTGATCGCGGCGCCGCCATCGCGCGGGCGCTCGATGTCCACCATCGTTTTGCAGGACAGCAAGGTTTTGCTTTCATCGTGGGAAGTCGCCGCTTTCGTCAGCGAAGACGGTCCGGAATCCGAGGATTTGCGGCGCGCCGTCGTGGCCCGCGCTCTTCTGGCCGTGGCGAGCGATCGCCGCAAGCGCTCGGGAGACGAAACCGCGCTGACGGAGGCGCTCACGCTCGCTCGCAACGAGGTGTCCTATTTCCACGGGCGCGTCGAACAAGCCAAGCGCTCCAAGAATACGGAAGCAGCCGTGAATCTGGGCATCAGCACGAAGCGGCTGCTTTCCTTTATGGAAGAAGCCGAAAAGCTCAAGTCCTGATCCGCCGCCCGAGCCGAAGAAAGAACCAATGCCACACTTGAACGATGCCAGCGTTCTGATCGTCTCGGATGATACGGAATTCGCTCGCGCCGTCGTCGGGCACTGGCAGGCCGAACCGCTCGTTCCCGAAATCACGATTGTCACGAGCGACGTCTGGCGGCCGGGAAGCGAGCCGAAATACGATCTCGCGATTGTCGGTTCGGTGCGCAGCGGGAGCCTCTCCCTGATTCTCCCTGCACTCGGTTCATTGCCCAGCACGGCAGCCGTGTATGTCGCCGAAGTAGCAGAGGACGTCGCGACGCTGCAGGAAGAATATCCGCAAGTGCTCGTCGTTCCGCGCCAGGATCATTGGGTGCGGACTCTGCTTTTGGTATCGATTGAAGCGCTGCGGCGCGTCGAAGCGGTTGGACGGGCGCAGCGCGCGGAACGCCTGGCGCTTGTGAGCCAGCGCCATGCAACTCTTGGCCGCTACATGCTGGAAATGCGCCCGAGCATCAACAATGCGCTCACCTCGGTTCTCGGCAACGCCGATTTGCTGCTGTTCGATCCCGGCCGGGTGTCTGGAGAAAGCCGCGAGCAGATTCACGCCATTCACACAATGGCGCTGCGCCTGAATGAAGTGATGCAGCGATTCTCATCCCTAATGACAGAGATGCAGGCCGGTGAGACGGAATCTCACGCTGAGACGGAGCCGCTATCTCATCCCCTCGCGGGACGGCTGTAGGCCCCGATTCCTCGCTTCTAACCACCCAGAAATAAATGAGTTGCAAATAAGCAGCATCGCCGCGAAAGCAGGCGGCAGGTGGCTGCCGAGTTGCAATTCTATCTCGGGGAAGATTCGAGCGTGGAGGTGCGCCAGTGGTGAAGAAGGTTCTGGTGGTGGACGACTCGCAGGCGGAAATCCGGCTGCTGCAGTCGGTGCTTCAGCAAGGGGGCTTTCACTCGGTCGCGCTGTCCGATCCGACCAAGGTGGAAGAGACGATCGAAGAGGAGCGGCCCAACGTGATTCTGCTCGACGTGGTGATGCCGCAGCGCAATGGCTTCCAGGTCTGCCGCGATTTGAAGAGCCAGGAGCACTACTCGCAGATTCCCGTGATTCTCGTGACTTCAAAGACGGCGCCGAGCGATCGCTATTGGGGCGAGCAGCAGGGCGCGAATGGATATGTCGCGAAGCCGTTTACGCCGGATGAGCTGCTCAATGCCGTGCGGAGATTTGCCTGATGCCACTTGACCCCGAGAACGCGGGGCTGATCGGGTTCGAAGGCGGCGATTTCCTAGAGGGCGAAGCGCCTCCGGAAGAGCGGCGCCCCGAGCGTCAATACTGCGTGTTTCGCGCGGGCCGCGAGCGGTTTTGCCTTTCGGTGCTCGAGGTGGAAGAAGTGGTGGACTGGCCGATCGTGACGCGGATTCCGCTGGCGCCTTCGTTTCTGATGGGAGTGTTCAATCTGCGCGGGACGATCGTGCCGCTGATGGACATCGCGTTCACGGAGGGCCGCCGCCCGGGACTTTTGCCGAAGCACGTG
This sequence comes from Candidatus Acidiferrales bacterium, assembly GCA_052146315.1. Classification (GTDB taxonomy): domain Bacteria; phylum Acidobacteriota; class Terriglobia; order Acidiferrales; family UBA7541; genus Palsa-295. The sequence continues at coordinate 32,007 of JBKQNJ010000081.1, read as the reverse complement.
GTGGTCGCCGCGATCGAGGGCGACGCGCAGCGCGAGGATCTGCGGCTCGGCATCGCCGCCGACGAAGTGGTGGGAACGTATTCGGCCACGGAAGATGCTTTGCTCGATCAGGCGCCGGCGGAGGTCCCTCACTGCCGCGCGATGTTGCGGCACGATGATCGCCTGGCGCTCGTGATCGACCTGCGGCGTTTGACGGATGTTTTCCCGGTGCCCGTGATATGAACCGGCGCGATTCGAGTTTTGCCGGGAGCAAGTTGATGGGGAGGAAGTCATGAAATCTCGCTTGAGCAGCACAATCTGGCTGCTGGTCTTCTGGGCCGCGATCGCATTTTTCGGGGTCCTCGGGCTGGCCTATCACGCTGGCAAGGAGGCGGGCGGCCTCGCGGTCACCGACCTCGGTTCTTTGCCGGGTAGCGCGAGTGGACCGCTGTTTGCGGCGGTTGGTCTCGCGCTGGCCGGGGCGCTCTCGATCGTCTTCGTGCTGAGCAAGCGCGTGCTCAAGCCCGTGGACGACCTCGCCAAGTTTTCCGAGCGCCTGGTGGCGGGAGACTCGCGCGCGCGCGCGGAAGTCGGCGGAGACGACGAGTTCGCGTTCATCGCCGAGAATCTCAACCGCAGCGCCGCAAAGGTTTCGCAGGCTGTGACCAACCAGCAGGCGCAGGAATCGCTGCAGCGGAGCATCACCGATCTTCTCAACACCATCAATCAGGTGGCTCGCGGCGACCTGACGATTCGCGGCAAGGTGACGAACGACGCTCTCGGAAACGTCGTCGATTCCGTGAACTTCATGCTCGACAACTTCACCAAGGTGCTCGAGCGCGTCCGCAAAGCCGCCATCGACGTCAGCACCAGCGCCAACCAGATTCTCGATGCGGCCGACGATATGACCGCCGGCGCCACGCAGCAGGACCAGGAAATCACGAACACGTCTTCCGCCGTGGAAGAACTCACGGTCTCGATGAAACAGGTGTCGAACAACGCCGAAGCAAGCGCCGAAGCGGCTCGCCGTGCACTCGACGCCGCCGAGCAGGGCAACCGGGCCGTGAGCGACACGCTCGAAGGCATGCAGCGCATCCGCGCTTCCGTGCAGGCGACCGCGAAGAAGATCAAATCGCTCGGCGATCGCTCTCTTGAAATTTCGGAAATCATCAACGTGATCAACGACATCACCGAGCAGACCAACCTGCTCGCGCTCAACGCCGCGATTGAGGCAGCGCGCGCGGGCGAAGCGGGCCGTGGTTTCGCGGTCGTTGCCGACGAAGTCCGCAAGCTGGCCGAACACTCCCGCAGCGCCACGAAAGATATTGCGGCGCTCATCAAGGCCATTCAGGCCGAAACGAACGAGGCGGTGGTCGTCATGGAAGAGGGCACGCGCGAAGTGGAAGTCGGCGCGGGCCTCGCAGATCAAGCCGGAAAGGCCCTCGAAGCGATTTCGAGCGTCGTCCGGCAGTCCGCCGAACTCGTCCAGGAAATTTCGCTCGCTTCGAAACAGCAGGTGCGCGGCACGGAAGGCGTGGCGAACGCGATGCAGATCATTTCCGGGATCACGCGACAGACGACGCAGGGTGCGCGCTCGACCGCATCGACCGTCGGAAACATGGTGAAGTTGTCCGAGCAGCTCAATGAGGCGCTGGCCCAGTTCCGTTCGGGACGCACGTCGGAATCGTCGCAGGCCACGCACCCAACGTCCGATGAGAGCCGGCCCGTTGCGCCGGCGGGAGCGATTCGTTAACGGCAAACTCCGCGAGCCGGCAGCAACTTGCCGGCGCTGAACGCCGACCATGAAACCGCATCCAGTTACGGCCGCGCATCTTGCCGAATCCGAGCTTGATGAGATTCGCACGCTGATCGAACAGCGCTCCGCGATCCTGTTCGATGCTTCGCGCGAGCGATTCTTCTCGACTCGCATCCGCGAGTACGTGGACGAAAAAGGCCTGGCGAGCGGGACCGATCTGCTGCGGCTCGTGCGCGGCTCGAGCATTGAGTACGAAGCTTTGCTCGAACGCCTGCTGACGCAGGAGACGTCGTTTTTCCGATATCCGGCAATCTACGCGGCTCTCGAGAAAAGAATCCTGCCGGAGCTGCAGGAGCGAAAGTTCTGGCAGAATCCGCGCACGCTGCGGATTTGGAGCGCGGGCTGCTCGACCGGCGAGGAACCGTATTCGATCGCCGTCACGCTTTGCGAGTCTCTGAAATTTGCCGAGGCCTGGGACATGGAAATCCTTGCCACGGACATTAGCCGCCGCGCGCTGCGCCACGCGGAGCGGGGCGTCTACTCGAAGCGCAGTCTCCAGGATGAGCCGGAGGCGCGCGTCGACGCGTATTTCACCTCGACGAAGCACGGCTTTCACGTGCGGCCGCGCATCCGGCGCATGGTGTCGTTCGCGCAGATGAATCTCGCCGAATCGGTCTACGTGGGCAAATTCGACTGCATTTTCTGCATGAACGTCCTCATGTATTTCTCCGAGGCGCGACGCCTTGCCATTCTTCGCCGGTTTTACGACGCGCTCGAGCCCGGCGGATATTTCCTGCTCGGCCACGCCGAGACTCTTTCGAATTCTCCCGTGACGTTTGAGCCGGTCGTCCTTGGCGATTGCCGGTTGTATCGCAAGCCGATTCCGGCCGCGGCCGAAGTTCGCCGCACCTCCGCGGTAAAGGAAGGAGCGCTGTGAACGGCCCGAACCAAGAATCGGTCGAGCTGTTCCTGCAGGAGGCTTCCGAGAACCTCCAGTATCTGCGGGAGTATGCCGGACTGCTGCAGGAACCATCGACGAAGCCCGAGGATCTCGAAAAGCTGTATATCGCCGCGCACACGCTTGCGGGCACTTCGGCCAGCTACGGCTTTCCGCAATTCTCTGAAGTCGCTGCCAAGATGGCGCACATCTTTCACTACGCGATGAATGCGACGCTGACGCCGGATATGCACGGCCCGCTGACGGAGTTCCTCTCGGACGCGATTTCGGTGCTCGAGTTCGACCTGTTGCAGATCAGCACGAGCGCCATCGAGACCGAGGACGACATCGCCGCGTTCAAGCAGCGGTACGCGTTCGCGTTTCCGTCCGCGCCGTCGGCCGACGCGCTGAGTGAACCGGAAAACGATTCCGTTGGATTCGGCGAGCCGATCCCCGAGGTGTTCGGGGCTCCATCGCTTGCACAGCACCTTCCCGAGGACGCGGAAGTGCCGGACGAGGTCCTGGAATTTTTCATTCCGGAGGCCGAAGAGCATTTGCAGGCGGTGACCGAATGCCTGCTGGCCCTCGAGGGAAATCCGAACGCGGACGACATTCACCGGCTGTTTCGCTCGATCCACACAGTGAAGGGTTCCGCGGCGCAGGTGGGTTTGCACCGGCTTTCCGCCGTCGCGCATCGCGTCGAGGATCTGATCGGCCATCTCCGCGATGGCGCGCTGCAACCGAGCGCCGAAATTGTTGACCTGTGCCTCCAGTCGGTGGACGTGCTGCGCAAGTTCCTGACGCGGCAGTGGTCGAGCGACGCCGAAATGGCGGCTGCCGTCGACCCGCTGCTGGCGCGGATCGCCGAGCTTGCTCCTGAGGAAGTTGACGAAGAGGCGACCCAGACACAGGCAGCAGCGCCAGCCGCGCAAGGTTCTGCGGTTGAAAGCGGCGCGCCCGTTGCCGCTTCCCGTCCCGTAGGCGCTCAGCCTTTGCCGCAGGCCAAGTCCGTACGCATTTCGCTCGAGCGGCTCGATCGCATGATGAACGCGGTCGGCGAGCTCGTGATCAACCGCACGCGGATGCTCGGCCGCCTCTCAGAACTTGGGAAACTCGTCGAGGTCCTGACCTTTTCAAAGAGCCGCCTCGCCGGAAAGGTTTCGGAGTTTCAGGAGAAGCACGAATTCACGCGCATCGCCTCGACGCTCGTGCCAGGCAGCCAGGCGCCGCAAATGGATACGTTCCGCCCACGTGCTATTGCGCGCGCGCCGATTATGTCCAACGACCTGCTCGAGTTCAGCGAACTCGAGATGGACCGCTACGACGACGTCAATATCCTTTCGCGCTCGCTGACGGAAATCTCGGCGGACGTCTCTGAAGTTCTCCAGCAGCTCGAAGGCTTCATGGGTCGTGTGGATTCGGACATCGACGAGTTCACCAAGCTCGCGCACCACTTGCAGGACGAAATCACTGCTGCGCGCATGGTGCCGATCGGCAACCTCTACACGCGCCTTTCGCGCACGGTACGCGACGCAGCGCAGAGCACGGGCAAGCCCGTCGATCTCGCGCTTGAGGGCGCCGAAACCGAACTCGACAACAACATCATTCAGCACATCTCCGATCCCTTGATTCATCTGGTTCGAAATGCCGTCGCGCATGGAATCGAAGACCCGGAGGCACGCCGCCGCGCCGGCAAGCCCGAAAAGGGGCGCATTTCAGTGCGCGCGTATCATCGCGGCAACCACATTTTCATTGAAGTCGAGGACGACGGGCGCGGAATCGATTACGAGCGCGTGCGCCAGGGCGTGATCGATTCCGGCGCCGTCTCGCCGGTGGCGGCCGCAGAGCTGACCGAGCGCGAACTTCGCGAATTCCTTTTCCGCCCCGGATTTTCGACCGCTTCTTCCACATCAGAGCTCGCGGGCCGGGGCGTGGGCCTCGATGTGGTGCGCGCGAACGTCCATTCGCTCAACGGTGAAATCGAGGTTCGCTCCGAAAAGGGTCATGGCGCGTGCTTCACGGTGAAGGTGCCGCTCACGCTGATTATTTCGCAAGCGCTGTTCGTGCGCTGCGGCACGTCCGTGTTTGCGTTCCCGCTGGCGGTCGTCGAGGAAATCCGCCGCCTGAAGCCCGCTGAAATCGAAGATGTGGGAGGCAAGCTGCTCACTCGCGTGCGCGACGTCGTGACCGAAGTCGTGCGCCTCGATTTGCAGCTGGCCTTGCCGCCGCTCGAGCCGCTGAATGGCTACTTCCACATGGTGATCGTGAAAGTGGCGGGCAAGCATGTCGGGGTGGTCGTCGAAGAAGTGCTCGGCAAAGACGAAATCGTCATCAAGAATCTCGGCGATTATCTGCGCAGGGTGAAGCTCTTCCCCGGCACGACGATCGCATCCGATGGCAGCCTGATTTTGCTTATCGACTTGAATCGTCTTGTCGCCGCGGATACGGCGGAGCGCCATGCGTTGCCTGCGTCGTCTCCGGCGGCGCGCGTTTTCGCTCCCGGCGCGGAGGCTGTCGCGTCGGGCAGCATTCCGTCCGAGGCGGTCGATGCGATCGAGAACGACCGTGTTGTGGTTGTGGCAGACGACTCAATCAGCGTCCGCAAGTTCGTGGGCCGCATGCTCGAGAAGGCCGGCTATCGCGTGAAGCTCGCTTCAGACGGCCTCGAGGCCTCTGAAGTGGTCGCGCAGGTGGGCTGCCACCTGGTGATCACCGACCTCGAGATGCCGCGCATGAACGGTTACGAACTGATGGCGCATCTGCGCCAGGACCCGATGACGCGGCGAATTCCAGTGCTCGTGGTTACGTCGCGCGCCGGTGCAAAACATCGCGACCGCGCGATGAAGGAAGGGGCGTCTGGCTTCCTTACGAAGCCTGTGCAGGAAGACCAGTTGATAGCGACCGTCGAGAGCCTGATCGGTTCGGAAACGCCCAAGGGGCGCCCGGCTGCGGGAGTGCCGCTGCCGCTGCGCCAGAGTTGAAATGATGAACGCGTCTGAAAAAAAGATCCGGGTGCTCGTGGTGGACGATTCCGCCTTTATGTGCAAAGTCCTCCAGGAGATCATTAACTCCGACCCTCAACTCGAAGTGGTCGGACAGGGGCGCGACGGCCGCGACGGCGTCGCCCTCGCGGACTCGTTACGTCCCGACGTAATCACCATGGACATCAACATGCCGCACGTCGATGGCCTGCAGGCAACCGAGCTGATTATGTCGCAGCATCCGCGGCCGATCGTAATCGTCAGCTCCGAATCGCGCGAAGGCGCCGCGAGCACGCTGAAAGCCCTCGAACTTGGCGCCATCGATTTCGTGTCAAAGCCATCGAGTGGAATCGATCTCGACATGAAGGCGGTGCGCGACGAGCTAAACCGCAAGCTGAAGCTGGCCGCGAAGGTGCGCGTCGTCCGTACCGCGACGCGCTCGAAGCTGCCGATGCCGCACGAACCGCTCTCGGCTGCGGCGAAGATTGCAAACAGTGCCGCGCTCGCTCAAGCCAACGGCAAATTTCCGATGGTCGCGATTGCGGCTTCCACCGGCGGGCCGGCTGCGGTCACGCGTGTCGTTGCAAGTTTGTCGAAAGATTTCGCCGCAGCCGTATTTCTGGTGCTGCACATGCCGGCGACCTTCACCAAGCAATTCACTGTGCAACTCGGCGAAATCGCTTCGTTGCCTGTCAAAGAGGCCGAAGCGAACGAGGCACCCCAGCCGGGTGTGATCTACCTGTGCCCCGGTTCGCACCATCTTCGGCTTTCGTCCGGCGGGAAAATCCAGCTCGACCCAGGGCCACGCATCGATGGGTATCGGCCGTGCGCGGATGTCGCGCTGGAAACGATCTCGGCGTACGCCCGCTCGCTCGTGGTAGCAGTCGTTTTGACCGGCATGGGCGCCGACGCCGCGAAAGGCGTGAAAGCGGTGAAGGCGGCCGGAGGCTCGGTCCTCGCACAGGACGAAGCGACGTCGACGATTTTCGGCATGCCGGCTGAAGCGATCAAAACCGGTTCGGTCGACGAAGTTCTCGCGCTCGACGACATTGCCGGAGCGATTGAAAAGCGCGTCGCGAAATTAGCTCGCCTCGTTCCCGCGGGTGCCCGATGAACGCCGGAAACGAGCGCAAGGAGAAACCGGTGCGCCGCGGGAAGCCGGAGGCCGTGATTCTGTTTTACGTGGCAAATCAAATGTTCGCAATCGCAGCGGAGTCGGTGCAGGAAATTCGCAGCACGGACGGTCTGGCCGGCGCAGCCAACGAAATCGACCAGCAAGTCGTGCCGAAGGTGCGTCACATTTTGGAATGGAGCCGCCGAACCTGCTACGTCGTAAACGCGGGCGCGCATTTTGGCCTTCCGGTCTCGCGCCCGACGCTCGTTCTGATCCTGAGGCGCATGCGAATTGCAGTGCTCGTCGATCGGATCGACCGCATGACGGAAATTCCGGCGGTGTACGCGCTGCCGCAGGCATTTTCGGGCAAAGAACGCCGCTGGTATCGCGGCCTCGCGTATATTGACGATTCGGTGATCCCGGTCGTCGAGCCTACGGGATTTTTGTCGGCCGATGAGCTCGGCGCGCTCGATCGCGCGATCAAACCAAGCGCACCGCAGCCTGAAATGGAAGGAGCCGCGCGAGCATGATTGCCGGCGACAATTCGAGCCACAGCTCATTCGTACTGCTTCGCATTGGCGCGCACCGGTTTGCCCTGCCCGCAGCGCTCGTGGCCGAACTGGCGCCGCCCGTGAAGCTCCACGCGTTTCCGCACACCTCGAATTCGGTTTCGGGAGTGATCATTCGCCGCCGCCACATTTTGCCGGTCTATGATGCCGGGTCCCTGCTCCTCGGCAAGGAAGCATCGGGCCAGCAGTTTTATCTCGTAGCGCGGTGCGCGGGTGAAAAGAAGGAGTTGAGCGCGATTCCCGTGAGCGGCGAGTGCGAGATGGCTACGGGGCAGGTTCAGCCGCCGGATAGCAACAGCCCGGCCCATGTTGCCGGCACGCTCGTCATCGGCGAAGAGTCCGTCGACGTGCTCAATCTGGAAGCTCTGATCGCGTCGGCTCCGGGGACCAGCGCCGGATCGAGTCGCGCGGGGGTTCGGCCATGAACGCGCCTGCAAATCTCCCGCGAGTGCTGCTGATCGACAGCAATGTGTATTTCGCAAAGCGCCTTGGCGAAGCGCTCAAGCAACAGGGATTCGATGTGATCCCGAGCACGCAGGCAGCTTACGCGCTGACGATGCTCGAATGGAACGTTCCGGCCGCGATTCTCTGCGCCACGAATTTGCGTGAGATGGGCGCACTCGACATGGCGCCGATCCTGCGCGCCGATCCCAAGACAGCGTCGATTCCCTTGATCGCGATCGGCAGCGGCGGCGACCAAGCGCAACTCGAAGCCTATCGCGCCGGCTGCGATGATTTTGTGGACCGCCGCCGCCCGCCCGCGGAAATTGCCGCGCACGTGCGCAATCTTCTGGTCAGCCGCCAGGATGGATTCCAGCCAACCCAGATGCTCTCGACCGCCGACACGGCGCTGAGCGGCAGCCTTTCGCATCTCGATCTTCCCGGCGTGATCCAGATGCTCGGGCAGGCCCACCAGACGGGCGCGCTGCATATCAACGGCGCCGAAACGGACGGCATCATCTTCTTCGAGGGCGGCGAAATCGTCCACGCGGAAAGCGGCCCGCTTTTCGGGGACGAGGCGGTGACGCAAATTGTGAAGACGTGCCAGTCCGCGGCCAGCGGAGTCTACAAATTCATCTACGGCGCCACGGCTGCGCAGCGGACCGTGCTGCGCTCGGCCACTGATTTGCTTCTCGATGCGATGCGTGAATTCGACGAAAACGAGCGCGATGACGCGGAAGACAATTCCGAGCACGTCGAAAAGGAGTCGTCATGAGCGAAACTGAAACTCTCACGGCTGCCCGCACGCCGACCGTCTATTTCATTGACGATAGCGCCACCATGCGCGAAGTGATCAAGATCGCCTTCCGCAAAGAGAACATCCAGGTGATTACGTGCCCGGATGCAGCGTCGGCGATCGCCCAATTTGGCGAGGCCGCGCCGGATGCGGTCATCACCGATGTCATCATGCCCGACAAAGACGGCTACGAAGTCTGCCAGTTCATCAAGGAGCACGAACAGTTCGCCGACACGCCGGTAATTCTGATGTCAGGTGTGGTTAATCGCACGGTCGCCGAAAAAGCGACGGCGGTGAAAGCCGATGAACTGATTCGCAAGCCCTTTCAGCCGCGCGATCTGATTGCCCGCGTAAAGAGTCTCCTTCATCTGAGTCCAGCCAGCCCCTCGGCGGAGGAAATGTCCGCGAGCGAGCGCGAATCGGGCAGGCCCTCAAGTGCGTTGGCAGGCCTCTTCTCATCAGGCGCTGCACCCGCTTCACCGATGCCGGGGATGGCACCGCGCGTGCCGAGTTCCGCTCCGGTGGCAACGGCTGCGCCACGACCCGCCGCATCGCCCACCCCGATGCCACCACCGCGGCCAGCAGCTCCCGCGGGAGCAGACATTCAGAGGCTGCGCAATGAGATTCTGCGGCTCGAGCTTTTGGTGAAGAAGCTGCAGGCCGAACTCGAGGCCGAGCACCAGTATTGCGCGGCCCTCGAAGCTCACTGTAAGAACCTTCAGGGATCATAATCTTAAGGGCTGGCCAGATTCTGTCTCGACCGCTCTCCCTCCGTCGTTACTCCTTTGAAAAGAGGCAGCTGCCCTCGCTTGACCCTCACTGGTGAACGGCTTGCTTCAGTCCAAACCTTTCGAGCGCAGGAATTCACGCGCCACGTCCTCAATGTCGTGGCCTTCTCCCGCCACTTGATAATTCATTTTTTGCATTTCTTTGTCGGAGATATTGCCTGCAAGTTCGGCAATAGCCGCCCACACCTCGGGATAGCGCTTGAGTGTATCGTCGCGCACCACAGGCACGGCTTCGTAAGGCGGGAAATAGTGCTTGTCGTCTTCGAGGATCACGAGGTCGCGCGCCGCAATCAGGCCATCGGTCGAGTTGCCGGCCACAAGGTCGACTTCCTTGTCGAGCAGCGCGCGGTACAGCAGCCCGAGATCCAATATCTTCGGCGGCCCCGCGAATCGCAGGCCGTAAACTTTTTCCAGGCCCGGATAACCGTCCGGGCGCTCCATGAATTCATATCCAAAGCCCGCGCGCCAGTTTCGCGCGTAAGGAACGGCGTCGGAAATCGTCTTCAGGTGCAGGCGCCGTGCGTCTTCTCCCCGAATCACGAGAGCAAAGGTGTTGTTGAAGCCCAGCGAAGGCAGCACGTCGAAACCGAACCTCTGCTTGTATTCGCTTTGCACGCGCTCGAAGACGGTGCTCGGGTCGCTTTCGATCGGATCGTGCAGAATAGCTGTAAGCGCCGTCCCCGTGTATTCGACGTAGGTGTCGATGCGGCCCGCCAGCATCGCCTGCTGGCAGATAAAGCTGCCTGCGAGGTAAAAGCGCCGCTCGACATGCAGGTGCGTCCGCGCTTCGATGTGCTGCGCCAGGATTTCACCGAGCAGCGCTTGCTCAGGAAAATTCTTCGAACCGACCACGATCGTGTCGAGCGGCCGGGGCTCGCAGCCGCACACGCACAGAGTCACAACGAGGATCAAAAGCGCTGCGACACTCTTCATCGCAGGTTCATCGCCCGGGCCGCAGCGAGCGTTCGAGAACGCTCAGCAGAAAATCCGCGCCCAACGCGAGAAGGGCCGCCGGAATGGCGCCGGCGAGGATCAGCGAATTGTTCACCATGGCAAGCCCGCGAAAAATGTATTCGCCAAGCCCGCCCGCTCCGACAGCCGCGGCAATCGTCGCGATTCCGATGGTGAGCACGGTCGAGACGCGCACGCCCGCGAGAACGGTGGACAGCGACAGCGGCAGCTCGACTTTGAAGAGAATCTCGCGCGGCGTCATGCCCATGCCTCGCGCGGCCTCGCTTACTGCTGGATCGACGCTCGCAATTCCCGCTGCGGTATTGCGAATGATTGGGAGCAAAGCGTAGAGCGCGAGAGCGGCTATAGCGAGACGCGCCGCTCGATCGCCCAGCCAGGGAACGGGAAGCAAGAACCCGAAAAGCGCGAGACTCGGAATCGTTTCCGCTATGTTGGCGCTGCCGAGGATCGGCTTCGAAAGCCACGGGCGCCGCGCAACCAGAATCCCGAGCGGCACTCCGATCGCGACCGCGATGAGCATCGCAATCGCCACGAGCCAGATATGCTCGACCGTCGCCTGCAGAATCTCGTCCGGGTGCCGCTCGAAATATTGGATCACATTCATGTGCCCCTCTCGAATTGCTCCAACCGCCGCAATTGCTCGGCATACGCGGCGGCGACCGGCTCGCCCGATGCCAGGAATTCCTTCGGCGAGTAGACGCCGCGGATTTCGCCCGCTTCGAACAGCGCGATGCGCGTGCCAAGCAGCAATGCTTCGCTTGTGTCGTGCGTGACGATCACGATTGTTTTGCCGAGCCGCTTCTGGAGCGCCTGAAATTCCTCCCGCACTTCCGCCCGCGTGAGCGGATCGAGCGCGCCGAACGGTTCGTCCATCAGCAGGATCGGCGGATCGGCCGCGAGCGCACGCGCCACGCCTACGCGTTGGCGTTGGCCGCCGGAAAGTTCATGCGGATAGCGCTCGAGGTAGCGCGCCGGATCGAGACCCACGAGCGCTAGCAACTCCTCGACGCGCGCGCGAATGTACGGGGCGGCCTTGCGTTCAAGCCGTGGGACCAATGCGACGTTTTCCGCCACCGTGTAATGCGGGAAAAGGCCGGTTTCCTGGATCACGTAGCCGATGTGACGGCGCAGCGTAATCGGATCCCAGGCGAGCGTCGCCCGGCCGTCGACTTGGACCTCGCCGCTGGTCGGCTTGAGCAGGCGATTGATGAGTTTTAGCGCGGTCGTCTTGCCTGCGCCGCTGCGGCCCAGAAGGACAAGCGTTTCGCCCCGCTGCACCGCAAAGTTGATGTCGCGCAGCAGCACTTGGCCGCCGGGCAGCGCGTAATGCACGCCGCGAAACACGATGACGGCATCTGGGGCCGCCGAGTCAGACCGCGCATTTGCGTTGGCGCTCACTCGCCTGAGTCGCTTTCGAGAAATTTGCGGATATCGCCGAAGACGCGCGCCATCATTGCCTCGGTCAGTTTCCCGGTGAACGTGTTCTGCTGGCTCGGATGATACGAAACGAAAAGGCGCGGCAGGCCGGCGCCGATCTCATAGCTCGCGCCGTGGCGAAACGGAAAGGCCGCGGCGCTCTTGATCACGCCACGTTCTTTGAGCAGGCCGAGATATGCCCGCATGGCGATCCCACCGAGAGCGAGAAGGGCGTGCGGGCGAAGAAGTTCAAGCTCCTTCTCAAAATAGGGACGGCACTTCGCCTCTTCGGATGGCAGCGGCTTATTGGCCGGCGGCGCGCATCGAACGGTAGCTGCGACGTACGCGTTCTCGAGAATAAGCCCGTCGTCGCGTCGCGTCGAAGTCGGCTGATTCGCAAATCCCGCTTCGTACAGCGCCTTGTAGAGGAAATCGCCGGAGCGGTCGCCGGTAAAAACGCGCCCGGTGCGATTGCCGCCATGCGCGGCCGGCGCGAGGCCCAGCACGAACAGTTTCGCGCGCGGGTCGCCAAATCCCGGCACGGGCTTGCCCCAGTAGTCCCAATCGCGATAGGCGAAGCGCTTTTCCCGCGCCACCTTCTCACGGTACGCGACGAGCCGCGGGCACTTCCGGCACCGGATGATCTTCGCGTTCAGCTGATCGAGCGCCCTCATTCCGCGCTAGGTTAACACCGCCGGGCGGGCGCAAGAATGGGGTTCTCCGGGCCCTCCCTGCCGTGACCGGCCCAATTTCGATGAATCTCCATGGGGTCGAAAGTAGTCGTAGTAAGATGCAAACCGCAGCCGGCTGCGGAGCGGTGTGTGTGCGTCCCTGCCGGGGACGAAAGGCGAGGGCTCGGTGGGCGACGCTCCAGAGAGAGTTGTAATCGTCGAAGCGGATCCGGCGTGCCGCGACGCCCTGCAAATGGTATTGCAGGGTGCGGGCTTCGACGTAGTCGCATTTGCAGCGGCTCAAGAGGGGCTCCAGGCCGCGCGCCAGCTCTTGCCAGAGCTGCTAATCCTGAGCGCCCTTCCGTGCACGATACCGAATGTCGAGACTGGAGAGCACGCGGCGCTCCATGTGCATGATGTGATCGCGGCCATCCGTGGGTCTGCTGCGACGCAGCAAGTCCGCGTGATCCTGCTCGTCGGCCCTGCTGCCGAGGATCGCGCGGCAGCCCTCGATCTCGGAGCCGACGATGCGATCTCCCAGCCGTTCGATCCCGCCGAGCTTCTTGCACGCGTCCGCGCGCAACTAAGGGCGCGCCGGGCAGACAGCCAAATGCTCGCACGCACGCGTCTTGCCGAGGAGGGGCAGCAGATTGCCCAAACTGCGTTCCAGGCGCTTGCCGTCACGGAGAAGATGACGAGCGACGCTTTTTCGCTCGACCGCGCCCTAAAAATCGGCGTCGGCTCTGCGTTCGCAATCGCGGCGCTGATGGCTGGAACGTATTTCTTGTTCTTTCACAGCGCCAAAAAGGATGTGCAGCGCACGAACGCTACGATCACACGCCTCGAACGCGGAATCATACATCAGCAGGACATGCTCGCCGACGTGCGCCGCTTGCGCGAGGCGCAAAGTGCCGCAGTCGGCGCGATCGATGGAAAGGATGAGCTGCAAAAGCACGCGGCCGACCTGCGCGCCCAGATGGCCAATTCAGACGACGGCCAGGCAACCGCACTGCAAAAGGAATTGGACGACACCAACGCGCGCCTCAAGCGGCTCGAAAGAGGAGACGATTCCACCGATAACTTTATCGCCGAAGATGTGCAGAGCGTCTGCTTGCTGCATGTTACCGTCGCGTTTCGCAGTCAGGACACGAATCAGCGCCTCCGTTACGTGGGCCTGAATCCGCAAGGCGAACCCATCCAGGACAGCGACGGCAATCCCCTTCTGACGCTTCAAGGAGATGGGCCGGAAGTAACAGTCGACGTATTCGGCACGGGTTTCACGGTAAACAATGGCCGGGTCATCACGAACCGCCACGTCGCCGAGCCCTGGTGGAACAACGACGAACTCGACCAGATCACCAGCCAGGGTTTCCAGGCCGAGATATCGTCCATTCGCGCCTATTTCCCGGGCGATCCGCGGGCTTTTCACGCCGAGATCGATGAGATATCGAAAGACGCCGATCTCGCGGCAATGCGCGTCGATATGCAGGACCTGAAGCGCCCCGCTCTTACGATCGATTCGACAAAGGGCGCCACGACCGCGGGCGATCCGGTTGTGCTGATGGGCTATGCCACCGGGCTCGCCGCGATTCTCGCGCGCACCGACGAAAAAACGGCGCAGCAGATCCTGACCCAGAGCGGCGGCGATGTCTCGCAGGTTCTCGACGCCCTCTCGCAACGGAATCTGATTCGTCCGCTCATCACGCAAGGGCATATTGGCGACATCCTCCCGGACAAGATCGTGTTCGACGCGCAGACCACTTCCGGCGGCTCGGGCGGGCCCCTTTTCAATCAGAATGGGAAAGTGATTGGCGTCACCTACGCGATTTTGAAGGGTTTCGGCGGCTCGAATTTCGGCATTCCCATCCGATTCTCGGAGCCTCTGCTCTCGCCTGCCGCCGCACATCCGGCAAATTGACAGGTCCGGGATGCCCCGATAGCATGCTTCGAGCGGCCTCCAATCAGGCAAAATCGGGTTGTAGCGCGCGCCAGCCGAGATTGGCAGGCGTGTCCGGCGAAAACGAATGGCAACGATTTCACGCGAGAGGACCATCCTCGACCGCATTGTCGAGGCGCGGCGCGAGTCGATCGCGCACAGGAAACGAGTGCTGCCGGATGTGGCGCTGAAGCTGGCGGTTGGGAAGGCCGATGCGCCGCGCGATTTTGCGGGGGCGCTTTCGCGCGCGGGCTTCAATGTGATCGCGGAGCTCAAGAAGGCGTCGCCATCCCGCGGTGTGATCCGCGAGGATTACGCTCCCGCCGATCTGGCTCCGAAGCTGGAAGGCGCGGGCGCTGCGGCCCTCTCCGTGCTCACGGAGGAGGAGTTTTTCTCCGGCTCGCTCGCCGATTTGAAAACGGCACGCAAGGCTGTGCAGATTCCGGTCTTGCGCAAGGACTTCGTCGTCGATCCGTGGCAGGTGTGGGAGACGCGCGCGGCGGGCGCGGACGCGTTCTTGCTGATCGCGACGATTCTCAGCGACGAAACGTTGCGCGAGCTGCTGGAATTGGGACGTTCGCTCGGCATGGAGCCGCTTGTCGAGGTCCACACACGCCAGGAAGTGGCGCGTGCGATTGCCGTGGATGCGCGGATTATAGGGGTAAATAATCGCGACCTGCGGAATTTTGATGTGCGGGTGGAAACATCGCTCGAACTCGTGGAGGCGATTCCCGAAGAGTGCATAGCCGTGAGCGAGTCTGGATTGCGCACGCACGACGATCTGGCACGCCTGCGCGGCGCGGGCTTCGACGCGTTTTTGATCGGCGAGCACTTGATGAAGGAGCCCGATCCGGCGGTCCCGCTGCGGGCATTGATCGGGATCGATCCTGCTGCGAGTGCCTGACGGCCATGGCCAAGGTGAAAGTGAAAATCTGCGGGATCACGAATTGGGTGGACGCGCGGCGGGCCGTCGCGGAGGGAGCAGATCTCCTGGGATTCAATTTTTATACGGGCAGCCCGCGATATGTCGAGCCCGCGAAGGCCAAGAGAATTGTGAGCCGGCTGCCGAAGAAGATTTCAGTCGTCGGCGTGTTCGTCAATGAAAGCGAGCAGACGATGCTCGAAATCGCGCGAACGGTCGGGCTCGACGCGCTGCAACTCCATGGCGACGAGACGCCGGCGATGGTGGCGCGGCTGAAACGCTCGTTTCCGGTGATCAAGGCGATTCGCGTGAAACAATCGTTGGCTGTCGGGCAACTGCAAACTTACAAGGCGGCGACGGCGCTATTGCTCGACGGCTTCGACACACAACGGCGCGGTGGGACGGGCAAAACGTTCGATTGGGAAATCGCGCGGCGAGCCAAGAAATATGGGCGCGTCTTTCTCGCTGGCGGTTTGACGCCTGAAAATGTGGGTGAGGCGATTCGCGCGGCGCGACCGTATGCGGTGGATGTTTGCAGCGGCGTGGAGGCGCGGCCCGGGAAGAAAGATCCGGCCCGCGTAAAGCGTTTAATGCGCGCTGCTAAAGAATCCCAGAAGGCGAAGAGGTCAGTATGAGCGTGATCGCCCAAATTGTGCCGGACACGCGAGGCCGCTATGGGCCGTACGGCGGCCGCTACGTCCCTGAGACGCTCGTCGCGCCGCTCGAGGAACTCGAACAGGCGTATGCCGCAGCCTGTGCCGATCCCGCTTTTCGCGCGGAACTCGACGATCTGCTGAAGAATTTCGCCGGGCGACCCACGCCTCTGCAGTTCGCTTCGCGATTGACGGAGCATCTGGGCGGTGGGCGAATTTACCTGAAGCGCGAGGACCTGCTGCACACGGGCGCACACAAGATCAACAACTGCCTCGGGCAAGGTTTGCTCGCCGTGCGCATGGGCAAAAAGCGCGTGATCGCGGAAACGGGCGCGGGGCAGCATGGCGTTGCTACCGCGACCGTGGCCGCGCGCCTCGGGCTGACCTGCACGGTCTACATGGGCACCGAGGACATGGAACGGCAGCGGCTCAATGTGGATCGCATGCGCCTGCTCGGCGCGGAGGTGATCGGCGTTGATGCGGGCAGCCGCACCTTGAAGGACGCGATCAACGAAGCCATGCGCGACTGGGTCACCAACGTGCGCACGTCGCACTATCTGCTCGGCTCCGTTCTCGGCGCGCATCCGTATCCGCAAATCGTGCGAGACTTTCACAAGGTGATCGGCGAAGAGGCGCGCGCCCAGATTCTTCAGAGCGAAGGTCGCCTGCCGGATTATCTGTTTGCATGCGTCGGCGGAGGCTCGAATGCAATCGGCTTGTTCCACGCGTTTCTCGGCGATGCGGCGGTGAAAATGGTGGGCGTCGAAGCGGGCGGGCGCGGCCACGCGCTCGGCGAACACGCGGCGAGGCTGGCGGCGGCGCGCGGCTTCACGGGCGCGCGGCCTGGAGTGCTCCAGGGCACCTATACATACGTTCTGCAAACAGCCGACGGGCAGATTGCGACGACGCACTCGATCTCGGCAGGGCTCGATTATCCGGCGATCGGGCCCGAGCATGCCTGGCTCGCAGACGAAGGCCGCGCCGAATACACGGCCGTGAGCGATCAAGCTGCTATCGAGGCGGCGCGCACTCTGGCGCACAAGGAAGGGATCATCCCCGCGCTCGAATCCGCGCATGCGGTGGCCGAATTGATGACGCGCGGGCCCAAAATGAGGAAAAACGAGATCGTGATCCTCAACGTCTCCGGCCGCGGCGACAAAGATATGGAAACGCTCTCGCGCTATGTCTGAGGCGGCCATTCCAAAGTCATCTCGATCCGCCAACCAAACCGCAGGGAAATCCGCATCAGCAAGCACCGGCAGAATCGAAGCGCGATTCGCCCAACTCGCCAAGGCGGGCGAAATGGGGTTGGTGGCCTACATCACCGCAGGCGACCCATCGCTCGATGCGACCGGGAAAATCGTCCTCGCGGCCGCCGAAGCCGGCGCGGATGTAATCGAATTGGGCGTCCCATTCAGCGATCCCGTGGCGGACGGTCCAACAATTCAGCGCGCCAGTGAACGCGCGCTGCGCGCCGGAACCACGCTCGCGGGCGTGATCGGCCTTATCAAACGCGTGCGGGCAAAGAGCGACGTACCGCTGATTCTCTTCAGCTATTACAATCCGATCCTGCAAATGGGCGTCGAGAAATTCGCTGCCGCTGCGGCTGCCGCGGGTGCCGATGGCGCGCTGGCCACGGATCTCACGCCCGAAGAAGCGGGCGAATATCGTACGGCGATGCGGTCGCATGGCCTCGATACGATTTTCCTCGCGGCGCCGACGTCAACCGACGCCCGCCTCGCAAAAATCGCCGAGGTATCGAGTGGCTTCCTCTATCTGATTTCGCGAACGGGCGTGACGGGCGAACGCAGCGCCTTGCCCGAGGAGCTTCCAGAACTCGCGCGCCGCGTGCGGCGATTCACCAGGCTGCCGCTGGCAGTAGGGTTCGGGATTTCGCAGCCTTCGCATGTATCCGTGCTCGGCGGAATCGCCGATGCGGCCGTGGTCGGCTCGGCACTGGTAGCGGAAATCGAGAAATCGACGAGCGCGGATGATGCTGCCGCCCGCGTTGCCACCAGAATCCGCACCCTGAAAGGCGCCGCCCGCTAAGGCGTGAGCCGCCGAATCACTGATCAAAAGTAGCAACAGCACGGGGGGGCAAGCGCCGTAAGGCCACCCGCGAAGTTGTAGT
Organism: Candidatus Acidiferrales bacterium; assembly: GCA_052146315.1. Classification (GTDB taxonomy): domain Bacteria; phylum Acidobacteriota; class Terriglobia; order Acidiferrales; family UBA7541; genus Palsa-295. The sequence goes on along the minus strand of JBKQNJ010000081.1, from coordinate 13,945 downwards.
AGACTCAAACGTTCCTTGCGCTGCAAAGTTGATTCAGGGGAGATCGATGGACAAGCGCGTTGCGAATGCCGAAGCGGTGATCGGCCGCATCAAAGACGGCGCGACGATCCTCATGGGTGCTTTCGGCACCTGCGGCGTTCCCGAAAACCTGATTCGCGCGCTGGTCAAGCAAGGCACCAAGAATCTCACCGTCGCTTCGAATAATCCCGGCATCGACGGCTACGGCGTCGGGCTTTTGCTCGAAAATCGCCAAATCAAGAAGCTGATCGCGAGCTACGTAGGCGCCAACAAATTTTTCGAGAAGCTCGCTCTCAACAACGAAATCGAGATGGAACTGAATCCGCAGGGCACTCTGGCCGAGCGCATGCGCGCCGCCGGCGCCGGTATTCCGGCATTTTTCACGCCGACCGGATTCGGCACGATGGTCGCAGAAGGAAAGGAAGTGCGCGAATTCAACGGCCGCCCGCACATTCTGGTTCCCGCGCTGCGCGGCGATTTCGCATTTGTGAAAGCGTGGAAGGGCGACCGTTGGGGCAATCTCGTCTACCGGAAAACGGCGCGCAATTTCAATCCAGTCGTGGCCACAGCCGCCGATTACGTAATTGCCGAGGTCGAGCAGTTGGTCGAGCTGGGCGAACTCGATCCGGACGGCGTCCACACCCCTGGAATTTTCGTCGATGCAATCTTCGAGGGCACGAACTACCTGAAGCCGATGGAGCCCGGGCCGAAGCGCAAGCGCGGGGTGGCGTGATGGCTTCTCCGGTGGACAAGCGGGAAATCATCGCGCGGCGCGTGGCGCAAGAGATGCGCGACGGCTACTACGTCAATCTGGGAATCGGAATTCCGACGCTCATCCCGAATTACCTGCCGCCGGGCGTCGAAGTCATCATGCAATCCGAGAACGGCATGCTCGGCATCGGGCCCTATCCCTACGAGGGTGAAGAAGACCCGGATCTCATCAATGCGGGCAAGGAGCCGGTGACCGAAATTCCCGGTTGCTGCTATTTCTCGAGCGCCGATTCTTTCGCCATGATTCGCGGCGGGCATGTCGACGTCAGCGTTCTCGGCGCGCTGCAGGTCGACGAAAAGGGCAACCTCGCGAACTGGGCAGTTCCCGGCAAGATGCTGAAGGGCATGGGCGGCGCAATGGATCTCGTCGCCGGCACGAAGCGCGTGATCATCGCGATGGAGCACGCCACAAAAGAAGGTGACCCGAAGATCATGAAGAAGTGCACGCTGCCGCTCACGGGCGTCGGCGTGGTCGACCTGATCGTCACCGAACTCGCGGTGATCCAGGTGACGCCGAAGGGCTTGTTGCTGCGCGAAGTGGTCGCGGGCGTGACGCCGGAAGACGTGCAGAAGCTGACCGAGCCGAAGCTCGAGCTCGCGCCCGGCCTGCAAACGATTTCCGTCTGATTCGAATTTCTTGGGAGGGGCGATGGAGCCGCGCTCGATTGTCGTCGTGAGCCTGCACAGTCCGAAGGAACGGCTCTGGGGCGAGCTGGTGGAAATTTCGAGCGCCGGCGTCACGCTGCGCGGGATCGACCTCGGCTCGTTCGATGATTTCATCCTCCAGGTGTTGCATCCGGAGGGCGACCGCATCGGCCTGCCGACGCTGTTTTTCCCGATGCTGAGGATCGAGCGGATTGCGCTCGATGAGGCGCGCGGCTCGATTCCCTCGCTCGCAGAAGTGTTCGAGAAAAAGGTGGGCCGCTCGCTGGTGGAATACCTCGCGCAGTTCGCCTGATTCGAGCCTCTGCCTGCCGTTGCGATTTTCGCCGGATGTGACCAGATGAAGCCGATACACAACCGAATCTTGACCGTCCCCAACCAGCTCACGTTCCTGCGCCTGGCGTTCCTCCCTTTTTTCATCATCGCGATCAAGTACGATCGCTACGATTGGGCGCTCGGAATCCTGATTGTCTCAGGCGTGAGCGACGGTCTCGACGGACTGCTCGCGCGCGGCTTGAATCAGCGCACGCCGCTCGGCGCGTATCTCGATCCGATCGCGGATAAGCTGCTGCTGTCGTCGTCGTATATCGTGCTCGCGCTCAAAGGCAAAATCGGCTGGTGGCTGACGATTCTGGTGCTGGGGCGGGACGTGCTGATTCTCATCGCCTGCGTCGTAATTCTTCTCACGGTGGGCTACCGCGCGTTTCCGCCAAGCATTTGGGGAAAGGCCACGACGTTCTTTGAAATCTCACTCGTCACGCTCGTGCTGTTGCTGGCCGTGTGGGAAAATGAGCCGTTGCGGCTGCTGCGCGAGACATGCGCGTACTGCGTGGCTGCCTTCGTGATGATCTCGGGCATTCACTACAGCATCGTGGTCGCCCGGCAACTCCAAGCCGAGCAAACGCCGGCAAGCCCCGCCGCGAAATAAGCCCGCGCGCGAATCAGCGCCCCGCTATCGTCCCATCGCTTTCAGCCCCGCCATCACGAAGCTTGCAATCACGGTCAGCGCCGCGCCCCAGCCCATCGCATACGCTCGCTTGCGCTCTTCCGGCGACGCCGGCGGCCGATCCGCCATGAGCTTGCCAAGAACGAACCCGGAGACGAATCCTCCCAGGTGAGCCCAGTTGTCGACTCCGGGGAACAGAAATCCCCAGACGACGATGTAGACAAGCCAGCGCAAGATTTGGTTGCGCATCATTTGCATGCCGATGCTGCGTCGGCCTGTCGTGACCGCGAGCATCATTCCGATCAGCCCCAGCAGCGCGCCCGACGCACCCACGCTGTACTTCCCCATGGAACTGCTCAGCAGGTAGCCGCAGACTCCCGTCACCACAAAAATAAAGGTGAAGCGGGCCGATCCGTAGAGCTCTTCGATCTGCGGGCCAATGTCCATCAGCACCCACATGTTGAAAAAGATGTGCAGGATGCTCGCGTGGAGGAAGATGGCCGTCACGAACCTCCACGGCTGCACAAGGTCGTACGGCAAAGGCATCGACATTCCGAGGCGCTGCAGCACATCGCCGTCGATTGCGCCGAAATTCAAAATCCCCAAAAACCCGCCGCCCGGCATTCCGATGCCGCCATTCTTCGAAAAGGTAGCCAGAAAGCTCGCCGCAAAAATCAGGCAGCTGAGCGTTAGGATCCCGTACGTCGCAGGTGAAGTTGTCGGCATCAGCCGGCCCAACGAACGGCTGGCCGCCGCGAGCGAAAACCTGACGTTCGCGCCGCACTGCGGGCACCGCGTTGCCACCGTGCCCACCAGGTTGCCACACGACGGGCAAATTTTCGGCCGCGGCTGCGAGCGGCCGCCGAAAAATCCACTCATGTATTCTTACCGTTCCTGTCTGCCGAGACGATGGGACCGCTCGCTAATGAACACGATCGTTTCGTTGCTTCCTTGCGAGAATGCTGACGCATTCCTATAATACCGAACTTGAGTGCAAACAAGTGAACCGGGATGCCGCGTGAAATTCTCCGCCTCGCGGAGGAATTTCCAGCGCACAGCGGTGCTGGCGCTTCTGTCGGCCATCGTTCTTGTCGCCGCAGGTTGCGCTCACAAGACGTACGCGCCGCAAGCCCCCGCGCCCGCCCCGTTGCCGCAGCCGTCCGCTCCCTCGGCTCCGCCTCCATCCGTCGAGACGCAGCCCGCGATCCCCGGCCAATATGTGGAAGAGGGCGTGGCATCGTGGTACGGCGTTCCCTTCAACGGCCATCGCACGTCGAACGGCGAGATTTACGACATGCACGAGTTCACGGCGGCGCACCGCACGCTGCCTTTCGGCTCGCTGGTTCGCGTGACTAATCTTCGGAACGGCATGCAAACCGAGGTTCGCATCAACGATCGCGGCCCCTTCGTTGCAAACCGCGTCATCGATCTCTCGCTTTCGGCGGCGCAGGCCATCGGCATGGTCGGCCCCGGCACCGCGACGGTCCGCCTCGACGTGGTATCGGGGCCGAATCCGGCGCAAGGCTTCTTCGGCGTGCAGGTGGGGGCATTCGCAAATCAGGACAATGCGAATCGGCTGCGAGACCGGCTCGCCATGCGCTATTCCTCCGTGAGCATCGCGATCTACGACTCGCCGAACGGCATTTTTTACCGCGTGCGCGTGGGGCGCCTGCCCACCGAAGCAGGGGCGCGCCAGCTCGCGGATCAGTTGCGTGCGGACGAGCAGTTCACTACTTTTGTGGTGCGTCTCGATAACTGAAGCTGATCTCACGTTCGCCACGCTTTAGAATTACAATGTGACGTCGCAATGTGGCGCCTGGGGCGGCGCCGCGCGGCAGCGTTTTGCAACGGTTCTTCGCCATGATGGCTCGATCGACTCGCAGACAACCTATCGGCTCCGTGCTGCTGGCAGCCTGTTTGTCAGCGGGAATTCTCGCCGCGGCCGGACTCACCGCGCGGTCCGCGCTACATGCACAAGCGCCGTCCACACCGCTGACGACGTGGCGCGTTACGATCGTGCTGCCGCCCAGAATTGTCGCGGGCCAGCCCGCCACTTTTGCGGCCCTTGGCGTCGACGGAAGGCTTGCTGCCAGCGTGAAGGTCGAAGTCGGGGACCAGCAACTGACGACCGACTCGACCGGCCGGGCGCTTTTCAACGCGCCCGCATCGGCGGGCTACGTTTTGGCAATGGCACCGGGATCTTCCTTCGCCACGCTCGTCGACCCGCCGGCGGGTGATCCTTCGCCGGCAATCACCGTAGCTCCTGTCATCTCACTGCACGATCGGTTTTCGATTTGCGGCAGGGCGCTGAGCGGCCGAGCCGATGGAAATCTTGTGAAAATCAACGGGCAGCTGAGCCTCGTGCTCGCCGCGTCACCGGAATGCATCGTCGTCCTGCCGGGACCGAAAGTAGAGGCCGGGCCCGCGGCGATTTCCGTCGTGACGGACACCGCGCAATTTGCCGCGAAGACTTCGATCGTCGCGCTCGCATTCGAAGCGCCGAATCCGGCGCTCCTGCCCGGCAAGAAAGGCGATCTCCTGGTCCGCGTGCAAGGGTCCGATGCGAAACTGCGGCTGGCGGTCGATAATCAAACGCCCGGCGTGCTCCGCTTCTTGCGCGGCGAGACGCAAGAGGTCGTCACGACCGGCGGCGAGGAAAATACGGCGGCGATTCGAGTGCAGGCGGTCGCATCGGGAACGTTCTCGTTTCACGCCCGCGTGATCGGCCCACCCGATGCGGCTGTCGCCCTCCGGTATCTGCAGGCGGCTGAACTTCTCGTGCCCAAGGATTCGCAGCGCGACATTCAGAAGCTGATAGATCACCTGGAACGTCATCCGCAGGATTCCGACCGCGTCGCGGTCGCGTTGGATCAAATCCGCTCGGCAACGATTGCCGGCGACTTGCGCACGCTCCTCGACGCCGCCCGCGCCGCTTTGTAGGAGCCAGACAGTCTCGGCCGTCTTGAGGGGATCGAACACCCCCGTTACTGTGTCGATTAGAAGTGGTCCCCGTTGTTTGTTTGCAGCGAGTTACGGACGTTTCTAATCGCCGCAGTGTCGATTAGAAAAGCCAGGGAAAGTCGATCTTTGCCAGAAATCAGTTCTGTGGCTAGCGAGTGAGTACAGCAGATCCCTCTCTCCGTTCCGCGCCCGCAAAAGACGCCCTTCCTTCGTCAGGGCAAGCGGGAAAGACCAAAGCGCGCGGAACTCCAATCGGGATGACAGCCCGTTGTACGCCGGCCTCATGAGCTAGCTATGTTTGAGCTCGGAGCAGTCGTCTCGGAGTTGTCCTTGGCGAATTTCAAATTTTCAAAGAGCGTTCGGCCCTCGTCGAGGGGGCTGATGACTTCCATCGTCGCAATGACTTTGGCAGATTGTGGCGCGCAAAACTAGCTGGCCGCGAGTTCAGGTTTGGTTCAGGGCTGCGGACCTGACCGGCGCGCAAATAGTGAGCAAGTATAGGAGCGAAGCCAGCTCAGGAGGTGGTTTTTCTAGTCTTCCGAAGGCGGCAACAGCACCTGCTGCACCGGCTCGGCCTCCGGCAGCGCGCCCTGTGACATCTGCTCGATCGAATTCGTGACGCGCGTCAGCTTCGTATCCGCTTCTTCGTAGCTCTGCTGCGCGTGCCGGAGATGATTCCCGAGCCTTTCGTAGATCTCGCTGAAGATTTCGAGCTGCTTCTTCACTCCCGCAAGCCCGGCGAAAATGTGCCGCGCATTCTCTTCGAATTTTTGTCCCTGCAGGCTGATGGCGACGGCGCTCACGAACGCGCACAGCACGTTGGGCGATACCGGAAAGACGTGTTTCGCGCGGCAGTACCCGTCGAGCCGCTCGTATTTCGAATCTTCGGTCATTAGCAGCTCGTAATAGACGCCCTCTGACGGCACGAACATCAGCGCGTAGTCAAGCGTGTGCTCGTGCGGCAGGATGTATTTCTCGGCGATCGAATCGGCGTGCTTGCGTACGGCGACGGAGAAATCGCGGCGCGCCTCGTCGCCGCTATCGACGAGTCTCCGGTACGCCTCGAGCGGAAACTTCGAGTCGATGCACAGCAGGTGGTCGCCGCTGCGCACGATTGCGTCTACGACGCTGCCCGTCGAAGCGAACTTGTGCTGCATCGCGTACGCGCTTTGCGGCAGCGCATCCGCGAGCAGCGTATCCAGCATCGTTTCGCCCAGCGCCCCGCGCGTCTTCACCCCGCCCAGAATATCCTGCAGCGTAGAAGTCGTCTTCGAGAGGTCCTGGCTGGCCTGTTGCATCTCGCCGATCCGCTGACTCATCTGCATCAGCATGTCGGTGGACGCTTCCAGCCGCCGCGACACCTCGCGCTGCGCGTCGCTCGTCAGCTGCCCCGTGGCGGTGACGCCCGTTTGCAGCTCCGCGCGGACTTGCCCGAGCTGCTGCGTCACCGACTGCGCCAGCTGCCCGATCTGCGCGTTGATCTGCGACGCCACCGCCTGGCCCTGCGTGGCAAGCGAGTTCTGCATTTCCTGGCGCACGGCGGAAAGCTGCGCGTCGGACCGGCTGCTCGCCGACCACACGATCGCGCCCACCGCTACGATTGCAAGGATGGCTGCGATGAGCCAGGGAAGAAAAGTCATCACCATTCACTTTAGCGCGAACCGTGCCTCGGGAGAAGCCGCTCGATGGCTCGCAGGACGCGCCCGCGTGCTGAAACGCGGCCGTTCTTTCGCTATACTGTGCGTCCGAGGCGCGGTACCCAAGTGGGAAGGGAGAGGTCTGCAAAACCTTCATTCGTGGGTTCGATTCCCACCCGCGCCTCCAATAATTTCTCGTCAGTCCTGAATGGCGCAGGACTCTTGTTGCTAACTCGAACTCCATAGCAAGGAGGTACTTCAGGATGAGCGAAAACGATTTGCTTGAAGTAATTGTCATCGTACTCGTCGCAATTCTTTGGACGCTTCAGTCTATCAGCCGCCGATTGAAAGAAAGATTTCCGACCGAAAAAGAGTCTGACCTGCAATGGGCAAAAGATGATCCGATGGGACATTTTGAGGCACACAAAGCGGACAAGACAACGAAAGCTTCGAAATGACAGCACCATCGGAATTCTGGTTAGAAATAAAAGGGCGCGAAGCAGCCAACGCTTTGACGGGACACAAACGCTTCGCGGAAGAACTACTCCCTCCTCCGCGGGCGAAGTGATTTAGCTAGGGCTGTGGGACGTGTGTGCAATGAACTACTACGAAATTCTCGGAATTAAAGAGGATGCAACCCAGGACGAAATCCAGGCCTCGCTCAGGGCGCTAACGCACGCCATTAACACAGTGACTGACGTTCGTCACGCCAAGGCTATCAAGAGCGCGAAGCAGATAGCGAAAGCATACCGGGTCTTGTCCGATCCTGATAGGCGCAAAGAGTATGACATGGGCAGAAAATGGATTGCTCACGAGCCAGCCGCACTCTCTCAAGTTCAAGCTGTGACGGATTCAACGTTTCAGACAGATGTAATCGAGGCCAGTAAAGCAGAGGCGGTCATGCTAGTTTTCTTTGCTCCTTGGGACGTTTACAGCCACGCGGTGTTAGCAACTTTCGAGGAAATGGCCCGCCCCGGCAAACTCAAGTTGGCGAAATTGGATACCAGTGCAAATCGCCAATCAACTGAAACGTTCAACGTCCGAGCGACTCCAACGGTGCTGACTTTCAGACACGGACACGAGGTTGATCGACTGGTCGGCGAGGTTCCAAGAGACCAACTCGAAGGGGCCGATCCTGAGGGCAGGATCCCCAAACGCTCCGCACCAATTTCGCCGCCCCCTTCCTCGCGAGTTTCATCCGGCCTGGATTGGGGGGCAGTGTACCGCGTGGGGGCTGCGATCACGGGCTGCATCGTCTTCGTGGGCACGTGGATTTACTGTGCGTTTGCGTATGGGTTTCTGCTGGGCGTGGGACTTGGGTGGTTGCCGAGCGCGATTGTCGCGATAATTGCGGCGCTACTGTGGCCCCTCCTCGCGCTGGGGTTACTGGCGCTGATAATTTTTGTGTCTGTGAACAAGTAGCCCCGCGTGTCGCCGCTTCCGCACTAGCCAGCGTTGCCGAAAACAGACAGTACAATCGTATGCGGTGTTGGTTCCTTGGTGTATAAATCCAGGTGGATTCATTCGTATGCGGCGCTCGAGAAGCGCCCGTGGAGAAATCAATGCCCAAAGCTTATTGGATCAGTTGGTACCGAACCATTGCGAATCCCGCCGCTCTTGCCGAATACGCCAAGCTGGCTGTTCCGGCATTGCAAGCGCAAGGAGGGCGAACCATTGTCCGAGGCAATCCTGCGAAGACGTTCGAGGGCGGAACGGCTGAGCGAACCGTGATCATTGAGTTTGATAGCGTCGAGAAGGCGATTGCCGCCTATGAGAGCGAAGCTTACAAGGCCGCCCGAAAGAAATTGGAAGGTGCGGTTGAACGCGAAATACGAATTGTCGAGGGCACCTAATCTACACCTCTACCGAACCCTCACACGATGTGGGCGAGTAAGCGAGTGAAATAGTTCCAGGCAAGCTGGGGCCGCGAATCGCGGCCCCGTCTGTCGCGATAATCCCGCCGTTATTTGGCCCAGGCCGGTCCTACTTCTTCTTGCCCTTTGCTTTCGCTGCGGGTTTCGCGGGCGGAGCAGCCATCATTTGCCGCATCGCCTCCGTGGAGCCCGGCGCCCGCCGCTCGCGCCACGCCTCGAGTTTCGTCACGTGCTCCTCGAGATTGCGGTACTGGTTCGGATTCTTGCTGCGCTCCCGCATCGCCGGGACGAACGGCCGGATGCGCTCGTACACCATCCACTGCTCGCCCGTATTTTCGAAAAAGAATTCCTCGTCGATCAGCCCGCGATTCACGATGCTCGCCACCATCTGCCAGTAGCTGGTCACCATGCGCATGTAGGCGTTTTCCTTGCTGCCCATCGGCGCCTGCTTCTGAATATCATCGAGCGATGCGGGCCGGAATTTGTTGAAATACCACTCGCGGGCCTCGCGCATCAATGGCTCCCGCCTCATGTCGTACAACTTCAGCATCAGATTTACCTGTTCGTGCGTCACTTCACCCATCGTTTTCTCCTTGTGCAAGGTAGATTGAAAGTCAGATTAGGAATCATTTCATCGTGGCGAAATCAGGATCCGGCCGACGCCGCATGGCCCTGCAGTTCAACTCGATGCGTGCTCGCGAGCGGAATTTGCGAGCCCTCGAAGGCCAGCTTGATTCGCCGGCGAAGCTCGCGCGACACGTCGTCCTTGCGGTTGAGCGCCGTGCGCACCTGCAACCGCAGCACCGTGCCGTCGAGCGACATCGATTCCACGCCCAGCACGCGCGGCCCGTCCAGCAGCGCCGGAGACCAACTGGCATCGTTCCGGAAATCGTTCGCGATTTTCTCGAGCGCCGCGAGGGCCCGCCCGATCTCCTCGGCCGACGGCACCGTCACGTCGATAAACGCCTGCGACCAGTCTCGATTCAGATTGGCCACCTGGCCCACCAGCGAATTCGGGATCGTGACGATCGCGCCGCTCGCGTTGCGCAGCACGGTGCGACGCAGCGTGAGATATTCCACGCGCCCCGTTTCGCCGTTCAGCTGAATGAAGTCGCCGACCACATATTGATCCTCGAAAACGATGAAGAATCCGTTGATCAGGTCCTTCACCAGCGTCTGCGCGCCAAAGCCGAAGGCAAGGCTGGCGACCGCCGCCGTCGCCGCAACCGGCGTCACGTCAAAACCCAGTTCCGGCAGCGCCGTAAGGATCGCAACCGCAACGATGATCCAGACTCCGAGGCTGTAGAGCAGCCCCGCCATCGTGCGCGTTTGCTGCTCGCGCAGCTGCGCCACCCGCGTCGGGCCCTTCGAGGCCTGCACGAGGCGCGACGTGACAGCCTTCAGGATGCGCGCGAGGATAAACGCAAGGAGCGCGATGACGAGAATGCGCACGCCGCGCGTTTCGGCGATTCCCACCCAGTGAGACAGGAGTTCGTTCATGGCACGTGAACCGCGGAATTATACCATTCGCCGCGGCACACGCCCTAAGCCGTCGCGCGCTTACGCGTCCGGGCGGATTCTTTTGCTCGCATCCGCGGGGCAATGTAGAATCGAATCGCGACGTTCCCTCGTGTAATCACCGTATCCGCGTCGCGAACGTCACTGCGCGCCCGTAGCTCAGATGGATAGAGCGTGTGCCTCCGAAGCACAAGGTCAGAGGTTCGAATCCTCCCGGGCGCGCCATTCTTCATTTTTAGTCCGCGCGAAGATCAGATCGAAAGGTTTCTTATACACAGGATAGATAGTTGCAGCGTCCACCGCGCAGTTCGAAAGCACCATTCGGAGCAATTTGGCTTTTTCCGGGGCAGGCTGGCTAACGTATAGAAAATGGGCCTTATTCGCGAGTTCGAGAATCCTGACGGCATCAATCATTCGGTCGGGATTGGCGTTCGCCAAGCCCCGAATCGCGAGGGAGATTTGCTGTTCCTCGGCAATCCACTCGGCTGATTTCCGCATCCAGAATTCCTCGCTGATTTTGCCGTCCAGCTTGTCCAGGTAGGCTTGATCGAGACGGTGACGCACCGCACTCAACCTCTGCTTCAATCGTTCGCCCTGCTGCTTCCTAATGGCTTCGTCACGGCCTTTATCAGTAAGCAAGGACTTTTCAAGCTGCTTCAGAACGTCGTCCGGGATGTGGATGTCTTTGAGGACCTTTCCGAGCCGTGTGGCGATCTCTTCTTCCCGGAAGTAGGGGAGCTCGCACTTGCCACGGAATCCGGTGCAATGGTAGTAGGTATAGCGTTTCTTCTGGATTTCCGCCGTCACCGTGCAATTGTCGTAAGCACAGTGGAGCAGCCCCGAAAAGGCAAAGTCGTGCTTGCGGTACTTGGGTTTATTGTGCCCGCGAAAGACAGCTTGCACCTGCTCGAATAGTTCGGCGCTGACCAGGGGCGTCTGCGTGCCGCTGTAGAGCTTGTCCTCCCAAATGAACTGCCCTTTGTAGAAGGAATTTTTCAGTAGGCGTTCCAGATAGCCTTTGGCAAGGCTCACGCCAAACTCCGCTTTCAGAATCTTCCGCACTCCGTTCAGCGAGTGCTGGCCCGAAGCATAAAGTGCGAACATGCGTTGCGCCATCGAGGCCTTGGCGGAATCGATTTCGATGGTGTGTTCCAGCTTGTTGTTGCAGTAGCCCAAGGGTGGCCGGCTCGGATAAATGCCTTGCTCAGCCTTTTCGCGCATTCCCTTGCGCACTTCTTCGCGCAAATTCTCGATGTAGTTCCGCGCAATCACCACCTGAATGCCGTGGACCAACTTCGCCTGAGACTTCGAGTCTTTGCCGATCACCTGGCCCTCTTTGGGCAGGTGAATCTCGATTTCTAAATCTTCAAGAGTGACGCAGTCGCGGAAGTTGCGATACAGCCGGTCGGTCTTTTCCACGATGGCTACGCGGCAGACGGGTTGCTCGCGAAAGAAGCGCACCATCTCGCCGAACTGCTTGCGGCCTGTCGTCTTGGCCGTCTCTATGTCGATGAACTCGTGGACGATTTCGAATTCATGCGTTCGGGCGTACTCCCGCAGGAGCTTCAACTGTGCGGGAATGGAGTAGCCCTCGCGTTCTTGATCTTTGCTGGAAACGCGGGCGTAGATGACGGCTTGCCTCATGCCGGCCTCCCTCTCGAAAGCATTTCGCCCAACATGCTCTCATTGCGTTTTCGTGTCAACGAGCACCTCACATTTCGGGGAGGAATTTTCCGCAGTCTCCTTTTCACGGAGCTTGTGGTCCCAATCGTCCAGCAACAGGAACATGCTGCGAAGGGAGCGAATCGAGTCGGCATCGAGGCTTTCTCCCCCTGTGGTCTCCTGCTTTTGGTCGTCTAGCGGGAGATCGAATGTCTGTGTTGCACGGAGCGTTTGCTCGTGTTCGGGCGGATCGTCGAAGGAATCCGCCAGCCTCTTGAAGAAATCTTTGCCGAGGTCGAAGACGGCAAGGCGTAAGGTGAGCCGTCGCGGGGAGGCTGTTCTCCTGCGCACGCCGGGTTGGATATGCCGGGACATTAGAGCTTTTTGTCGCTCTGCATTGCGAAATCTGTTTCCGTGGGAGGCTCGCCAACTGCGTTGGCGTGCTGCTCCAACCATGCTTTGAAATCGCGGTCTTTGTTGAAGAGTCGGTTGAGAGCTTCAATCACCACGTAGGACGGTGTGGCTCCGAGGAACTCGGAATAACGCAGCAACCGGAGCTTGAACTCGGTCGAGACGCGGAGTTGCAAGGATTCATTTCGGGGCTGTTTAGGCGGTGCTTTCAGTAGTGGCAACTGTTTTCCTCCCTTCGTCTTTCGCGGTGTAGTACGGCATGCATTACAAGCTGTTTGCTCTGATCTCTGCACGCGGACAAAACACGGCCCCGAGCGGCTCGGGGCGGGCGGGAGCGACCCCACGACGTGTTGGGCGGCTGAAAGCCGCACACAATGGGGTCGCTCCCGCCCTTTCTTGTGTTTTGTCCGCGTGCAGATGTCACCCGTTTCATTTACGTATCCGCCCTTGTTTCAAAAAGCTGTGGTCGGGCTATGCGTGACTTGGGAACCGAAGCCGCACCTGAAGTACCGCGCACTTGCCAGCCGTCACCCCATCTTTTCCTGCTGTCTCCGAATGCCGCTTCTTGACCCGGCACCGTGACCGCTCGGAACAGGGCTTTTTGCGTGGCCGTTCTGGTTGTTTGCGATTCCGCCCGCAAGTCGTTGGGCAACTGCTCTCGCCTCCAGAGACGGTAGAGAGTGTCGAATATTTCGCCGCTGAAACGCTTCGCAGCCTGGTTTCGGAAGATCAGGTCATCCTCGGTGACGAGGCCGTATTTCTTGTTGTTCCATTTGGTTTGAATGTCGAAGTAGCGAGCTAAATCCGATAGGCCCCTGCCTTCCACAAGGAACGAGAAAAGCTCTCGCGCTTCCTGCTGGAGGCCCGCTGCAGTGGAAATGTAGATGAACTGAAAGCCCGGTAGCTGCCGGAAGAGAGGCCGGTAGGTGCGCAAGTGTGTGACGTATCGGTCGAGGTTGCAATGCTCGGGGTCAACGTAGGTGAACGTCACCACAGGCATGTACTCGGGAGCGGGATAGGCCACGCACAGCGGAAATCCCTCGGAGAACGTGATGACCTTGCCATGGTCGCCAGGTGGTGAGAACAAACTCTCGCTGATCTTAAACCGCTCAAGCAGATAGCGCCGCTTCTCTTCGGCTGTCTCGAAGTAGCGGTCCTCCGGGTTCGCAAGGATGAAGTCAAGGGCCAGGAGGCGCGTCTTGATGTAATCGAGTTCGTGCTCCCTGCGATTGCGGAGATGGGCCTTGCCAATCGCTTCGTAAATCCGACGGGAACAGAGTTGATACACGAGGCTTCTGCGCGTGTATCTCTGGGCCGTGGCGTGGCCGAGACGAAACAGTTTTTCGACGAACCGGGCGTTCCGCTTGCCGCTCTTAGCATGGGCAGAGTCGAGGAACTGCCGCACCGTGAAATACCCGGAATGCACTGCCACAAGGTAGAGAAACCGAGCCTCGGCTTCGGTATAGCCGAAAGCGCGGAGGCCG
>JBKQNJ010000080.1:0-11834 GCA_052146315.1 Candidatus Acidiferrales bacterium | reverse complement strand
GCTCAGCCACAGCAGCCGTCACAGGATCAGCCTGCTCAGCATCCGCCGGCTCCGCATGCTCATCATCATCCGCAACCGCAACCGCAACCGCAACCGCAACCGCAACCGCAACCGCAACCGCAACCCGGACAAGGCCTTCCATCCAACGGGCCGCCAGACCGGTAGTTGGGCCAACTGCACAAATGTCACTTCATCCCTGAAGACTTTCGTCCCTCAGACGTTGCGTACGTTCATTCTCTTGCGGCACGCCCTTTCGCGCGCTACGTTCAGCGCCTTGGAGACTTCCCATGAAACGCCTCATCGTCGCACTCGCGGCCGCCCTACTACTCTTCGCTGGCGCTGCTCCCTCGCAGCAGACACGGCGGCACTCACAGCATACTCGGCACACGAAGGCGTCCACTCACAGCGGACACAGCCACGGCAGGTCCCATAGCGGCCACCATACTTCGCACCGTCGGTCTAGCAAGTAGTGCGACGCCTCAGCCCTCGCGTCCTTGCATCTAGGGTGTGGTTTCGAGGACGACGAGGGGTTGGTACGTGCGCGGAACTACAGGCTCGGCAATAGCGATGAGCTGTCCCTGCTGATTGAAGACGCGGAGGCGCGAGGGTTTCCAGTCGCCCGAATCGAGTTGCGCGGGCGAACCCTGCGCGGCGGTGGTCTGTCCCGGCTGAATCTGCGCGAGCGGTAGATTGAATTTCGCGCCGTGGCGCACGCGCTTTTCGACAATCGGCAGCACTGTCGCGCGTGGTAGATCGGGCAAGAGGCTTTCGAGGCCGATCACGCGCGAGGAGATCCTTCCGGATTTCGCGTCGGCCGCGAGATCTTCGAGCGAGACGGCGTGATCGGACGTGAATTCGCCCACCGCAGTGCGGGAGATTTCGGCGAGGTGCGCGCCGGCGCCGTGGAGCTGCCCCATATCGTGCGCCAGCGAGCGAATGTAAGTGCCCGCGCCGCATTCCACGACGAAGCGCGCGACGGACCCTTCCACGCCGGTGAGGCGAAACTCGAAGACTTCCACCTCGACAGGTTCGAGATTCACCGGCTTGTGTTTGCGCGCGAGCTCGTGCGCCGGGCGTCCGTGGATTTTCTTCGCCGAAAACGCCGGCGGCGTCTGCTGAATTTTTCCCACGAACTGCGCCGCGAGCGCTTGGAGCTTTTCGGCGTCGAGCGCGGGCGCGGAATCTTCGGAAAGCGGCTCGCCATCGGCGTCGTACGTGTCCGTCGCAAATCCGAAGCGAATCGCGCAGCTATAGCGCTTGCGGCGCCCGGAGTAGAAACGGGCGAGACGCGTGGCGCGGCCGAGCGCCAGCACCAGCACGCCCGTGGCGAGCGGATCGAGCGTGCCGAAGTGGCCGATCTGGCGGAATCCGATCAGGCGGCGGACGGTCTCGACGATGTCGTGCGAAGTCTTTCCGCTCGGCTTGTCGACCACGAGAATTCCGTCGAGCTGCGGCTGCGGCGTGCGGGGCATGAAGGGCGTTGTCCTTAGAGACTGGCGAACCAAAGCAAATAACAGGCTGCGGGGCAGCGCACCTAGGATTTCTCCGGGTGCTGCGTTTTGCGCAGGAGGTCGTCGATGTGGCTGCCGTACTGCTCGGATTGGTCGGCGACGAAGAGAATTTCGGGCGCGCGGCGCAGGCGCAGCCGCTCGACGAGTTCGTGCCGGATGAATCCGGCGGCAGCCTTCAATCCGGCGAATACCTCGGCGCGCTCCGCTTCGGTCCCATCGACCTGAACGAAAACCCGCACGGTGCGCAGGCCGGGCGCCACGCGGACTTCGGTGACCGTCAGCGGTACGGCCAGGCGCGGGTCCTTGAGCTCACCGGCCAGCATCAGGCTGACTTCGTGATTGATCTCCTCGGCGATTCTTTCGTTGCGAAACCCGGCGACCGTCATTCACTTCCCTCGAAGTAATCAATCTCCTGCGAAACCAGATCGCGCCCGAGAATCCGCTCGGATTCGGCGGCGACCGCCTGGAGCGATTCCTCGAGATACTGGGAATCGCCGGAAATGCTCACCACGCCGACGCGGGAACGCTGCCAGAGTTCCTGATGCTCGAGCTCCGCGACTGCGACATTGTAGTGTGCGCGCAACCGATCCTTCAGGCTGCGAAGCACCTGCCGCTTGTCTTTGAGCGACCGCGCGTCGGGAATGTGAATTTCCAGGGTGAGGAGGCCAATCGGCATAACACCCCGCAAGTTCCAGCACAGAGGGCACCAAAAAATCCGACGCGGGCGAAGGCTAGTTGCGGCGAGCCTCGGCGCCTTCGCGGGCGCCGCCGCGATCACCGGCTCCCACAGTTTCCATCGGCTGCGACTTTTCCATCTTGAAGCACTCGAGAATGTCGCCCACCTTCACGTCGTTGAAATTCGAAATGCCGATGCCGCATTCGAATCCGGCGCGGACTTCGTTGACGTCGTCCTTGAACCGCCGCAGCGAGATCACGCGCCCGGTGTAGGCCACGGCGCCGTCGCGCACGACGCGAACGTCCGCATCGCGCTTGATGATTCCATCCTGCACGGAGCAGCCGGCGATCACGCCCGCGCCCTTCACGCGGAAGGTGTCGCGCACTTCGGCACGGCCCAGATACGTCTCCTTGATCACCGGCGCGAGCAAGCCGGCCACGGCCTTGCGTACTTCGTCGAGCAGCTCGTAGATGATCGAGTACATCCGGATATCGACGCCTTCGCGCTGCGCCAGATCGGAGGCTTTGCGCTCTGGCCGCACGTTGAACCCGATGATGATGGCATTCGAAGCTGACGCAAGGATCACATCGCTCTCGTTGATCGCGCCGACGCCCGACTGGATCACCTTGAGCGTCACCTGATCGTTCGAGAGCTTGGGCAGCATTTCGGTGAGCACTTCGGCCGAGCCCTGCACGTCCGCCTTCACCACGACCGGCAATTCCTTCATCTCACCGGCGCGAAGCTGTTCGTGCAACTGATCGAGCGTGAGCCGACCGGAAGCGGTCTTGGCGAGCGACGCCTCGCGCTGCTTCGATTGCCGGTATTCGACGATGTGCCGCGCCTTCGCTTCGTCCGCTACCTGAAACTGATCGCCCGCCTCGGGCACGCCCTGCAGTCCGAGCACTTCGACGGGCGTGGACGGACCGGCTTGCTTGATCGGCTGGCTGCGATCGTCAAACATCGCGCGCACCTTGCCGTAAACGGCGCCCACGATGAACACATCGCCGATGTGCAGCGTGCCATTCTGCACGAGCACGGTGGCGACAGGTCCTCGGCCGCGGTCGACGCGCGATTCGATCACGGTGCCGCTTGCCGGCGCGTCCGGATCGGCCTTCAATTCGCGCAAGTCGCCAACGAGCAGGATCATTTCGAGCAGCCGCGGCAGATTCTGTTTCGTCTTTGCCGAGACGTCCACCATCACCGTCTCGCCGCCCCAATCTTCTGGCATGAGGCCGCGATCGGCGAGCTGGCGCTTCACGCGTTCGGGCTGCGCATCGGGCTTATCGATTTTGTTGATCGCCACGACGATCGGCACCTTCGCGGCGCGCGCGTGCGCGATCGCCTCTTCGGTCTGCGGCATGACGCCGTCATCGGCGCCGACGACGAGCACGACGATGTCGGTCACCTTGGCGCCTCGCGCACGCATCCGAGTGAACGCCTCGTGGCCGGGCGTATCGACGAAAACGATGCGGCGGTCGCCGACGTGCGCTTCGTACGCGCCGATATGCTGCGTGATGCCGCCCGCCTCGCCCGCCGCGACCTCGGTTTCGCGAATCGCGTCGAGCAGGCTCGTCTTGCCGTGATCGACGTGGCCCATCACGGTGACCACGGGTGCGCGCGGCACCAGATTTCCGCTGCGCTCTTCCTTGATCTTCTCTTCCTGGACAACCTGCTCCTCGAACGTGACCACCTGCACGATGCCGTTGAAAGCCTCGGCAAGGTTGGTCGCCGTCGGGACATCGAGCGCCTGGTTGATGCTCGCAAACACGCCGCGATCGAGCAGCGTCTTCAGCAAATCCTTGGCGCGGATGTCGAGCTTCTCGGCAAGCTCGCGGACGGTGATGCCTTCCGTGACCGTCACCGCGCGCGGTTCGCGTTGAACGGGCGCGACGGGTTCGACCACCGTGCGGCCGGGACCCGCGCCCGCGCGCGTGCGCACGGGATGCAGCCGGCGTTCGCCTTCAGCAAATCGTTTTTCGATAAGCGGACGCCCGCGCGTTGCGGGCGGTTTACGCGCATAGAGCGGCTTGCCTGGCTCGGCTTTCGGGACTCCACCCGTGGCGCCGGGTCGCTGGCTCCCGATGGGAGCTTGGTTTGGCCGGCCGCCACCAGCGCCGCCGCCGGGACGTTGCGGAAATCTTCCTGGAGGACCACCACCGGGACGCGGAGGACCGCCCGGTCGCGGCGCACCACCGGGACGAGGCGCTCCACCCGGAGCTGCCGCGGGGCGCATGCCTTGCGGCGCGCCAGGTCTTTGCCCTTGATAGCCTTCGCCGGGCTGCGTCGGTGGACGCGACGCCGGAAATCTTTGGCCGGTTGGCGGAGGGCCCGCAGGCCTCGGCGCACCGGGAGTTGTCCCCGCAGGCGCGGTCGGAGCCGCAGCCGCGGGACGTTGCGCGCCAGGAGCGCCGGGCTGTCCATGAGTCGCGTGAGGCGCACCACTGGGAGTTGCACCGGGCGCCGCCGGACGCAGCGGCACACCAGGTCTCGGGCCAGCCGCTGGCGGAGCAGCGGATGGAGCGCCAGGAGCAGCCGCGGGACGCGGCGGCGGAACCCCGCCAGGACGCACAGCACCGGGAGCAGGAGTAACAGTTCCAGCGGCAGGCGCGGCGGCAGCAGATCTCGGAGCGGCAGCATGAGTCGCAGACAAGGGCGCAGAGCTCGGAGCCGATGCAGGTGCCGCCGGTCTCGGCGCAGCCGCAGGTGCCGCCGGGCGCGCGGGCTTTTTCGCGGCAGTCTTGGCCGCTTCGGCGGCGGCTTCCGCAGCGGCGATATCTTGAAAGTGCTTGCGCACTAGCACGGCGTGCTCGACGTCGATCGAGCTCGAGTGCGTCTTCTTTTCTTTGACGCCGACCTCGGGCAGGTAGTCGATCAGGACCTTCGCCTTGATCTCGAGTTCCCGCGCGAGTTCGTTGATTCGGATTTGATTAGCGTCTGACATTCGGCCTTGTCTACTGCTGGTCCTCGTTTTCTTCATTTGCAGGACGCTGCTCTTCTTCGAGGCGTTCCGCCTGTGATTCGTCCGTCGCCACCGGGACGTGCGATTTCTCAGTCACGGATTCTTCGCGTTCCAAGGTCTCTGTGAATTCTGCTGCGGACTCATCGCCCGCGTCCGCATCCGCCGGCACTTCCGCAGCCTCGGCACTCAATTCCGCTTGTGCTTCGGCCGGCAGCGCTTCCGCCGGCAGCTCCTCGGCGGCAGCCTCGGCGGGCGCTTCGGTGGCCTGCGCATCGAGCGCCTCGAAGTATGCGGCGACCGACTGGTGAATCTTCTCGACCATCTTCTCGCCGATGCCGGGAATCTCGACGAGCTGCTCGGGCGTCATGTCCGCCAGTTTCTCGATCGACGTGATGCCCGCGGCCTCGAGCTTCTCGATCGTCTTCGGACCGACACCTGCAAGCTCTGTCAGAGCGGTACCGGGCGCCGTGAGCGCAGCCATCTGCGCTTCGATCTCGCGCCGCTTCTCCTCTTCGCTCTTGATGTCGACATTCCAGCCGATCAGCTTGCTGGCGAGGCGGACGTTCTGCCCCTTCTTGCCGATGGCCAACGAAAGCTGCGTATCCTCGACGATCACCTCGAGGCGTTTTTCCTCGGGGTCAATGATCTGCACGCGCGTCACTTTCGCCGGGCTCAGCGCTTTTTGCGCAAAAGCGACCGTTTCCTCGTTGAAAGGAATGATGTCAATCTTCTCGCCGCGAAGCTCGCGGATGATCGACTGCACGCGCATGCCCTTCATGCCGACGCACGCGCCCACAGGATCGACGTCCTTGTCGCGGCTTTCGACAGCGATTTTCGTGCGCTCGCCGGCTTCGCGCGCCACGGCGCGAATCTGCACGGTGCCGTCATAGATTTCGGGCACTTCCATCTCGAATAGGCGCTGCACCAGAGCGGGATCGGCGCGCGACACGATCACCTGCGGTCCCTTGGCGGCGCGTTCCACCGCGCGAATCGTCACGCGCAGGCGGTCGCCCACGTTGTACGCCTCAAGGCGCGATTGCTCGCGCTTGGGCAGGCGCGCTTCCGTGCGGCCAAGATCGACGATGATGTCCGGTCCTTCCATGCGCTTCACGACGCTATTCAAAAGTTCGCCGACGCGCGTGTGGAATTCGTTGTAAATCGTGTCGCGCTCGGCCTCGCGCACCTTCTGCAAAATGACCTGCTTGGCCGTCTGCGCCGCGATCCTGCCGAGCACGTCGGTCGGCTTCGTGTGGGTGATCTCTCCGCCCACCTCGATGCTGGGGCTTTGTTTCCGAGCTTCGGCGAGCGAAATTTCGCGCGTGGGGTCGGCCACTTCCTCGACCACGGTGTGAACGGAAAACACGTCCACCGCGCCGGTTTCGGGATTGAACTTCGAGCGGATATCCTCTTCGGTGCGGTAGTATTTCCGCGCCGCCACGACCATCGCATCTTCGATCGCCGCGACGATGATCTCCGGTTCGATGTGCTTTTCCCGGCTGATCTGCTCGATTGTCTGGAACAGCAGACTCGCCATCGCGTTTCTCCCCGCCCCCTCACCCTTAGAGTTCCACCACCAAATTCGCTTTGCGGATGCCGGCGTACGGCACGGCGATCTCGCGTTCCTTCACCTTCAACTTCACGATGCCGTCCGCGTAGCTCGCGAGCCGGCCTTCGAAATAGTTCTGATTCTCCACCGGCTCGTTGAGCCAGATGCGCGCCAGGCGCCCGGCAAAACGCTCGTAGTCCGCCGGCTTGATCAGCTTTCGATCCAGCCCCGGCGAACTGACCTCGAGTACATAGGCCGGTCCCGGCACGAGATCCTCGACATCGAGGATTACGCTCAGTTGCTCGCTGACGCGTTCGCAATCCTTGTGGCTGATTCCCAAATTCTCCGGGTTGGCCGGACCCGGCGGCCGGTCGATGTAGACCCGCAGCAACCGCTGCTTGCCTACTTTCCACTCCACGTCGAATATTTCGAGGCCCAGCGAGCCAGCCACGCGCTTCGCCGCCTCACGAATCTTGTCCAAGTCCATACTTACTATTCTATGGACGGCGTTTATCCCCAAGGGGATGCGTGCGTCCGGCCCATCCAGCGGCCAACAAAAAAGTGGGCTCGCGCCCACTGGTTCGTTCGACAAATGCTCGGCTGGAAGTTAGTATAGGGGCGTTATCCGGGAAACGCAAGGGCGGCCCGCAAACGCCTCGATTTGAATGGGTTTTGACGCCGATGACACAATCTGACCGCAGTGCAAAATTGGAACTGAGCCAAATCGTACAGAAATATGTCGCCGTCGCGGGCGGCTACGGCAAGCCGATCGCGCTTTCGGCCCTCGGCCTTTCGGCCAAGGAGATCGAGGCTGCCTTCGGCACCCTCGACGAGGATTACCACATCAGCCGGTTCCTCCACTTCCAGTGCTCGGCGGGAGCAAACTACCAGATCAACGGATTCCCGCAGACCCACGTTTCCATCGACGCGGAGATTCAGAGCATCCTCTAGCGACTACCGCAGCGGCGGGTGAAAATCAAATTCCGGATCGACGTCCACCGGAACGTTCGAGGATTTCGCCAGCGCCGCAGTCAGCTCCGGAGGCATTACGGCGTACTTCTTGAACCACGCCTCGGCGCGCGCTCGATCGCCGGTGGCTTCCTGCTCGAGGAGTTCCTTGTCGAGCGACTCGATGGCTGCGGGGAATTTGTCGAAGTCGGCCTCGTAGCGCCCGGTCGATGAATCGCGGCGGATGGCGCCCTGCTCGATGAGGTAGCTGAGCTGCATCATCGAGCCTTGTCCGTGCGCCTCGGCGATGCCGAATCGAATTGTGCGAAACGTTTCCGCTAGATACGACGCGTAAATTCCGTCGAGCTTCGATTTCGGAATCACGCCATGATCGACCAGCCATTTCACGTTGTGCATGCTCGTCATGTCCGCTTTGGATTCCTCAAGCGAGGAATATTGCGGGCCGATCGCTTCGCCGACGCCGACCTTGCCGGCGGCCGTATGCGCGAAAGACGGGCCGAGACCGTGCGACACCTCGTGCAGGATCACGAAATCCATCAGGCCTTCCGTATTGGCTATTTTCGCCTGATCGGGACGCATCAGTTGTTTCGCGAGCGGCAGAATGATGTAGTTCACGCGCGCGTCCATGAAATTCTGCCAGAACATTTTCTTCGAACCCTTTTCCTCGTGGATGCGCGGATCGTTGGGCAGATTGTCGGCAACGGCTTGATAGCCGTGCAGCAGATCCCCCGCGCGATAAACTCCGTCGACGACCTCCATCGGCGATTGCTTGCCGTGCTTTGAGGGCAGGTCGGCCGCCGGGAGCGCAAGCGATTCCTGCAATTCGGGGACGTATTTCTGGAAGACTTCTACTTTCTTGCTTTCGGCGTCGTTGCGAATCATCACTGAGGCGCCGTAGGAAGTCTTTACGCCGAGCAAACCGTCGAGATACACCTCATACGGCGCGAAGATCACGTCGAATTTCGGATCCTTGAGATCGAGCCACGCGATGTCGCTCTTGTAATAGTCATCGGTGAGCAGCGCATCGGCCCGCAGCCGCAGGAAATTCGCGAATGCCGGATCGTCGCTGAGATCGGCCGCTGCGCGCAGGTCAGCCGCCATCGGTTTCAGGAATTGAGCGAAAGCGACGTGGTAGGGAATCGCGCGGGGCCCGTACTTGCCGGTGTATTTTGGCGGCATGTTCCTCGCCCCTGGCCCTAACCCCACTACAATCGTATACGGGCTGTAGACCGCCGCCTTCATGGCTGGCACATGTTCAATGAGACCATCGATCTCGGCCTTGGCGAGTTCCAAATCGACCGGCGCGCCTGGGAAGAATCCGCGGCCCGGCGGCACCGGCTCGGTGCCGACGAAGGGCTTGTTGTCGTCGATCAGGTCGAAGCGGCCGCCATTGATTTTCAAATACTCGGCCACCATGTGGTCCCGCGTGGATCCGCCGCTATGCGCGAGCGAGAGGTAGAGCTTGAGTCCTTCGGGGTCGCTCTGGCGCCAGTAGATACAATCGAGCAGGCCGGAGGCATCGACCAGCTTCGCGACCATCTGTTTTTCGCGATCCGTCAGCCCGGACGAATCGAACGGCATGTGCACTTTCTTGAATTTCGCGAGGCGCTGTGCGAGGTCGGGAGCGATCACGAGCTTCGTTGATTCGGACGAAGCGGTCGATCCGATCAGCGCCAGCGGAATGGCGATCGCAAGCGCGATTAGGAAGCCACGAACCAGGGGCACGGCGGCAATAGTCTTCATGCCGCCATCTTAGTGCAGAAAAGCCGAAGTGGAGCGCCAAATTTCTGCCCACGAAATGCGCCCTGCAGCCATTCCTTACTGTGTCGATTAGAAGTTAGAAGTGGTGCGCGTTGTTTGTTTACAGCGAGTTACGGACGTTTCTAATCGCCGCAGTGTCGATTAGAAAAGCGTGGCGAGGAGAGAAGCAAGGGAGCAAGGGAACTACCTGATGCTTCGCCGATTTGCCAAGTTTTCAAAGAGCGTTCGGCCCTCGTCGAGAGGGAGGACGACTTCCGTCGTCGTAATGACATTGACAGATTGCGGTGCGGGAAACTAGCTGGCCTCTAGTTCAGGTTAGGTGCAGGGCCGCGGACCTGGCCGACACGCAACGCGGATACGGGAAATGGCTGCAGCCTCACACCCTACCGCGAACTCACGGCGAGCAAACGGTCGGCGAGGGCCTTCTGTTCCTTGCGAATGGGCTCGGGGAGGCTGTCGCCGAATTTCGTGAAGAACTCATCGACGCTGCGCTCTTCGTCAGTCCAATCGCTGGGATTTACCGCGAGCAGCTCGTCGAGCGTGCCGCGCGAAATCGAAAGGCCATCGAGCGTCAGCGACGACGGCGTGGGCACGCAGCCGATCGGTGTCTCGGTG
This sequence comes from Candidatus Acidiferrales bacterium, assembly GCA_052146315.1. Taxonomy (GTDB): domain Bacteria; phylum Acidobacteriota; class Terriglobia; order Acidiferrales; family UBA7541; genus Palsa-295. Next base: position 1,797 of record JBKQNJ010000080.1, on the reverse strand, counting down.
GCGCCGGCGCGGCCTTCGATGCGGTCGAGCATCCACTTCAGCACGCGAACGTTTTCGCCGTAGCCGGGCCAGAGGAATTTGTTGTCGGCGTCGCGCCGGAACCAATTCACATGGAAAATTCTCGGCGGCTTCTTCAGCTTCGGCCCCATCTCGAGCCAGTGCCCGAAATAATCGGCCATGTTGTAGCCGCAGAAGGGAAGCATCGCCATCGGATCGTGGCGAGTGACGCCCACTTTGCCGGTCGCGGCAGCGGTCGTCTCCGAAGCCATCGTCGCGCCGACGAATACGCCGTGCTGCCAATCGCGCGATTCGTAGACGAGCGGCGCAAGGTGCGCGCGGCGCCCGCCAAAGATGAATGCCGAAATCGGCACGCCTTCGGGATCCTCCCAGTGCTTATCAAGAGAAGGCGATTGAGAAGCACGAACCGTGTAGCGGGAGTTGGGATGCGCGGCGGGACCATTCGAGGGCGACCACGGCTTGCCCTTCCAGTCGATAATGCCGTCCGGCGTCGCGTTTGTCCCGTCGATGCCTTCCCACCAGGGTTCGCGCGAAGCCGTCATCGCGACGTTGGTGTAAATCGTGTCGTGGTGAGCCGCAGTCATCACGTTGGGATTGGTCTTGGAGTTGGTTCCGGGGGCGACGCCGAAAAATCCTGCTTCAGGATTAATCGCGCGCAGCGCGCCGTCAGAGCCGACGTGCATCCAGGCGATGTCGTCGCCAACGGTCCACACGCGATAGCCTTGATTTTCGAGGGCGGAAACCATCATGGCGAGATTGGTTTTGCCGCAAGCCGAGGGAAACGCGGCGGCCATGTACGTCACCTTGCCCGACGGATCTTCGAGGCCGAGGATCAGCATGTGTTCGGCCATCCAACCCTGCTCGCGCGCCATCCAGCTGGCGATGCGCAGGGCGAAGCACTTCTTTCCGAGCAGCGCGTTGCCGCCGTATCCCGAGCCCACGCTCCAGATCAGCTTTTCCTCGGGGAAGTGCATGATGAAGCGGCGCTCGGGGTTGAGATCGGCCAGCGAATGCAGCCCGGGCACGAAATCATCGGACGAGCCGAGCCGGTCGAGCGCCACTTTGCCCATGCGCGACATAATGCGCATGTTGGCCACCACATACGCGCTGTCCGTAATCTCGACGCCGATCTTGCTGTATGGCGATGTCGCCGGGCCCATGATGTAGGGCACCACGTACATTGTCCGGCCCTTCATCGCACCATCGAAGATCGGACGCACCTTGGCTTTGGCATCGGCCGGAGCCATCCAGTTGTTTGTGGGGCCGGCATCTTCCTTGCGCTGCGTGCAGATAAAAGTGAGATTTTCGGTGCGGGCGACGTCGTTAGAATTGCTGCGGTGCAGGTGACAGCGGGGAAATGTCTTCTGATTCAGCTCGTTGTAAGTTCCGTCGCGGAGCATTTCATCCGCTAAGCGCTCGTTTTCCGTCTCCGACCCATCGCACCATACGATCTTTGAGGGCTTCGTTAAGCTCGCTGATTCTTCCACCCATTTTTCCAGCGGTGTGGACACCATGCCTCCTGGGCTTGTGCGCGGGGAAACCGCCGGTTTCTGCGGGTCGACGCGTTATGAAAGCAAATACAAACCAATCTTAAATGTAAGAGCAAATTCTAGGCCACGATTCCCGGAAATGCAAGGGAACGGGGACGAAAGTACTGAGTCAGTTTCCGGTTACCGCGTTAGAACAAAGCCGCCCGCGCGGCGGACGCTTCGCGTGGGGAGCCACGGGGCAGTGTTGCTTGATGGTTGAGATAAATTTTGGGTCACAAGGAGGTCCCTG
>JBKQNJ010000079.1:0-14383 GCA_052146315.1 Candidatus Acidiferrales bacterium | reverse complement strand
CTTCCGGCGCGTTGTCGATCGAGTCAAACGAGCGGAACACGATCTTGGGATTGTGCTTCTGCAATACCTTGGTGATGGCCGCCGTCAGCGTGGTCTTGCCATGATCGATGTGCCCGATCGTGCCCACATTCACGTGCGGCTTGCTGCGATCAAATTTCTCTTTCGCCATTGGAGCTCCGTATGTCTTGCCGGGGCTAAAGCCCCGATATCTATTGCCTTCTGTTCGGCACGACTGAAGTCATGCCCTGATACAAATCGTTTCTTTCGGCGCAGCTAAAGCTGCGCCTCTTCAAATCTACTTCGTTCCCGCCGGGCTCTTGCCCTGCACCTTGGCCACGATTTCTTCTGCTACCGCGCGTGGCGCCTCTTCGTAACGCGAGAAGTGCATGCTGAACGTCGCGCGGCCCTGTGTGTTCGAGCGCATGTTGGTCGCGTAGCCGAACATCTCCGCCAGCGGAACCATCGCCTTGATCACCTGCGATCCAGCGCGATGCTCAATGCCCTCGATCCGTCCGCGGCGGCTGCTCAGGTCGCCGATGATCACGCCCATGTACTCTTCCGGCACGACCACTTCCACCGACATTACCGGCTCCAGCAATACCGGACTGGCCTTGCGCGCGGCCTCTTTGAACGCCATGGAACCGGCGATCTTGAAGGCCATTTCGTTCGAATCCACATCGTGATAGCTGCCGTCGTAGAGAGTGGCCTTCACGTCCACCATTTCGTAGCCGGCGAGAACGCCGCCCTCCATGGCTTCCTTGATGCCCTGGTCCACCGGCTTGATGAATTCCTTGGGAATCACGCCGCCTACAACTTCATTGACGAACTCGTAACCCTTGCCCGCCTGGTTCGGCTCCAGGCGAATGCGCACGTGACCATACTGGCCGCTGCCGCCGGTCTGGCGAATGTACTTGCCTTCAGCCTGGGCCGGCTTGCGAATAGTCTCGCGATAGGCTACCTGCGGCTTCCCGACGTTGGCCTGCACGTTGAACTCGCGCATCATGCGGTCCACGATGATCTCCAGGTGCAGCTCACCCATGCCACTGATGATGGTCTGTCCACTATCGGGGTCGGTATTGACCTTAAAGGTGGGGTCTTCCTGCGCCAGCTTGCTTAGCGCGACGCCCATCTTTTCCTGGTCGCTTTTGGTCTTGGGTTCTACCGCAACCGAAATCACCGGTGCCGGAAACTCAATGGACTCGAGAATGATGGGGTGGTTTTCGTCGCAAATGGTGTCGCCGGTCGTGATGTGCTTCAGTCCGACGCAAGCGCAGATGTCGCCGGCGTAGATCTCGGTGATGTCTTCACGCTTGTTGGCGTGCATCTTCAGCAGGCGGCCAATACGCTCCGAACGGGAACGTCCGCTGATGTGCACGCTGTCACCCTGGTTCAAGTGGCCCGAATACACACGGATAAACGTAAGCTGACCGACGAACGGATCGGTCATGATCTTGAATGCCAGCGCCGAAAATGGAGCCTTGTCGTCCGCCGGCCGCTCTTCTTCCACGCCGGTGTCGGGATTCTTGCCTTTGACGGGAGGAACGTCCAGCGGCGAAGGCAGATAGTCCACCACCGCGTCGAGCAACGGCTGAACGCCTTTGTTCTTGAAGGCGGTCCCACAAATCACCGGAAACAGCTTCATCTTCAGCGTGGCACGGCGCAGGGCCGTCTTCAGTTCGGTCTCACCAATCGGCTCGCCTTCGATGTACTTGTGCATCAGTTCGTCCTGATCGTCGTTTTCAACGACGGTCTCGACCAGAATCTGATGATAGGCGGCGGCTTTCTTTTTCAGCTCTTCGGGAATCTCTTCCACCACGTACTCGGCGCCCATGCTTTCGTCATTCCACAGGATTGCCTTCATCGCCATCAGGTCGATGACACCCTTGAACTTGTCTTCCTGGCCGATGGGCAACTGGATCGCGACCGGCCGCGCGTTCAGGCGCTTGCGGATGGTGTCGATGGCGTGCTCGAAGTCGGCGCCCATTTTGTCCATCTTGTTGATGAAGCAAATGCGCGGCACACCGTACTTGTCGGCCTGACGCCACACGGTCTCCGACTGCGGCTCAACGCCATGCACGGCATCGAACACGGCGCAGGCGCCGTCGAGCACGCGCAGCGAGCGCTCCACTTCGGCGGTGAAGTCCACATGGCCGGGGGTGTCGATGATATTGATGCGAATATCTTTCCAGAAGCAGGTGGTCGCCGCGGACGTAATCGTGATGCCGCGCTCCTGCTCCTGCGCCATCCAGTCCATCGTTGCGGTGCCCTCATGGACCTCACCGATGCGGTGCGTGCGTCCTGTGTAGAACAGGATGCGCTCCGTGGTGGTGGTCTTGCCGGCATCGATGTGGGCCATGATGCCGATGTTCCTGCAACGCTCTAATGGGTCCTGTCTGGGCACAATCTTTTCCGTTTCTTACCACCGATAATGCGCAAACGCCTTGTTGGCCTCGGCCATGCGATGTACGTCTTCCTTCTTCTTGATCGCAGCTCCACGGCCATTGGCGGCGTCGAGCAGTTCGTTCGCGAGCTTGTCAACCATCCCCTTCTCGCCACGGCCCCGGCTGTACTGCAAGATCCAACGGATCGCCAACGACGTGCGACGGTCGGCATTGACCTCGATGGGCACCTGGTAGTTCGCGCCGCCCACGCGCCGCGTCTTCACTTCCAGCACCGGCTTGCAATTCTCGACCGCTTTCTTGAACAGCTTGAACGCGTCGTCGTTCGCTTTCTTCGCCACCTGGTCCATCGCCTTGTAGAAAATCGTTTGCGCGGTCGACCGCTTCCCGTCGTACATCATGCTCGAAATAAACTTTTGCACGAGGTCGCTGCCGAAAACCGGATCGCCCGGTATCCTGCGACGTACAACCCATCCCTTGCGTGGCATCGCTTGCCTCTCCGCTACTTCTGTGCGGCTTTGGGCCGCTTGGCGCCGTATTTCGAGCGCCCCTGCTTGCGGTTCTCGACGCCCGCCGCGTCGAGCGTTCCGCGAATCACGTGGTAACGCACGCCCGGCAGATCCTTCACGCGGCCGCCGCGCACGAGCACGATCGAGTGCTCCTGCAGGTTGTGGCCGATTCCGGGAATGTAGGTCGTCACTTCGGCGCTGTTCGTCAGCCGCGCGCGCGCCACTTTCCTCAGCGCGGAATTTGGTTTCTTCGGCGTCTGCGTGTAGACGCGAACGCACACGCCGCGCTTCTCGGGACATCCCTCGAGCGCGGGCGATTTCGTCTTCGTTCGGATTTTGTCCCGGCCATACCGCACCAGTTGCGCAAACGTCGGCACGCTTCCCCCTTGATTCTCAAAACTCTGTTTTTGTCTGGCTCTGCGCAGCCCAAACCTGCCCGCGCAGAACTTTGCGGGTGCATGAACGAAGAAGGTCGCCAAACCCGAAGGAACTACCAGGTACTCCGCGCTGACGCTTCACCCCGAGGAGTGAACTCAACTTTTACTGCGGAGAGGCTGTCACGGCTTTGCGGGGCTGGCGCCCCATTTCGGCCGTTCTTCCTTAACCCCGTTCCTTTTTTCTTGTTCCGGGGCTGGAAGACTTCCCTTTCACCACCGGGCACAATGCCCTAAGCACAACCGCGCAAGTATAGAGAAAGTAAGGAGTCATGTCAACTCGATTCGCCTGTGGAAATCTGCGTGCTCAGGCTTTCGCCGCGCCGAAATCCCGTCACCATTTCCCGAACTGGGAGAATCGTCCCAGCTTGCGCTATTCGCCACCCCTGATTTCTACCTTCTTAAATATAACCCCACGAAGCATCGAGACGAGGATCGACCCTAGCAAGGCAAAGTGCTGTGTATGTCGTTTGCATTCAACAGCTTATGAGGCTCCCGCCTTGTTGCCGTCGGTGAGACTTCCATCCACCCGTCCGCCACGCTCCCTCACCGCCTGGTAGTTCCTAACTTCTCAATCGCGCCTCGATGAACGCTTTACGTCGAGCCATCATCACACCTAAACTGGGGCCTCGGATTTCAACAGGGAGCACGTGTGAATTTTCGCTGGATGGCGATTTTCTGCCTTCTGAGCTTGCCGATACTCGCAAGCGCGCAGGACAAATCCACGCCTCCCGCTCCGCCTCAAGATTCCGCCGCAGCTGCTCCGGCGCCAAAGAAATCGGCGCCCGATTATTCGCAAGAACCGTTTGTCATCGAGCAGTTCCTCTCATCCGTGCGCTATGAAAATGACGGCACGGGCGAGCGCGATGTCACCGCTCGCATCCGCATTCAAAGCGATGCGGGCGTGCAGACATTCGGGCAACTCCGCCTCGGCTACAACTCCGCGAACGAACAACTCGACGTTCGCTACGTGCGCGTGCGCAAGCCCGACGGATCCGTCGTCACCGCCGGCCCTGACGCGATCACCGACATGACGGCTCCCGTCGCGCGCGACGCCCCCGTTTATACCGACTTCAAGGAAAAACATGTTACCGTGCCCGACCTCGCGCCCGGCGTCACGCTCGAATACGAAACCGTCACGCGCCTCGTCACGCCGCTTGCTCCCGGTGAATTCTGGTTCGACCACAACTTCGTCAAGAGCTCGATCGTTCTCGACGAGCAGCTCGAAATCAACATTCCCAAGGGCCGCAAAATCGATCTGCAGTCGTCACCTCAAACGCCCTACGAAATGGTCTCGAAAGACGGCCGCACGATCTACACCTGGAAGCAGTCGAACCTCAAACTGCCTTCCGACGACGACGCGAAAAAGCAGCAGCCGCGGGATGCGGAAGCGAAGATTCCTGACGTGCAGCTCACCACGTTCACAAGCTGGGAAGCGGTGGGCCGGTGGTATGCGAAGCTCGAGCAGGGACGCACCGATCCCTCTCCCGAAATTCGCACCAAGACAGCTGCTCTGATCGAAGGCCGCACCACGGAACTCGAAAAAATCCAGGCGCTGTACGATTACGTCTCGAAAAGCATCCGCTACGTGAGCCTTTCCTTCGGCGTGGGCCGCTACCAACCGCATACGGCCGCCGAAATCTTCGCGAACCAGTATGGCGACTGCAAGGACAAGCACACGCTGCTTGCTTCGATGCTCAACGCCGCCGGCATCCCGTCCGATGCCGTCCTGATTTCCTACGAGCGCAAATTTGATCCGTCGATGCCTTCGCCCGCGCAGTTCAACCACATGATCACGGCCGTGCCGCTCGGCAAAGAACTGATCTGGATGGACGCGACCGAGGAAGTGGCGCCGTTCCGCCTGCTCGCCTCGCCGCTGCGCGCAAAATCCGCGCTCGTCGTGCCGCCCGATGGCGATGCCAAGGTCATCGAAACGCCAGCCGACCCGCCGTTTCCGTCGTCGCAGCACGTCGAAATCGACGCCAAGGTGAGCGACCTCGGCAAGCTCACCGGCCACGTGCGCTACACCGTGCGCGGCGACAACGAGCTCATCCTGCGCCTCGCATTCCGGCGGACGCCGGAAACGAAGTGGAAGCAGCTTGCCCAGACAATCCTCTCGCTCGACGGCATGCGCGGCGAAGCCACATCCGTGAAATCCAGCGATCCGACGGCCACTGCGAATCCGTTCGTGCTCGATATCGATTTCGAACTGACGAACTACCTCGATTGGTCGAGCAAGAAAGCCAAAGCCGCTTTGCCGCTCCTTTCGATCGGCCTGCCCAATCCTCCCGACGACAACACCGCGCCCGTGAAGCTCGGCAGCCCCCTCAAGGTGGATCTGAGCCTGAAACTGGAACTGCCGCCCGCCGACACCGCACAGACTCCCATTTCCGACTCCGTCACGCGCGACTATGCCGATTTTTCTTCGAGCTACCATTTCGCCGATCACACGCTCACCGCCGAGCGCATCCTGAATTTCAAACTCCGCGAACTCCCGGCCTCGCGCACCAGCGACTACCTCGCCTTCGCGCGCGCGGTGAACAACGATGAAAATCAGCCTCTCGTCGTCGCGAATGCCTCGCCCGGCGCTCCCGAAATTCCCGCGGCGGCCAAGCCGGCCGATCTTTTCGAAGCGGGCCTCGCCGCGCTCAATTCCGGCAATATGCGCGCAGCGATCCCGCTCTTCCAACGCGTCGTCGCACTCGATCCGAAATACAAGCAGGCTTGGAACGATCTCGGCATCGCCTACCTGCGCGACGGTTCCTACGACGACGCGGCCACCTCCTTCCGCAAGCAGCTGGATGTCGACCCGTTCGACGAGCACGCCAACGACTACCTCGGCCTCGCGCTCGAGAACCAGCAGAAGTATCCCGAGGCCATCGCCGCATTCCGCAAGCAGGTTGAGGGCAATCCGCTCGATCTCATGGCCCACGCCGCTCTCGGCAGCATCTTTCTCGAACAGCATCTTTATCCCGACGCCGTGCCCGAACTTGAAAAAGCCGTGATTCTCTCGCCGGACAATGCCCAGCTCCAGGTGAGCCTTGGCCGCGCGTACATCAACAGCGGCCAGCAGGAAAAGGGCTTGGCCGCGTTCGACAAAGCCGCCGGCATTGCCCAGACGCCCGCGATCTGGAACGACATCGCCTACAATCTCGCGGACAATAAAATCGAACTCGATAAGGCAGAGCGATACGCCGAGTCCGCAATCTCTTCCACCGATGCCGATCTCCGCAATATCGATCTCCTCCATCTCACCATGGACCAGATGAACGAAGTCGCGAGCATCGGCTCCTTGTGGGATACGCTTGGATGGGTTTACTTCGCGAAGGACGACATGCAGAAGGCCGAGCACTATATCCGCGCGGCGTGGCAGCTCGATCAGCACGGCGAAGTCGCCGATCATCTCGCGCGAATCTACGAAAAGCTCGGCGACAAGGATCGAGCCGTCCACGCGTTTGCGCTCGCGCTCGCCGCGCCACATTCTGTTCCCGAGACGCGCGCTCGCCTGATTCTACTGCTCGGAGGCAATGCCGGCATCGACGGCCTCGTGAAAAACGCGACCCCGGAAATCGCTTCGATGCGTTCCTTCGAATTGAAGGGGCTACTGAAGGAAGATGCGACCGCCGATTTCCTGATCCTGCTCTCGCCGGCGGGCTCCGACGGCGGATCGGTCAAAGTGGACGGCGCGAAATTCCTGAGCGGCAGCGAATCCCTGCGCCCCTTCGCCGACAAGTTGATGACTCTCGATTATGGCAGCGCGTTTCCCGACGCCTCGCCCGCGAAACTCGTGCGCCGCGGCGCGCTATCGTGCTCGGCGAAATCGGGCGATTGCACTTTCAAGCTGTTCATCCCCGAAGACGTTCACGCAGTCAATTGACGATCCGACGAGGATCGTCATCCTGAGACGAGCGCCGTTTGCTCGTCGAAGGATCTCTCCCCACGATCCAGTGACCCTTCGCGCGGGCTCAGGGCAAGGGATCGTCATCCTGTTTACCCTGACGCAGGAAGGGAGACGGACAAAGCTTCCCCAAGTCGGCGAAGGGCCTGGCGTCGAATCCCGCAGCCTCCGTGACCTCTGTGCTTCCTCTGTGCTTCCTCAGTGCTCTCGGTGTTTCGCCCTTTCGCTCGCTATCGGACCGCGCTCAACAGCCGGCCGACATTGCCCACGCGCAGGCCGTCCCCGCGATCCTTGAAGTAGCGCGCGTTGATTTCATCGGGGCCGAGGTCCTCGACCGAGCGAAAACCCGTCTGTCTCAGCCGCTCGGCGAGCTCCTCCGGATCGAAAAATGTACGGAACGGCTCGCCCGCCGATTCCACGCGCCGCGAAAGCGCGTCGAGCGCCATTCGCTCGATGAGGCCCAGCGATCCGCGCGGCACCATGTAGTCGAAAACGATTCCACCGCCCCGCGGTAACGACGCGACAAATCGAAGCGTCGCGTGAATGGCTTCGTCCGTGAGATACATCGAGACGCCGAGCCACGAGAAGAACGCCGGCTTCTCGCGATCGAACCCGGCGTCGCGTAAGCCTTCAGCTAGCGTCTGCCGCTCGAAATCGACCGGCGCGAACGTCACCGACGGCGGGATCGCGATCTCGGTCGCGGCAAGCTGGCGCCGCTTCCACTCTTGCGTCGCCGGATAATCGACCTCGAAAACCCGCAGCGCCGTTTCGGCATGCGGATTCCGGTACGCAAACGTATCGAGCCCCGCCCCCAGCACCACGTATTGCGCGGTGCCGCGCCCGATCGCTCGCGCGAGTTCGTCCTCGGCATACCGGCTGCGCGCCGCCATGAACGCGCGTAAAGCCATCGACACGCGGTCGCGGCCCATTCCTTCGCCGCCCTCGAGCCGTTGGATCGCACCCGGCCCGAGAATTTTCAGCGCGATCGGATCCTCGAGCACCTTCGGGTGGTCGGCAAGCTGGTGCGCCGCGCGTCGCATCGCCACCCGCAGCGCCGTACGGCTCGGCTTCGCCTCTTCCATGATTTGCAGTTATACGACGAAACAGGGCCGCAGTCGGCGCTAATTCTCTCGGTACCCACGCTCAGGATAGGGTCGGGCAACCCTCCTTTCTCCAGAAACTTCCTGTCGGCGTGGAACCTATATTCGGATGGCGAATACGCGAGTACACTAGATCCGCTCACGAGGAGGAACATGGCCTCGACCCGCAATCCCGGGAGAGTCGCCAGGCTTTGGTATTTGGCCCTCACCATCTTCGGCCCGCTGCGCCTGATCTACATTCCCAGCAAACTCTTCGTGCCCGGCAATGCGGCCGGAACCGCTGACAATATCGTGGCTCACGAGTTGCTCTTCCGTCTCGGCATTGCAACCGACCTGATCTGCGCGGTCATCCTGATCTTTCTGGTGCTCGCGCTTTACCGGCTGTTCAAGGGAGTGGACCAGAACCTCGCCGTGCAGGTGGCAATCTTCGGGGGCGTGATGCCGGCCGTGATCTACTTCGTCGGAGTGGTGAACGACGCGGCCGCCCTCACGATGGTGCGCGGAGCAGATTCCCTCTCCGCATTCGACAAACCCCAGCGCGACGCGCTAGCCATGCTGTTTCTCCATCTGCGCGACCATCAAAACACCGCCGCCGAAATCCTCTGGGGATTGTGGCTGATTCCGCTGGCGATTCTCGTATACAGGTCCCGCTTCCTCCCGCGGTTCCTAGGCGTTTGGCTCGTGTTCAACGGCCTCGCTTACCTGACCATGAGCTTTACGGGCATCCTGCTGCCGCAATACCAAGAGAAAGTGTTCACCTATTCGCAGCCTGCGCTCGCTGGCGAGTTGGCGCTCACGCTGTGGCTCGTGATCAAAGGCGCGAAGCCGCCGGTCGCCACGCAGCCAGCCCTAGGGTCCTAGCGCAACGCGCCCTCAGTTGACTCGCTCGTTTTCTTCGTCCTCGAAGAAGGGCTTTATAACCAGTTTCAGCGTATTAAGCCTCTGGTCGAGTATCTCGGCCTCTTCCGGCGTCGCCGGGACGTTCACTGGCGGCACTCCTTCTTCCGCGGTTCCCGTTTGCCCCTTGCGGGCCAGTTCGACCCACTTCTTCATTCCCCGGATATACTCTCTAAAAGCCTCGGCCGCTGATCCGCAATCGCGGATCCCGAGATATGCAGAAGGAATATCGCCGACCATCACCCAGAGCCACGGGTCCACGCTGGCGCGGGCCGGCCGAATATGGAAGAAGAAAACCGCGAAAACCCCACCGACGCCACCGCCGAAAAATGAATCGAGAACCGCCTCGCACCACGAGAAGGAGGAAACGTATCGCCTAGCCCACTCCAGCATTTTACGCAGGAGAGCGGTGTCTTCTTCGTCGTCGCCTGCTATATCCCGGGCTGGAACCAGCTCCGACGCGACTTGTGCGCCCTTGCGTTCCCATGTGAGATCCGGATTCATGGCGCGAACTGGAAAGGGCACGGCTTTCGCCGTGCCCCGTATTTGTTTATCTCACGTAGTGATTCCGCCGCGACCCGTCGTAGCGGCCGGCCCCCATACAACATTTCTTGAAACCGGCGTCCTGAGCCGCAAGGGCAAGGATCGTTTCTACCCAATTTTTCGACGAGTTCCTTCTCGCCATGCACGACGCGGAAAGCCGCACTTGACGTTCGTCTCAGACGGGAACTCTTTGCGACGTTTGCTCGTAGGTTCGTGGAAAAAAGTTGCTATGCATCGGAGTCTCTCCTTCCAGATGGGATTTGCCCGTCACACCAGGAAGAGTTGAGATGCTCATTATTCTAACCTGTCACGGACAAACCCTCCAGGCGAACTAAAGGAGAAACGCGGAGCTCAGGATGAGGTGCCTGCGCCGCGGGAAAATTTCTTATGGGGCAAAATCCTGCACAATTTGGCTCTTTACGGCTTTTTTCGGCCCACTTAAGGTCCCGCTAGGGGGATGCTGCAGTCACCTCTTATTGCAATTAAACTCGGGTTTCGGCGAGAGGAGAGATCCTTCGGCCGCAGACAACACTTCGGAGGGCAACACTTCAAAGCGCCTTCCTCGGTGTGACCAGCCTCGTCGGATGGTCACTTAATTTCCATCACTTCCTTTTCTTTGGCGGCAGAAAGGTCTTCGATCTTTTTCGTTTCGGAATGAGTGACCTTTTCGAGCTCTTCGAGCGAGCGCTTCTTGTCGTCTTCGCTGATCTTTTTTTCCTTTTCGAGCTTTTCGATGGCCTCTTTGATGTCGCGGCGGATGTTGCGCACCGACGTCCGGTGATTTTCGAGGACCTTGTGGATGTGCTTCACGAGATCCTTGCGGCGCTCCTCGGTAAGCGGAGGAATCGGGACGCGAATCACTTTGCCGTCGTTCGCGGGATTGATGCCGAGATCGGAAGTACGAATCGCCTTGTCGATCAGCGCGACCGCGCCCGGGTCCCACGGCGCGATCACGATCGTCATGGGGTCAGGAATGTTCACAGTGCCGAGCTGATTGATCGGCATCGACGTGCCGTGATAATCGACGCGGACGTGATCGAGCAGCGCCATGTTGGCGCGCCCCGTGCGGATTGCGGCGAGATCCTTGCGAAAATCCTCGACCGCTTTTTCCATGCGCGTTCGCGCTTGCGCGATCGCGTCTTTGCTGGTGGCAACCGTGCTCATCGAAAAAATGACCTCCGACTAATCGGCGGCGACAGTCGAGCCGACGCGCTCGCCGAGGACTACCCGCTTGAGGTTTCCCGGCACGTTCATGTTGAAAACGACGATCGGCATTTTGTTGTCCATGCAGAGCGAGATCGCCGTCGAGTCCATCACCGAGAGGCCCTTCTGCAGAACATCGAGATACGAGATGCGGTCAAACATCTTCGCACCCGCCACTTTTTCCGGATCGGCGTCGTAGATGCCATCGACGCGCGTCGCCTTCAAGATTACTTGCGCCTTGATCTCCATCGCGCGCAGCGCTGCCGCCGTGTCCGTAGAAAAATAGGGATTCCCGGTGCCCGCCGCGAAGATCACCACGCGCTTCTTTTCGAGGTGCCGCGTGGCGCGACGCCGTATGAACGGCTCGGCCACCTGATGCATCTCGATCGCGCTCATCATGCGCGTGTGGCATCCGGCTTTTTCGAACGCGTCCTGCAGGGCGAGGCCATTGAGGACCGTCGCGAGCATGCCCATATAGTCGCCCGTCGCGCGATCGATCTCGAGCCCCTGCTGCCGGGCGCCGCGGAAAATGTTGCCGCCGCCGACGATCACCGCGATCTCGATGCCCAGGTCCTGAACGTCTTTTACTTCGCGCGCGATGCTCTGGATTGTTTTCGCGTGGATGCCGAAATCATCCGGGCCGGAAAGCGATTCGCCCGAGAGTTTGAGGACGATGCGCTGGTAGACCGGCGTTTCCCCGGCCACGCCTTCGGTGGGTGCCTGCTGTGGTGCAGCCTTCATCGTATTGGGTGACCGCTCCTGCCCCCGAGGCATTCTAGCAGAGAATCGGCGCAGGCTGGCGGGCTCGTGAGCCGCGGATTTGAACGATTTAAATTGTAGGAGATAGCGTTCGCTTATGCCGGAACGGGCGTTCCGCTAGCGTCCGGCCCTTCGGGTGTGTCGGTGGCGCCGGTTCCGGTGCCGTCCATTTCGCCGACCTTGAAGCGCGAGAAGCGGCGGATGGCGATGTTTTCGCCAAGCTTCGCGATGGCCTGGTCGACCAGCTCCTTGATCGTGGTGCCTTCGTCCTTGATGAAGTGCTGCTCGTAGAGGCAATTCTCTTCGTAGAATTTTTCCATCTTGCCGGTAACGATTTTTTCGATCACGTTTTCGGGCTTGCCGGTGGCCTTGGCCTGTTCGCGATAGATTTCGCGCTCGCGATCGAGGATTTCCTGCGTCACTTCCTCGCGGCGCAGGAAGCGCGGGTCGAGCGCGGCGACGTGCATGGCCACGTCGTGGCACAGATTCTGAAAATCATCCGTGCGCGCGACGAAATCGCTCTCGCAATTGATCTCAACGAGCACACCAATTTTGCCACCCGCGTGAATGTAGCAGCTCACGAGGCCTTCGGAGGTGGCGCGCTGTGCCTTTTTCGCCGCGGCTGCTTGTCCTTTCTTTCGCAGAACGGTGATGGCCTTCTCGATATCGCCGCCCGACTCGATCAGAGCCGCGCGGCAATCGGAAAAGCCCGCGCCAGTTTTGTCGCGCAACTCCTTCACGAGCTGCGCGGGTATGTTACCGCTCTTTGCTTCAGGTGCTGTCGCCATCTCTTCTCTCAATTCCCTGTTGGCTGGATTTCAAAACGGATCGCCGGGCTGCAATTCGCACAGAATCTGCATCGCAATTCCACTCTGATTGCGTTCCGGCGCCCAAACCATCCGCTGAATTTTATCGGGCCGAGCCTTCGTCATCTGGCACAGGAGTAGGAACTTCCTCGGCGGGAACCGCTTCCGCTACTTCGCCCTCGACGAAATCGCCTTCCTGCTTCTCATATTGTTCGTACGCGCTGGTATCGACGTAATCGGGACCTTCTTCGCCCGGCACGCCTTCGACTTTCTGATCGGCGATCTGCGTCTGCTCGAACGACTGGCGCCCCGAGACAACCGCGTCCGAAATTTTCGACGTGAACAGGCGAATTGCGCGCAGCGCGTCGTCGTTGCCGGGAATCACCCAGTCGACGAGCGTCGGATCGCAGTTCGTGTCGACGATCGCGACCACCGGAATGCCCATCCGGCGCGCTTCGCGCACCGCGATCACTTCGGCGTTGGGGTCGATCACGAACATCGTATCCGGCAGCGTCGTCATGTTCTCGACGCCCGAGAAATTCTGCTGCAGGTGCTTCAATTCGCGGTCGAGCCGCGCCGCTTCCTTTTTCGAAAGCTGCGCCATGCGCCCGTCTTCGGACATGGCTTTCAGCAGCTTGAGCCGCTTGATGGATTTCTGCAATGTGACCCAGTTGGTGAGCGTCCCGCCGAGCCAGCGGTGGTTCACGAAAAACATGCCGCAGCGCTCCGCCTCTTCCTTGATGGCTTCCTGCGCCTGGCGCTTGGTGCCGAGGAAAAGGACGCTCTTGCCCTGCGCCGCTTGTTCGGCCACGTAGCGCGCGGCCTCGCGGAACAGTTTCAGGGTCTTTTGTAAATCGATGATGTGAATTCCGTTACGTTCTCCGAAAATGTACTCCTTCATTTTCGGGTTCCAGCGGCGCGTCTGATGGCCGAAATGCACGCCGGCCTCCAGAAGCTCCTTCATTGTAATTTCGACTCCCAAAGTACCTCCTCCCTTTCAAAGGGATGCTTGTGCCCCTAGCTTCCTGCCTAAGGACGATTCCGGCCTGCCGGAACAGCATCCTTTTTTGCCGGTCCTTCCCGGCCGTGAATTTTCCCGCCCCGATTTCCCGAGCGGGCCTTGCACAACACTCTTTAGGAGGTCGGGCTTCAGCCCCGACGCAAAGCCCATTGAAACGCGGGCTTTAGCCCCTGAAGACAGCGACTAGCGCTTGCTGAACTGGAAGCGGCGGCGTGCGCCCTTTTGCCCGTACTTCTTCCGTTCCTTCATGCGCGGATCGCGCGTCAAAAATCCATTCTTGCGCAGCGCGGGACGCAGCTCAGGGTTCAGCCTCGAAAGCGCCCTCGACAATCCCATGCGCACGGCTCCGGCCTGGCCGCCGACGCCGCCGCCCTTCACCTGCGCATGGACCTCGAGCTGATCGTGCATCTGCGTGAACTTCAGCGGCTCGGTGGCCGCGATGTTCCACGCCACGTTGCGAAAATATTCGTCTACCGGCCGCCCGTTGACCGTGAACTGCGCCGGGCCCGGCTTGATGTACACGCGCGCGACCGCTTCGCGGCGGCGTCCCGTGCCGTAATGCTGCTTCACTGTGCCTTCAAAATTCGCGGATGAACTCAACGTTCCCCCTCTTCGATGACTGTCCGTATCGCGCGGTCGCGTACTCGTCCGCGCAGCGCAAAATTCCCGAAATTGTTCCCGTCAGTTGTTCTTAGAGCGCAAGCGGCTGGGGCTTTTGTCCGGCGTGGCGGGCAAGCGCTTCCTTCCCTGCGTATACGCGCAACTTCTTGGCGCGGCGTGCGCGGAGCTTGTTCTTCGGCAGCATCCCGAGCAC
>JBKQNJ010000078.1:0-22379 GCA_052146315.1 Candidatus Acidiferrales bacterium | reverse complement strand
AGCGCCACCGCCGTCGCCGACAGCCGCAGCTTCCTCACCGATCGACTCGGCAAAAAGCTCTTCGGCAGCAACATCCAGATTTCCGACGATGTCTCTCATCCGCTCCAAGCCGGCGTTCCTTTCGATGGCGAAGGCGTACCGCGCCGAAAGCTGACGTTGGTCGAAGCCGGCGTTCCGCACGAACTGGCCTATGCGCGTACGAGCGCGCATCGCGCGGGAGTCGAGCCTACCGGCCACGGCTTCCCGTTGCCCAACGAGGTCGGCGAAGCCCCGCTCAATATTGTGATCGCGGGCGGATCGACATCGCTGGATGAAATGATCGCGTCCACCGATCGCGGCGTTCTGGTCACCCGCCTCTGGTACATCCGCGAAGTGGATCCGTACGAAAAAATCATGACTGGCATGACGCGCGACGGCACGTTCCTGATCGAAAACGGACGCGTCGCCGGCGGCATTCGCAATTTCCGCTTCAATGAAAGCATCATCGAGATGCTGTCCAACGTCGAGATGCTGGGCCCCGCCGTGCGCGCGGCCGGCGAAGAGTCATTTGAAATGGTCGTCCCGGCCATGAAGGTCCGCAACTTTCACTTCAGCGAAGTCACAAAATTCTAGATAGGTCTGGAGACGCTACTGCTGGGTGAACTGAAGACTCGAGATAGCGCGGTCGATCACGTTTTCCTGAATCTGGACGAGATCGCTATCGGCGCGAGTCATTCCAAAGATGGTGTAGACCTGGCCGTCGCGCGGAAGGAAGACAGCGACACCCGACCAGTCTTGGTTATCAACGCCGCCGCGGAAATGATGCTCCACCGCAGGCACACCTCCGATTGTGACGTGCTCTTCACCAAGCGAGCGGAAGTTGTCCATCACGTCGCGGAGGCGCTGCTCGAACGCCTTGATGTCCGAAGTCAGCGATTCGCCCGCGGGCTGCTGGCCGATCAGCAGGTACGTGGTCTCGTCGTCAGTGCCGAGCGCCACGATCGTGCCGGGCAGCAACTTGCGGGCCCCCGCGATCACTTCCCAGTCGGGCGGCTTGTACATGTGGAAGCGATACGTGTCGTTGGTATAGAGGTTGCCGACAACTTCTTCGTGGATCGGGACCGGCGCAGGAGGCTTGGGCGGCGCAGGATCGGCCACCGGCGTGGCAGCAATCGGCGCCGGAGTGGCTGCGGCAACTTTGGGCGCGGTAACAGGCGCGGCTGGCAGCTCGGCTTTGACCACAGGCTTCGTTGCCACCGGAGCAACGCTTGCAGTTTCCGGTTTTGGCTTTTCGGGCGCGGGCGCAGGAGATGCAACGGGTTTCGCAGCGGTGATGCTGATCGAGACCACCTGATCCTTCTGCACCTCGGCGAATCCGTAGCTCGTCTTCACCTTGAACGAATTCTCTTCGAAGCCGACGATCGTGCCGGAGATCTTCGTGCCATCCCTCAATTTCAGCTCGTCGGCGCGCGCGGCGCGCGGCGCGAGCATGCTACTGCTTACCGCCAAGCAGAGCAGAGCGGCGATACCCACGGATGGACGGCGAGACCTCATGAGTCCGAGTATCGCGCCGGGCCATCTCGCGTAGCAAGTCCGCACGCGACGTGGTGCTGCTTTAGTCAGCAGGGCGCAGTGGGGCGAAATTCAGCGGTCGAGGAATTCGCGGAGGCGGGCGTAGCCGGCGCGGCTGACGGGAAGTTGCGCGCCGTTGGTCAGCACGGCGACGTGGCTGTCCTTCGAATAGGGCTCGATTTTCGCGACGCGCTCGAGATTCACGATGTACGAGCGATGAACGCGGAGGAAACGCGAGGGATCGAGGGCGGTTTCGAGGCTCGCGATGGTCTGCTGCTTGAGGTGTTTCTCGCCGCCGGAGGCGAGCGCGACGTAATCGTCCTGCGCCTCCACATAGTCGAGCTTCGCGACTGGAATGATGAAGACGCGCGCGCCATCGCGGACCGGAATCCTTTCGAGGTACTGCGCAGGCGGACGCGCAGCCGCGGCCAGCTCCGCCGCGGATACCGCATTGGAGGGAGCTTTGGTTTCGAGGCGTTCTTTGGCGCGCTTTAGGGCGGCTTCAAAGCGGCTCGCGCCCACCGGCTTCATCAGATAGTCGACGGCGTGAACTTCGAAGGCGCGAATCGCGAAGTTGTCGTGGGCGGTGACGAAAACGACGGCGGTTTCATTGCCGATCAATTCGAGGACTTCGAAGCCATCGAGCTTTGGCATCTGGATATCGAGAAAGACGAGGTCGGGTTTCATCTCGGCCACGGCCTTCACCGCTTCGAAGCCGTTCGCACACTCGGCGACGAGCTCGATTTCCGGATGCGATGAGAGAAACTCGCGCAGAATCTGGCGCGCGAGCTCCTCGTCGTCCACAATCACAGCCCGGATTTTGGTCTTCGTGTCGAGGCTCACTGGGCGGCAACCTCTTTCTCGGAAAGTTTTCCGGCGGGCAACGTGATGGCGACGCGGAAACGATCGCCATCGCCCTTAGCTTCGAAGGTGGCGCGATTTCCGTAGCGCGCCTGAAGGCGCTGGCGGACGTTGGCCAGGCCTACGCCGCCCCTGCGGCGCACCGGCGCCTCCGGATCGAAAAGATTCTCGACCACAATCGAGACGGACCCGTTTTCGCAGCCTACGTCCAGATGGATCCATCCGCCATCGATGAGATTCGCGATCCCGTGCGAGATCGCATTTTCGACGAGCGGCTGAAGCAACAGCGGAGGCACGTCGACAGCGAGCGCGTCTTTGGCGATGTTTTCTTCCATATGAAGACGGGCGCCATAGCGCGTCTTCTCGACGGCGAGAAATGCGTGGATCAAGGACATTTCCTCTTCGAGGGGGATTGCGGACTTTTCGCCGAGACCCAGAGTCCGCCGCAGGAAATCGCCCAGCAGGATGCACATTTCGCGCGCCTTCGCCGGATCGGAACTCGTGAGCGCGCTGATGGAATTAAGGCTGTTGAAGAGGAAGTGAGGATTCACTTGAGCTTTCAGGGCTCTTAGTTCGGCTTCGCGAGCGAGGATGCTCATCTGCATCATGCGAGCTTCGGCTTTTTGAGACGCCTCGACCGCGATCAGAACGTAGTAGAAGAACACCGACAGCAAATAGAGCAAAACTCCCGTAACGAACACGACGGGCAATTCGGAATAGAGCCGCTCGTTGAGCCCGCGGAAGGTGAAAACACTGGAAGCGAGAATCCACGCGAGTACCCAGGCCGCGAATACCCAGAGACCGGAAGCAACCAGCGCTCCGCCCACGTGCGTGGTGAGAAGTTTGTCGAGTTCGACACGATCGATCGGAGTGGAGCGGCACGTGTACCAAGCCGAAAGGCAAACGAACGCATAGAAGAGGCAAAGAGGGATCGCCAGCGCCGTTGCTTCCTCGATGCTCACCTGATGCGTGATGGAGAGGAGATAGACGAGCAGCGCCGCAAGCGGAATCCATGCGATCAGGTAGAGGAGAAGGCGCCGGAGTTGGCCAAGGAGCGGATGCATGAGAGATCAGTTCTTGATATTGACTCCCCCGAAGATGGCGGCGCCACGGACGATCAGTTCCTTCACCGGTGTCGACGCGCTGACGGGTTGAGGGTACGTCTCATCGACGAACGCGCCCGCGACCGCCGTAGCTTCAATCACAATTCTCCAGTTGTCGGGGACACGGACTTCGCCACCTCCGAAAACCGTATCGATGTGGAGGATAGCGCGGCTGCCGTCGATATCCGCGCGAGTAAAATCAATGTGAAAGCCGCCGAGAATCGCGGTTGCTTTCCCAAACCGGAAGCGCTGCGAGGTGACACGCCGTTTGAAACCGCTGAGGATTACGGCCTGGTCGAATGTCGCGTCGTCGCCACGCCCGCTACTCGAGGACACGCCGAAAAACGAGGCCGAGGGCGGCGGGGGTGCCCCCGATGGTCCGGGACGCGTCGAGTCATCGAACGAATTCCGCGTCGCATCTGGCGCCGCCGGGTCCTGCGTCGAATCCCTTGTATCGCTCGTGTGACTGGGCCACGGGGGCCAACCCGGGTGTCCAAATCGTCCAGAAGAATTCAGCAGCATGGATATGCCGAGGGCGATCAGCACAAGCGGCCACAGGCTCCCGATGTGGACGTGGAAAAAGCCCAACACGTTTGAGAGCGACGCTAGTCCCCAGACCAGCAGAACCGCTCCCCAGAAACGGTTGCCCGCATGGGTGTAGAACATGATGCCCAAACCAGCGGCGATCAGAATTGCGGGCCAAACGAACTGAAAAGAGATATGAGCCGGAAGGACTCCCAGTTGGTCGAGCAGGAAGATCACTCCGAGCGCAGTGATCCACAAGCCCACCAAGAGGCCGGGACCCACTGGGCGTTTGCTACCGTCCGTCATTCTTTCGTTCTCCGCTGCGAGAGCCGCCAACCGGTATCACGCCGTCCTCCGAGACAACAGGATCGCGCATCCCGCGAGCACCAGAGCGAGCGGCCAGAAACGGAACGTGTCGCCTATTGCCGCCGCCTTCATCCAGCCGTCCGCCAAGCTCCAGAGACTCTGCAGGAGCAGGGAAGCGACCCAGTGGCTGTCCGTCAGATGAGCGTAGCCAAGTTCGCACAATTGAAACACAATTCCCACAAAGATCAGAACCGCGGCGCCCAGCGTGGCGGCTGCTGACGAAGTGGAAATGGGAGAGGGAGCTCGCCGTTCGACGTTGGTCATCATGTCGTCTCCTGCCAGAATTTGGTGCCGTTCCATGGCGGGAGAATAGGATGGCGCGCTTGCGGCGTCTTGATGTTTTCGGTGAACGGCGGCTGATTACCGGCGAACAGCGAGGAGAGAACCGTGCGTGGAGAGATCCCGAGAAGACTTCACCTACGAGAAAAGGCTCATGCCAAACCAGAAAGCTACCGCGGTGATGACGCTCGCGACGATTAAGAGCCAACGCAGTTGTTTCTTTCGCGCGGCAACTACAATCATGCCGAGGACAACAAAGAGGAAGACCAACTCCGCCCAAAAGAAGCGCGAGCCAAACCCGGAGGTCCACTGGCCCGCATCATCCTGCAGCCATTCAGAGGCGAACGAAGTAACGGCTGTGAGCGAGATCGCAACGACGCCGGCGAGCGCCATCCCCTTCGCCCACTCGGGGATGATCCAGTCTTTTCTGGTTTCGCGCCAATCCAGCCACGTCTGACCGACGACCAGCCCGACCAGAACTAGAACGAACAGCGCCACATGCCCTCCCCAAGACCAGGCCGCTCCAGCGCCCCCAACGCTTTCGCGTTTGCTGGAACGACCCTCAGGCTGCTGCCCGTCGAATCACATCCTCAGCGCGAAGAGCGCCCTTATGACCGGCGACTCCGCTGTTTCGACAGACCCTCCGCCTCCACCATTTCGAACCGCTCTTCTATTACGAAAAACTCCGCGAAGTCAACGACTGAATTCGGCGCTGAAAGCATCGGAGACGGCTGGCGCATTCGCTGCCCGGCTTCGCGATCTCCGCCGTCTTTCGGCGGGTGCCATGGGTGGGCAATCCTTCTACCAAAGCAAGCGAATGAGCATCCGTTCGATGCATTCGCTATGTGCAATGGCTTCAAGAAAATGTGAGCGCGCGCGGGCCGTGCCGGATGAATTTAGGCACCGCCAGGCCGTTTCGGGCGGCTCGAATATCCAGAAGCTGGAAGGTTGTGGGGTGAATATGAGAAAGTCTTTGCACCGAGCGCTGTTTGCGACAGGATGAACGGTTATGGCTGTTCTAGTACCGGCGAGCGGGGTTGTGATTCTCACAACGGGACTGAGGCAAGCAAAACAGCCGCGCCGCAGAATCTGCTAGCATAGGCAAAACTGATGCGAAACCCTTGGATTATCGCGCACCGAGGCGCCTCCGGACACGCACCCGAAAACACGCTCGTGGCTTTTCAGCGGGCGGTTGAGCTGGGCGCAGGATTCATCGAAACCGACTTGCACCTGACGCGGGATGCGCGTTTCGTTGCGATACACGATCCAACGCTCGAGCGCACCACCAATGGCCAGGGGCCGGTGAAAGATCGAACGCTCGCCGAGCTGCGGCAGCTCGACGCGGGTATGTGGTTCGACCGGCAGTTTATGGGCACGCAGATTCCCACGCTTGATGAGGTGCTCAAATTCGCGCGGCAGAACGATGTGATCTTTTACCTGGAGATCAAGTACGACGGCGCGTGGGGCATGCACCACTCGCTGGTGGCGGCGCTGCAGAATTCGGAGAATGCGGCGCGCACGATCGCCCTTTCCTTCGATCCGGAAACGCTGCGGGCGCTGCGGCAGATCGACCCGGGAGTAATGATGGGGTTGCTCGTTGACCGCGGAGGGCCAGACCTCGTGAAAACGGCGATCGATGCGGGCGCGCGGCAACTCTGCTTGCGATGGGACCTGGTGAACCGCGAACTCGTCGACCGAGCGCACCGGGCGGACCTGCACGTGGTGACCTGGACCGTGAACGACGCGGGCGAGATGCGGAGCTTGATCGAAACCGGCGTGGACGGCATCATGACGGACCTGCCGGACCGATTGCGTGCTGTCGTCGAGGACATGTCATCACGCCAGCCGGCGAAGTGACCTGACGTTCTAATTCCCACTGATTGCAGCGAACAGGGCGGAGAACTGCGCGAGCGAGAGCTGCTCGGCGCGCACGTCGGGGAGCAGCGAGGACGCGTCGAGGGCGGAGTGGATGCTGTCGTCCGATGCGATGGTGCGGAGATTGTTGCGCAGCGTTTTGCGCTTGTGGCCGAAGCAGGTTTGTACGAATTCGAGAAACGCCCGCTCGTCGCGCACACTGAGGGAAGCACGCTCGCCGGGCAGCGTCATGCGCATGAGCGCGGATGTGACGCGCGGCGGCGGACGAAACGCGCCGGGCGGAATCCGCAGGACAATTTCGGGGCGTGCGTAGAACTGGCAGGCGGCTGAGAGATAGCCGTACTCGCGGCGGCCCGGTCGAGCGGCGATCCGCGCGGCCACTTCGAATTGGATGACAATATGGATCGAAGTAATCTGATCCGCATAGCCGAAGAGATGGTGGAGGATCGGCGAGGTGATGTAGTAAGGAAGATTCCCGTAAACGCGGAAACGACCTCCACTGACGAGCTTCAGAAGGTCGAGCTGCAGGACGTCGCCCGAGACGATTTCGACCGACGGCCATTCGGCGGGATTCGACTCGATGCGCTGGCGCAGATTCTCGGCAAGGCGAACGTCCGTTTCGATGGAGATGACGCGCCGGCCCCGGCCCGCGAGCAGGCGCGTCATTTCACCGTGGCCGGCGCCGATTTCGAGCCAGATATCGTCAGGATCGTGCGGCAGCGTTTCGAGGATTCGCTTTTGCCACGCTGGATTGCCGAGGAAGTGCTGACCCAATTTCTGACGCGCCATGGCGAACGAGTGTAACAACCCAGGGACGGTGCAACAACGACGAGGGCTGCAACTGTGCGGTGGCGGATGGGGCGCTGCGTCGGGAGATTGGGTTGACGAACGCTGAGGGCTCCGCTACCGTTTTTATTGTGGCTTAGGCGGCGATGAAAATTCTCTTCGTAGCTTCCGAGGGACTCCCGTACTCGAAAACCGGCGGACTGGCGGATGTCGTCGAGGCGCTGCCGAAGGCCCTGCGGGCGATGGGCCACGACGTGGCGGTCCTGCTGCCGCGGTATCACGCCAACAAGATCCACTCGATGCTGATTTCGAGCGTGACGGTAGCGCTCGGCGACCGCTTGCGGTTTCCGGCAATTGCGGAGGCGGTAGCGGTCGACGGAGTCCGCTACTTTTTCGTGGATGATCCTCCGTTTTTTGATCGCCCGGAACTCTATGGCGACAGCGCCGGCGACTATCCGGACAACGCCGAGCGATTCGCGGAATTCTCGCGGGTGACGATCGAGTTTATGAAGCGCGTGTGGCTGCCGGACGTGGTCCACTGCCACGACTGGCAGACTGCACTGGTCCCAGTGCTGCTGCGCACGCAACACGCCGAAGACCGCGCCGTGCGCTCGCTGCCGGTTGTATTCACGATTCACAATCTCGCTTACCAGGGTGTGTTCGATGCGGACGTGCTGCGGAGGATCGGCTTGCCCGATACCCTTTTCAGCGTGGATGCTCTCGAGTTTTTCGGCAAGGTGAATTCCCTCAAAGGGGGACTGGTCTACGCCGACTATCTGACGACCGTGAGCCGCCGCTACGCGAAGGAAATTCAGACGGCCGAATACGGCAACGGGCTCGAAGGCGTGATCCACCACCGGGGAGACCGGCTCGTGGGCATCCTCAATGGCGTCGATTACACGGCGTGGAATCCGGAGATGGACAAGCTGATCGCGCAGAACTACACGGCAGAGAATCTCGCCGGGAAAAAGGCGTGCAAAAAAGATTTGCTCGCTTCGTTCCGATTGCCGGAAAACGACTTGGCACGGCCGCTGATCGGAATCGTCTCGCGATTCGCGGACCAGAAGGGATTCGATCTGATCGCGGAAATCGCGGACGAGATGATGAAAGAGAACCTTGCCCTAGCCGTGCTAGGAACCGGCCAGCCCGAGTACGAGAAGCTCTTCAGGCAGCTTGCCGAGAAATATCCGGAGCGCGTAGGCGTCAAAATCGGTTACGATAACACTCTTGCGCACAAGATCGAGGCGGGCGCGGATATGTTCCTGATGCCGTCTCGATACGAGCCGTGCGGATTGAACCAGATTTACAGCTTGCGCTATGGGACGGTGCCGATCGTTCGGGCGACCGGGGGACTGGACGATACGATACAGAACTTCGTTCCCAAGACGCAGCAGGGCACGGGATTCAAGTTCGAGGAATACAGCGGCAGGTCGTTGCTGCTTTGCGTGCGCAAGGCGCTCGAGACGCACGGCGACGTTAAGGCTTGGCAGGCCGTGCAGGCAAACGGCATGGCCAAGGATTTTTCGTGGAAGGCTTCGGCGGCATCTTACGTGGCTCTGTATGAAGCGGCAAAGAGGTCGCGAATCCCAAGAGTCGCTGGAGCATCTAAATACGCGGGCGTCGACCGGCAGTAGGTTGCCGGAAGGCGCTCATAAGGGGAAACTTAAATGGCAGACAACATTCCGGCTGTAACCGACGCGAGCTTCCAGTCCGAAGTGATTGACGCGAGCAATAGCCAGCCCGTGATGGTCGATTTCTGGGCTGACTGGTGCCGGCCGTGCAAGATGCTCTCGCCCACAGTGGACGAGATTGCGCGGGAACACGCGGGCAAGCTCAAGGTCGTCAAGCTCAACGTCGACGACAACATGAACGTGCCGGGCAAATTCAACATCCGCGGGATTCCGACGCTGCTCGTCTTCAAGGGCGGGCAGGTGGCCGAACAGATCGTCGGCGCCGTCTCGAAAGAGCAGATCACCAAGGCGATCGAACGCCATCTCGCGTAAAGCTTGTTTCGATCTCGATGAAGTTGTCTCGCGGGGCGCACCCCCCGCGAGACGGATTTGCTGTTTTCCAATTCCTTCCTTGCGGCGATCCATACGATGACGAAGCAATCGAAGCCGGCGGTCCGCCGATGCCACTGGGCGCAGAGCCAGTTCATGGTCGAATACCACGATACGGAGTGGGGTGTGCCGCTGCACGACGATAGCGGGCTCTTCGAATTTCTGATTCTCGAAGGCGCGCAGGCGGGGCTCAGCTGGGAGATCATTCTCCGGAAGCGCGAGAATTATCGCAGTGCGTTCGACGGATTCGACGCCGCGAAGATCGCGCGCTACGACAAGCGCAAGGTGCGCGCGCTGATGGCCGACGCCGGAATCGTCCGCAACCGGCTGAAGATCGCGGCCGCCATCACGAATGCGCAGGCATTTCTCGTGGCACAAAGCGAGCACGGCGCGTTCGACCGCTACATCTGGCAGTTTGTTGGCGGCAAACCGAAGCGAAATTCATGGCGGCAATCGAGGCAGGTGCCCACGCGCACGGCGGAATCCGACGCGATGAGCAAAGCGCTCAAGAAGCGCGGATTCCGCTTCGTCGGCTCGACGATCTGCTACGCATTTATGCAGGCGACCGGCATGGTCAACGATCACGCCATCGATTGTTTCCGGTGCCGCGAAATTTCGTAGGCATCGCGTTACCCTCTTGACAAGCGAACAGGGAGCCTCCATCTTAGATGGCTTTAACCTGGGGCTGCGCGTGGTCTGTAGATGGTGTGACGGGAGATTGATTTGAAAGTACGGGTCTGCTTCCACGATAAGTGCTTCGACGGGGCTTCTTCGGCCGCGATCTTTTCGCGGTTTTACCGTGAGCGCATTAATTCGGACGTTGAGTTTCTGTATACCGGGATGACGCACAAAGCCTCGCAGCCTTTTGAGGACGGCGTATTCGACGGCGATGAAAATGCCATCGTGGATTTCAAGTATTCGAGCTCGCCGCTGCTCACGTGGTGGTTCGACCATCATCAGAGCGCGTTCTTGAAGCCGGAGGATGCCGAGCATTTCCGGCGGGATCATTCGGGCAAGAAGTTCTACGATCCGTCATACAAGTCGTGCACGAAATTTCTGGCCACGATCGCCAGCGAAAAATTTGGATTCGATGCGAAGCCGCTCGCGGAACTGATCGAGTGGGGCGACATCATCGACGGAGCGCAGTTCAAGTCGCCCGAGGCGGCGGTGGCTCTGGCAGAGCCGGCGATGAAGCTGGCGCTGGTAATCGAAGCGGCACCGGAACCGAATCTCGTGCCGCAGCTGATTCCGGATTTGGCGCGGCTTTCGCTCGCGGAAGTCATCGAGATGCCACTGGTGAAGAAACATCTGGGCCCATTGCTCGAGCGCCATCGCCGGTCGATCGACATTTTGCGCGAGAGGGCGGATTCGCGCGGCGGCGTGGTTTATTTCGACGTCAGCGACCTCGATCTCGAGGGCTACAACAAGTTCATCCCGTACTATCTGTATCCGGACGCGCTCTATTCGGTGGGGGTAAGCGCATCGCCGACGCGCGCGAAGGTATCCGTCGGAACCAGCCCGTGGAAAGAGGCCGCCGCTGACGTGAATCTGGCGTCGCTATGCGAAAAGTACGGCGGCGGCGGGCACGCCCGCGTAGCAGCGATTTCATTCGGGCCGGGCGATCTCGTCCGCGCGCGCCAGGTCGCGAAGGAAATAGCGGCGACGCTGCGCACCTGATCGCTCGCGCGGCGCCTTCGCGCACCCCAAGGACGCGTTGGGCGCTCCGTGGTCTCGTGCTAGAATTAAAGTTTCCCCCGGGCCGCTAGCTCAATGGTAGAGCAGCTGACTCTTAATCAGCGGGTTGGAGGTTCGAGTCCTCCGCGGCTCACCACTCTCTTCTAAGCACTTAGCTCCGTCCGCGCCGTCGCGTCAATTCCTCCATTGTGGGGACTTTTGTGTGGAGTTCTCTGTAGTTTTCCGAGCCCCAGGACGACTGCGGCCCATTCACGACTGCGGCCCATCCCGAGAACGGCTGCCAGCCGACGCATGAGGTGTCCACATTGCAGCAACGGGCCTCTGCGCGTCGAGGATTCGCGGCAGAAGGGCGGCATCCTGGTGGTGAGGCGCCGGCGCAAATGTCGGAGCTGCGGATATTGTGTTGTCACCATTGAGACCTACGAACGTTTCTGGCGATCCGTTGAGCATCTTCTCAACGTCACCGAACCCCCGCCGACTACTAATAGACGCTGAATTTGACAGCTACAGCGTAAGGCGCAAACTACGCGCATGGCCACGGAAACGGCTGGAATCTGTACCCGGATGTCCAAATGCGATCGGCACAATCGGGAGTACCCGGAAGTGTTCTTTCCTACCTTCCAAGGCCAGCAAGGTTTCTGGTCCGGCGTTTGTCCGGGCTGTGAAGACGAGGCCAAGATCGAGCAGCGCGTTGTCGAATATCTCATGTCGCAGAAAGATGAGATCGCGAGTGCCGCCGCAAAAACAATTCTTGAGCGCGAGCACCAAACTCGAATCGCGAAACGCGCGAAAAAGGATCTGGCCGAGGACCTGGCCCAGTATGAAAAAGAGCGCCTCCCGCTCTGGACGGACCATCACGCCAATCGGGAATGGAACGAGATTGTGTGCGAGATCGAGGACAGGAAGCGCATAGAGTTTTTGAGTCGGTTTGACGGTCAGGTACGCGGTGCCGAGCCGGACGTTCGGGCCTAGGAGGGCAACGAATCATGTCGCGCATTGAGAATGAACTCGTCGAGCAGGATGTCGCCAACACGCTCATCGAGCCAATCGGGCAGCAACAGGCGGAGGGTGTGCCTCCGGGCGGCGGTGATTTGCTGGCTGATCTTTCGACGGACAGAACCGACTGGCGTGTCGAACAGGACGAAAGTTATTTTGCGGATCCGCTCGACCTGCTCGATTCCGCGATCGACGATCAAGAACGCGATCGCCTTCGGCTCGGCGATGCGGAATTTGAACGGCAGTTCGAGCGCCAACGGTCCGGGCAGCCGGAACCCGATGCTGTAGACAAATTCATTCGCGAGCAGGCGGCGCGACGAAACGCCGCCGGGCCGCAGGCATACCAATCGCCGCAGCCGGGCAAAGCGGCCACACCGGAGCCCACACCCGGAGAGGTACAGCAATCCATGGCTGTTCTTGATCGAGCGGCACAGGAATACGGAGTGAGCCAAAACCGGGGCGTTTTTGCGTCCGAGCTTGCGGGCCTGTACAACTCGACCGCGCATGAGGCGGGCATGAATGCCGAGGCCTTGGAGAAACCGTTCGAAAGGGCATTTGTTTCGTCGTTCGATACCTACGTGACGAACCGGAACAATTTGAGCGAGCTGCCGCCAATTCCAGACGCGGCGGCCAGGAATTTCACTTACGATTTTGTGGAAGGGCTCGGCCTGGATGCTCGCTCTATCCCGAATCTGGATCATAGAACGATCGCGAACGCTGTGCGCTTCGCCAACTTGAGCATCTTCGCCACGTACGAGCAGTCCGGCGGAGTCACGGATGTGAGGCGAGTGAATGACCCGGAGATTTGCGAAGGGTACGTCAACGCCATATTGCGCGCGATGGACCGGCCGCCTGTAAGTCGCGGCGAGGCCGTCGCGATCGCCGACGTCTACGCCAAGTATGTGCTAAGCAACGTCGAGCGCGTCCAGCGACGGCAAGCAGAGACGCAGCAGGTCGGTCAAGCGAAGGGCAGCGGACGGCGCGGGCGCCAGCGCATCCCGAGCGGATTGTCCGCCGGCATCAGGGGAGAACAAGCTCCACGATTCACGAGCAACGCGGACATTTTTTCGCCGGGCGTCGTGGCGGCTGCGACTACACAGAGGCTCTAGGGCGGGGATGATCGACCGTGCGGTTTTGAAAAAGCGGCTCAAGGACAATCGGCACAACCTCCGGGACAGCCCGAGCGAGGTTTACGCCGGAACTGACACGACGCCGGAGGAAGATGCGCGCTTGCGGCAGGAGTCGCCGGAGGACGACGAGGCTTCGCTCGAAGCGGAGCGGACAATCGGGATTCTTCGGGAGGTCATGCCTCACTTTTGGCGGCTGCATGACCCCGACGAGCTCGCGAAGCTCAAACAGGAGCTTCGTGAAGACGCGCTCAAGGAAAGCGGGCAAGAGCCCACGCGGAGCCTGATAGAGCCGGAAGAAGAACCTTTCAGCAGTGAAAAGTTTTGGAGCGATCGCGGGGAGCTTGAGCGAGCAGCAAAGAAAGTGCGGCCGCCGCGGCTCTAAAAAAAAGGAGAAACGCATGATTCGGAAAAACGGTATACCAATTACAGGAGCGAGGCCCGATATGCGGCCACGATCGCCCGTCCTATCGGACGCGGCGGACACTTCGCGGGACGCGGAAAGGCAGATTCTGCAACCGCCGCAGCCGTTCGCCAATCCCTATGGGACGGTGAACGTTCCCGCGCCGAC
This sequence comes from Candidatus Acidiferrales bacterium, assembly GCA_052146315.1. Classification (GTDB taxonomy): domain Bacteria; phylum Acidobacteriota; class Terriglobia; order Acidiferrales; family UBA7541; genus Palsa-295. The sequence continues at coordinate 8,584 of JBKQNJ010000078.1, read as the reverse complement.
AAACCAAAACTTTCAAAGGGCTCAAAGGGCGGGACTCCCGGCAACGGGACGCTACGGCACAAGCAAAGGCGGGTACGTAGTTTCGAGTGCTTCGGTCCACAGCGGCACGCGAACCTCGGCCGACGAAATGGCTGCCGTAGGTTATGGGCCAAAAGACACGCGGAGCGATAACCCGCTCATCAGCGGCTTCCCGATTCCCGGAGCAGCGCGGCGAACCGGCCCGGACGGACAACCGAATGCCCGGCGGCGGAAGTAACCGGAGAAATGTGAGGCGAAAAAATGGCGAGCGTAGCGAAGACCTACAGAGTTATGTATCACTTCGAGACAAGCGGGAAAAAGTCCTCGTCTGATTACGCGGCCTATATTCAGGCATCGGCGAGCGACTACACGACGCTCAAGGGCGTGCTGAGCAGCAATAGCCTGCTGCTTACCGGCGCTCTTGTACTCGATTCGGTCCAGGAAGTAGGTCACGCGGATGTGGCGATTGCCTGAAATCTCATTTCCGCAGCCTGGCATCAGCACACGGGTCAACCCGCTCGAATCGCTGGCGGATCGGCGCCACGTTGCTTTTCAAAAGGCCAAAGCGCGCAACTTCGCGGGTGCCGCCCTGACTCAGGCATGGCGGGAAGCAAATCGAGCGTATGTGCTGGCAAGGGATCGAAAGCCCTCCAGTGCATCCGTCAGACACGGAGGCCGGCCCCGGTTGCAACTATCGGCCGGTCTGCGAGCCTCAAGACTTCGGGGGCAGAAGCGGGAACACATGCGACGGGCCAGGAGAAGCTCGAATGCGGTTTAAACCGTCTAGGTGTGGAAAAAAACCGTATCAAAAACCCAATGTTTATGCGGGTCTGAGAGGGGTCATTTTCGCGGGTACGTGGTATGGGTCAAAAACGGCATTGGAGGGCTCTAGAAGGCTCTATGGGCGAATCTTGGGATAACCCGAAATCAGCACCGGGGAGCCCATCCGTGCGGCTGCCATTTCTTCCTGGGCAGGGCGCCCAAGCCGCGTCACGAGTGGCGGCGTTCGATCCTCCTCAGATGTGGCGGAAGATCCAGGACGAAATCGCCTGGCAAGACCGCGAGAGAGAAAAGCTCGAATGCGGAGATGATCTGCCGCGGCTTCGAGACTCGTCTCCGATCGAGCTGGTCGCAGAGCTTTACGAGGGTGACTTCTCGGCCGGAGAAATCGCCGCCACTCTCGCGCACATCGTTCGCGGCTTCACGCCGGGATGCTCGGCCTACGGGCTCCTGCGTTCGGCCTGGTGGCTCGCTCGCATCGTGGCGCACCTTGGCGAACCGGAGGATCTTGAGCTTTCGACGCGACTCCTCGGCACGGCAAAGGAAACGTGCCGAGAAATCGCGCTTATTTGGTTAAGGGACCGCAGTTGCCCGTGCTGTGTGGCGTTGAGGTCGCGGCTTAAGACGAAGCGAGAAAGCGACACAGGCTCGCAATCATCGTTTGGAGGAAACCGTGACAGATTCTGAATCTCGTATCACAAATAAGCGGCACCGTGCTCCATTGGGCCAGGAGAGAGCAAGGCACGAGTCAAAGGACTCCCGGATTCTTTCGGGATCCGCGGATTCGCGGGGATCCGCATATCTAAAGCCAACTCCATCCAAATCGACCACAAAGTCGGCGACTTCATACTTAGACAGAACAAGCTTTCCATCATCAGTCACGTCCGACACTCTTGAATCGAAGTGTTCCGTTTTGTCGCGTTCCACAAAAACTACCCATAACCGCGAATGCTCGTCCCGCATTTTCTTGAGTATTAAGAACCCGTCCTCGGATGACATCATGTTTGCGCTCACGGCAGAAAAGTTTGGCTTTGAGAGAGCAATTTCGCTGGAAGCCGAACTCGCTGGCCTGCAGCAAGACATCGTGCATGGAGCCGCGGCGGGGATTATACGTCAGCGGAGGTCTTTTGAATCGCGATGACAAAGACACGAAAAGCACGAGGGGTTAACGCTCAAAGCAAAGGTCCGGACGCCCCTCCGGAGCAGTTTTGGTGGCAGAAGGGCTGCCCAAGCCCAAATCCGAAGGGCAGGCCGCGCTCGGCCGACATCCGACAGTTTGTGAAGGAATTTGCGGCTGAAGACGATCGTGGCAAAACGCGCTTGCGGCAATGGCTCGAAATGGCCGACCGCAGGGCGCGTCAAGGGAGCCCCAAGCACTTGGAATTGCTGCTGGCGTACGGATACGGCCGGCCCATTCAGGCGGTCGATGTGACCACCCAGAACCTCACCCCGGAGCAATATATCGAGCGCATTGAGGAGGCGCTGGCCGTCTTGCCGGCTGAGGACAATGAGCAGCCTAGCGATAGCAGAATTAACTAAACGGGTCCGCAAACTGAGCCGCGAGAAGCTCCTCGAATTGCCGCCGGAGGAACTGGCGCGGCTTGAGCAGGTTCTTAGCAGGGCCAAGTGCGAGCAGATTGACGCGCTGTGCCGGGAGGAAATCGCGTCTTTCGAGGCTGGGCCGCTTCTGTGGCTTACGCGCTACACGAAAACGGAAAACCCGCAGTACGAAGAGCAGGGATTGCCATTCCTGGCTGGATTTCCCCGCAAGAGCTACTTTGTGACGCTATTCGATGCATTCCTCGCGCGGCATCCGCAACTGTACATCCCAAAATCCCGCACTCTTATGACGAGCTGGTGCGCGGCTGGCTTTGCAGCGTGGGCGGCCCAATGGAAACGGGAGGAAACCGTCGTGCAAACGATGAACGAGGATAAGGCCATCCACCTGATCGACTACGTGAGCCAGTTGCTGAAATATCAGGAAGCGGGGCTTTCAAGGTTGCACCCAATCAAAAAGCAAAACGCATTCTCAATCGTTTGGCAGGACGGCGGAGCGGTGGACGCAGTGCCGGGCGGAGCCGACGCGATCCGGTCCTTTCACCCGAGCCTGTTTATACAAGACGAGGCGGCCCACATTGCCGAAGGAGAGGAAAGCCTAAACGCGGTCATACCGTCGCAAGCACGCATCATTTCGATCTCAACGGGCGCTCCTGGTTGGTTCGGGGACGCCTGCTCGCTCTAAAATGCAACATTACGTGTAGAGAGGAAGGCTTCCGGGCGGGTATCCGGCGCACAATCTATGGGACTTACGCCTGCCGAATGCAACAAAACCGGAACTCTGTAGCCTGCCAAAAGGCGACGCGCGCTAGACCAACTGCCACACCGAATACCCTCCCGATGGCCGGATGTGCCATTCGCGCTGCTCGCCGCGAGGGCGAATGCGTTCCCTGCGAAGATCCCTGCGGAGCTGCCGTTTGGACTTTTTGTGGGATGGCTCGGGCGGCTTGATTGCCGTGGTTGCCGTCATCGCGACATCGTTGCCAGCCATCGACGCGGTTTTAGCCCAGCCGGCGGCGCGATGCAAGGGCTTTTCGTCTGCCGCGCGCTTCTGAGGGCTTACGTGTGTGGTTTCCTCGAACGAGAATCACGGCAAGCTAAAAGCCGCGTGCTCCGGGTGAGCAAATCGACTACCATGCGGGAATGGTAACCGTGGACTATCGCCGGGCCGTCGAGTTGGGCGGGGGAATCTTCGATTGCGTCCGCGCGGATGTCGTCTACTTCCGGGCGAGCTCCGAAAGCGCGCTGCTGTCGCTCTACGCGATTGCCTGCAATCCCGAGAACGTCCGCTTGAGCCTCAAGGCCGATCGGGAGCGCGGTCGCGATCTCTACGCTTGGGAAAAAGCGGGCGAAGTACCCACGTCTGCCTAGCCTTTTCACACCGCGTCGTGCCTCAGAAGGACTACTGCGCGACGATATAGCCATGCCAAAAAGAAAGCAATTGGACCTCTCGACATTCGACGGTCAACTCCTGGATGGGCTCGATTTCTGCCGGAAGGTCTATGACCTGTTCGACCAAGTGAGGGGCGGCCCGGATGGCATTTCGAAACTTCGACTGCGTCCGACGAAGAACGAGAAGCGGCTAATCGAAGAACTCATCCCTATCGCTCGCTATATACAGGCCCGCTACCGGGAAGGCCGTCGCATCAAAGTGCGCTGGTTTAGCGGGTCGCAGCCGTATGACGCCATTCTCTGGTCCTCTGGGGCGCTGGTCGAGCATCGTGCGGCTCCGAGAAAGCTTTTCCTTGAAGTTACAACGTCCGTTCATCAAAACGAACACCTCGCTCGTCGTTTGCTTCACGAGAGAGGCGGATCGTTCGGTGTAAAGGGAATTTCGAGGGACAAGGAAACCGGCGATATCGTTTCGAAACCTCACGTGCGGACGAACGACGAACTCGCAACGGATCTAGCTGGCCAGATACTCGAACGGCTCAAGAGCAAGAGAGACAAACACTATCCATCGGGAACGGTGTTGATCGTCAATTGCGTTCCAAACAGCCTCATTCTTGATTCTGAATGGAACGACGCGATTGAGCGAGTGACTAAGGCCCAGGCACATCAACCCTTCCGAGAAGTGTTCCTGATCGAAACGGTTATGTCTCATTCGACGACTCTCTATGGAAACCGGAAAACGTAAGAGCAGGCCGCTGGTTTGCTTCACTAAAAAGCAACGCTGAAAGCCTTCGCCGCGGCCGCGGACGCGTCACCGTCGGACGGATTCACGTATACCAGCGTCGAAGCGAACGAGCGATGCCCTAAGTGTTGTCTGATGAGAAAGGCATTCGCGCCGGCGCGCACCATAAGCATCGCCGCCGTGTGCTTGAGCACATGGGGATGCTGTAGGGCTTCCGGCAGGCCAGCGGCGCGGGCGATCTCGCGGAAGAGTTTGAAGACGGTAACGCGCGACAGGCGCGTGGACTTCTGCGAATTGAACACGTAATCCTCCGCGTCGGGTTTCCGCACGTCGAGCCATGCACGGATCGCGGCCGGCTCATTGAACAGCGGCGAGCCCTTCACCCTCAGAAGCGATTGCGTCGAATCGAGCGACCCTTTCAGGCGCGCGACGTGGACCTGTTCCGTTTTGAAATTCAGATCGGCTATCCGCAGGTTGCAAATCTCCGAGGCTCGGGCGCCGTGAGCGACGGCAAAGAGAAACATCGCGTGCTCGCGTGCGCCATATTCTCTTGCGGCTTTGAGAAAGCGTTCGAGCTGCTCATTGTCCATGTGCGAGATGCGGGTGCGCACCTGGCGCGGGCGTGGCTTCGGCATCCGAATCGCTTGCGCTCGATCAATCAACGGCATTGGCTGTGTCATGGCTTTTTCCTTCCTTTCGCTGATCGAAACTTTGGAGCCGAAAGTCTGGTTCGAAGAGGCGCATCACGATACGTCGCCCCGCTGGTATTCAATCCAAAGGCCATCAAAGTAGGCGTCCACGATGAGTTTTAGCGCCGCTTCACGGTCGAGGGGAAAGTTGGGTGTCAGGAATAAGTCGTCCGCGTCGAGCGGGGAAGGCGCAACAAGCTTCCAGCGTCGCGTGCTCCCGATGTAGTCGCGCCCCTTCGCGGTCAAGACGCGGAGCGCGTAGTTGCCGCTCGCGTTTCGGACGAGCCGGAAATCCGCCGGATGGATGGGAGCGCTCATCGGCCACCACCACGAAGCACGCGAACGAACGCCAGTAGGAACGCTCCGAGAAGCAGCATCCACGCGATCTCATGTCGGCCACTGAGGAAGAAATGGAGAGCAACTACGAACGCCACTACGAACAGCACAACTGCGGTAGTATTTCTGCCAGCCTGCATAGCGGGGTACCTCCGCTTTCGTGGGTTAGGGCTTGGCGGTTGCTGATAACAACCGTCGAGCCCGCTTTACTTCATAGAAATCAGCGTTGCGCGGCTAAACGCGCAGCATATGACCGAGCTTCTAACGCCATGCCCCGCGCACCCAATTCAGCGATGCGGGACATCTCTTTCTGCCAAGATTCGTCATGGCACCCATCACAGGCTGTCGCATGGCACATCTCGTGAAGCAAGGTTTTTCTCTTCTCGGTCGCGGACAAGCCTATCTGAATGAAAATCTCCCGCGTCTCATTGCAACAACTGCCGTACTCCCGGTGCCGGCCGGCAGGTAAATCGGAACAGTGAACTTCATCCGCTGTCCAACCGCGAAGCTTTCCTCCAAAGTATCGGCGATTGTACCGCTCGAAAAGTTTTTGCACATTCATTTGCTGCCACCCATGGGCGCGTCCCGCTTACTTCCTAGCGCTTGGGCTTCGGTTTGCGGCCTCTGCCCTTGCGATAGTTTTCCTGCTTGTACTTCCGAACCCTCTCCACGTCCGAATCGGTCCAGTTGCGAAACACCTTACGTCCCACACGGAGCGGTTTCGGCATTCTTAATTTTCCACTGGCCAGCCAGCGTTCAAGTGTCGCCTGGTGAATCCCGGCCCGTTTAGCAACTTCAGGTGTTGAGAGCGGACTCATTGCGTATCTAGACTCGCATATTTCCGTTGCTTCGTCAAGCCTCCCGTGCGAGAATCTTGGCAGGAAAGAAAAAGCCCCGGCTGGCACCGGGGCGAGGTTGAGTTTCGTGAAAGTCAGGAAGCATCATAGCACGGAGTTCCGTGTGCTCGAACCAATCCGGTCGGACGCGGGGGGAGCGGTCGAGTATCATCCCGCTGAGACAACTACAGGCAGGCTGTTGATCTTCGCCCGCCGGAGGGATGCGGAGGCTGTTGCGAGGATGCTTTGCGGAAAAGTGGAAGAGATCCAGACAGAATCCGCCGAAAGGCGTGGCCGAAAAACCGATCCCAGAGTGCTTGCAGCTTGGCGAGAATGGGAGTTTGCTCGTGAGAAGCCAACGTACCGGGAGCTCACCGAGAAGCATTTCGGCCCATTCAGGAAAACGCGAGCAGGTCAAATCGAACGAAGGAAGAAATGCGACAGCTTAGAGAGACGCATTCGAAAGCTACGTAAAGATTTCGCTAGCAAGCGGCTGCTCTCGAAACGGTTCCTCGTTTCCCCCAAGAGGTAAAGAAATACAGGCGTAATCAGGGTTTTTGTTTCCCCATAAAACATTGCATAGAAAGCACTTACGCGTTGACGCGGTTCCATGCCTGTGTGAACCTACGCTCGAAACTTTTCTGCGGAGGGTCTGCACGAATGGAAAACTTAGTTTTCACGCGGGAAGAAACAGCTGACGCACTCACCATCGGCCTCAGAACCGTTGACCTAATGATCGCGCGCGGCGAGATCAAAGTGCGACGCATCGGGCGACGCGTGTTGATTCCGCGAGCTGAGATCGAACGAATCGCGGGCGTCACAACTCAACCCAAAACCTCCATGCCGCTAGTAGAAGCGGCCGCAATTTGAAAAAACAAAAGGCCGGAGGTCTGAAGCTCCGGCCCGGAAAGGTAAACCGCAATGGACGAGCACAACGTATCACCCGCAGCGAGCCTAAGTCAAGAATGCCTTGAAACTCTAATCGCCGACCTACGCGACCTGCGCGGCAAGATGATTGCGAAAGAGCGAGGCCGCAAGTCCGGCGTGCTGGCCGGTCAATTCCGCATCTTGGCCGAGTCCTACCAAAACGGTAGGCGTCCGAGTCGGCGCAGCCTCAAACAGTTTTTCTATCTCATCACGCGGGAGCCTTCCGCGTGACGGCGACTCTCGAAGAGCTTGAGCGCTCGTCGCCCCGAGGTGTCGGCGGCGCTCCGGCGCGCGCGCGGACGCACTACGCTCGAATCCTTGCCCTATTGCGCGAGCGTGGATCTGCCGGCGTGCTCGCTTCGGAACTTTACGAGGCCCCGCACCTGTACGGGCGTTCTCCTAGGAACCGGATCTCCGAGCTAAGGCGAGACGGCCATCTCATCCAGGGTGAGGCGCGCGGCGCTTCGGATTGGCACTACGTTTTAGTGCGCGAAAGCGGAGCGCCTGACTCTCACAGGCCGCGGCCCAAGCGAGCCCAGCAGCTACCGTTAGCCGTCCCTGCCGCTTCCGACATGCGGGAAACCATTGCCCGAGTCGAGCGCGACGACTTTTACTCGACGCGCGGCAAAGAGACGCAGATCGCGCCTAACGCTCCCTCTTCGGATTGGTTCGAGCAGGCAACCGGTTGCAAGCGTCCGCCGCTGATTGCGCCCGCCGTGCATTCGCTCGGCCCTTTGTTCGCGGAGTCCACCCTGTGAGCGGCGGTACGCGCGATGGAATTTGGAAAGGGTGCGACCATGAATAAACGCATTCTTGACGGAGCCGGTCTTTGGAAATCCGACAAGCTCGCCCGGATGCAGCCCGAATGGATGCGGGCCGAGTATGCCAACTGGATACCGCTAGCGCTCGCCAATGGCGTCTTTGAGGCTGATACCCGCCGCATTTGGGCGACCATCTATTCCTACAACCGCCCCGACATCTCTTTTGAGGATGCGGAAGAAATCAAGCGCGAGCTGTGCCGTGCGGGTTTGCTCTTTCTTTGGCCTGACGACGAGACCGGCAAGATATGGGCCTACTTCACGGGGATCGACAAGCCCGGACGCCTTCCGTCCAGGAGCAGGCTGGATAAGAAGCACGAACCTATTGGCCCGATCCCTCCGACGGAGGCGCTTCGTTCTTACATTGAGATGACGCGTTCCAAGCCCCTCGAATCATCCGTGGTTAGCCAATGGTTAGCCAATGGCTGCCTAGGCTTTGGTATTGGTATTGGTATTGGATCTGGTTCTGGAGAGTCTGGAAAGGCGCAG
>JBKQNJ010000077.1:0-4538 GCA_052146315.1 Candidatus Acidiferrales bacterium | reverse complement strand
TTCGCGCTAAGAGCTCCAGCACATCGGGCGAGCCGGTGAGGTGGCGCTCCTCGGTCCACACGACGAATCGATATTGGGGCCACGCGCCGAGCGAGGCGAACCAGAGATTCCATTCGAAGCGCGGCTGGTAGGGCGCGTAGATGCCTGGCGGCTTGCTCGGGTCTTGCGGTTTGTAGCGGAATGGGTAGGGCGTCCACGTTTTGCCGCCGTCCGTCGAGCCCTGGAATTCGATTTCGTAGCGCGCGTGCGTCATGACTTCGAAGAGGCCATACGAATTCGCAATGCGAAATGGTTCGACGGCCTCGACCGGGGTCGTAAACAGTGGCGCGTCGGGAACCAGCTTCCAGACGAGTTCGGCCGTGGTGACGTAAAAAATCCACGCGAGGCAGATTCCGGCGAAGGTCCAGCGCACGGGCTGTAAGATGTGGCGCCAAGCCGCGCGCCGGGATTCCCAAGGAGTGGCCGCTGCGGTCGGGTCCGGCGGGCGTTCGCGATCGATGAGCGCGCGGATGCGTTGCGGCACGATCCATTCGATGAAGCGATCGTCGAGGAAGAGAAAACCGAGGCAGAGAACGATGTAGTTCAAGAACGCGTAATTTCCCGTGAGGATGATGCTGGTCTGAAATGGCAACACGATGAGGAAGAATGCGATGCGAAATCTGCGCGGGAGAAAAACCATAAAGCAGAGGACGAGCTCGATCGCGAGCGTGTAGAAGACGGCGCCGGCGTGGAACCAGTGCGGGAAATGGCCGACGTACCAGCCGGGCCAGGAGGGGAGCGGGGCATTCTGGTAGTAGTCATCCATGGCCCTGAAGTTGCGCCACGTGGGATCGTGGCTGGCCATTTTCCCGACGCCGGATTCGAAGTAGATGCGAAACGCCTCGTACTGCAAGAGAAAGAGGCTGGCGCGCGAGGCAGCGTGCGAGCGGGCGAGTCCCGGGCGGAGGCCAGGAGGCGCGAAAAACAAGGAGATGAAGCCAGCCTCGAGGAGCATGCCGTCCGATTGATAGCTTGAGAAATCGCGCGCCGTGACGATGAACGACATGAAGCACACGAAGCAGATGAGCAGGGACGCGCGCGGCCAGATGTTGAAGACAACGAGGACCGACGCGATCAGGCCGATCCAGGTGACGAGCATGAGTGCACGGTCGCTCGAGCCGAACCAGAAGAGGCTCGGCGCGTACCACCAGCTAGAGCCGTGGACCGCGGCTTTGACGGCCTGGAGGTAGTCGCCCGCGGGGAGGATTCCGTTGGGGCCAATCAGGCCTTTGATCTGGAAGATCAGCGAATAGAATGCGGAGAAATAGATCACGCCCAGCGCGCGCAGGAAAATCCAGCGCGGCCAGAGATGGCCGGGCGACTTCTCGGAGGGGATTTCGGGGCCGAGGAGCCAATTGATTGAGGTCTCGAGCCAAGGCCACATCGCGCGAGGATTATACAGAGAAGCAAGGCGCGACGGAGGTTTCCGAGATTCCCGGGGCTGAAGCCCTGCGTGCGCGAGCGCTTTTCGCGAGGCTAGCAGAGAGAAGTGGAGTCAACCGTCCCTACGGGACTCGCCTTCTTTCGCCGAAGTTCCCGGCACTTCGCTGCGCTTCGTGCCGGGCTAATTACAACCGCGCCTCCGGCGCTCGTACGTCAACGCTATGACTCGGAGCCTTCGGGCACCGGGTCGGGGGTTGGGGGCTTCAGGAATGGCGGCGGGGCGGGGATGGACTGCAGGCCCTCGCGGCCTTCGGCGAAATCGATGAAGAACTGCTGGACGTTGAAGCGGAAGCCGTTCCTCGAACGCGCGAGCTTGGCGGATTCTTGCCAGCGGACGTATTCGCCGCTGGGCAGTAGGAGACGCGTCTTCTGCGTGTCGGCGAGATAGGGCGCGACAACTTCGGTGAGAATCTGCTGGTGGAGTGCCGCGTCGCGCAGATGAAAGATCACTTCGACGCGTTCGTAGATGTTGCGCTGCATCCAATCGGCGCTGCCGAGGTAGATTTCGGTTTTGCCGCCATTGCCGAAGACGAAGATGCGGCTGTGCTCGAGGAAGCGCCCGATCACGCTGCGAACGCGAATGCGGCTGCTGAGGCCGCGCACTCCGGGACGCAACGCGCAGGCGCCGCGCACGATGAGTTCGATGTGCACGCCGGCTTGCGAGGCTTTGTAGAGGGCGTGGATGATTTTTTCGTCCAGCAGCGAATTCATTTTGGCGACGATAAAGGCGGGGCGGCCGGCCTTTGCGTGAGCCGCTTCGCGGTCGATCAGATTGATGAAATTTCTGCCGAGGTTCAAAGGCGCGACGAATAGCGGCGTGTAGCGCGGGCGCTCGGAATAGGCCGTGAGGTAATCGAAGACATGATGCACGGCGGAAGTGATCGACGGCTCGCTGGTAAGCAAGCTGAGGTCGGTGTAAAAGCGCGCGGTGGACGGATTGTAATTGCCGGTGCCGAGGTGCGCGTAGCTGCGCGTCTGGCCGTCGGCCTCGCGGCGGGCGACGAGCGCGAGCTTGCAGTGCGTTTTCAGCCCGACCACGCCGTAGAAAACCTGCACGCCCGCTTCCTGCAGATTCCGAGCCCAGCGGATGTTGGACGCTTCGTCGAAACGCGCTTTCAGCTCGACGACGACGGCCACTTCCTTTTTCGCGGCGGCCTCGATCAGCGCGCGGACAATCGGCGAATTTTCGCTGGTGCGATAGAGCGTCTGCTTCATCGAGAGGACGTTGGGATCCTGCGCCGCGCTTTCGATGAACCGAACTACGGTCGAGTAAGAATCGTACGGATGGTGCAGCAAGACGTTGCGCTTGCGCAGGAGCTCGAAGATCGACGATGTGCCGGGCTTCAGGGCCAGCTCGCGCGCGACGAACGGGCGATATTTCAAATCGGGGCGCGGCGTCTGGTCGTAGAGATGGAAGAGGCGCGAGAGATTGACCGGGCCGTCGGTGCGGAAGACTTGCCAGGGCGCGAGATGGAAATTGGATGCGAGGCGATCGACGATTTCCTGGTCGGCGCCCGCTTCGATTTCGAGGCGCACCGCGGAACCTTTGCGGCGGCGGTGAAGCTGCTGGTCGACCGACTCGAGGAGGCCGCGCGATTCCTCTTCGGTGAGATAGAGATTGCTGTTGCGCGTAACGCGGAAGGGCGCGGCGGAAAGGATTTCGTAGCCGTGATAGAGACGCTCGGCGAACGCGTGGACTACGTCGTGAAGGAAAACGTACTCGACAGTGCCTTCCTGCGACGGAATCAACACCAACCGCGGCAGTGCGCGCGGGACGGTGACGACACCGACGTACGTTTGCTGGGAGCCGCGGCGCTTGCGCTTGAGAAGGAACGCCAGGCAGAGCGCTTTATTGAGGACGTGCGGGAATGGATGCGCGGGATCGACCGTGACCGGCGTGAGCAGCGGCGAGACGGTCTTTACGAAGAACTCTTCGATGTATTCGCGGGCTGCGGGGCGGAGTTCTTCGAGATCGCGCACGTGGATCGATTCGTCCGCCAGCGCGGGAACGAGTTCTTCGCGCCAGCAAGTGTATTGTTCCTTCACAAACTCGTGAATTCTCTTCACCAGTTCCGTGAGAACTTCCTCTTGCGTGCGACCGTCGGGGCCGGGGTCGCTATTTCCCTGCTCGACTTGCTGCAATAGGCCCGCGAGACGAACTTCGACGAATTCGTCGAGATTGCTCGCGGTGATGGCCAGGAATTTCACGCGCTCGAGGAGCGGATTCGCGGGATCGCGCGCTTCTTCGAGCACGCGCTGGTTGAATTGCAGCCAGGAGAAATGGCGATTCAAGAATAGCTCGCGGTCGGGGATGCGAGTGGGTGACATAAGCCTCTTAGGCCGGAAAGGTTATATCGGGAGTGTTACGGCTGTGTTACGACCGGGGGACTAACCGAAGGCAAAAACCCCACCCCACAAACCGAGGAAAGGGCACCGCACAGGAAACATCAAAGACGAAGGCTCGCGCTGCTCGCTATTCGCGCGGATACATCGAGGGCAGAGAGCGCAGGTAGGCGATCACTGCCTGGGCGTCGGCCGGAGTCATGTGGTAGATGTGCATCGGCGGCTGGATGGCGAGGCCGTTTGGCCCGATGCCATTTTCGAGGATCTGCTCGCCCTGCGCGTCGCTGAACCCGGGAAAACCGGCAAGCGCAGGCGCGCGCATGGCCCAATTCGTGGTCGGATGGACCGGCGTGATCCAGATAGCTGCGCCTTGCAGGCGGCGGGATTCGTCGAGATTGCCGCTGTCATCGCGGGGAGTATGGCATTCCTCGCACATTCCGACGTCCTCGACGAGATAGCGGCCGTGATCGATCTGGCTTTGCGAGGCGGGAGCGGCGGTGGAGGCCTTGGCGGTCTTCGAGGGAGCCTGAGCATGAGTCTCACGCGACAATAAGAGCGACGCGCCCACGGCTGCGGCGAGCAGGATGGCAAGGCCAACGACCCAGCGGTAACTAGGTTTCATAGAATTTATCAGTCCTGGAGTTGAAATTGTGCGGTTCCGTTTCCGGAGAGGCGGCCGTCACCGCTCGAACGCGAAAGTATCTCATCCCGCG
>JBKQNJ010000076.1:0-5751 GCA_052146315.1 Candidatus Acidiferrales bacterium | reverse complement strand
AGTCGGGGAAGTCGATGCGGCGATATCGTCTAAAGGTTAGGACGTGGCCCTCTCAAGGCCAAAATCCGGGTTCGAATCCCGGTATCGCTACCAATCATCGAAAAAGCCCGCAAAACGAGGGTTGGTTGCCAAATTCGGTTGCCGATAGCTTTTTGGTTGCCAGCTGAAACCCGGCTCTTCCCCGCTGCGCAGTATTTCCTTTCTGGGGAAAGCCATGTCGAAATCGAAAGTCGCGCTCGTCGCCCGCGTGCAGATCCACCCAGGCGACTATCACACGCCGCGAGTCGCAGTCGCATACCATCCAAATGGCCGGCCGAAGACCGACGCCGCGATCATCGGCGGCAAAGAGGTGCCCGTCGTTTGCGTCAGGAATTTCTACATCAGATGGACCGAGGGCGGCAAGCGCCAAGTCGAAAACGTCGGCAACGACCCGATCGCGGCCGTCCGAACGGCCGAGAGAAAAGACCCGGAGCTGCGCGCCAAGAAGTTCGGCATCGCGGTCCAAACTCCGGCCTCGGTTGCGGCGCCAACGCCATCAGGCCGCGTTCGGTTCGCGGACGCCGTGAAGGAGTACCTCGACGAAATCCGCGAGCACAAGAGACCCAAGACCTACCACGCCTACCGCCGCGCGCTCGAAACGTTCCAGGCCGGGTGCAAGGTCGAATACGTGGACGAGATCGGCCGGCCTTGCGTGATGGCTTTCAAGGCCGCGTGCCAGCGCGAGTATGAGTCCGCGTTCACCGTCAAGAACTTCTTCGCATACGTGATCGCGTTCCTGAACCGCTACGGCAGGAGGGGCCTCGTGTCGAAGACCGACTGGCCCAAGCCGGAGGCCAACGAGTACGACCCCCGGGCAAGGACGATATCGAGAGGCTGCTCGCCGCCTGCAAGACGGAGAAGGAGCGCGTGCTCGTCCTGTTGCCGCCGGCCGCTGCGCCGCAGATACGGCGACCAGCGAGAGCCAAGAATACCGGACCGGCGGCGGAAGAGAAGAACACAGTTCCTAGCGGCGAGGGCGGTATCGGTTTCGCCAGCCCCAACGAAAAAGAGAACCTCACGTTTGAGGATGCACGATCCGCGCTCAGCTCCGACGAGCAGAAAAACTTCCACGTGCTGGCGCAAAAGGTCGTCGAGAGAATCGGCGGGGGCGGCGAGGTTAATGATGCCATCGGCGACTGGTCGGACGGCGCGGAAAACTCCCTAGTGGTGCACTCTACGAACGGTGACCCAGATAACGTGCGCTACCTGATGTCCGTACTTGGCAAAGCGGCGAACCAGAAGGCGGTTATCGCCTTCAGCCTTGCTGAGGACGGGTCAGATTCGATCTACATCTTCAATACTCCCGCCAGCATGGTCTCGGTGCGCGCCACCTTAGACGGTTTCGGACTCAAATATCGTACCCTTGAGCCACAATTAGACGGCGGCACACGGGTCTACATTTTCGATCAGGGAAGCGAGCTGCGTGATAGAGTAGACGAAGTAGGCGCTCACTATGAAACCCGTATCAGAGTCTATCGAGGCACCGGCGCATTCATCGGCGGGGACACCCGCGAAGCCGGCAGACACGCCTACGATCAAATCATCAGCGCCTACGAATCCCGATACCCCGACCGCGTCTGGAAAGCCACCCAAGAAGAGTTGGCTCGTGGATTGCACAAGGGAAGCGCTGGACGCGGGCAGCGGCGGGTTCGGGATCATCGGCGTGCATCCCCCCCCCAATAAGTAAGCCCAAGCATCGCCAAAAGCGCTAAGCCGCACGGAGTGACGTACCCCACTTAACCTGCTCCGCTTCCGGGCCGTACCACGTGCGCGTCATCCTATGCTGCTGTGTGCGGCGGCAAGAGCCAAGGCCGGGATGCCTTTGGCGGAATCTCTCGGTGCGATCTACGCTCCATCCCGGCCCGGGCTTGGGGCCGAGCGCCAAGGCGAAGTCGGCAAGGACTCGAACCTGAACTCGATCCCGCCTCCGCCATAGTCCTTCCATTCCTTGCTGTCCGAGTTCGTGCAGCGGTACTTCGCGGACATGTATACCTTGTAGAGTTTCGTCGCGCTCTGTCCGTGCGTGAGGCGCATGTGGCGCACCATGTCGCGGGCCAGGCAGCCGCACGATTGCGTGTTGGCGGTCAGGAGGTTCTGGCTCTTGACGAGCTTGACGCGCCCGCAGTCGCACCGGCATTGCCAGAGCGGGACGCGGTCGGGGAAGGACGTGGCCGTGCGCGCGTGCGCGACGAGTCGTCCGAAACGTTTGCCCGCCAGGTCGGCAGGCTTCTTTCCGCGGGGCATACCCAACTAATACTCGGGTTTCACCCTTACGGGGAAACATCGCACAAACCCGCAAACATGACGACGTGGTTGCCAAATGGTTGCCAAATCCGGATGAAAATGTGGTGTACTTGGGATGGTAGCAGGCGAGTACGCGATTCACGCCGCGAACCGCAAGCAGCGGGAAGAGTTAAATTTGCCCCGTTTTTCAAGCTTCTTCGAGCAGTGGCGGTTTCCAATCCCGGTATCGCTACCAAGCATATTCAATTGCCACGCGGTTGAGATGTTTTAGTGTGCTTCAGTTTCGGTGGCTTCGAGCCAGGCTTGCTGCGCGGAGAGGCGCAAGAACACGGCTTCTTCCAGTTCGTGAGCGCTTTTTGCGTGGTCAGGATAATTGTAGACGAAGGTCTCGAAGGAGAAGTTGTTGTTGGCGCCCACTAGTCTGAGCGATTGTTCGAGCTCGCCCTTCAGGCGGTTCGCGGTTGACGTGTCCGTGTCGGAGAGTACCAGGCCGAAAAGTGCTGGTTCGAGAAGATACATCGAGTCGGTCGGGCGCATGATACGCGCGATGGCGCGCGCCGTGTCGCCTAGCGCCGCCGTCGCTTTGTCTGCGTCGGCTAAGTTTCGCGGGAAGACGATTTTCACGACCAGGACCGACAGCGCCTGCCGCATTGTCGCAGCGCGACGGTAATCCATGGCGAGACGATCCTGGAAATGATTCAGATCGGGAATTGTATGCAGCAAATCCGCGTTGCCCCGATTCTGCAATTCGACGTTCCGCTGCAACTGCGACACGAGCTGCTGCTTCACATTCCGGAACGTCCTCTGACGGTCGAGCAGATAGGCCGCGATTAGGAGCGAGAGTACGCAGAATCCGAAGAAGGCGAAACGCAGCGGCCACTTTTCCGCTTGGACCGGATGCACGAACACCAGCGGATACATCAGCAACGCCATGCCCGCCGCCATCACGAGGACAACGACGGCTGCGAGGATCGTTAGTTGGCGCTCGCGGCGCTCCAGCTTGTCGAGTTCAGTTAAATCGAATGTGGGCATCGCCTAATCTCCGGCGGGCGCGCTCGGCACCGTGATTTAGCGTCCGGAGAGGGGTGCAGAGTGCCGTACTCAACATTTTCGACTGAAGCCGATCTCGACACAAGCGGGTGTGCACAGGCTGTGACTTACGTGTAACCGCGCTTGCCAGTGACCATTTCGCATGCTCCTCCTACCGTGGACACAACGAATTGCGACGGCGCTGACATGGCATTTACTTGCCTGTTGCATCGCCTGAGGTACCGCCGTAGAGGCGCCCGAACGCCCGGGCCAGCATGACCGCCATCACTAATCCACCGGCTCCCAAAATGAGCACATCGGGGATCTGGCGGAGGTGGAACTCTCCGACGTGGCAGACAAGAAAATACCCGACCACCGCATTGAGCGTGCCCCACAGCACGTTCACCATCGCCGAGGACAATCCCTTGCCGGGTGGGGAGGCGAAGGGAGTCGGGAACGAGCGACCGGACACGCCGTTGACGAAATGCGGGACGGCATTGACGAGGAAAGCGCCGCCGAAAAAGTAGGCGACGAAGAAATACCAGTGCATGGTTCCCTCCCTTCCTCCGGGCTTGGCAAAGCAGAAACGGAGCGATGGCGACATGATAGCACCTGGCTACACCTGGACGGGGCGAGTCCGATGTGGCTTGCGGCGCCGCGGATCAGAAGTCGGTCAGAGATCTGGGAGGCATCGCTACACGGACGGCGTTGAGCACGGCGGCGAGGTCGATGATTTCCTGCGCAATGGCTCCGGCTATGGGAGGCAGATATCCGAGAGCGGCGGCGGCCATGCCGATCACGCTCAGAGCCATTCCGCCGATGGCGGATTCAAGGGCAATGCGCCGCATGTGCCTTGCGATGTGGATGAGTTCGTCGACTCGAGTTAGAGAGGTTTCCAGGATGACGGCGTCGGCGGCTTCCGTCGTGACGTCGCTCTGGACTCCGAACGCGACGCCGACGGTGGCCGCCTGCATTGCGGGCGCATCGTTGATCCCGTCTCCGAGGAAGAGAGTCGGCGCGCGAGCCGCCTCGGCGCGCACGATTGCGACTTTTTCCTCGGGGCTCTTCGCCGAATAAACCTCTCTGACCGACACTTGTTGCGCAAGGTGCCGAACTTCCTGATCGCGGTCGCCCGAAACGATTAAGACGCGGCTGACTTCGTGCCGCGGCGCGAGATGCTTGATAAAGAGGCGGCTTTCCGCGCGGGGCATGTCGCGGAAGCGACAGGTGGCCGCATATGTGCCGTCAATAAAGACCACGCATTCAAGGCCGGATGCACCCGGGGGCAAAGCGACATGCAAATTCTTTACCTTGTTGCGACTCGTGATCCATACCGTTCGCTTCCCCACAATCCCTTTTAGCCCTTCGCCGGGACGTTCGCTGATTTCGGAGACAGGTTCTGAGGGCAGCTGTGCCTTCCGGACTGCTTCCTGCACTGCTTCCGAGAGCGGATGCTTTGAGAACCTTTCAAGGCTGCCAACCGCCGCGAGAACCTCTTTTTCAGCGAATTCCGGAGAACAGAGGATTTCGGACAGGGTAGGTCTTCCGTACGTGAGCGTCCCGGTCTTGTCGAAAATGAGGGTTCGGCAACGGTCGATCTGCTCCAAGACAGCCGGATTTCTGATGATGATTCCGCGGCGCGCCGCCAGCGAAATCGCACCGATGACGGCCACCGGAATGGCAATCAGCAGCGGACAAGGTGTCGCGACAACGATGACGGCGAGAAATCGGTGCGAGTCTCCTGTTATCGCCCAAGCCAAGCCTGCCAACACGAGAGCCGCCGGCGTGTACCAGGCGCCCAGTTTGTCGCCGAGCCGGCGGATGCGGGGCCGGCGCTGCTCCGCATCCTGCATCACCTGCATGATCCTCGCGTAGCGGGAGTCTACCGCCAACTTCTCTGCACGAATGTGTAACGCAACATCGCCATTCACGGCGCCGGACAACACCTGCGCTCCCGGTACCTTTTCAATCTCAAAAGGCTCGCCGGTAAGATAGGCCTCATTCATTTTGCCCCGGCCCTCGAGGACCACTCCATCGACAGGGCAGATCTCGTGGGGAAAGACGACGAGTTCGTCGCCGATCGCGATGTCTGCAAGTTTGACATCGGATAGACCTCCGCCAGTTTTCTTATGGGCGGTTTGTGGCATCCTCTTCGCCAACGCATCGAGGACAGAGGAAGCGCGGCTGCTTGCGAATTCCTCGAGAGCGGTGCCTCCCGAAAGCATCAAAATTACAATGACGCCGACCAAGTATTCTCCAAGAATCACCGACGTGATAATCGAGATTCCGGCGAGATGGTCGGCTCCGAACTCCAAGGTAAAGGCTTTTCGCGTCAGCTGAACAACCAACGGCAGTCCGCCACCAACGAGGGCGACGATGAGAGGGGCTTGCCAGGCAATTCTAGGAGCGCCGGACAGATAACGGAGGACGAGGTGTAGG
>JBKQNJ010000075.1:0-74049 GCA_052146315.1 Candidatus Acidiferrales bacterium | reverse complement strand
GCGCCTATGGTAAGCCCCATAACTCCATTCGGTGTTTGTTGTTGCCTCGCGGAGGGATTCCTCCCGCAGCCCGTTGTCGTTCTCCTCTAGCCCTCACCCTTGCTGAGCGAGAGGACATTTCGCGAGGAACTGATCCTGGACTGGTCGCCCGAACAGATTTCCGGATGGCTGAAGACGCACTATCCTGATGACAAGAGCATGCGAGTGTCCCACGAAACCATCTACCGTAGCCTGTTCATTCAAGCGCGGGGAGTGCTGAAAAGAGAGCTGATGGACCACCTGCGGTCGAAGCGACGCATGCGCCGCTCGCGACATGCAACGGTCAGCGGACAGTCACGGGGTCAGATCGTCGATGCCATCTCGATCCGGGAAAGACCTCCGGAAGTGGAAGATCGAGCGATACCTGGTCATTGGGAAGGTGATCTGCTGAGCGGCGCCAAGAACAGCTACATTGCGACACTGGTAGAACGCCATTCGCGCTTTGCCCTGCTGATCAAGGTGCCGAGCAAAGAAACGGAAGTTGTCGTTGCCGCCTTGAGTCAGCACGTTCGTAAGCTTCCCGCTACCCTGCGACGCTCGCTGACGTGGGATCGCGGACTGGAGATGGCCAAGCACAAGGCCTTCACCGTAGCCACGGATGTGAAAGTCTATTTCTGCGATCCGCAAAGTCCCTGGCAACGGGGTACGAACGAAAACACCAATCTGCTGTTACGGCAATACTTCCCCCGAGGCACCGACTTGTCTGGCTATTCGCAAAGACAGCTCGACCAGGTCGCGCTGCGCTTGAATGAACGACCGAGAAAGACCTTAGGATTCCACACTCCTGCGAGTAAACTTCGAGAAAGTGTTGCGTCGACCGTCTGAGCCAGCACGCGTTACCGGACAAGGCCTTTCCTAGTACTCCACTCCGCCTTGTTACCCGACCTGTGAGGAACGCTCTAAGTCTCAATTGGGACATTTTGTGTTTCTCAGAGAAAACCGGAAAAACAGCGAGCGGGTGAAAAATCGCGAGGAAAAAATTTTGGCGCTGTACCCAAGACTCTTTTTCGTTCGATCGAGAATATGATTCCCAACCCCCTTCCCGCGAATTTCGTGCAGTGAACGTGGCCGTATTCAGAAATTAGTTGAGATATCGGCTTTCGGATAGCTCATCGAAGCGTTGTTTAGCTTCCCATTCCCGATCCATTCGTTCGTACATTCGGTCGGCTAAATCGCATTCCTCATCTGGCTGTTCACTGTGAAGTGCCGCATCCTCGCTGACCGGCGCAGCCAACAACTCATCGAGATCACGGACGTCAGTCAGCCCCATCAGGCATTCTTGCGCTGTCTCTGGGCTAGGATTCAGTCCTCATTGATAAACCCCCAAGCGCGGTCTTCAGCGGTTCCTCTTAGACATTGAACCTCTGATTCGGCTCCGCCGGAATGTAAGGAATCAGAAGATGGGATTCGCCAAAATGAATCTCGTGTGTCACCGTCTGCATGAAGGGCAGCATGTACACTCCCCAGGTTCCCAGCCTGCTTAGGACGTCATCCTGGTTCCGAATCACAAGCTGCAGCGAGCTTCCCTCGCCAAAGACACACGCCGTGGGCAGCAGCGCGATCGCATACCTGACCACCTTTCCGCGTGGAACAGGAACCGGATCTTGCCGCGGGTGGATAGGGTCGTAAGGCTTCGATTTGTTCTCATCCAACGCCCGATGCGCTGCCTTCAGCCATCCGTTGCTGAGCAACTGTCTCTTGCCGTCCGGCGCCACCATCACGAGGTCTGCCATCCAGTTTGTATCGTCCTTGTCAATCGCCGCATCAAGATAGAGCGCAACCGGCCCCGTGATTTCCGTGTCCTTTGTAAATGGAGCAGTTTGGTACGTCAGGCAGTAAACCGTCGGGTCCTCGTAGGGCGCCGGCTGCGTGAACTTTTCTGGCGCAGGCTTTCCTGCCACCGACTCGGTCGCCAACCGCCCGCCAGGATGGAGGTAGAGTTTTCCCCATTCCGTTCTCGCCAGCGGCCATTCGTTCTCGAATCGCCACTTGTTCACTCCCATCACGAACATCTTGATCGGGGGTTCGTCCATAATCCCAGTGTCGATGCCCTTGAGCCAGTAGTCATACCACCGGATGATCTCGTCGTGATACTCGACATAGGGCCTGGCCGGCTCTCCCGGCGGATAGACGATCAGCTTCTTGTCCTGCGCGGGCGTGCTGACGTGTTGATAAGCTTCGAAGGCTCCAAAAACATAGAGCCGGAAATTCAAGGGTGCGCCTAGATAGATGGGGAGCTTGATTTTGTCGATGTCCTGCGACTGAAACACCTTATCTTCGCCCGGTCGCGGATGAAACGAACTTAACAGGCTATCGAACGTGAACGGCGACTTCATCGGGTATTTGAGATACGAATACCACTTGCTGTTGTACTTGATGTCCGGGTGGTTGAGAGCCTCCGTGAGGCGCGCCTGCAGCTCGTCCTTGGAGAGAGATTCCGTCAGACGTGGCTTTCGAATCATGTAGGGGCGATTCGGGGCGGGGCAGGCACTGTCGTTGCCGTGTCGCCCGTGTTGCACGTGGTAGAAGAGGGTGTCGAAGATACCGTGAAAGTGATCGCCCGTACCAAGTGGGCAGGCGTCGGGGTGAAGAGCTTTGAGGTGCGGCGGTGGATTTGCGCCGATCTCCATCTGTGCCACTGAAAACGACGAAGGGCCCATCATCCCCACGTTCCCATCGCACCACGGCTGCACAGCGATCCACTCGATCAAATCGTAGATGTCTTCCCTCTTATGTACAGCGCCAAAGTCAAAGACGTCTTGCATAGCTCCTGAAGCATCGCCGATGGGTTCTTTATCACACTCGGAATTGCCGATTCCCCTTGGGTCGGGAATGACATGGACATACCCTCTGGGAACCGTGTACATGAAGTTTCCGGCTTCGAGCGTTCCGTCCCAAAACGGACTGTCGTAGTAGGGTTGCGGTTTGTCCGCGAGCCAACGCACTGCTTCCTGTACGTCCTTCGCCCATTGTCCCCAAGCGAGTATCGCCGGAAATCTCTTGCCTTCGACGTCAGGACGATAAACGTCCACGGCGATGCGCACGCGGTCCCGCATCGCAACCATGGAGTCCTTTTCGGTCTTCACGTCGTAAGCAGGCTGCGACTCACGTTGCTTGATGATCTGGGGGTAGCCGTCAAAGTAAACGCCCTTGACCTCTGTGCCATAAGGGATACGGACAGGTGCCGGTACCAGACCCTTGATCACGATCCCGGCCGCATCACCTGAGTAAACCTTTTGGCCCACGCGGGCCCTCCTTCGGGTCACCCCACTCGCTTGCTGTCGCTGAGGACCCTAGCCTGGAACGAAAGGCACATGATGAAGGTCAAGCGCGATTATGTTTCTGGAACACTAAACAAGTTCGCCTGTGTCCAAGGCAACATGATTTGGATCGAGTTCATGTTGAAACTTATTCCACCACAAGTGGTAATTGGAAAGACCTCGCCCGATTTCCTCATTTTGGCCCTGGAGTAGTGCGAAGTAGCGTTCCTTGAAGGCTCTGGCGCTCTGCTCCTTGTGCCAATCCTCGACTGCCTTCTTGGCTACCGGATTTTGAGGATCGAATTTGCAGAAAATTTCCGTCTTGCCGAGATGGCCTTGCTCCACGCCCCAACCAAAAAACGCGCCGCCGTCATCCACGATGAGGCCCTTTTCGATCAGAGGCTCTTTCGCCTTGCCGGCTCCAATCGCCCACTTGATGGTTAAGTCTCTTTGCCCCATCACAGGTATCGAGCTGAACATGCCACCCGGACGGAACGTTTCCCGAATCGAGGCAGAAATTCTGACACACTGACACAACAGAATCCCTTCGGTCCTGGGATCTTCGATTGATGTTAAAGACTTGCCGTCTGCGGTGCTGATGATGTGCTGCAGGACTCGTTTCTTGTAAGCGAAGTCGGCCGCGGAATTACCGGCGATAATGATAAAGAAGCCGGGGCCTTGTACTTCCTTGCTAAGCCGCTTGAACGTTTCTTCCTCTTCTTCATTGCTCGTAGTGATGTTCGCGGCGACCATGGCCACATTGAACCCCATGAGTTCGAACGCGATTTCACTTTCGCCGATCTTGATCTCCGCCTCCCACATTTTCTCAACGGACGGGAAGCTGAAGTATCGCGCCATGAAGTTCGGCGGTATCTCGCTCAAGTAGTATTTCGGAGATGTTCCTTCGATTCGAAATCTTGACGGGCCGGGCCAGTGATAAATCTTCAATGCGGCCTTGGTGAAAACGCCCGGAGTAACGCCCGGCGGCACGGCACTCGTCAGCACGCTCCGCAGAGACGGACCCGGCCCGTCACCACAGAACCACTCGTCCGAAGATCCCAACGAACCGGATCGTACGATCTCGCCTTCGGGTGTGACCCATTCAATCGCCAAGTGGTTGCGATCATCACCGCTCGTGGTTTGATCCAGATGCCCATGCCCGCGGAGCATCGCCGAACAATTGGATCCGGCTCCTTTCACGTTCATATGCAGGCCGCGCTTCATTAACTCCGCTTGCAGTTGCGCCGATATCACGTAAGGTTCAACGACGGCATACATATTCTTCTCATTGATTTCAATGATGTGGTTCATCCTGCGCAGGTCGAGATAGAGCGTGCCTTTCGAGAATTTTCCCGTCCAGCCGGTGCACACGGGCCTGAATGGCAACTTGTGCTTATTGCACAGCTTGACGATCGCCTGGACTTCCGCAGTGTCCTTCGGAAGTACGACGGCTGCGAATTCCGTCGCGTGATACGAATGCATGATGACCGGGTCGTCGCAGATATATTCGGGTCCAACTACATCCTCGAAAGCCGAATAGACGTCCTTGCTCAACGCCATGATCCGTCACCCCCTTTACGCGATTGCGGCCTCGACCAGTTCAACGATGTCGTAGACTTTCAGGCGGCTGCCGGTTTCGGCGATCGCTTGGTTGAAGGTCTTCTCACACCAGGGACACGTGGTAACGAGCGCCTCAGCGCCCGTTGACTTGGCTTCGTCGATTCTTTCGCGGGCCGTCCATTGCGCAAATTCGGGATTTGATTCGTCCACACCACCACCGGCGCCGCAGCACCATGCGTACTCCTTAATTCTGGTCATCTCCGTAAGCTTTACGCCGGGAATGTGCCTGAGAACGTCGCGAGGAGGTTGATAAACGCCGTGCGTACCTCTCCGGTATGTTTTTGGCGGGTCGAACACAAACCGGTCGCCAGGAATCTTTTTCCCCTGCCAGTGAACCCACGGCTCGCCCAGCCTACCCAAGCGGCACGGGTCATGGTAGGTGACGAGCAGGTCTACCTTCTTTTGCGGCTTCAGCTTTCCTTGCTTTATCAGGCGATCGAGGTATTCCGAGATATGCAGCACTTCGAGATTGCCTTTGAGATTGAACTTGTCGTACAGGACCGCGAAAGCCTGGTAGCCATCGGCGCAGCCCGTTACGACGGTCTTGGCGCCACATTGCTGAACGAGAGCCATATTTTTCTTGGCCTGATTCAGAAAGTCTTCCTTGTAACCCATCTGGTAGGCGCGGCCACCGGAGCAGGTCTCAGCGTCGCCGGCGATACCGAAATCGACCCCGGCTTTTTGCAGAAGCTTGGCGGTGACCTTGGCGAGCTTTTGCATGTTCTTGTCGTAGCTGGTGAGACAGCCAACGTGATAGAGAACGTCTACTTTTTCTTTGGTGGCGTCCTTCAGGTTCAAGCCGGTAGCCCAGTCGCCGCGTTTGCCCGTGGGAAACACTTCCGAGCCATGCTTTCGGAGACCTGCGATCACCTTGTCCAGGGCCGGATGGGTCTTACCATCCTCGACGCACTTGATTCGGAATTCGTTGATGGGTTCGAGGACTTCCATGTCCATGGCATAGTTGCACGAGACGCCGCAGGCGCCGCACATCTGGCAGTTGTAGACGATATCGAGGAGCCGGTCCGTATAGTTAAATCCTTGCTTCAGCATCGCCGCACCAATGTTCAACCGGCCGCCGCCGGAGTAACTGTGGAAGTTGTACTTCGATATGCTCGGGCAGACATTGGCGTACTTATATCCGCTCACCCTCTGCATAGGTATCCACTTGCACGCCGAACAGCGGCAGCACATCTCCATGTCGCCCTTATATTGTTCCAATCCCATGGCGGCTATCTCCTGTGATTGCTCCACGTCGGTTGTTTCCGCTGGCGTTCTTCAAGAGCACACTTTCCCCGGATTCATCACGTTATTTGGATCGAATATTTTCTTGAGCTTGCTTAGAACGGAGAGGGAAGCGGCGTCTCGATTCACAATCATCCGCGTACTTTCACCATAAGGCCTTGAGAAGAATGCGCCCTTCGCCATCAGCTCTTTGACTGCCAGAGACGAAAGGTCTCGTACTCGATTGACCTCGCAGCGGTTTTCGGGGTCGTAAAAGAGATTAAATTCACAGTGATAGCTCGTGCCCTGTACAACCGGCTGGATGTACGCACCTAGACTGGAAGATGCGTAGCCGGATTGTTCAACCAGCTCATTCATGGTCTCGAGCTGAGTCCGCAGTTTTTCCCGGAGGGTCAAATAGAATACGTCCTGGCAAGCCCCGCTAGGACGAAGCTTCCAATACGGATTGCTGCAAGGCTGCTGAATCGCCTTCAAAAGTTCATGGGCGGAGATGTCGCCAACTGCGTTCTTCGCTTCCACTCCCAGCCGCTGCGTGATTTCCGTGATGTCTTTGATCTGAGAGATGACCCTTTCCTCCGGGAAATATTCGTAGCCTGCGACCGTATAGAAAAGCGACCAGGTGGGTAGGGTTGCCTTCAAGTCTTGGAAATCATCGGGCCGTTCCTTCGCAAAAATTGCGGCGAGGTTGGTGTTATTGAGAATGAAACATTCGTTGACGGACCTAAGCCTGATCAGCCAATAGGCCATCTCCAGGAGGGGATCGAGTCTGGAGGAGCCAATCACAAATGGCTCCTCTAAACTTGGCAAAAGTTCGCAGCGCATCGATACCCACGTTACGATGCCCATGGTTCCCTGCGCCCCTTGGATCAGCCGGTGCCAAGAAGCTGTACCGGGACCATATGGCGCTTTTTGCACGCCTCCGACGGTCCACTGTTCCGCGATTGAACCTGGGCCGGCCGCCTGCCCGGTTCTGAACTCATCGCCCGTTCCGAAAAATATCTCGGCGCAAGCCAATGGGTCAGAGATATCCCATTGGTATTTCGGCATGATAACGGGCTCTCTTTCTAATATGCTGGCGACGACGGATTTTGACGCGCGCGGCAGCAACGGCATATTGAGCCTCAGGCCTACCTTCTCGACTTCCGGGATGAGTTCGGCGAATGTCACACCCGGCTCGCACATGGCCACACGTCTTTTGCGGTCCACCAGCATGATTTTTTTCATCCCGCTCATATCGACAATGACAGCGCCTCCGGCGCTCGGAACGGTGTCGCCTCGGAAATGCGGCGGACCCGAGCTAACGGGGACCAAAGGTGTCCCTGTCTCGTTGGCAAATTTCACGATTTTCTGGATGTCGGCGGCCGTCTTCGGCCTGACGACTGACGCGGGCCGCACCTGATTGACGAAGCTGATGTCCCGCGAATAGCTGTCCAGTTCCGCGCGATTGACGCTAATAAGGTCGGGACTGATCGCGTTGGCGAACGCTGCTTGTTCCATGACAATTACATTCTCCACGCAACAAGATTTGAGACCTACTAGTTCGTACAATAACCACGAGGTGCTTTGCCGGCTCGATTGACTGTGATATGAGATAGATGATGTTCTTTTATAAAGTATGAGCCGCTATGTAGATACTGCTTCTAGGTTCTTAAAGTCAAGCAGTTGCTAGAAATGGACGCCGCGATTCAAGCGGCTGCTAGAAACACCCATTCTGAGCGGTCAATGCAATACCTGGACGAAAGGAGCACACCAAGTGCCGATTCGTAAGCAGCCCTTGGGCGAAGCGCGGCAGCGACTTCTCGAAGCCGCGGGCGAGCTTTTTGCGGAAAAGGGATTCCGATTGGCCGGCACGCGAGAAATCTGCCAGAAGGCCGGGACCGATATCGCCGCCATCCACTATCATTTTGGCAGCAAGGAAAAACTGTACGAAGGAGTGCTGCGTTACGCCGACAATCTGCTCGTCGATCCCGTCCCGCCCTTCGCGGCGTCGCAATCGCGCGAGGCCCGGCTGAGAGAAATCATTGAGTGGGTTCTGACCCAATGTTTCGCGCAGGGCCAATCGGAATGGCGGTGGCGGTTCATAGAGCAAGCGACCATCTCGCTGACGCCGGGTCTCCTCGCGTTCTTTAATTCCAAAATTCTGCCTTTATACCAGGCTCTCGACTCCATTTGCAGGGAGTTTCTCGGCGCCCGAGCTTCGCAGCAGCAAGTGCGTTTCGCTGCTCGGAGCATCCTCGGACAGTGTTTCTACTACCGGCATTTCCGCGTGCTGATCATCGGTCAGGGCGAGGCGTTTTCCGACGAGCACCTCCACGAGCTAACAGACCACATCCTGGAATTTTCGGTCGCGGGTCTCAAAGCGCGGGCGCGCGGACTCGCAAAGGCAAAGCGACAGAAGCCTTTGTTCCGCCCGCGGGCCGGTTCCCGGAAGAAGCCCATTCACTGGGAAGGAAAGATTCGCACCAAGCGCATTAACAACTGAACAGCCGCACAATCCTGAGAGGACGGCCTCAGAGACGCCGTGATCCCTGGAGGCTCTTAGATTTGTTGCGCCGCAGACGTGCGCGGCCATTAAGCTGCTTGGAAGGCGCGCTTCAATGGATAGTATCTTCCCTCGCGTCTCTCGAGATAATTTACCTGCGCCATCTCGTCGAGCAGACACTCAACGAGCATGGGATTGAGCGGCGGATAGATTTCGTCTCTCTCCCAGTCCGTGAATTTGCCGATGATTTCGTCGCGGGTGAGACCGGGTTCGGATTTGATCTTTTCGAGCATCGCCATCGAGCGCTTGTAGTACGGCGTGTCGTATCCTTTCGACGCAATGTCGATTGGCTCTACAACAAAAAACGCAGAGGTGCGGGCGTCACCGCAGACGAACGTCCAACCAGTCTGCCTTGTTTTTGGGGGAGTCGCGGGAAGTCCTTTGACGTGCTGTGGCTGAGCGCCCTCGGGAATTTCCTTCAGCGGGCGAAATCCGAGCCCGTCGTACTGTTTCATGCTTTCATCCCTTGCGCTAAGGCCTGAATAACGAAATGCGATGCCTTGCGCAAAGCTGTTTCCCGCTGCGCGCATGCCGACGAGAACGGGCGTCATGGGCCCAAGAACGCCCGGGCATACTCGCCCATGAAACTCATCGCCATCGTATGTGAAGGAGTCGCCGATTTTGTAGCAGAAATGGCATGGGAACCGTTTTTCGTCTCCCATGAATTCCATCAACGTTGCCTTTATTTTGAATGCCATTTTTCCTCCTTCGTATCCTTGTGCTTAGGCTTTACCGAGACTGGTCTGTCAAATCAGTAGGGCTCCGCCATCGACAGCAACAGCGCTGCCCGTTACAAATGAGGCTTCGCTCGAGCACAGCCAAAGCACGAGAGCTGTCACTTCCTCAGGTTGCCCAATCCGACCGACTGGATACATCTGAATCGCTTTCTGCACCATCGCCTGATCTTTAAGAAATGTGGCCTCCGACATGGGCGTTTGAATCAACGCCGGACAGACGGCATTCACTCGAATTCCGCGAGAGGCATAGTCCAAGGCGCCCGTTGTCGTAAGCCCGATGATCCCGTGTTTGGTTGCGTTGTATGCAGCCCCCGTCCGGCGTCCGCTCCGCAGCCCGGCCATCGCGGACATATTAACGATCGAACCTCCACCGCGTTTCAGCATCTCCGGAATTTCATACTTCATAGAAAGGAATGTCCCGGTGAGATTGGTGGTGACGACTCGGTCCCACACTTCTTTCTGATAGTCAGCTAAGGGAACCATCAGCGTGCCGTCGATCCCGGCGTTGTTGAAGGCGCAGTCCAAACCCCCGTAAGTCTCTACACAGGCTTGGACGGATTTTTCCAAATCGCAGGAGTTACAAACGTCGGCACGAATGAAGGTTCCCTCGCCACCTTCCTTCCGTATAGCTGAAACCGCTTCTTCACCAGCTTCAACACGCCTCCCAGTAAGGACCACGTTTGCGCCTTCTCGGGCAAACGCGAGCGCTGCATCGCGGCCGAGGCCCGACGTGCCGCCGGTCACTAAAACCACCTTGTTGTTAAATCGCCCGCTCATATCTCCGTCTCTTGCGCCGATATTTACGGCGGCGCGAGCTGTGCTTGTTACTTTCGAGCCCCGAATGCCTCCGCGATCTTGGTTGACCAGACGTGGCAGTCGCTATACAGAGGGCCCAGCTTTTCCAGCATCTGCATCGAGCGCGGAGGCATCGTCGCGTGGTGCCCATGCCGAATCTCCGTCTCATGTGACCGGGCCATCACCTGCATCGGTATATCGCCCCAATCTGGCTGATTGCGTTCCCATAAGAACAAAAGCTCGATGTGGGCCAGATGGCCGTATTCCATCGAGATGATCTGGAAATTGTCCGGCGCATCGAAAATCAGCCCTTTGTCGATGAAATCAGTCAAGAATTCGGGAATGGTTTTGCCGACCTCGAACATGTGATGAATCGAATCCGCGCTCAGTTTGGTCGGTGCCCAGGCCCCGCCGAGGCGCAGCACGCGTTGAAGGAATCCCACGAGGATGAAGAAGTCCATGTTGTTCTCGTAGATCGCGCGGATGGCTGGATCGACGTCTTCACCTCCCGTTTCTGCGATTATTTCGCGAAGCACCGCCTCCTCGTAGGCCATCTCCTCGGCCGAATGTGTGGCGAGATAGACATAGAGAGGCCTGGCGAGTTCTCTCTGGAATTGGCCGCTATCCCAAAGATCCCAAAAGTGGTTTGCTGATTGCGTGGCCAGTAGCGCCGCCGTCGCATTGAAATACTTCAACACCGCTTGACCGATCTCCGCTTTGCCGATTTCGATCATTGCGTCGCGAAGTTGGTCCAGCGTCGGGAACTTAAAGATGAAAATCTTGTGGCGATCTTTGGGCAGCCGGATTTGATAGTCGGGCGAGCGCCCTTCGGTGGGCATCTCGGCCGGCCCCCTCCACTCGTCGAGCCCAATGGCGATTCGAGTGATTACGCCGAAGCCGCCAAACGGGCCTGCGTAACCTTTGAGCAGTCCTCGGAGGCTTGGTCCGGGGCCGTCGCCGCAGAACCACCCCGCGTCATTGGCCAGCGAGCCAAGCCGAATCAGTTCGCCAGAGGGAAGCACCCACTCGACGCCGAGGATATAACGATTCGTCCGCGAAGCGCCGTGCTGATTGTGGTTGTCGCCGCTCGAGCAGGCGAAATTGACCAACACTGACCCGCCCGGACCGACGGCGGCCACCGGATAGCTCAGGCCATATTTCATCAATTCAGTTTTCAACTGGCCGTGTCGCACGCCCGGCTCGATCACGGCGTAGCGGTCCGCCCTATTGATCTCCGTAATTCGATTCATCCGCTTCAATTGCAAGATGATCGTGTTCGGGCCGGTCGGGTACGCAAGACCGATCAGGCTCGACACCGTGGGGATGAATTTCAGCCCGTGCCGGTTGCAAACTCTGACGATCTGCTGAATCTCTTCCGCGCTACCCGGCAGCAATACCGCGGCGGGGCTTGGTGGCTTGACCGGACTGCTCGGCATGGCGTGCCGCATTGCCGCCAAAATGTATTCGCGGTCGCTGATATACTCTGGCCCGACGATTCCCTCGAGTTCGGCGTAGACGTCCTTGGGCAGGCTCATCGCTCAGATCTCCGCATCCCAACTACAACGCGTCGGCGATCAACTGCGTGATATCGAAACATTCCATTTCGCCGTCTGGCGTTTGCAGCACTTTTTCAAACGCCGACTCGCAAAATGGGCAACAGGAAACGATCGCCTCAGCTCCGGTGGATTTGGCCTCTTTGCTTCGCTCGCGTGCCGTCCATTGGCTGAATTCCGGGAAGGCCTCCGCAACGCCACCGCCAGCGCCGCAGCAATACGAATTCTCCTCGCTACGAATCATTTCCACGACCTCCAGCCCGGGAATCGCCTTCAGGACTTCGCGGGGCGCGTCGTAAACGCCTTGTGTGCCACGGCGCCATTGCTTGGGAGGTTCGTGGCGGCCAAATGCTTTGATTTCTCCGTTCCAAGGAACGTATGGCTCTGATAGGCGGCCCAAAAGGCAGGGATCGTGATACGCAACGCTCCTTCTGCGCGTGTTGTGAAGAGTCAGCCGTCCCTCCGCAATCAGTTGCTGCACGACCTCCGTAATATGCATGACGCAAAACTTCAACTTGCCCAGGCGCGGGTAGAAATCGCGGAATGCTCCGAAGCATTCGGCGCAACTGGTGATCACGGTGTCGATGCCGTGTTTTTCAAGTGCCGCAAGATTGTGCTCGGCTACCTCGCGGGCCGCCGCAACTTGTCCGGTGCGCCAAAGCGGGCCGCCGCAGCAATATTCCTCCGCACGCAGCACCATGAACTTCACGCCCCCTGCGTTCAGGATCTTTGCCGTGTTTTGAGCAATCTTTGGATAGCGGTACGAGGCGGCACAGCCAGCAAAATAGGCTACGTTACTTTGTTTCAAGAGTTCTATGTCTGGCGTGAGCCACTCGAACCTCTGGCCGTGCTCTTTGCCGAAAATATTGTGCTGCTCGGCGACGGACTGTGCTTGTTGCTGATGCGCAGGCATCGGTCCCCAGCCATCAGCGACTACCCGCTCCCGCAGCGCGAGGATCGTCTCCAGCACTTCCATATCGCGGATGGATTTGCAGTTGATGTCGCAGGCTCCGCAAGTCGTACAACTGTAGATCAGCTCGATCAGGCCGCTTTCGTATACAAGCTCCCCATTGAGAAGTTCCTCGGCGATGTTCAGCAGACCTTGGCCGGAATAAGCGTCGAATCCGAATCGCTGGTGAATCGGGCAGATCTCCGCGAAGTCGTAGCCCTTCGTCTTCGGACCCAGCAGCCACTTGCACTGGCCGCAGTGGTTGCAAGACTCCATCGTGCGTCTGAAATCTTCGAGCGCCAGCATCGTCGTGTCTCCGCGGCGCAAGCGCCTAGAAGCAAAGCTTCCCGGGATTCAAAATCCCATTTGGATCGAAAATGTTCTTTAAGGTTCTGAGCATCGCCGCTCCATCCGAGTAGTTGCGGTAAACCATAGGCGCCCACGGCCCATAGGGACGGCTGAAAAATGCGCCCTTCTTCATCATTGTTTCCGACGCACTGAGGAAAAGCTCCTGTACTGCTTCTACTTCTTCGGCGCTCGAACTGTCGCAGGGCAGAAGAAAGGCGCAGTGCGCTCCGCGGCCTTGTACGAGAGGCTGGACGTATACGCCGTAGTCCAAACCGGGGCACCTAGATTTTTCGACGACTTCCTTCATCGACTCGACGAAGTACCCGGCCGTACTGAGAGGTGCGAGAAAGAAAATTTCGTAGCAGCGGTCCGTCCGCCGGAGTCTCCAATAAGGCTTCTTGCTCCAAGGTTCCGATATGACCCGGAGGACGTCCTTTTCCAAGCCTGGCGCTCCCGGCAGGCGCGTCAGGGCCTGCAAGCCGAGAGTCGCGCAGATCTCGATCAGATATTTCTCGTAGATAGATACTCGTTCCTCGGCACGTCGCTGATACCCCGCCAAACAGGCGATAATCGTCCAAGGAGGCAGCGCTGCTTTTAACGGCGTGAAGTCTGCTCGTGCGTCGTCGGCGAGAAGTGTGGCCAGATTGGTACCGTTCAGCGCGAGGCACTCGTCTACTACCCGCTTTCTCAGCAGGGCATCGAGAGGAGCAGACAATTGTTGCGGATTATCGAGCGGGATGAAGTAAAGCTTCCTCAATGCAGGCCGGACTTCTGTCCTGATGACGCCCCAGGTCACAAGGCCTATGGTCCCCTGAGAGGCAGATAGCAAGCGATAGTAATCAATGGCGCCAGGCCCCCAAGGATTGACTTTGTCCGCCTTCAACGACTCGGATGTCCCGGGACCCGATGCCGAACCCGTCCTGAACTCGTCTCCGCTCCCGTAGATGACTTCCAGCGTCAACAGCGGGTCCATGTAATCGTACTGATATTTTGGGATCAACGTCGCTTCGCGCTCGAGACAGCTTGTCAGCACAGACTTGTTAGCTCGCGGCGCGAGCGGCATATTGACCTTCATGCCGTGGCTTTCGAGAGCGGGCACGATCTCGCCGTACGTCACTCCAGGCTCGACCGTTGCGCAACGGCTGACTGAATCTATCCTGACGATCTGCCGCATCCTGCCGAAATCGACGACAATTCCACGCTTGCTGGGCAGTGTGTCTCCGTGGAATCGTGGCGGACCGGAACTAACCGGTACGAGGGATACTTCGTGCTGATTTGCAATTCGTACGATCTCGCGAACGTCTTTGTTGCTGCGTGGATAAACGATGAAATCAGGGCACGTTCCGGCGACTAGGCTGTAGTCCCGCGAGTAACTTCTGAGCGCTGCCAAGTCCGTTGAGACATTCTCAGCTCCGATGGAGCGATTCAACTCTTGAGCAATCGCAGGACGAACATCCAGCGCAAGCATTTCGCTCCCTCACGATCAGAATCCGGGCCGAACTCGGAACGGTGCACGCACAATCAGAGGACTTCTGATCCCAGCCGCGAGAATCAAGAGGCGCATGAGGAACCCACCGGCTAGCAATAACACGCCGGCGATGAGCAACGTCAACAGTTGAGGCGCAACCTTTTCGTTTGCCCATGCGAAAAGCTCGATCAGCGCCGGAACCAACAGACCGGCGCCGAGAAACCCGCCCCAAAACATCCCCGAGAGCTTTCCTTTCAAGAGCAGGCTAGCCGCCTCCGGAGCACGGTTGTATACGATCGTTAGGTAGAGATAGATCGTTATACCCTCGAACAGAAGCAGAATTATGTCAGCCGACTCAAGATGAAACAGGAACTTCGCCGTTTCGGGGCCGCTGACGCGCAAAGTTGCACCGACGATCGGCGTAATGAAAAACAGCCCGCCAATGCCGGTTGAAACTGCGGAAATCAGAAAGAGCACCGGCAAAAGGGGGTTGTTCCAGAAAGGCCGGCTTACTACAATACCGATCAGAATGCCGGTATATACGCATGTCGCCACAGCCAATCCGAGAACGATAACCTCCACGACCATGCGTAGCCCTTGATTCGCATCCAAAACGCTGCCGTACGGCCATACCCGCAGGATCGTGAGCAGCCCTCCGGAAATGAGCAGCGCCGAGACGATCAAAAATCCGCGCGAAATCCAGGAAGTACTTGGATGCAGCACGGCCGTTAAAAACTTTTCCGGGTGCCCGAGATCCAAAATCAGGAAGAAAGTAGAAAGCGCCACCAGCGGGAGACCAAGGCCAAGGGCGATTTTTGCCGAAGCCACATATCCGGTGAAATCCCCGATGATGCCCACAATCATTGCGCCAGCGCCTGTACCCGCAAGGAAAAGATATGCCGCGATCTTCCACCGCCACACCGACTGCGGAACGGTTCCCATCCGTATTACTCCTTGTGGTGTTTCAGGTCTGGCGTTTCTGTTGGCGCAACCGAGCGGCCAGCGGGCAGATAACGCGTAGTCGGATCCGTGCCGAATTCTGGATTGAGTTGAAAAGCTTGAGCGCGCGCCACCAACTGCGCTACTTCGCTATTGGGATCATCGAGGTCTCCGAAATAACGGGCCTTGGCCATGCAATTGATGACGCAGGCGGGAGTCGCCTCGCGGTCTACGCCGGGCTGGAGTCCCTTGGCAAGGCCGGCGTCAATCCGGTGCCGGCAGTAATCGCATTTCATGACGGTGCCCGTGCGCTGCGCCTGATAGCCCACCGCTTCGTAGGGCGTCAGTCCTTGTTCGCCGAAATATCCCCGGTTGTCTTCCACGAAATAGCGTGCGCCATACGGGCAGGCAATCATGCAGTACTTACATCCGATACATTTATCTTCATCCACGAAGACGATGCCGTCCGGGCGTTGCTGTGTGGCCTGCGTCGGGCAGACGCTCTCGCACGGTGGATTGCTGCAGTGCATGCACAGCAGCGGCAGATTGACGCGGGACACATTTGGGTAGCTGCCAACCTCCGTGACCTCGACGCGAGCCAGGGTGACTCCTGGTGGGGTAGCGTTTTCGGCTTTACAGCTTGTCTGGCAGCCGTAGCAGCCGATGCATTTCAGAAGGTCAATGACCATTCCCCATCTCGGCATTTTCATTCCTCGCTCTTGCGTTGCGCCGCTGGCGATCTACGCTCTGTTTCATTCGCTCGGAGCGCCGTTAGCGCCGTCCGGCTGCGTGGAAATTTCACGCTTTGTAGATTCGCACCTTCACGCACAGATCCATGTTCAGATTCCCAGGATCCAGATGGTCGTAATCAACTTCGATCAGTTCGTTATAGAAAACGCCTTTGCCCTTGGCTATCGGCAAGTCCTTGGACCAGTGGCCTGCCAGAGCCGCGATACCGATGCCCTCGGGATGGATGCCTTCAATCGTCTTCAATCTGCCCTTGACCCTGCGCTTGTAATTGGATTCCACCCAAATAATGTCCCCGTCGTTGAGGCCCTTCCTCTTGGCTGTCGCCGCGTTGACGGCTATGTTGTACGAGTAGTCGTTCATCTGAGCTGCTTCGTCGAGCCAGGGATTTTCCAGCGTCAGCGAATTGGTGTGGACGGTATCTCGATAGTAAAAGCTGATGAGGTCGTATTGCGGGTCCTTGCACTCGTGCGATGGGCAGGGATTCCAATCCGGCAACGTCTGATAGGCTTGATAGTTGATTTCGTTCTCGATGCCGAAATCTTTGGCGACTTGGCGCACTTGCTCGCCGGTAGTCTGGAAGATCTCGAAGTAAACGGGAACTCGGACGGGCACGCGACTGCGCCAGTACACTTCCTCAGCCTTCTTCGGCCAGTTCATCACGCCGTTTTCTTTGAACCACTCTAACCCGTGGCCTTCGCCGAAGAAGCTCTTCAGTGCCCTGTCTACGATCTCCTCGAACTCATATTTGACATCCGGCTCGAGCCGGTACGGATCTTTCAGCTCGAAGTGCATGTTGTACGCGCCATTCATGTCCTTGAGCAATCCCATCCGGTATCCGATCTCGTACATCACCCGCAAGAAATCGCGCCGCTCCCCAACCGATTTCACAACCGGCTGGCGAATCGGCCAGCTCCAAGTCCCCATGCTGCCCGGATGATTGAAGATGAACGGATAGTTGGGCGAGGGGAAGAGGCGCTCCAGGTAACACGTATCCGGCAAAACGACGTCGGCGAAATCGGTCATCTCGTTCTTGAAGATGTCGAACGAGATGATGAAGACGTCCTTGAACGCCTCCGCCACTACGTCTTTGTTACCCACACTCATAATGGCGTTCGCTCCGAAGTTGATCATCACCCTGGGCCGGCGTTGGATGTTGAACCTGTTCCACCATTTCTCGCGATCCGCGGCACCGTAAAAGGGCGACGTCATCGCCCACGGGAAGAATTCGCGCATGCCGATCGTGGTCGGAGCGGCGGCATCGTTCGCCGGGAAAGGCTTGTGCGGATGCATCCACGTGCCGGTGATCATCAAACCATCCGGCGTCGCCTCGGGAACGTAGTACGGCCGCCCAGTGTCTGGATGGCCGTGGCAAACAGGGTTGAAGCCTAGCGCTCCGCCGACGTTGTCCGCTGAACCCACTAATTGATTCAGCAGGTCGATCGCCACGCAATTCCACGTCGAGTTCTTGTGACCCTGCGAGCCACGGAAAAATATGGCCGCAGCCGGCCGGTAGGGATATTCCTCGCCGTCGATCATGATCGTGCTGCCGATGCGCGCTGCTTCGCCGAATTCGCGGGCCATTCTTCGGATGTTCGCCGCGGCAATCGTCGTAATTCCCGAGGAATATTCCGGCGTGTATTTCTTCAGATGTTCCTTCAATATCTGAAACCCCGGTTGCGCCTTGCCCCCGTTCACCGTGAAGGTGCCCAGCAGTGCCATGCTGTCGATGGGCGCAGAGTCAAACGTCTTTGCGGTGCCGGCAGTCGCGTCCCACACCAG
Source organism: Candidatus Acidiferrales bacterium (assembly GCA_052146315.1). GTDB lineage: Bacteria > Acidobacteriota > Terriglobia > Acidiferrales > UBA7541 > Palsa-295. The sequence continues at coordinate 56,028 of JBKQNJ010000075.1, read as the reverse complement.
AGGCTTATTGGTCGCCGCGTCACGCACGTAGTGCCCGTCTTCTTTAACCAGGTACGCGGCGTTCGTGCACTGTTTCAGATATTGTCCGTCGTAGATTCCGAGTTCGTTCACCAGCACGTTTGCCATCGCAAGGGCCAGGGCGGCATCCGTCCCAACGCGGATGGGAACCCACTCATTGCCCTTGCCAGCGGCAAAATTGCACATTGGGTCCACCACCACCATCTTCATGCCGCGCGCCCGTGCATCGGCCGCAAGCTGTGCGTTCTGGTTTGCGACGTGACCCGCAGAATGTCCCTTACTCGCTCCGAAATAGATGGCGTAATTGCAGAATTTGAAGTCCGGAACCAGCGACCAGGAAGCGTGCATCAATCCGCCGATTTCGTGCGCGCCCGACCCGCAATGAATGCCTCCGCCACCCACCCAGACGGCGTTTGCGCCGAAGGCCTCCGCGAAAGTGAACAGTCCGCAATGCATTTCGGAGGCGCAAGTCGTTGTGCCCTGCAGGAAGAGCTCTCCCGGGTCGCGGTCATGCACTTCTTTTAGCTTCTTTACGGCGATGTCCAGCGCCTCTTCCCACGAAATTTCCACCCAGCCGGGATCGACGCCGATGCCTTTCGTCGGATTCGTTCGCTTCAACGGTACGTTCACGCGGTTGGGATCGTAGAGCGTCATAATCCCTGCGACGCCCTTAGCGCACAGTCTTCCCTCGCCGCACGCGCTGACGGGATTGCCTTCGATTTTGGCCAGCACGCCGTCCACGTTATGGGCAAGGATCGAGCAGTTTCCGTAACACAGGCTACAGGAGGAGGGGATCCAGCTGTCCTGCTGATGGTTTGCTGTCACTCCCGCGTTTGCCTTCTCAAGGGTTAACATCGAATTCCCTTCTCGCGGCGCGGTCCACGTAGCACGCGCTCGCAGTTGCACCCTGCCGCCGAGCCCGCTCCTCCTGCGGCAGTTCGTTCCTGGAGCCGGGTGGAATCGCTTTCACGTCACATTTCAGACTTCCGTCGTAAAGAAGGAATTTGGACACAGACCAGCAGTAGCCAGCGGAGTAGCAGGAGTAGCAGGAGCACCACGAACCAATGAAACTGTGAAAAGAAGCGAAACTTTGGCTGTTAGCAAGCTTAAGGCACTGATGGCGAGTCGCAGGGCGATTCGGCTGGCTTGCCGGTGGGTGCCTGATCTGCCCTGCGAGAGAAGCCATGCGTTATCCAGCCAACGATGCTACAGCTGGCAGCCAATCTATCCAGCGACTGCTGGAATGTCAAGCCAAAAGTCCAGCGACCGCTGGACTCTTCTAGATATGTTTCAATGCTATCAGGAAGCCCATCCTATACTGTGCGTGCGCGGGAATGAGAAGAGCTGCCGGGGGATACCGTACAGCACACGCCGCGATCGCACGCAGCTTATGCTCGGCCACGACAGGGACGCGCAGGAACAATCAATCATGTCTCTAACGTTCCGTGAGCAGGCGGATCAGTTCTTGACTGCGCGGGACATCGTGCACCGCGACATCAAGCCCGCGAATATTTTCGTCACGAAGCGAGGGCACGCGAAGATTCTCGATTTTGGTTTGACGATCCAGCCGAAGTCCCTGGAGCCGCCTGTGGCGGCAGGTTCCACGGCAACCACGGAGGTTCCGGAGACGCAACTGACCAGCCCGGGCTCGGCACTGGAAACGGTGGCGTACATGTCGCCTGAGCAGGCACGGTCGCAGCCAGGCTTGCCCAGCGCGTGCCAGCGAGGTGTCAGGAGGAAACCGCACTTCAGCCACCTCCATATCGCCAGGCCCCCGATTGGCGGCCTTTCCAGCGGAAATTGATTCCCATTGGACGGTTAGTCGCGTTACCGGAGAAGTCCTTTCCTAGTACCCACGCGCGAGATCAAAGCCCAAGCGGGCTCCCACCTGCCGCCGGGAGCTAGCTGGGTCCTGCGAGCCACTGCGCCCCCCAATTCCCGTTCCGCCTCAAATGAGGCTCTCGATCCGATCTAAGCCCACATATAAAATGGACTTAGGGGCCCACCACATACAACGCAGGTGAACGGGCGAGCTTGCACGGGGTCATTGATGCGCGATGGAATTTTTTCCGCAAGATTTCTGGTCTAAGTGACTGCAAAATGGGTAGATAACACTTTTACACAGCCAGTATAAAGTGACTCGTAAAACGCTCGATTTTGTCGTCCCGAGTGCGAATTTCGGCGGTCCTTGGCGGATTCCGCCGGAAAGCCCCGTCGGCAGGAGTGAGAACTGTGGGTGGCCGCGAAAAGCGGGTCCGAGCCAACAATGCAGAACGCTCCGCACACCCCTCGGCTTCTGCAATCTTTGTGCGCCAGAGCGAGCCATGCGGATCGCAGGATTAGCACTGCCTTAGAGCTGGAAGGTTGGGCAACTCCAGGAGAGGCGGAGCGACCTGTGCGATCTCGACTAGGGTGGAGATTCATCCTTGACAGCTCCACGTACATAAGCTATATTCGAGTACATGATGTGTTCTTAGGAGGGCTTGTGACGCAGTTCGAGACTGGTGATGTTGCCAGGATGGTTGGCATAAGACCGATATACCTGAACCGATTTGTCGAGCGAAAGCTTTACGGCATTCAGCCGTCAGCCCGTTCGGGCGAAGGTACCGGAAGACGGAGATGGTTTAGCTTCGATGACCTCTTAGGTATTGCATTGGTGTGGTGGCTCTTTGAAGCTGGCTTGCGAACAGAAGTCATCAAACGGGTTTTGCGAGAGCTCGGCAATTCGAAAGTGGCCATCGCAAATCAGGCAGCGAAATCATTGCGTAAATCAGGGGCAGAAGTTTTGATCATCAGTCGGAAGTTGCGTTTGGGGCAGAGCACACAGCCTCGGACACCCCAAAGCATCGTGGCAACTGATTACGCGACGATTAGGCAGATGCTGAAAAAAGTGGACGGCAAATCGCTTCAAGTATTGCCGGTGAGAACTCTCTTTGCGACAGTGATCTCTCAGGTTCCAAACATTACCTGACACTCATCTTTCGCACTGACTCACAGACATCCACAATTTTCCATAATGCTGGAAAAAAGGAGCAAATCATGGAAGAGGCAAGGGCCTGTGCACTAGATATCTTACCTGTTGGTGGCGAAGAAAATGAGGCGGCCCCGCGCCGCGGCATCTCGGTTATCCAAATCCCAGTAGAGTGCCAGAAGTGTGGGCGCAAATTCGAAAAGGACCACCATCTCTTTGCTCCAAATCCAATCAGCGTAAGAACCAAGGGGGCAATCTTCGCGCCATATTTGCAGAAAATTCTCGACGAAGAGTTTGGTCCCCAGCCAGATCTTATCCCAATCGAATCCGACCCACCGAAAGATGTTCCTTCATGCAGCGCCTGTCGCCGCCGAGAACGTGTTCCCCAAGAAGGGGACACATTCAGGAAGCGATCACATAGAGGGAAACTTAAGACATTCGGTCGATTAAAGGGGTCACCGCTTCCTGAACTTGATCCCGATAGGACCGGCGATCATGTTGATCAAGCGTTGACCGAAGCCTACCGCAAAAGTCGTTACGGCAGCGGATTAGACTACGCTAATGAGCAATCCGGCATCCGGGAACGGCTCGGTAAGCGTGAGAACATCCAGGTGGCGCTTGGCGCTTTGCGAGGAATGAGCCTGCGTGACATGGAGCGTAAGTGGGGCATCCCGCGAACGACTGCGGCCCGTGCGAAGAATGCCCTCGAAACCACTTCAGCCAGTTCGGACTGATGATCCTGGGACAGTCCGGCTAGAATTTTATGTCATGGTATATCAAGCATTTGCAGTCAATCCTGGCCTTCCTCCGAGGCCGTAACAAGCAAATCGCAACCCAATAGTAGAGGGCGATCCCCCAAAAACGCCCTGTGGTCGCTTTCTATAGCGTCTATCCCAGTTGTAAGGTCCTGAGAATTCACGTCCGCACTACCCGAAGCCGCCGAAAAACTGGTGGCACAGCCGCAGTCCGCCCGGTCTTCGTCGGTACTCATGCAAATGGACGTTTGAGTTCAGGCATCAATCAAAGGTCGCGGTGAAAACCGCAAAGGAGAACACAAATGGACCCCAATAAGTATGTGGAGAAAATCGCCCTAGCAGTCGAGCGCGAGAAGAAGGTCGGATTCGCCGACATTAGAATCGGCGACATCAAGGTCCGAGGAATCACCGTCTGGCGGTCTGGCAACGGTCAGTTGCGGGTCTACTTCCCGCGTTACCGCCCGGAACATCGGATGTTTGTCGATTGTGTGGACGTGCCGCCGGAGATGAGGTCGGAAATCAAGGCCGAGATCATCGCCGCATATCGCGCCAAGAAACGCGAAAGTGAACAGGCCGAATCGGCCAAACGGGCCGTCCCCACGGTCAAATGACCCTGAGTCGGCCCTGCCCATACGCCTTGCCCACCTGATTTTTCGCCAGAATTCACCAACCCAACTGATTTGCTTCAGCCAGCGGCTCGCCTGTAAGCCCCTTTGATTTGCTTACGTGCACGAGCTGCGTCCACACAACGGAGGACAAATGAAAAATAAGTCTCGCAGTAGAGGTCGCTCGATCCCTGGGCGCGTGAATTGGATCCCGGAAATCGATCGTATTCGCAAGGACGAAAATTTCTGGGGCTTTGAGCGATGGCGGGAGATTGGAGAACTGGTCGTAAGAAACCTCAAGCAGCACGGCCACTTCTTCAATACCGACCAAGGTCTTTTCTTCTTCGATAACGATGAGCGCCGTGCGTTTCAGCTCTCGAAGGACGACCCTAACGTTGCTGCTCTCTTGAACCAGCAGTACGGAATAAATCCAAAAGAGCACGGTTTCGGACGAGTACTCGCAGAGCTAACTTCGGAAGCCCACTCGAAAGGCAAAAAGATTGATCTTCGTCGGTTGGCACATTACGACCCGCAAACCGCACAACTGTTTGTGTCACGCTTCGATGGCGAGGTGTATCGGCTCGACGGAACATCGGTTAGCGCCTTGCCTAACGGGAGCCAGGACGTGTTCTTCTTCGATGACCGGATGCTGTGGGAGCCGTTCTCGTACCTGAAGCCGATGGCGACCAAAGAACTTGATCAGAGACTAATCCAATCGGTGAATTTCACCGATTCTACTCTGACCAGGGACGAGCAGCGCATACTCCTGAAGCTCTGGATACTGGCCCTCTTTTTCGGCAGCATCCAGCCGACTAAGATAATTCTCCTACTTTTGGGAGAGCACGGGTCCGGCAAGACTTCAGCTCTACGGCGGATTCAGAAATTCATCTTCGGCCCGAAGGCAGACCTTCTCTCCATCGAGAAAGAGAAACAAGACGGATTCGTGGCGACGGTCACAAGCGATCCGTTAGCGCTGTTTGACAACCTGGACGAGCGCATTCCCTGGCTCCCCTATACGTTGTCTCGACTGGCGACGGGCGTCACGTTTAGCAGGCGAATGCTCTACACGACCAATGAGAAGACCCAATTCCCAGGCGTCAGCTGGCTGGGAATTACGGCTCGCTCGGTAGCTTTTATGGAACATCAACCCGACTTGCCGGACCGCACATTGGTGCTTGAACTCGAACGCCTAAATGAGAAGCGACCCGAAAACGAATTGGTGGCTGAAGTTGCAACTCACCGGAACGTGATGTGGTCGGAACTGTTGACAGAGTTGAACTCGATTGTGCGGCACCTTCGAGAACACCCTGAGCCAATCCGTGTGAATTTCCGCATGGCAGACTTCGCTGCATTCTCCCTTCGTGTCGCCGAGATGTGGGATGCCGGTCTGAGGTCGAGGGAATCTTCGCCAAGCTTGAAGGAGCGCAAGCTGATCTCGTATTCGAGGATGACCCAATTTATCAGGTGCTCTCCATATGGCTGGCCACTACGACGAACCACGGTCGGCAGTTAAGCGCAGGAAAGCTCGCGCAGGAATGGACCGCTATCGCCAAGGCAAACCACATCGGCTGGCCATTTGGCGACAGCAGGGCTCTAGCGAGGCGACTCCGACAGGTACGTCATGCACTTGGCCAGTGGTTTACAGTCCAGATCGCGCAGGATAGCCACTTAAAGCAGCACCTTTATCGTTTCTGGCCAAACGTATCGCCTGCTGCCAACCTCCCAGCCACCGAGGAGAGTCAGAGCAAGGTAATTCTTATCGCCTCTGGCGATGGCGGCACTGCGGGTACTTGCGGGATAGACTTCGGTAAAGTCTAATACCTCTTCCTAGTCCACAGTTTTCCTCCATTTCATACCCGCAGATACCCGCAACACCCGCCCGAAGGGACAGTCCAATGTAGACATAAAGGAACTACCAGCCACTTCAAGCTCGCCCGCCTAACTCCCCGCGGATTCCCCGCAACAAAATCCTTCCAGCCGAATCCCCGCCCCCGCTTAGCGAGGATCAGAACAGCGAGATACGTGTGCCTTCCAATGAACCTCTCGATGAGGTTTCCTGCCCCGAGAAAGACCCCAAAACTTCCGGCGAGGAGCTTTGTGCCGCAGCAGAAGTCTCGACGCCGGCCAACATACAGACCAAATCAGCCGCATCCGGCTCCGAGCGTGCTAGTATCCCAACCGCAACGCCGCTAGGCACGGGCAGAAAGCGAGGGCCTGTGGCAAAGCGACGATTTCAGAAAGGGCGGTTTGTAATCGAACGGAGCATGGCGTACAGCTTCTACTACGAGGACGTACCTCAACCGGATGGTTCGGTTGCCTCTCGTAAGGTGCGCCATTTCATCGGTCGGGTTGGCGAGGACGGTATCTCAGAGCGTGCCGCTCGCCGAGAGCATGACCCAATCATGCAAGATGTGAATCGTAGGCGCGGCAGTGTCGCTCCTGCATATCGAGGGCAGTCTTTTGCCGAATTGACGGAGCTTTGGCGAAGGCGATTGCTCCGAACTTGTCACCCGCTACCGTTCGTCAGCGCGAGTCCTACTTGCAAGCGCACATTACTCCAAGGTTTGGAAAATCGACCGTGCAGTCGATGGGCGTACAAGAGCTTCAACAATTCGCTACCGATCTGCGAAAGTCGCTGTCGAGAAAAACCATCTTGAACGTATTAGGGACGGTGTTCACGATCCTGGACTACGCAAGACGGTGTGGTATTCAGGTTCCGCCGTTCGCTTCAGGGACTTAGAAATTGGCGGAGTATCCGAGACTACCCCTGTTCCCTTCTTTACCCGGCAACAGGCAGCGCAAATAATTGCTGAAGCCAAACAACCGTACAAGACGATTTTCGCGGTCGCTTGGAACACGGGAATGCGTGCAGGAGAAATCCTTGCGCTTACCCGCGCTGATCTGGACTTCCAACGAAAAACCATCTGCGTCAACAAATCTGCGGATGACAAAACCCGCGAAATCCGCGCACCTAAAACCAAAAAGTCCGTGGCAATGCTCCCAATGCCCAGCGCACTTGGGACTTCGCTACGACATTATTTGGAGCACGATTGGCAGGAAAATCCGTTAGGACTGTTGTTTCCGAATCGAGAAGGAACGCGGCCCCGCAAGCGCGAGTCGGTTGTGGAGTACGGATTAAAACCCGTTCTTCGCAAACTCAAGATACCGGAAAAGGATGCGGGGCTTCATGGGTTCAGACACGGCCTAGCAACAGAACTCGCAGAGGCGTCCGTACCTTTGCCGGTTCTGCCACAACAAATGCGGCACGCAGACGTTAAAACGACGCTCCGCGTGTACGCGCATGTGATTCCCGAATCGCAGCGCACAGCGATGGAGCGCATAGCACTTTCAATTGGAACAAACGTGCCAATTGGAACAGAAACGGGAACCTAACCACTTTTGTTTGAATCCAGTTGGTGCCCGGGGTGGGGGTCGAACCCACACGACGCGTGAGCGTCAGGGGATTTTAAGTCCCCCGCGTATGCCATTCCGCCACCCGGGCGACATCGTGCAAAGCTATCGTATCAAGGGCTTTGCTGCAATGGGACTCGTTGACTCGAGTGCCGCAAGACGGGGATGGATTCGGAGGATATGGGCGGCCGCAGCGAGGAACAAGAGGCCACTCATGGCGTTGCGACGGGCGTCCGTTGGCGGTCCTGGAGGCAGTAGAGAACGAGTTCGACGCGCGTCGAGACGCCCAGCTTATCGAAAACTTTCAGCAAATAATTTCGCACGACCTGTTGGCCGCGCGCGGAGCATCGGCGCGCGTGGTTGCCCTGGTGTGTTATGTCGCAACGGCGCTGCTCGGACTGATCGGATTTGTTGGGGTGCGCGCGAACCCTGTCTATTTCTTCATTCTAGCGAGCGTGGGCGTCGCGACACTACTCATAGCGGCAGTTCGAATCGGGGCCCTACGACTGGAAAGGGAACGAATACAACGGCCAAAGGTTCTGACGGAAACGAGCCATCAAGGGAGGTTGGCTAGGCGCCGCTCTTGAAGATCGTTCGCACGCCGCGGCGGTTGCGTTCTTGTGAGGTGGTCTGTTTCAGAGCGTTGCCCAGCTGTACAAGCAGCTTACGCAGCTTGTAGCGCTCCTCAAGTTCCATGTCGACTACCTCGAAGGCACGCGCCTGCGTGTTGGCGTCGCGCACGATCGCCTGCGCCCTGACGATTTTCGTGCCGGCGTTCAAGCGCATGTCGACGACGCTGCCCGGGTGCAGGCTCTGTTCGCAGAGCGCGATGCCTCCACCGAGAGCCATTTCTGGAATTTCCATCCGGAAATTTTCCTTGAGATTGACCGTCGTCGCCGGCACCGGCCGCTCCAGACGCAGCCGTGGGTAGCGGCGCTGGCGGATGGCGGACGAATTGGGGTCGCGATCGAGGATTTCGATCGAGAGTTCCGCAACGCTCAAGTCGCTTTGAGGAATGAAATGGCGCGCCCAATCGGGATCGATCTTCTCGAGAGCCTGCGCGGCCACCAGGCGCAACTCCGGCGGATTGGTCCAGCGCCAGGCTTTCTTCGACTCGGCAACTTTTCTCAGGACTGCTTCCGCATTCGACGTGCGCAGACGCCCGAGAGCCTCGATGGCTTTGAGGCGCAAGTATTCGGTCGATCCACCGGGCAAGTCGCCTTCCGCGAATCTGAGGAGCCGCATATCCGCCGATATTTCTCCGCTCATACCAATTTCATCAATCGCCAGCGGCTGCACGAGCGAGTCCAGAAGATCGAAAATCTGGATGAGCAGCCGGCCGTAATCCGGCGCGCCGCTGACCGCAATTTGACGAACGACCCGGTCATGCGCAATCCGCTTCCACTGCTTCATGCGGTCCGGCAAAACGCGCTCGACGGTTTCCCGATCCAATCGAACCAGAATACCCACGGTGTCGATCGCATCACCGGGGTTGCCGTTCCGAAGCTGGGCGCGCAAATGATCGAGACCCTCGGGGCCTAGGACCTCCATCATGGAAACCAGAAGTTCGCAGTCCTCGCGGAAACCCACGCGCCCGAATCGCGAGGCGATCTGCTCCGACGCTTGCTGGGGCAGCCGCCTCAGCAGATCTTTCAGCCCAGCCGGGATGTTGCCCGCTCGCATCGACTCGTCGATGAATTCGGGCAGGTGGTTTTCGATTCCGATGCGCGGCCGCAAATTCTTTGACGCTCCCGGCCGCTCCGACTCGATGTAGTTCAACATTTCAACCGAACGTTGAATCACCGCATAAGACCGGTGCTTCTGCGCTTCCTGCGACAAACGAACGAACGCCGCCCCGATGAGGCTTTGGAGTTCGGAGTCCTTTTCGTCGACGAGCCGCAGCCCAATTTCGCGCATCGCGCTCATGAACAGCTTTTCGTCGCACTTCGCGTAGATGGGCGCAAGCTCGGCAATGCCGATGACGGTCTGGCGACGGGCCTCGGTGGACTTGTCCGAGAGGCAACTCATATACCGGCTTAGAACCTTCTCCGCCGCTGCATTTTCGCCACGAGCCATCAGTTGTTCCACGTGTTCGCGGATTTTGGGGGCCGGAACGCACCAGATATCGCCCGACTCAATGATGGCCTTCCGCTTATCGTCCGAAATGAGAGACCAAAACTCCTGGGCCATGCCGTCGGCATGAGACCCAACGTCGAGGCCGGCGCGTTTCATGCGCTGCTCATAAACACCCAGGATTTTGCGGAGCCCATCAAGTTCCCCGCTCATTTCATCTAGCAACTGCCGCACAGCGTCGACCTTCACGTCTCCTTTTTGGTAGCGTTCCATCGCAAAGCGTACGGCGATGTTCTCAGCCAGCTTCAGGAGGGTGGGCTTGTCCGCGGTTTCGGTGGGCGCTTGTGCTGCGAGTGCTGCCAGCGCCTGGCTGACCGTGAACCGAGCGCGTCGTGGCAGCGCGGATAAACGGGACTGAAACGACGAGGCGTCGAGGTTATCTTTTGCCCCGTCATTGGTTCGCGCGATCTGCGACAACATCTGAAGAATTCCCTGCAGCTCATCCTGATGCAGGGTCATCAAACCTGTCTCGACGGCCATCGAACCAGGTGCGCTGCGGGCCGATCGATTGTTTCGTATGCCGGAAGAAGCGCGGGTCCACCCGGCAGATGGGCCGGTACCGAGTCCGAATTGGCTCAAAACTCCTGCGCCACCAGTCGGTCCTTGAACCGCGCCGGTGCCAGGGCCACCGCCGGCCAGATCGCCAGATGCATTTGGGCTGGGGCTGGAGCCGCTGCCCTGTGATCCGCTGGTTGCCGGGCCACCGCTTACGATTGGGCCGGCTGGAACAGCAGCATCAGCAACGCCGGTAAGATATTCCCGAGCACTGGCGCCCGCTAGACCGACAGCTCCGCTGTATGCGCTCGTGCCACCGCCGCCCGATCCACTTCCGGCCTCAACGGGGACGCCGGATGTGACGGAAGCGACCACGCCGCCGGATGGCTCACTCAGAGCATCCATCCAATGGCCGCTGCTTGAACCACCTCCCGACCCGCCAGAGCTGCTACCGGTTCCGCCACTCGATCCAGTCGGCAAGCCGCCCCCTGCGCTGCTGCCAGACGGGCCGCCAAATCCGCCACTCCCGCCGCCACTCCCTGATCCAGTTCCGTATCCTCCGCCAGGTGCTCCAGACCCTGCGCCGCCGCCGGACGGGCCGCCAAATCCGCCACTCCCGCTGCCACTCCCTGATCCAGCTCCGTATCCTCCGCCAGGTGCTCCGGTCCCTGCGCCGCCGCCGGACGGGCCGCCAAATCCGCCACTCCCCGATCCAGCTCCGTGTCCTCCGCCGGGTGCTCCGGTCCCTGTGCCTCCTCCGGACCCCATGCTGCCAGATGGGCCGGTAAACCAGCCAGTGCCGCCGGCAGTGCCCGGACCGCCTCCGGAGCCGCTTCCCCCAGAACCGCCGGTCCCGGTTCCGTCGGTTCCGCTCTTCGTGCCTTCGGCAGCGACGATCAATTGCAGGAGTTTTTCGGGATCGTTCAGGAGTTTGTCCGTCTGCTCAGCGTTCATTCCCAACGTTCGCGCCGCGAGCTGTGCCGCAACCGTTGTTTTCGCCACAGCGGAATCCGCAGGCACAAAGCAGACTTCGTTCACGTGCACGTGAGGGTCGCCGTCGAGAGCGGCCTTTAATTGCTCGGCCAACTGTGTGGGTTTCGTGTTCGAACCCGTCGGGAAGCCTCTCACGAAACGCGCCAGACTCGCCTGCGTGATCTTGGGTGAAAAGTGGATGCTGGCGATTCCAGCAGTGGACAGCATGCGGGCAAAACTCTTCTCGGCGGCAGCGGAATCGAGAGGGGTACCGTCCAGCAGCAGCCGGTCGCCCGAAGCAGCGAGCAACAAGCCGGTTTGGTCGTCCGAACCGATGGCAGCTCGCAACTCGCTCCACGCAGTTTCGTACTGCCGCGCCGTGCGCGGGTGCCCGAAATCATACATTCGAGCGAACTTCAGCAAAATGTTCAGGCTACGGACAAACGCGCGGGCAGCTGTAGCTCGGACGCTATCGTTAGTGTTCGGGGCCATCGTTTAGAGGCGTAGAAATCGCCTCATGAATAATGAGGTTCTTAGGCGCCTTCAGCAATGGTACGCGTGTCCTGTTTGGTACTGCCCCTTGGTCCTACGCGTGGGAGGTGACGTTTCGGCCAGCCGGTCGAAAACCACCGCGTTTGAGCCAGGGCTCGAGCTGGCGAATGCCCTTCAATATGCCAGTCGCGCCTAGCTTGAGGAACATCTCGCGGCGCGCCCTGCTTGCCTGGCGGCTTTGCGGCAAAACACCAACAAACGGGATGTGGGCCGCCCGGGCGGCGAGGGCGTCATCGATGTTGTCGCCAAGATATAAAGCGCGCGCCGGATCGCGCCCCTTGAGGATCGCGAGTAGCCCTTCCGGGTGCGGTTTCAGGTTCTGCACATCTTCCGCGGTCACGATCTGCCGGAAGAATTCGCGCACTTTGAGGCGATCGAGCGTGTAGTCTGTTTCCTGCCTCACCCGCCCCGTAAAAAGCGCCAATTTCGACCGGGCGGCGAGGCGCCGCAGCGCCGGGCGCGGAAGCAGCCACTTCTCGCGAAGGACGTTTCCTTCCCCGTTCTCCCCCCAGTAGAGCTGCACGAATCTGCTTTTTACTTCTTCATAAGGCGCCGTGCCGCCGAGCGAGTGTATCCAGGCAGTTGACAGCTTCCAATCGTCGTTGAATCCCGATTGGCTCTTCCAGTGGTGCAGCTCCGCGCGTGTCACGCGCTTGCCCGTGAAAAAGCGCACCGTCTCGATCACGGTCCGGTGAAACGAGCCGCGCACATCTACAAGTACGCCATCGACGTCGAAGATGATCACTTCAGGATAGGATTTCATCTTAGCAGGCGCGGATGGCAGGAGTTCAGGCCGGATCGCCTGTATCTCCCGGATTTGCGGATTGCTCCTCGCGTTGCTCAGGGTCAGCGGATTCTGACGGAGAGGCTGCGTCCATTTTGTCGGATGACCATGCGTCACCCGCGGCTACCGATGATGGCTCGGATTCGCTACTTGCCTGCGGCGGCAACTCCACCGGGCCCGGCGCAGCTGCCTTCTCCGATAGGTCGGGTGCGACCTTCACTCCCTCCTCGGAGGCCGACGCCACAGCCGGCTCTGCCGGCACCTTCGCCTGCAAGGCTTCCAGGCGCTTGCCAAGAACACCTGCCAGCAAATCGACGATCAGTGCCGCCCCACTGCCATCGGAATCTTTGAGCGGATTGTAGGCTGCCACCTCAATGGCCGCCAAGTGCTCCTGGCGGGCGAAGACTTCGAGCGCCTCACGCACCTCCGCAAGACTCAGTCCGCCCGTCCCCGGATAATCCGTCGCTTGGAAGTCCGCGATCACATCCACATCGAAATGGAGCACGCATTCGTAGCCCTTGCCGCGAATGCGATCGAAGGCGGCTTGTGCCGCTGCCACAGGCCCCATACGCTTGACTTCGTCGGCCAAATAGCGACGCAGCGGTGAACTCCGCAGCACCTCTTCTTCTGACGGATCGATTCGGTCCATGCCGAAGAGCGCGATATCCGGTTCGCGGACAAGCGGTGGTTCGCCCCAAAACCGCACCAGCTCAGCTGCGCCGCGTCCCGTCATATGGGAAATCACCATCCCGTCGAGGCAACCGGACGGTGTGGTCGCCGGAGTGTTCAAATCGGCGTCGCGATCCATATAGATCAGGCTGACGTGGCGGAAATAGCGGCGAAGGCCGGCAACGGTGGCGAGGACCGCGGAGCAATCGCCCGTCAAAATCAATGGAAGCGCGGCGGACTTCACCGCTTGCTCCACTCGCGGCTTCAGACTCTCGAGCGAAGCGAGCACGCCGGAAATGTTTCGCGCGCGCGGGCTTTCGTTGTCGGGCTTAAATACGTGAGGGGGGTCGTCGCCGAGGTCCGTGATCTCGTAGCCGATCGATTGAAGCCGGCCCACCAGCCCTGCCGCCCGCAGCGCAGCAGGAGCGCCTTCGTGGCCCGACGACATCGCAGCCGCACTTGTGGGTGAACCCAGCAGCGCGATTTTATTGGGCTGGCGGACGATTTTGACCGCCACTCATACGCTCCTTGCCGTCTAGTTGCGGCCATGCGGCGAAAAATGCTCAGGTCGCCGCGCGTTCCTGCCGTGCAGCCAATTCCGCTGGAAGAGTGAAGCGCACGTCCTCACGAATCAGATCCAGGTCGCGATGGTTCGTGAATCCCAGCGCGGAGAGGCGCTGGCTCACCTGCTCGACGAGAATCTCCGGCGCGGACGCGCCGGCGGTCAAACCAAGCGAATTCACGCCTTCAAACCACGACGCGTCGATATCACCCGCATCCTCAATCAAGCGTGCCGGCACGCCCGAACGCTTGGAAACCTCCACGAGGCGATTCGAATTGGAACTGTTCGCCGAGCCAACCACGAGGATCAACTGCACCTCGCGTGTGAGAGCTTCAACCGCTTCTTGCCGATTCTGTGTCGCGTAGCAAATGTCGTCGGAAGCCGGGCCGGCAATCATTGGGAAACGTTGCCGGAGCCGCGCAACGATCTCCTGAGTGTCGTACAGCGAGAGCGTGGTCTGGGTGAGAAAAGCGAGCCGCGATGGATCAGGGACTTCCAAACTATCCACCTCTTCGACGCTGCCGACGACGACGGTTCGGTCCGGAGCCTCACCCGAAGTGCCGACGATTTCCTGATGATCGCGATGGCCGATCAGTACGAGCGTCCGTCCTTCGCGCGCAAACTTCAGCGCTTCGAGGTGAACTTTGGTCACGAGCGGGCAGGTCGCATCGATCACCCGGAGTTGCCGCTCTTTCGCTTCGCTGCGCACGCGCGGCGGGACGCCGTGCGCGCTGAACACCAGAACCGCGCCGACCGGTACTTCCTCGATCGTTTCGACAAAAATGGCGCCGCGACGCCGCAACTGGTCCACGACGTAGCGATTGTGCACGATCTCGTGGTGCACGTAGACCGGCCGCCCGTAGGCTTCCAGCGCGAGCTCCACGATGTCGACAGCGCGTACGACGCCGGCGCAAAATCCTCTCGGCCGCACGCGTACCAGTGTCTTGCCGCCATCGTTCAGCCCCTGAATGTTCGTCAGCGTCAATGTGCTCTCCGCGAAAGCAATATCTTAACCTGAACTGCCGCCCTGCCGCCACCCCGTTCCCGTAGTGCCCTTTCGAACCCTTACGTCAAAGGGTTAACCTGCCCGGTACGGCAAGATCGAGAGTTGGGCAAGGGAACACTGGCTCAATTTTACGGGCAGCCGCGCAAGTTTTCTGGTATATCTTACTTACGGGTGCGTCCTCCGCGCCCCATACCGCTGCGCCAGCGGCACCCCCGACGTTCCGGGGGCATCTGGAGACAGACTCGCGTTTCCCTGCGGTCCTGATCCCAGTCTTTCACCCGAATCCAAGAGTTCACACGGCTCTTCGTTCAGGTCGGTTCGCTGCGGGAGCAATGCCTTCCGCCCAGAAAACAGGAGGATCCATGAAGTCTCTCATCGCGCTCTGCGCGGCGGTCCTGGTTGCGTTGTCTTTGACCCCGGCAGTCCACGCGCAGTCGAATGAATTGGTTCCCGGCACGCAAGTACGTCTCACTTTGATCAACGGCCTGAGCACCCGCGTGGCTTACGATGGCGATCCGTTTACCGCCGTTGTCGCCGAGCCGGTTTTTGCCGGCAGTCAGGTGATTTTGCCCGCCGGTGCGATCGTTCACGGAAGGATTTCAACCGTTGACCGCCCGAAACTGTTTTCGATGTTCCGCGGTGGAGCGTCCATGAACCTGGTCTTCAACTCGATCGAGATTCAGAGCCGCATTTTCCCCGCGAAGATGAGCATTCTCTCGATCTATAGCGGGACGGACGCTGCCAAGCAGCGCAAAGATCTGAAAACCGTCGAGGGTGAAGTCGTCGAGCAACGCAATAGCGTCAAAGGCGATGTCGAGGACGTGGCGATTGGAACAGCGGGCGGCTCCACGGTGGGCCTGATCTTCAGTCATGTTCTCCGCGGCACGGTGTTTGGCCTGGTGGGTGGAGGAGCTTACGTCGTGGCGAAGAAAGGTGGCGAAGTCGAACTTCCCGCGCAAACCGGGATGCTGGTGCGCATGGATTCGAGCGTGTCGCTTCCTGCATCGCTGCTGCACAACGCGTCGTACACCTCGAGCGGCAACTAAAGTAGGAGACGGGTCCGAACGGACGCGCGGCCCTTCCAATCAATGGAGCTGGCGCGCCCGCAAGACAGCGGGGGCTTTCGCTACGCGCCACCCTTGGCGGCGATCGCGCGATTGCTTTTTCGCTTGAGAAATCGATAGAGACTCGTGCGGCCGATGCCAAGAACCTGGGCGGCTCGGACCCGATTGCTATTGCACATTTCCAGCACGCGCTCGATGTGAACGCGGCGCACTTCATCCAATGGCAGCGGGCGCCAATTCGCTTCCGGGGCCGAGCCATTGCGGCGTGGTTTCTGGAGGTGTTCGGGTAAGTCGGCGACATCGATAAAATCCGCGTTGGTCGTCAGCGCTGCGCTCGAAATCACGTTTTCGAGTTCGCGAACATTGCCGGGCCAATCGTACTGGAAGAGCACGATTTGAGCCCGGCGCGTGAGCCCCTGCAACGCTTTTCCGTAGGTCTGGCTGTATTTCTTCAAGAAGTGCTGCAAAAGAACCGGAATGTCTTCGGGACGCTGCGTGAGCCCGGGCACGCGGATTTCAATGCTGCTCAGGCGGTAGAAAAGATCCTCGCGGAATCGCCCGGCGAGAACCTCCGCCCGAAGGTCGCGGTTCGTTGCGGCAATAAGCCGGACATCGACGGTTTTCACTTCCGGTGATCCCACTCGCTGAATTTCGCGGTTTTGGATTACGCGCAGGAGTTTTGCCTGCATCGTCAGCGAAGTCTCGCCGACCTCATCGAGGAAGACCGTCCCGCCATTCGCGTATTCGAAGAGACCAGGCCGGGTGTCCGTTGCGCCCGTAAACGAGCCTCGCATGTGGCCGAAAAGCTGGCTCTCGAGCAGCGTATCGACGAGCGCCGAGCAATTGCAGATGGCGAATCGCTGTTGCGCCACCGGACTCAGTTCATGGAGAGCGCGCGCGACGAGTTCCTTGCCGGAGCCGGTGGGGCCCGTGATCAGGACATTCGTATAGTGTCGCGCCACCTTCTTTGCCAGATCGAAAACGTCGAGCATGGCCGGGCTTTTCCCGACGATGCCCTGGAATTGCGAGCTTTGAAACAGTTTCTCCTCGAGCTCGCGCGTCTGCGAGCGCTGCGAAAACACCTCGGTCAAATCGTCCAGAGTTTTTTCGAGCCTCGAAAAATCGATTGGCTTGCAGAGATAGTCGTATGCGCCGCGCCGGACCGCTTCGATCGCGGAATCCACCGAGTAGTAGCCTGTGATCAAGACCACGTACACGCCGGGGTCGAACTGCAAAACTTTCTCGAGAAAGGTAAGACCGTCCATGCTTGGCATCTTGAAATCGACCAGCACGACCTTGCAGCTGCCCAGCCGGACTTTCTGAAGAGCCTCCTCGGCGCTCGTCGTGCCGACAGCCGAGAATCCCGCTCTTTCGAGCCGTTCGGTCGTCATCTCAACCTGATTGGAATCGTCGTCGAGGACACAGACTGTGAGGTTCTTGCGTGCCGTTGCGATGATGGGTCTTTCCATGAGAGCTTTCATTGCCAGGCATTAGGCAATGCATGTGCCAGAATGCGAATTGGAAGCCCTGTTCCGATGGGGAGTGCCGTCGGCGCGCGTAAGGCGCCTAAATTGTGATCGTTGGTCGGCGACCGAAAAATTAGAATCGCTGCCGCGTCGCGGATTCGAACGCAATTATGCGCTTCCACGCGTCGTAAGTCGTTCCGAACTGGAATCAGGGTCTCAAAGAGGAACGGCACGGTAACCGATCGGCTGGATCGCGCCTCAAGATCGCGATGCGCTAAGCCACTTTGCTCTGTGATTGGGCCGACGAACCCGCAGTCTCTTTGAAAGGCGCTTGGGGATGCAGCCTTGCGAGTTGGACGAGTGTCCGCCCATTCTCGCCTGCTTCGACGCTGGCGGCGCGGTAGGCGATCGGAAAACTGTCGGCCTTGCCGAATTCCTGCAGCAGGCGTACGAACACTACACCGTTCTCGCGCAGAGTCGGCCGGACACTGATTTCCTTCTTGTCGCCTCCGCTCCAATCCAGCATCGTCTTTTCCACAAAGAAGGCGTCCGACGCATCCCATCCGGATACTTCCGCGCGATAGCTGCTGATCCTTGCGATCTCTTGGCTCAGTTGAGAATCCACGTCGAACCTCCGATCCGGCGATCTGCAGAAGCCATGCCAAAGCGCGCTTCCAACCGCTCAAGAAACCAAACGACTTGGCGCCAACCTGCGCCTACTATTTGCTCGCGGACTGTTTCTTTCGCGACGACTGTTCGCGTTTGAAACAACTTTTCCTTGGCAGCCCTCGCCTTTCGCGGCGCTAGTCCCTGTGCTAGACTCCGCCAAGCGGTCGTGCCACAAGAAAAACTTGCAGCGCGGACCGCCGTTCGGTGGAACTTCGGGCTCTGTGCAACGATTCCCCGCAAACCCCGCCAGGCCCGGAAGGGAGCAACGGTAGCGGGCCAGTTTCGTGTGCCGCGGAGTACCCGAAGTTCCTCTCATCGCACTCGGAGCTGCCTGGGCGAGGGCACGAAGAATTCTTTCATGAGCTATAAAGTCATCGCGCGCAAATATCGCCCGCAAACGTTCAGCGAAATCGTCGGGCAGCAGCACGTCACGAAGACGCTCGCGAACGCCATCGAATCGAATCGCGTGGCGCACGCCTACATTTTCTCCGGCGTCCGCGGAGTCGGAAAGACAACGGCAGCCCGTATTCTTGCGAAGGCGCTGAATTGCGCCATTGGCCCCACGATCAATCCTGACAATACGTGCGATTCTTGCCGCGAAATTTCTGCCGGGACTTCGCTCGACGTCCTCGAAATTGACGCGGCATCCAATCGCGGCATCGATCAGATTCGCGAACTACGCGAAATGGTTCGCTACGCGCCAGCCTCGAGCCGGTACAAAGTCGTCATCCTCGACGAAGCGCATCAACTGACTGACGAAGCCTCGAATGCGCTGCTGAAGACGCTCGAGGAACCGCCCGAACGCGTCGTGTTTATCCTGGCCACCACGCGGGCGGAAGATCTCGTCGAAACGATCAAGTCGCGCGCGCAACTTTTCCAGTTTCGCTCGCTCACATTTCAGGAGATCGCGGGCGAGATCGAGCGAATCGCCAAATCTGAAAATCTTAAGATCGACTCGGGCGCCGTCGCGGTGCTGGCGCGCGCAGCCGAAGGCAGCATGCGCGATGGTCTTTCGCTGCTTGAGCAGGCAATCGCCTACGCGGGCGAAACGATCACCGACGCGCAGGTGCGCGAGCTCCTCGGCGTGGTCGCCGAAAGCGTGCTCGATAGCCTCGTCGAAGCGATTGCAGCGCAATCGGCCGAGCGCGCTCTCGGACTCGTTCATCGCCTGATTGCCGATGGCCAAAACCTGCAGCATTTCTGCCGCGAAGCCATTCGCCACTTTCGCAACCTGCTCGTGGTGCGAGTCTGCGGCGCTGATTCGAATCTTGTCGCGGCGCCGAAGGACGAGCAACCTCGTCTCGCGGAACAAGCCGCGCAATTCGGCGAAGAAGACCTTACGCGGTTTTTCAATATTCTCCTGGCGACCGACGACGATCTCCGTCGCAAGCCTGATCCGCGCCTTCATCTCGAGCTTGGCCTGCTGCGCTTGATCAACGCGCAACGCCTCGCGCCGCTGGAAGAGGCGCTCGCCGAACTTCACAGCGAAGCGCGTCCGCGACCGGCACGACCCGATTCCGGCACGCCGCGCGCGACGCCGGCCACGCAAGCAGTTGCGTTTTCCTCATCATCGAGTGCGGCTGCAGTCCGCATGGCGCCTGATCCCGCGGCGAAAGCATCGGCAACGCCGCCCCCCGCTGCTCCTCATGCGCCCCCCGCGCGCGCCGCCGCCCCTGCGCCTGTGCCGGCCGCTCCGCCACGAATCGTCGCGCGCGCGGCCGAAGATGTTACCGACGGCCTTTCCGCGGTGCAACTGGGCGCAATCAAGACTGCCCTGCAGGAATCAAGACTGCTGTCGTCATTTCTCGAACAAGCGACGCGTTGCGAAATGGAAGGCGGCGAGTTCCGTCTTTTCTTCTCTGCGGAGAATCGCGCGCTCGCGGAGATGTTGCCGCGCGAAGCGATGGAACGTTTGCGCACAGCCGTAAATCAAGTCGTCGGCCAGCCGCTTCGTGTCTGTGTTAAACTGGACCCGGTTCGGGCGGGAGTGAGCCGCAGCTCGGAATTGCGAGCGCGGTTCGAGCAGGATCCGATCGTCCGAGCGATGCTCGAAAAGTTCGGAGGACGGATTTCGCGAGTGAAGCACCCGGGCGAGGAATAGAGCATGGAAGTAAAAGCGCTACAACAAATGCTCGCGCAGTTCCGGCAGGTGCAGGAGAAGCTCGAGCAGCAGCTTGACGGTCTTTCCGTCGAGGCATCGGCCGGCGGCGGCATGGTCTCCGTCAAGATGAACGGTCAGAAACAGCTGACCGAACTGCGCATCGAACCGGATGTTTTCAAAACCAAAGATCAAGAGATGTTGCAGGAGCTGATTCTAGCGGCAGTCAATGAAGCCAACCGGCGCGTGGACGAAGAACTTTCCAAACAAGTAAAAGACCTCACGGGCGGCCTGCCCGGAATCATGGGCATGAAAATCCCCGGCCTTTTCTAATTTTTTCCTTTCCTTATTTAATTTGTTCTCGCTCAGATCCCGCTTGTTGGCTCTGCTCACGCCGCATAGCGGCGCGCACAGCGAAAAAGAAAAAGGCGGAGACTCGTTCGCATTCCTGCGCGAAACGGACTCCGCCCCTTTTCAAGTCTGCCGGAACGTCTACTGCCGGGGCGGTGGCCCCATGCTGCCGCCGGGCTGACGGTGGAACAGCCCGATGTATACCGCTCCAGTCAGGACGTGCCCCTCCATCGCCTTCATGATGTCATCACGACCGGCGCCGGCCGCCAGATCGAGCTTCGTGTCGAGCGCGTAAAGCTCGAGCGTGTAGTGGTGGGGCGGTCCTGCAGGTGCGCAAGGCCCCATGTATCCGGGTCTTCCCATGATGTTGGCGCCCTGCACGCCAATCGTCGGCGGGGCATCCGCCTGCACGCCTTCAGGCAGCCCGGTTGAATCTGCGGGAATGTTGAAGACGATCCAATGCGTGATGTCGTCCACCGATTTTCGCGCGTGCGCATCCGGATCGTGCAAGAGCAGGACGAAGCTCTGGGTGCCCGCCGGTGGATTCTTCCATTCCACCGCCGGAGAAGTCATGCTGGCGAATCCTCCAGGGCCGGCGCACGAGTATTTGTCGGGTACGACGCCGCCATCGCTCCACGGCGCGCTAGTAATCTGTAGCGGTGGTCCCGGCGGCGGTCCCGCTGGGCGGCCACCTCCACCCGGTCCACCGCCCGGCGGCGGTCCCTGTTGTGCGACTGCCGGAAACGCGCCGGCGGCGAGCAAGAATGCCAACGTAATGAGCGGTCGTATACCTTTCATTCGCATTCCGTATATCCTCCCCTTTTCACTTGTTCGGACAAATTTTTTGGAAGCCGGCTCGAGCTCCGTTTCGGCAAGGCGCCTGATTCTAACTCCCCGGCGCCTCTCGCGCAACGAAGCGCTGACTCCTGAGACGGCTCGACCGCGCTTTGCGTTTCACGCCTAGCGAACCCCGGAAGACTTTGCAATAATCCTGACACGGTGAACTCGGATGCCTGATTTCGCGCCTTCCGTCTCGCGATTGATCGACGAACTCAAACGCCTGCCCGGCATCGGGCAGAAGACAGCGCAGCGCCTCGCCTTCTACCTGTTACGCGTCGATCGCGGGCAGGCGCTCGCCCTTTCCGACGCCATTCGGGAAGCAAAGGAAAAAGTCCGCGAATGCTCGATCTGCAACAACATCACGGACGCCGACCCCTGCCTCTTCTGCACCAGCACGACGCGCAATCGCGCGGTCATCTGCGTGGTCGAAGAAGCCACGAATATCCAGGCGGTGGAAAAAACGCGCCAGTTCAGCGGGCTGTATCACGTTCTTGGGGGGACGCTTTCGCCGCTGCAAGGCGTGGGCCCGGATCAGATCAAGATCAAAAGCCTCATCGAGCGCCTCAAGGGCGGCACAGTCGAAGAGATTATTATTGCAACGAATCCCACCGCCGAAGGCGAAGCGACCGCCGTCTACCTCTCGAAATTGATCAAACCGCTCGGCGTCCGCGTCACGCGCATCGCCATGGGCATACCCGTCGGTTCGGATCTCGAGTACGCGGATGAAGTCACCATGCTCAAAGCGATGGAAGGCCGCCGCGACCTGTAGTCCTTCCCGGCATTTTGCCCATCCTGAAAGCCCGGTCCGAACCTCGCGGGCCTGTTCCATTTTGACCACCCTCGAAGTAACCCTTTCGTACGGGTACCGATGGTCGCTCGACCGTAGGAAAGCCGCGATGCTAACCTTGGGCATCGCTAGTCGGAGGGGCTGTGGTCGATTCCTTACCATCGGAAGATGCCGGCGAGCAGAAGCGTCGAAGCACGCGAATTGTCCAGGCCGTGCCAATCACGGTCACGGGTGTCGATGCGCTCGGGCAGCCGTTCAAAGAGCGCACCACGACCGTCATGGTCAACTGCCACGGCTGCAAGTACCAGTCGAAGCACTACGTTCCCAAGAACTCGACCGTCACCCTGGAAATCCCTCGGCCCGAGGCTGGCGCACCCCGGCGGACGCTCGTCGGGCGGGTCATCTGGGTCCAGCGCCCTCGCGCGGTCCGCGAACTCTTTCAAATCGGCCTGGAGTTTGAAATTGCCGGGAATGTTTGGGGCATCGCGTTTCCGCCCGACGACTGGTTCCCTGTGCCCGGCGAAGAGCCACAGGTGCCAGAGGCTCTTGACCAAGTTGCTGCCCTTGAATTGAAGCCAACGCCCGTTGAATCGAAACCGAAGGCGCCAGTGGCAGGCGTCCCGCAACCTCGGCCCGAGTCTGATCTGCCTACTGCGGCGCCGACGTCGCCGAGCGCCTACGTAGAGAGCAAGATTCACGTCGTGCACGAGCCGGCACCCTCGGCTGAAACACAAGCGAATCTCGCGCGCCAAATAGCGAAGCTGGCCACCGACGTCAAAGACAACCTCGACAAATCGCTTCGCAGGGACGCTCAGACGGCGATCAATGAAGAGATGACGGTCGTCCGCCAGCAACTGGACGCGCAGCTTCACGACGCCGTCGAGAGAGCCATCAAGGTCTCGATGGAGCGCGTGTCCGAATCCAGCGTGCGCAAGGTCGTGCAACAGGCCGCCGAGCAGACTGCGAAGATCGTCGATGAGGCTCGCAGGGCGACCGAGACAAACGCAGGCCAACTGGACGAAAAGGTCCGCCAGGCGGTCCAGCAAGCCGTAAGCCACGCGGCTGCCGATGCGGCCCAGCAGGCTGCAGCGCAAGCGGCCACTCAAAATCTCAAGCAGACGGTGGAAGAAGCAGTCGCGCGCATCGTCGCGGAGCGCGAAGCGACGTCGCCATCGCTTCAGATTCTGGCGAATCCCGAGGCCGCCCAGCAGCAACTCGACCAGTGGAAACACAATCTGGAAGAAGCGGCGCAGGACGTCCATAGCCGCACGCTCGAGCAGGCGCAATCCGATGCGGCCGCGGCAAAACAGACGTTGAACGAAGCTTTTGAATCTGTCGTTACAAACGCCTCGGAGACTTTGGATGCGAAATTAAGCGAGGCTTCTCGAACTGCGCTGGATCGAGCCACGCAAGAGGCCAACGCGCGCGCCTCGAACCTTCGCACAACGCTCGATGAGATCGTTACGGGTGCGCAATCGACGGTCGAGCAGACCCGTCAACGTCTGGATGAGATCGCCTCCACGCGCACCGACGAAATCGCGCGGCGCGCCGACGAACTCATCGCCGAGCGTACCAAGCAGATGGAACCTGCTCTTCAAAACGCCGCTCAGAGCGTGATCGAGCAGGTTTCAATGCAGCTCGATCAGAAATTGGCGCCGGGAATTGCCGAAGCGCACGAGGCCCTATCCGCTCTCGCCAATGCCGGTGACGAAGCCACGCAGATCGAGAGCAGGCTGCGCGAACAGGGCCGCCGTGCCTTCGAGCAAGCAGCCCACCTCGAAGCCCAGGCGCAGGCCAAGATCAGCGAACACGCGACCGGGGTACAGTCGCAGATTCAGGCCAAGCTGAGCGAACAGGCCGCTCAGTTCGATAACCACATCCGCGAACAGGTGAAACAAATCTCCACGCAGGCCGCGCAGGTGCAGTCTGTCGTGCGCGAGCAGGTTCGCCAAGCTTCTGAGCAAGCCGTCGCTGACGCGCTCGAGCATGTGAAGCAGGAAACGGCCAAGTTCCCCGCTGAGTTCGAGGAGTCGTGCCGCGAATCCCTCTCCAAGATGGAAGAGGAACTCGAGCAGAAAAGCTCCGAGGCGCAGCACACCACGTTCGAGGCCCTTTCGAAGGCCTCCGATTGGTACACCAAGAAGGCACAAACGACCGTGCAGTCCGCGCTCGAAAGGGGCGTCGAGCAATCGACGTCGGCCCTGCGCGACCGCGCCGCCGAAATCTCGAGTCTGGTGGCCTCCGAACTCGACCACTATCGCCGAACCTATGTCGAACACAGCCAGGCACAGATCGAGGAGAGTGCGAAGGAAGTAGTCGAACGCGAACGCGGCATGATGGCAGAAACAGCCGAAATGACCACGGCCGGCTTCAGCGATCGGATCCAGCAGCTCGTCGGCGAATCGTTTAGCCGGTTCGAGGAGTCATCCCGGCAGGCGATCGAGAAGAACCGCTCCGACATGGAGTACGAGCGGGAAGGCGCGCTGACGGAATTTCAAAAGGTTCTCGACGACAAAATGCTTTCGGGTATCGAGCAGGCGCGCGACAACCTGCAGATTCAGCTCATGTCGCTGATCGAATCGTTCGAGAACAAGCGCCAGGCCGAGCAGGCCGAATGGATGGAGCAGATCAAGAAATCCGCGGACGAATCGATCGAGAGCTACAAAGCGCGCCTCGAGAATGCTTCCAACTCCTGGCTGCTCGCGTCGGCCACCACTCTCGGACAGAGTTCGCAAGCCGTCATGGACACGCTATCCAAGTCCGCTGAAAAGCGGCTTCGCGAAGTCTGCGCGGAGGTCCTCGCGGGGATGGGCGACACGCTCAAGGAGCGCCTGCTGGGCATTTCCAGCGGCTTCTCAGCCGAAGACGAAGGCAAGAAACCCTAAAAGAAGAAGTGAATTTGCCCGCACGCGGCAGCCGCCATACAGGTTCCGTTCCCCCTTTTCGCGAATCGGCTCGAATTTCTGGGCCAGCCACCTTCCGCTATAATGCTCTTCATGCCGAATCAGTCGTATTTGAGCGTATGGTACCCCGACCTTCCGGAAGAACTGATCCTCGAGCGCTTCGGCGCGTTCCTATCCACGGTTCCCTTCTCCGAGAAGATGCCTGGTTTCACGCAGCTCACGATTCACGCCGTCAGCGCCGCCGAGATACCCATTCTCGAGCAAGATCTTCGGCAAATGCCGCTGGATGCTGCCGGGATCATCGAGATTGCCGGGGAGCACCTGAATAGCGACTGCGCCTATGACGTCGGTTGCTACTGGGATCTTTCCGTGTTCGATGCCGCGTCCGGAAAATGGAAAGTCGAGCCTCAGCCGCTTGAGATCTCGTGTTACGGGGCAGATTATGACGACGAATTCTGGCGCGAGAACGGCCACGTGCAGGTCAATTTCGGCTTCGAACATTTCTTCACCGGCCACGCCGGCCTGCTGGGATTCCAACGCGATGCCCGCGCTCCGGCCCAAAGCCCTGAGGAGGCGCGCTTTCTCGAGGCTATGGCTTGGCCCGAAAACCTCGAGCGGTATCATGACGAAACGCGGAAAAACATCCGCAAGCTGCTTGACTGGATTCGCCGGATCGAAAAGGCAGTCCCAGTCGATCGTGTCCGGCTATGGTCGGAAGGCGAGGAGAACTTTGAGGCGCGCATCGAGGAAATTCTGGCCACTCGGTAGTATGATGCTGCCGCTTGGGTGGGAGCGTGTGTTCTCAAATGTCGCATTTGCGCGCAGTAGTCGGGCAGGAGCTTGCCCGCAATCTTCCGGTACGCCCCGGAATCCGTTTCCCGGCGCGCACGTCTAATACACGACCTTGAACGCCATCGCACAACCCGTTGCCAGGCAAGCTGCGCGGCCGGAAAAGAGGCCGTCCAGCTGGAGCTACCTTAAGACCCTTGTGCCCTACGTCGCCAACTACAAGGCCATGACGGCGCTGGGCCTGTTGGCACTTGCCCTGATGGGAATTGTTGGCGCCCTGCCCCAGCTCATCCAGGGCATCATTCTGGATTCCTTAAATGGTCTGCCGCGCCCGCTCGCGACGCTGGTCGGCACGTCGCGCGCTATCCTGCATCCGATTCTCGCTTTCTACGCGCCGCACAGCCATCGCGCACTGGCCTTTTATTGCATCACCATCGCTGTGGCGATGCTTGTGAAAGGATTTTTCTCGTTCTGGTCGCGATGGATTCTGATCGGAGTCTCTCGCGAGATCGAATACGACCTGCGCAATGATCTGCTCACCCGACTCGTAAGACTCGAGCCCGAATTCTACGTCCGCAACCGTACGGGCGACTTGATGTCGCGAGCCACCAACGATCTCAACGCCGTCCGCATGGTGCTGGGCCCGGGCATCATGTACACGGCGAACACGATTGCCACAAGTGTGCTCGCGCTCTATTTCATGATCAAGTTGTCCGCCGGCCTCACGCTGTGGGTCTTGTTGCCGGTGCCGTTGGTCGTTATTTCCGTCTATTACTTCGGCCGCATCATTCACCGGCTTTCCGAACGGATTCAAGCTGCTCTGGGAGCGCTTTCCACGCGCGCGCAGGAAAATCTCACCGGCATTCGGGTCGTTCGCGCCTACGCGCAGGAAAAGCAGGAAATCGAATCCTTCGATCGCGTCAACCGCGACTATGTCGAGCGCAACATCCAGCTGATCACTTCCTGGAGCTTGTTTTTTCCGGGACTCATGACTCTCATCGGCATGACGGCTGTGATCCTTCTTGGCAGGGGCGGCACCGCCGTAATCAATCATCGTATATCGATCGGTACCCTCGTGGCCTTCTACTCGTTCCTCGGACAGCTGACCTTCCCCATCATCGCGCTTGGTTGGGTCACGAACATCTTTCAGCGCGGTGCCGCCTCGATGAGTCGTTTACTCTACATTCTGCGCGCCGAACCCAATATCAACGATGCCGCCGTCGCCCCAACCCCAAGCGCCGATGGAAACGGTCAGCCGTACTCCGGGGTCGCGCCGGCGCCAACCGTTGCGCGCGATGCAATCCGCGGCGAAATCGAATTCCGCCACTTGACGTTCGCCTATCCGACCGCTCCAAACGAGGTCGTTTTGCGCGATATCAACCTCCATGTGCCCGCTGGATCGACGCTCGCAATCGTTGGGCCTACCGGAAGCGGCAAGTCGACGCTCGCGGCACTCATTGCGCGACTCTGGGAGGTGCCTGCTGGCACGCTGTTTATCGATGGGCGGTCGATTCGCGATTATCCGCTCGACACGCTTCGCCACTCCATTGGCTACGTGCCCCAGGACACATTCCTCTTCAGCGAAACCATTCGCGAGAACATCGCCTTCGGCGTGCCCGATGCGCGGGAGGAGAATATCCGCGAATGCGCCGCGATTGCCTGCGTCTCGGGCGAAATTGAATCGTTCGCGCAGGGCTACGACACGATGGTCGGCGAGCGCGGCATCACGCTCTCCGGAGGACAAAAGCAGCGAACGTCTCTCGCGCGCGCGATCATGCGGCAGCCCAAAATCCTGGTTCTCGATGACTCGCTTTCGAGCGTCGACACGGACACGGAAGAGCGCATTCTCCGAGGCCTCCGCGGCGTGATGCGCGAACGAACGACAATTCTTGTGTCGCACCGCGTCTCCACTGTGAAGGATGCTGACCAGATAGTGGTCCTGCACGCCGGAAAGATCATCGAGCGCGGCACGCACGAAGAGATGCTCGCGCACGGCGGCGAATATGCGGACTTGCACCAAAAGCAATTGCTCGAAGAGGAACTCGAACGGGAATGAGCGACTTCCGCGAAGAAGAGAAGCTCGGCAAGGTTTACGACACGCATCTGACGCGGCGGATCATGAAGTATCTGCGGCCCTACCGTTGGCATGTGACGGCTGCGGTGTCGATGAGCTTGGCCTACGCAGCCATGGAGTTGGCTGGGCCCTACCTCTTCCACGTCGCTATCGACTGGTACATCACTCCGGGCCTCGGTGGCTCGATCACTGCGAGAGCAGCCATGCGCGGCCTGCTATGGACCGTGATCGCGTACACGATCTCGCTATTCGCCAGCTTTGGCGTCCAGTACGGCCAGGTGCGGATCATGCAGTGGGTCGGTCAGGAAACGATGTACGACCTGCGCAAGGAAATTTTCGAGCACCTTCAGCGCCTGCCCATGAGCTTCTTCGATCGCACGCCGGTCGGGCGCCTCGTCACCCGCGCGACGACCGACGTTGACGCGCTGAATGATCTCTTTGTCTCAGGCGTCGTGGCGATGCTCAACGATTTCGTGCTGCTCTTCGGCTTGGCGATCTTCCTGCTCTCCTGGCACTTCTACCTCGGCTTGGCCACGCTTTCGCCGCTGCCGTTCATGGTGTTGCTCACTTATTTTTTCCGCAACCACGTGCGCGATGCCAACCGCCGCATTCGCACCGCCATCGCGCGCATCAACGGCTTCCTCCAGGAACACATCAGCGGCATGTCGGTGGTACAACTCTTCAACCGCGAACGCAAATCCCGCGAGCAGTTCGCCGGCTTCAACCGCATCCACATGGAAGCCTACAAGGACGCAATCGACGCCTTCTCCTATTTCTTCCCCGGCGTCGAATTCCTCAGCATGGGCGGAATTGCCCTGGTCTATTGGGTGGGCGGCCTGCGCGCGATTGCCGGCACGCTCGGAATAGGCGTGCTCGTGTCGTTCGTACAGTACGCAGTACGCTTCTTCCGGCCGATTCAGGATCTGAGCGACAAATTCAACATTCTCCAGGCCGCGATGGCCGCTTCGGAGCGCATCTTCCAGTTGCTCGATGAGCCGGTCGCGATCGTTTCGGCGCCCGAGACGCATTCCGCGCCGCACGTGCGCGGCGAAGTCGAATTCCGCGATGTTTGGTTTGCCTATAGCGGCGGCGCCAATCCTCAGGAAGAAGACTGGGTCCTGCGCGATGTTTCTTTCCACGCTCAGCCGGGGCAAACGCTCGCCATCGTCGGCCACACCGGCGCCGGCAAAACCACGATCATCCAGCTATTGCTCCGTTTCTACGATATCCAGCGCGGCCAAATCCTGATCGACGGCGTCGACATTCGCGAAATGAACTTGCAGGACCTGCGGCGATTGTTCGGCATCGTGCTGCAAGATCCATTCCTCTTCACCGGCACGCTCGAATCCAACGTAAAGCTCGGCACCGAATGGATCGATCGCGCAGGCGTGGAAAGTTCGCTGCGCGAGGTCGGCCTCGGGCCGTATCTCGATTCGCAATCTCGCGGCATCGAAACGCCTGTCACCGAGCGCGGCTCCACGCTTTCCGTCGGCCAGCGGCAGCTCGTCAGTTTCGCGCGGGCGCTCGCGCACGATCCGGCGTTGCTGATTCTCGACGAAGCCACATCGAGCGTGGACACCAAGACCGAGCTGATGATCCGCGAGGCGCTCGACCGGCTGCTGAAAAACCGCACCGCCATCGTCATCGCGCACCGCCTCAGCACGATCCAGCACGCGCAGCGCATTCTCGTCTTCCACAAGGGTCGCTTGCGCGAACAGGGCTCGCATCAGGAACTCCTCGCTCTTCGTGGAATCTACTACCGCCTCTACCAGCTTCAGTACAAGGAGCAGGAACTCGCGGCTCCCTTGCTCGGCGCAGCTCCTGGTTTTCCGCAGCCTTTGCCAGCCGATGACTGACTCGGCGGCCCGCGCATGACGCCTCCCAAAATCCTGATCTCCGCCGGCGAAGCCTCGAGCGATATGTACGCGGCGCGCCTCGCCACCGCGCTATGCGAGCGAACCGGAGCCCAGTTCTTCGGCATGGGCGGCCCGCGCATGGCCGCAGCAGGCGTTGAACTGGTCTCCGATTACCACGAAGTCGCCGTTGTCGGCATCGCCGAGGTGGTCCATAAAATTCCCGCCGTGATCGGCGTGCAAAATCGCCTCGCACGCGAAGCGGTTCGCCGCAAAGCTGATCTTGCGATCCTCGTCGATTCTCCGGGAACACATCTCGGCGTTGCTCGCCGCCTGAAAAATCGCGGCATTCCGGTCGGATACTTCATCGGCCCACAGGTGTGGGCTTGGCGGGCTGGGCGCGTGCGGGTCGTCAAGCGGCTCGTGAACCGCATGGTGGTGATCTTTCCCTTCGAGGAGAAAATCTACCGCGATGCGGGTGTCCCCGTGGATTTCGTCGGCCATCCCCTCGTCGACGTCGTGCACCCGTCGATGACGCGCACCGAATTCGCCGAGCGGCACGGCCTCGATCCGGAAAAGTTGATCGTGACGCTTCTCCCGGGCAGCCGCCGCAACGAGATCGCGCAACATCTTCCGCGCATTCTCGAGGCGTGCGAAATCCTCGCGCGCGAAATCAAACCGGCTGGCGGGCTTCAGTTCGTCCACGCCGCCGCCCCCAACCTTACCGCTGAGCTTTTCACGGTCCAGGGCGCGCGCCCCGGCGTCACGATCCAGCGAGTCGAAGGCGTCACGTACGACGCACTCGCCGCCGCCGATTGCGCCATCGTCGCCAGCGGTACCGCCACGATCGAAACTGCCCTCCTCGGCACGCCGATGGTCGTCGTGTACCGCGTCGTTCGCACCACCGCGGCGATTCTCCGCCGCATGATTCGGACGCCCTTCGTCAGCATGGCGAATCTGGTCGCCGGGCGCCGCGTTGTGCCCGAGCTGATCCAGGACGATTTCACGCCCACCGCCGTCGCTGCCGAGGTGCGTTACCTGCTCGAATCGCCCGACGGTCGCGACGCCATGAAAGCCGGGCTCGCTGAGGTTCGCGCAAAACTCGGGTCGGGCGGTGCCATCGAGCGGGCTGCCGACGTTTTCGCGCGGATGTTGTAGGCCGCGTTCCGGGCAACTGCAAAGGGTTATCTGGTATCTTAAGGTAGGCGTAAAGGATTACTGTTTTTTCGCGAGGGGTCCTTCTTGTTCAAAATCGATCGATTGTTCGCCGTCCTGGGGCTTTTTCTCCTCGCTGCCAGCGCGGCACCGGCGCAAGCCCCCCACGCTTTTCCGTTCCGCGCGACGAACTACGATGTCGAAGTCATGCTCCATCCCGAAGACCAGACGATCACGGCGCTGGTGAAGGTGAAATTCGTAGCAACGCAAGTATCGCGGACGCTCCTCGTTGAACTCCATCCCGATCTGCGCGTCAACTCCATAAAGACCGCCGACGGGAAGGAGCTTAGCTTCGATCGCGACAATAACTCGCCTCTGCTGCTGAGCGTGGCATTGCCGGGCGTCGCGACCCCGGGCAAGGAAGTCGATCTGGTTTTCGATTACGCCGGCCCCATCTCGAGCGAAGACGATAGCCCCACGCGAGGCGTCCGCTTCGCCTCGGTCGATAAGACTTCCGCGTACCTCCTGCTTCCGGCGCGCTGGTTCCCTCTCACGAACTATCCGGCGAATCGCTATACAGGGACATTTCGCATCATCGTGCCTGACACATTCGTCGTCGTCGGCACGGGCAAAGCCGATGCACCCACCTCCATGCCGGGCATCGGCAATGCGCCCGGGCAGTCGGAGTACGTTTTCCATTGCGATCAGCCGGAGCCGGTTGGCTCATTCGTCGCTGGGGCATTGCAGCTTTCCCCAATCTCGACGCAGGGCTACCAGTTCTCGATCTACACGCCTCCGGCTCAAGCGGCCACGGCACAGACATACGGAAATTCTCTCGCGCAGATCATGAGCTATTTTTCGGATACGTTTGGCGCTTTCGCCACGCAGCCGAGCCTGACCGTAGCCCAAATGCCTGACGGCTCGCTTCCGGGATACTCGGCGCCCGGATTGCTCCTGATCAGCGCGCGCCAATGGACCACCCGCGCGAACGACGGCATGCTCTCGCAGCTTGCCGCCGGCCAATGGTGGGGCGTTCAGGTGCTCCCCGCAACGTCTTCCGACGTCTGGATCACGGACGGCCTCTCGCGCTACGCCGAGGCCATGTATGCCGAGCAATCCGATGGCGTGGCGGGGCTGAATCGCTCGCTCGAGGACTTTGCCGTGGGCGCTCTGATGTACGAAGACGTAAGCCCGATCTCGCAGACCGGCCACCTCGATCGATATTCCGACCAGTATCACTCCGTCGTCTATGACAAGGGCGCGATGGTTTTTCACATGCTACGCGCCGAACTCGGCGACGACGCCTTCACGGCGCTCCTGCACGATTTCTATAAAGCGCACGCCGGGAAGACGGCCACGATCGACGAATTCCGCAGGATGGCAGCCACCAAGCTTCCTCCACCAAAGAAGGGCGACCCGCCGGTCAATTTGCTTTCGTTCTTCTCACAGTGGCTCGATTCCACCGGCGTTCCGGAATTTACCCTCGACTACATCGTCTATCGCACGCCTAAGGGCTTTCAGGTAATCGGCAAGATGCACCAGGATCTCGACACGTTTCGCATGCCGGTCGAGATGAAAGTCGATACCGAGGGAAACCCGGTGTTGAAGAAGATTCTCGTGACCGGTACGAGCACTGAATTCGAAATTGACACGTTCGGGCGTCCGAAGCCCAACGGCATCATCATCGACCCCAACAACGACCTGCTCAAGTCGAGCCCGCGCCTGCGCGTTCGCGCCACCATCGCGCGCGGCGAAGCTTTGGCCCAGATCGGCAAATATTACGAAGCGATTCAGGAGTACCTGCGCGCCCTCGACGTCCAGCCAACCAATTCGCTCGCGCATTTCCGGATGGGCGAGGCCATGTTCTACCAGAAAAACTACCAGGCAGCCGCAAACGCTTTCCGCGCGGCCCTCGGCGGCGACCTCGATCCCAAGTGGACGGAGGTCTGGAGCCACGTTTACATCGGCAAGATCTACGATCTGCTTGGCCAGCGCGAACGCGCCGTCAACGAATACAGCCTCGCCCAGCACACCAACGACGACACTGCCGGGGCGCAATCGCAAGCCGACTACTACATGAAAAAGCCCTACACGGGTGACAATGCCCCAGCCGCGGCGACGCCCTCAGCCAGCGGCAATCCGGCGAAAACTCCCACCGCGCCTGCACCGAGCGAGAAGCAGGGCAGTGACGAGCCGGAGCTCAAGCACCGCGACCCGAGCAACTAACTCTGATTTCGAAACGATCGCTATCGGAACTGATTGGAAACAGATATCAGTTTGAATCGAAGCCCTTGGTCTGCAATTCGCTGAAAACTTCCTCGAAGGTTTTCAAGGCATCTCGATCGAAGAGCACGAAGTAGATTTTCTCGATCGACGTCGGCCCTTCCAGGTGTTTCGCCGCCTCGCGCAACATGATTTCGGCGCACTCGCGCACCGGAAACGCCGCGATTCCTGTGCCGACCGCTGGAAACGCGATGCTCTTCAGGCCATTCTGCGCTGCGATCCGCAGGGAGTGCGCGGTCGAGCTCCGCAAGTCCTGCGCTGAGGTGCGGCCTCCGAGCTCCATGCTCGCCGCGTGAATCACATGCCGGGCCTTCAAATCGCCGCCCGACGTGATCGCCGCGCCGCCGACCGGTATCATGCCGATTTCGTCGCACTCCGCCTGAATCTTTGGGCCACCCTTGCGGCGAATCGCTCCCGCCACTCCGCCGCCCAGTTGCAGGTCGTTGTTGGCGGCGTTGACGATTGCGTCCGTATTCATCTCCGTGAGGTCACCTTGCTGAATCTCGATTCGGCCCGCCACGATCGCCGTCCCCGCGGCCTTTTCCCCGCGCCCGCCGGCCTTTGCTCCGCCTGCCTTGCCGCCCGCCCGCTTAGAGCCGCGCAATGCCGTCTTCATCGAATCCCACGACCACGCGCCCGCCGGCGACGATCAGGGGCCGGCGAATCAGGTTCGGCTCTTTCGCCATCAATCGAATCGCCTGCTTGCGCGTAGGCGGCTCTTCCTTCATGTTTTCCTTGCGATAGACTTCGTTCCGCGGATTCAGGAATTCCGTGTAGTCGTGTCTCCCGATCAATTTTTCCAGCTCCGACGAACTCAACCGCTCTTTCGCCAGATCGCGGAAGTACAGTTGAAAGCCGCGCCGCTGCATGAATTTTTTCGCCTTGCGGCACGTCGTGCAGGTCGGCTTCTGCATGAACAGCACTTTCTTCCGGGACTTTGTCCTTCGCCGCGTCGTCCGTGCTTTTGTAGTGGCCATCGTTCCTCCCCAATGTGTTCGATGTGCGAAATTGACCGCAGCCTCAGTGGCCGCGAAAATTCGGCTGGCGCTTTTCGGTGAACGCCGTGAGTCCTTCGGCGCAATCTTCCGAGAGAAAGCAGTGAATCTGAAGGCGGTTTTCTTCGTCGATGGTCGCTTCGAGTTGAGCGCGGGCCTCGCTGATCATCGTGCGCTTCACGTCGCGGTACGCGAGCGGTGGCCCGGCAGCCATTTGCTCGGCAAGTTTTCGGGTCTCCTCTTCAAACGTGTCCTGGGAATGCACGCGACACACAATCCCGATCCGGCACGCCTCGGCCGCGGACAGTCGTTCGGATGTGTAGAAAAATTCGGACGCCCGCGACAATCCCACCAGCCGCGGAAGAAAAAACGTCGCGCCAAGATCAGGATACAGCCCGAGCTGTGCGAAAGCCTGCTTGAACATCGCCTGGTCCGAGGCGATTCTCAGATCACACGCCAGCGCCAGGCTCATGCCCCCGCCCGCCGCCGGCCCGTTCACCGCGGCGAGCACCAATTTTGGCATAGACGCGATCGCCAAGCAGACTTCCTTGCCGGCCGTGAGCAAGGCCTGAAAGTCGTGCACCGAATGCTTCATGCGCGCGTCGCGGATATAGTTGATGTCGCCCCCCGCGCAGAATCCGCGCCCCGCGCCCGTTAGAACAACGGCCCGCACCGATTTGTCATCGCCCGCTCGCAGCAGCGATTGCACCAGCGCGCGGGCCAAATCCGGGTTCAGCGCGTTGAGTTTTTCCGGCCGGTTCATGCGCAGGGTGAGCACGGCGCCCGATCGCTCTTCGAGCACCAGCTGCCGCGTCGTTTGCTGCGTTGCGCCCATCCCGATCCTGCCTCAGTCACTCGTCCGAAAAGCGCTGCATTGCCACTAATTTTTCAGGCCATGCAGCAACGCGGCAAGTTTCTTGAAATACCGCTTCTTCACTCCCGCGCTCGTGCCGGCGTTCTGCGCGCTCGTCGACGGCAGCACGAACACGCGCGCCCCGTACAGCAGCTCCTTTTGCAACCCGAGCTTGCAGGGACGCCCCGTGAATTTCTCGTACGTCATTTTGCCATTGAAGGCGATCACGCGCGGCCGCAGCTCCTCGAGCTTCTGCGCCAGTAACACGCGGCCCTCCGCGAATTCCTCCCGCTCGATCTCCTCCACTCCGCGCGTCGGCCGCTTCACAAGGTCGGTCATGCCGATCCCGAATTCGACCAGCCGGCGGTCGTCCTGGTAGCCGAGAGGTTCCGGTATAACGCCCGACTCATACATCATCGGCCAGAATTGATTGTTGCGTCCCGCGTAGTAGTGCCCCACCCGGGCCGAACGGTCGCCGGGGTTGCACCCGACCAGAATCATTCGCATTCCTTTACGCAGGTAATCGGGGAGTGTCCGCATGTGCCTTTGAGCGACCGCTATGATAATACATTCCCGGCAGCAGAAACGTCGAAAGCTGTGCTAGGCTTTTGTATGGACAGGTTCTCGATGAGTTCTCCAAAACTCGATCCCGTGCGCCCCCACCCGTTGCCCTCGACGGTCGTCAAGGATGACGAATCCGCGCTGGTTGCAGCAGCCAAATCGGGCGATATTTCCGCCTTTGAAACACTTGTCGGCCGCTACGAACGCAAAATCTTCCGCCTCGCTCAGAACATCACCCAGAATCGCGAAGACGCCGAAGACGCGATGCAGGAATCCTTCCTGAAGGCCTACGAGCATCTCGGCGAGTTTCAGGGAAATTCGCGCTTTTACACGTGGCTTGTCCGCATCGCTGTGAACCAGGCCCTGATGAAACTCCGCCGGCGCCGCCCCAATGTGGTTTCGCTCGATCAGGAGCTCGACACGGGCGAGGACATGATGCCCCGCGAGGTCGAAGACTGGGGGCCTTCGCCCGAAGAGCGCTACGGCCAGACGGAACTTTCCGGCATTCTTGGGAAAGTGATCGGAGAGCTCGATCCCCCTTTCCGAATCGTTTTCCAATTGCGGGACATCGAAGAATTATCGACCGAGGAAACAGCCGAAGCGCTGGGCCTTTCCGTTCCGGCCGTGAAATCGCGGCTGTTGCGGGCGCGGCTGAAGTTGCGCGAGAAGTTGAACCAATACTTTCGGCGGGGGGGAAATTCGTGAAGTGCAAAGCCATCATCAACGAACTGGCGGACTATTTGGACGAAGCGCTCGATCCTACGCTTCGCGCCTCGATCGAACAACACCTCGGCAATTGCAAGGATTGCAGGGTCGTCGTGGACACGTGCCAGAAGACGATTCAGATCTTCTGCAATTCCGAGCCTGCTCCTCTTCCAGAAGACACGCGCGAGCGCTTGCACGAAGCCCTTTTGAGACGGTTGCGCCTCAAAAAATCGCCCGACGGCCAGCGCGCTTAAGCCTCTCCCTGCCACATCGGAATGTCGCGCCCGATTCCCCGCTGCTGCGCTAGTTCATAAACTTTTCCCGCAGTCACAATATCCTCGATCGCGATTCCATTCGATTTGAACAGCGTCACTTGCTCCGGGCTGATGCGTCCGGAAACCTTCCCCGCAACAACGTCGGCAAACTCGCGAACCGTCGCCCATCGCGATTCATCGCCCGCAAATGCCTGAATCAGATCGCCTGATTCGATCTTCGACTGTTCCACCGAATCCGCCGCAATCACGTCGCTGCGTCGGACGGCTTCCGTGTCAATTTCGCGTTTTTCCGCAAAATTTGAGCCGATCGCGCTGATGTGCATACCCGGCTCGATCCATCGTCCCTCGACCACGGGCGTCTTCGATGTCGTCGACGTGATTACGATGTCCGCTCCGCGCACCGCATCTTCGGCCGACGATGCGGGCGTCACCGGGACGCCCAGCCGCTCCGTCATCTCCTCCGCGAATTTCTCACGCCGCAGCACGTCCCGGCCGTAAGCGCGAATTCGCGCGAGTTTCCGCGCGTGCGCCACGGCTTCGAGCTGCGTCCGCGCCTGCAGCCCCGTTCCGATGATTGCCAGGATCCGTGCGTCGGCTCGCGCCATCACCTTCGCTGCAACCCCGCTCGCCGCGCCCGTGCGCATCTGCCCCAGATAGTCCGCCTCGATCAACGCCGCCATCTCCCCGGTTTCCGCGCGAAACAGCGGGACCACGAAACGCGCCTTTCCGCGCGCAATCGAATAGATTTTCAGCCCCAGATAGCCGCCGGCGGTGTCCGATGCCGCCATGTAGTTCAAGATCGTCTTCCCTGGAATGAGCAGCCTTCGCCGCGGATGCGATGTGGCCGCCCCGTCACCCAGCCGGCGAAACGACGTCTCCACCGTCTCGAGCGCCAGCGGCATCGTCAGGATCGCCCGCACATCCGCTTCCGTCAGCAGCAGTGGCATGGAGTCCCTTCCGTTTGCAGATTTACCCCGAGAAAATATCAGAACTCGATTCGATAGCGCAGAACTCGCGATTCAGGCGCGTCGAGCACGAGGAGTTCTTTGCGCGGGCTCACCGCCAGCGCTGGCGCCGCGCCGCTTCCCTGGCCCAGCTCCGGCGCGAGGTCCATGTCGAGTTTCGGCTGCCCGTCGGGCGACCACACATGCAGCGTGCGCCCGTCCGCATCGATCGCGAAAATCCCGATCGGCGACACCGCAAAAGCATCGCTGAGCCTCCCACTTCCTCCGTCCGCCTTCATCTCGCTCACGAAATGCCCGTCGGACGTGAACTTCAAAATGCGGTCCGCGTCCGCATCGAGCAGGAAGACAGATCCGTCTGGCACGGTCGCTACCACCCGCGGGTGCACCTGGCTGTTGGCTTCCCCGGCAGCAGGCGTCCACGATCCCTTCAATCGCATCCGCGACGTGTACATGAAAACCCGGTTCGCTTCCGCGTCGAGAATCTGGATCAGGCCGCCGTCGTCAACTCCGACGCTCAGCATGTCTTCACTATTCGCGTGCGTTCTCAATCGCAGCTGGCGATAGCGATCGCCGTTCGGGAAATACACAAAGGCGCTCTTGCTCCTCAATTCCGTCACATAAATAGCGCCCCCGCTATCCACCGTAATCGATTGCGGATCCTTCAGATAATTCTCTTGAAACGAAAGCAGCGGTGTGCCGTCTGTGTCGAACTTGTGAACGAAGTGGCTGCCCGCGTCCGCGATGTACGCTTTCCCTACCGTATCGGTCGCGATGCACGTTGGCTGATCCAACTGCCCAGGACCGTCGCCCTTCGTGCCCCACTGCCCGATGTAGGAAAGCGTCGGCGGTGCGGGATGGCTCGCCTCGACGTGTGTATCCGCGCGCGCGCAGCCGCCGATCACCGAGGCAAGCGCGAAGAGCGATGCCATCACCGCAAGCGAGTTGGCGCGCGCTGACCGGCGCGAAGTTCGCGGGGCAGGAATCTCGCCCGCCCGGCGTTGCGATCGCAATGTCCTAACGATGCCCATGCTCTCGCTTCGCCGGTTCCGAATGACTGGCCCTCTCCAACCTCACGATCGTCTGATGCATATGATACGTCCGCACTTCGCCATTTCCTTTACTCCAGTCTTCAAACGAAAAAGCCGCGTCCCCGTCCACTCCCTTTCCGGCCGTCAGGGTCAGAGGAAGCTTTCCGCAAAGATTGCTCTCTACGAACGCCGTTTCGTATCGCTGGTTTTGCTTGCCCCACGTAAAAACGCGCAGGAGCGTGAAATCGCACGGCTGCCCTTCGGGGCCGCGCGTCGCCAGCACAAGGTACTGAGGCCTCACGGCTCCCGATCCTCCGATCATGTGGTTCAACTCGAACCACGACACAATCCGCATGCCCGCCGCACTGGCGTAGTCCGGCAGCGGCTCGGGCACGTCGAGATCGACGAAGCGGCCGAGCAGCCATCC
Organism: Candidatus Acidiferrales bacterium; assembly: GCA_052146315.1. GTDB lineage: Bacteria > Acidobacteriota > Terriglobia > Acidiferrales > UBA7541 > Palsa-295. Next base: position 16,954 of record JBKQNJ010000075.1, on the reverse strand, counting down.
CGAAATCGTCAGCCCCTCGTTCGACGGCGTTGGAACGTGCGCGCGCGCCAGCCACCAGTCTTCTTTCCTGGCTGCGGGCGGCGAACCGTCGCCTGTGTCCGCGACGGCGACGCCTTTGGCGAACGGTACGTCAACCGCTCGCCGCTCGTATAAATCCACTGGAACATTCTTGTCGAGCTGGCGAATGCGCGCTGCGTCACGGGCCGGATCGATGTGCAAATTGGTAAGCACTCGCGTGTGGCCCCGGCCTTCGATCGGCATCTTGGCCGTTTCGGATTCGAGTTCCTGCGCCTGGCGCCAGAAATCCGCGGTCAGCAGTTGATCCTGGTCGATCCATCCGACCACGCCGGCGGTCGTCCGCACCTTTACCTGATCCTCGAAGCGCCCAAGCACATCGACGCGGTCGCCAAAATTCATCATCGCAACAGGCTCGCGCACCTGTGCCACAGTGCTCCAGAGCGTCACCTGGCGGCTGCCGACATACGCCGCCTCCAGTGGCGCCTTCGCATGATGGTAGTGCCGGTAAACCGCGAAACCGATCACGAGGACGAGCGCAAAGCCAATCAGAAGCTTTCGGATCACGCTCGATCTCCGAGCCCGATGGCCACACCACGGTTTTGCGAGCTGGGTCTCATACCGGACTTCTCCGGGGCAAGCAAGAATTCTACACCAACGCGCGAGCTCGTCTTCGCGCCGCATCAGCAAAAAAGTTAGAATGTGTCCGAAGAGGTCTGCGTTGCGTTCTGCTACAATCCGGCACTGCCGCCGGGAACCTCGACCTTCACGGTTCGGAAAATTAGGGAGACCTTCACATGCATATCCTCGAAAAACTCAGGCCGCTCGCGCTTCTGCTCTTGCGCGTCGCCCTCGGAGTCATCTTCATCTACCACGGTTACCCGAAGCTATTCGGGCACACGCGCCAAACGATGGACGCCTTCGCGCACATGGGTTTCCCGCCGTACTTCGCCTACCTCGCGGGCGTAATTGAATTTTTCGGTGGATGTCTCTTGATTGTGGGGCTGTTCACGCGAATCGCCGGGCTGCTGATCGCTGGAGAGATGGCGGTGGCCCTCGTCCAAGTCCACAAGATTCTCGAAGACCCGCGCGCCGTGCATAACTACGAGTTTCCGCTGGCCCTCGCCACGGCGGCGTTCGCGCTCGCCTCGTTGGGCGCGGGACTCATATCCTTCGATCACGTGCTCTTCCACGAAGGCCGCTCTTCCGCGCCGCGCAAACCCAAAGCCAAAAACTGACTCGCGCCCGCCATAGGGGAAGGGCGGGGTTTCAACCCCGCCGTCAGCCGCTTCGATTTCTCCGGGCTTTAGCCCCTGAAGTTAGATTTTTGGAGTTTTCCGCAAGCCCTTACGCAGTCTGCGTCGAATTCGGCTCGGTCGCAGGCGGCGGGGTCGCAAAGGAAGCTGGCAGCGCCTGCGGAATCACCAGCCACGCCACAAAGTATCCGATAAACGCCGGCACCACCGGGACCGGCATCAGCACCGCGAGCACCCAGATCAGCCGCACGAGCGTCGAATCAATTTCGAGGTACTCGGCGATTCCGCCACACACTCCCGCGATCTTGCAATCGACCGCCGAGCGCATCAGCCGCCTCGTAGCCCGCGGCGGGCCCTCGGGAGGCACGCGCTGCCGCGCCCCGCAGAAATAACAGAAGTTCGAATAATCCGCGATATCCCTCTGGCAATGTCCGCAATTCATGCGATCCTCCCCGCGCGAAGCCCGCGCGATTGCCATTTCTACCGATAACTACGTCCGGGGCCGCCGAAAAGTTCCACGCGAGCCTCAGTACGCGGCCAGTTCGCGCACCGCGCGCACAATATCCTTCGTCTGCGGCAGGATCGCGTCCTCCAGGTTCGGATGGTACGCGCAGAATGTATCCGCGGCGGCCACGCGCCGCACCGGCGCATCCAGCTCGTCGAAAAGCTCGTCCGCGATGCGCGCCGCGATTTCCGCGCCGTATCCCCACGACCGCGAGTCCTCGTAAGACACGATCACACGGTTGGTCTTGGTCACGCTGGCCACAATCGCTTCCCAATCGTACGGGCTCAGGCTCCGCAGATCGATGATCTCTGCCGATATCCCTTCACGCGCGAGCTCCGCTGCCGCCACCTCCGTGCGATGTACGACCGCGCCGTAGGTGATGACGCTCACATCCGTGCCTTCCCTTGCCACGCGCGCTTTGCCGAAGGGAACCGTGAAATCCGGCCCCGGATAGTGCGCGCGGTTGTACGGCTGCCGGTAAAGATGCTTGTGTTCGAGGAACATGACCGGATCCTCCGCGCGAATCGCCGTGCGCAGCAAGCCGCAAACATCGAGCGCCGTCGAAGGCATCACTACGCGCAGCCCCGGAATATGCGTGAACGTCACCTCGCCGCTCTGGCTGTGATAGATTGCGCCGCCCGTCAGGTATCCGCCGATCGGCACGCGCACCACCACCGGACACTTGAAGTGCCCCATCGACCGCCATCGCAACAGCGCCATCTCGTCGCGCAACTGCATCATCGCCGGCCAGATGTAGTCGAAAAATTGAATCTCGGCCACGGGCTTCAGCCCGCGAATCGCCATCCCAATCGCTCGCCCAACAATCGCTGCCTCCGCGATCGGCGCGTCGAAAACCCTCTTCAATCCATAGCGCCGCTGGAGTCCGCTCGTCGCCTTGAAGACGCCGCCCTTCCCTTTCACGCTCGCGAGGTTCTCTTCGCGACTGCAATCGGCCACGTCCTCGCCGAAGATCACGATTCGTTCGTCGCGCGCCATTTCGTCGGCAAGCGTCGTCGAAATCATCTCGACCATCGTCTTCGTGGCGCCATGCGTTTGTCCATTCGCCTTCGGCGCGGCTTCGAACTGCTTCCCCGTCGGGTCGACGTCCGGCGAATACACGCACTCGTAAATCGATTCCGGCGGAGCTGGCGCCGCGGCCAGCGCCCGATCGGTCGCCTGCAAAACCTCCCTCTCAACGTCGCTTTCGAGCGCCTCGATCTCGTGCTCGTCGAGAATCCCCTCGCGCACGAGAAACAGCCCAAATTTCGGCACCGGATCGCGCTGCGCCTCGGCGTCGCGCTCCTCAGCCGTCTTGTAGAGTTTCTCGTCGTCGGAAACCGAATGCGAGTACGGCCGTATCACGTGCGCGTGAACGAGCGCCGGCCCTCGCCGCGCGCGGCAGTGCGCCACGGCGGCCCCAAGCGCCGCATAGCTTTCCAGGGGGTCGGTCCCGTCGCATTCTTCGAAGTGAAAATGCGGGAAATTTCTGACCAGCTTCGAAATATTTGCGCCGGGCGTCTGCACCTCGACCGGCACCGAGATGGCGTACCCGTTGTCCTCCACCAGAAATAGGACCGGCGCGCGCCGCAAGCTCGCCGCGCTCAGCGCCTCGTAGAACTCGCCCTCGCTCGTCGACCCATCGCCGCCCGAAACGTACGCAATCTCGTCTCGATGATGGCTCACCGAATCACCCAACGGGGCCTTGTGCGCCTGATCGAGCGCCTTCGGAAAATGATCGTAGTAAAGCCCTGCTTCCATCGCGCCCACGGCGTGCAGCCACTGCATTCCCGTGGCCGACGCGCTGGGCACGATATTCAATCGGTGGTTGCCCCAGTGCGATGGCATCTGCCGCCCGCCGGATGAAGGATCGTCCTTCGCTCCCACCGCCTGCAGCAGCATTTCGTAGGGTGTCACGCCAAGAGCCAGCGCCAGCGCGCGGTCCCGATAGTAGGGGAAAAACCAGTCGTAGCCCGGCTTCAGGAGCAGGCCCGCTGCCGCCAATACGGCTTCATGTCCTGCGCCGCTGATCTGGAAGAAAGTCTTGTTCTGTCGTTTGAGCTGGATTTCGCGGTCGTCGATCCGCCGGGAAAGAAACATCGTGCGGTAGATCCGCACCAGCGTATCGCGGTCCAGGCCGTGGTATTTCGAGGTGTCAACGCGCCCGGTCTTGACCTTTTCCTGAGAGGGCATTCAGTCTGCCGCCTCCGACGAGAAGCTCGCCGGCTAAGATACGATACGCCCCATTATAAATGCAAATTCCCCCAAATTGCTGCCGCGCCGCGCGAGAATGTTCAATTCAAGATGCCAATTGGCGTCCAGGGTCGCCGCCCAACGAGCTGTCAGTCCAAAGCCTCAAACTGCTCCGACGTCTTCTCGAACTCGGATTGTCCCGAGCGCACGGTCTCACCCTGTGCGGACTTGAAAGGCTCTTCGGTTGGGATACGGTCGAGCCACCGCTGATAGGAAAGCTTCTCGTGGTCGGAAAATGCGAGCCGCATGAAAACCCGGACGCGCCCGGCCGGCTCTGTCTTCTCTTCTTTCTCAGCTTCCGCTTTCGCGCTGGCCTTCGCGGATCGCTTTTTAGTGCTTCCCTTCGCCTTGCCAGAAGCCTTCGCCGCGGTTTTCGGCGATTCCTCGGCCGCAGCGTGTTCGCCATCCTTCTCGGCACCTGCCGCCAGCTCTTCGCGCTCGAACTTTAGCAGCATTTTGTCCCCGAGACGGAACGCCTGCTTCCAACCATCCACTTTGTGCCTCGCCTGCTGCGCCGCCTCTTCGTTCGTGCCGAAATCAAAAATCAGAATGGATTGGGCCATACATCCTCTATAGCGGCCTCGGCCAAATGTGTCAAGCGCAGCACACGCCTTGCTTTGCCTCGTCCGCAGCGTTAGTCTCAGCGCGCAAAATCGTGTCCCGGCTGGAGGAGTCCCTAATGGACAAGCAGAAGTTCTTGCGCTACATCGATCACTTCAACAACAAGCGCTACGAAGACGTGATGGCCTATTACGATCCGGACGTCTCCATCGAATACCCGACGATGCTCGCAAATCCTCAAGCGCCGCCGGTCACTCGCAAGGGCCGCGCCGGATTCCTCGAACAGTACGCCACTCTGCACGAGCACTGCCGCGAGGCCCTAGAAGTCGGCGATCTTCTCTTCGACGGCAACAGGATCGCCGCTGAAATGTACAGCGAATTTCACTTCTTCAAGGACTATCCGGATTTCTCCGGCCGCGCCATGAAAGCGGGCGACATCTACATCGCCACCAACTGGTGCATCTACACGCTCGAAAACGACAAATTCAAGCGCATCCGCGTGGCGCACTTCCGCATGCACGATCCGAAGACCGCCCGCCTCTGACCCTCCGATCAGGGGCGCCTCGCACGCGCAAACTATCTCACCATCGATTTGCAGTTGCTTTGCCATGCCCCTCGTGTTACCTTGAGCGAACAAAAAGCGAAATAGAGCGCAGGACGCGCTTAAATCTCTAAGGCAGCAAAGGAGTTAGCAATGGCCGCTACCTCAACATCGCAAGGCCTGGCCGTCCGGCTGCAATCCACACTTGCCATCGTCGAGGAAGTTCTGCACGCACTCGCCGCGCGCTACCGCTCCGCCGAAGTCCTCACCGCGATCAAGCGCATTCCCGCCCGGGAGGCGCAATTCCGCCCCATGCCTGCGTGGGTTCGTCAGGAGCTTGCCGCTGCTTATCGCGCCAAGGGAATCGACCAGCTCTACTCGCATCAGGCCGCGGCAGCCGAAATGGCCCGCGCGGGAAAAGATTTCGTTGTCGTGACGCCCACGGCCTCGGGCAAGACGCTCTGCTACAACTTGCCCATCCTGAACGCCGTCCTCGAAAATACCGATACGCGCGCGCTCTACCTTTTCCCCACCAAGGCGCTCGCGCAGGACCAGCTCGCCGAACTCCACGATCTCGCGCAGCGCCTCGACGATTCTTTCGGCGTTTTCACCTACGATGGCGACACGCCGAGCGACGCGCGCAAAGCGATCCGCGAGCGCGGCCACGTGATCCTCTCGAATCCGGACATGCTGCACACGGGCATTCTCCCGCACCACACAAAGTGGACGCGCCTTTTCGAGAACTTGCGCTACATCGTCCTCGACGAGCTCCACACCTATCGCGGCGTCTTCGGGAGCCACCTCGCCAACGTGCTGCGGCGCCTCGCGCGGATCGCCGAATTCTACGGCTCGCGGCCTCAGTTCATCTGCTGCTCGGCGACCATCGCCAATCCCGGGGAGCTGGCATCGCAATTGATCGAGCGTGAAGTGGGCGTGATCGAGGAAAACGGCGCGCCCGCCGCCGAAAAGCTTTTCGTCTTCTACAATCCGCCGCTCATCAATCGCAATCTCGGCATTCGCCGCAGCTACCTGAATGAAACCACGCGCGTGGCAAAAGAACTCCTCGCGCGGAAGCTGCAGACGATCGTCTTTGCGAATAGCCGCCTGCACACCGAGGTCCTGCTCACGTATCTGCAGCAGGCGAACCAACCGCAGCCCGGGCAGCCCGAGCCGATTCGCGGCTACCGCGGCGGCTATCTTCCCGGCGAGCGCCGCGAAATCGAACGCGGCCTGCGCGAAGGGCGAGTCCGCGGAGTCGTCGCGACGAACGCGCTCGAATTGGGCATCGACATCGGTTCGCTCGACGCCTGCGTGATGTCGGGCTACGCCGGCTCAATTGCATCCACTTGGCAGCGCGCGGGCCGCGCCGGCCGCCGCAACGGCACTTCTTGCGCAGTGCTCGTCGCATCGTCCGCGCCGCTCGACCAGTTCATCGTGCAGCATCCCGACTACTTTTTCGGCCGCACACCCGAGCACGCCTACGTGCAGCCAGACAATCTCGAAATCCTCGTGAATCACCTGAAGTGCGCGGCGTTTGATCTCCCGATCGCGCCCGATGACAAATTCGGCGCCGTCGACGTGCAGCAGCTTTGCGAGCGCCTTGCCGAAGCGGGCTACCTCCATCGCAGCGGTGGCAACTGGCACTGGGTGCAGGAAGCGTATCCCGCGGATACCGTCAGCCTCCGTTCGGTCACGTCCGACAATTTCATCATTATCGATACTTCGAGCCAGCAGGACGGCAAGCCGGAGGTAATCGGCGAAGTCGATTTTTCCTCTGCGCTCACCACCGTGCACCCCAAGGCGATTTACCTCCACCAGGGCCAGCAGTATCACGTCGACCATCTCGATTTCGACGAGCGCAAGGCGTACGTCAAGCCGGTGAACGTCGATTACTACACGGACGCGATCCGCTACACGCAGGTCCGCGTGCTCGAAATCGCGGAAGAGGAACGCATCGCGGGGCCCGCCGCGCGCGACCATGGCGATGTTCTCGTCCGCTCGCAAGTGGTCGGCTTCAAGAAGATCAAATTCTTTACTAACGAAAACATCGGCGATGGAAAACTTGAACTTCCCGAAAACGAAATGCACACGACCGCATTCTGGATCACGCTCGATCGTTCCCTGCTCGAGACGCTTCCCTTCGCGCTTTCCGAACGCCAGAGCGGGATTTTCGGCCTGCTCTACGCGCTTGAATCCATGGCCACTTTGCTGCTGATGTGCGACCACCGCGATTTGGGAACGGCCGTTGGCGAGCGCCCTGCAAGCCCCGGAGTCGAAACAGGAGACTGGCAGGAATACTCCACGGCCAGCGACGACCCCGCCCGGATGAAAGAGTTCTTCGAGCCGAATCTTTACCTGTACGACGCATATCCCGGTGGCATCGGCTTTAGCGAGCCGCTCTATCTCGTTCATGACCTGCTCCTCCGCCGCACGCAGGAATTGATTTCCGGCTGCCCGTGCGAGAGCGGCTGCCCATCGTGCGTCGGGCCAGCCGGAGAAAAAAGCGAACGGACCAAGGAAGCCGCGCTCGCCATCTTGGATCGCCTCTGCTCGTGAACACCCCGGTACAAGATCGATACGCGCGGATTGGAGCGCTGAAGCCGGCGCGGCGCACCGCCGTGCCGAACGACGAGGCGCTGCGCGGGCATGTGCCGGATGTTCCCGCCGGCGCTGAGCGGCTCGCACAGATTCTTGGAGCGACGGCGAGAGAGAATCGATTCGGGCCGCATCTCGGATTGCGCCGTTGGTTTTCCGAAGTAATTGACGGCGATGCGGCGCTCGCTGCGCCCGAATCGGAATTCGATCTCGCGCCGCTGCGGTTGATTGCGCCCGAAGCGCCGGACTGCGTCGCCGATCCTAGCCAGTGGCTTTTCCTCGATACTGAAACCACGGGGCTCGCGGGCGGCACCGGCACGTATCCCTTTCTCGTAGGCATCGCGTGGTGGGACGCGGACGGGCTCGAAGTCGAGCAGTTTTTCATGCGCGAGCACAGCGAAGAGCATTCGCTGCTTGAGGCGCTCGCCGAACGCTTGGCCGAGCGGCGCGTGCTCGTCACATTCAACGGCAAGTCGTTCGACTGGCCGCTGCTCGAAACGCGTTACCGGATGACGCGCACGATCAAGCCGCCCGCGCCGCGCGCGCATCTCGATTTTCTGCATCCGGCTCGCGCGCTTTGGCGGCTGCGGCTCGGTTCCGTCCGTTTGCCGGAACTCGAAAAGCACGTGCTCGGCTGGAATCGGGGAGCGGACGTGATGTCCGAGCTGATTCCGCAAATCTATTTCGACTACTTGCGCGGCGCGTCACCCGAACCGCTCGTGCCGATTTTTCACCACAACCAGATGGACCTTCGCGGGCTGGCCGCGCTGGCGAGCCGCGTCATTTCCGTCGTCGGGAATCCGGAAACGCACGGGCATGATGGATTCGAGCTGTTCGGCGTCTCGCGGATCTGCGAGCGCCGCGGCGAGGATCTTCGCGCGCGCAAGCTCTACGAACGTTCGATCGCCTTCGAGCTGCCACCGGAAACGGATCGGGCGGCGCGGCGGTCGCTCGCGCGCCTCGCAAAGCGCGAAGGCGACCACGCGCTCGCATGCAGCCTCTGGGAAGGCATGCTGGGAGGTTCGCGCGAAGGATTGGAAGCCTACGAGCAGCTCGCCATCCACTACGAACGCCGCGCCCGCGAACCGCATCGCGCCGCTGCGCTCGCGCGGAAAGCCATTGCCGAATTGCGCAAAGCCGACCAGCTCGGAACGATTGCGCCGTACGCGTACCGCGCAGGGCGCGCGCGCTTCGAAAAGCGCCTGACGCGCCTCGAACGCAAAGCCGGCCGCACCCTGCTCGACACCTTGGAAGCCGAATCGCGGGCGGTCGCTGGTGAATCTAATCCCGAAACCGTCAGGAGGTAAGTTCCATGCCCGAATCGGATGGCGCCGCGACGCAAACTGCGAGAATCTCGGAACGGGAGGCGAAAACCGTGCCTGCAATCGTCGATCCTTACATTCGCGAACAACTCGAAAAACGGCGGGACGAAATCAAGCTTCTGCTTTCCAGCATTCCGGCGAGCGAACCGGCGGCCACAACGGCCCCTTTCGTCGAGCTTCTCGAAGAGGTGGATTCTGCGGTGCAACGAATGGACGCCGGCACCTACGGGATTTGCGATGTCTGCCACGACACGGTGGAGAAAGACCGCCTCATCGCCGATCCGCTGACGCGGCTGTGCCTTGACCACCTCACGAGCGACGAGCAGCGCGCGATCGAGCGCGATCTCGAGCTTGCATCGCAAGTGCAGCGCGGGCTGCTGCCGCAGAGCGACGCGGAGTTCCGCGACTGGCGCATTCATTACCAGTACAAGCCCGCCGGCATGGTGAGCGGCGACTACTTGGACCTGTTATCTCCGGCCAGCGGGGATGGCGACTTGATCTTCCTTCTCGGCGACGTTTCCGGAAAAGGCGTGGCGGCATCGCTCCTGATGACGCATCTGCACGCGATGTTTCGCAGCCTCGCGAGCATGGACATGGAACTCGGCAAGCTGCTCGAGATGGCCAATCGCCTCTTCTGCCAAAGCACGACCGCAGGGCAATATGCGACGCTGGTGTGTGGCCGCGCTGGCCGATCGGGTGCAATCGAAATTGCGAGCGCGGGCCATGCGCCGGCGCTGGTGATTTCGCCCGGCGGTGTGAAGCAGATTGGTTCGACTGGATTGCCGCTCGGCCTTTTTTCGACCAGCCGCTACACGGTTTGCCGGGTCCGGCTCGAGCCGCGCGACAGCTTGCTGCTTTTCACCGACGGAATCTCGGAAGCAAACAATGCGTCCGGTCTGGAATACGGCGTTGACGGGCTTTCGGCTGCCCTCGGCGAGCGCCACGGCTGGCCGCCGAGAGAGCTCGTGGCTGCATGTCTCGGAGACATACAGCGGCACTCGGCCGGCGTGCGACAAGCGGACGATCAGACGCTGATGGCGATCCAGAGATTGGCTTGACGGCGGAGCGGCCCACCTCGCAAAACCGAAAGGGTGGGCACATCCCCGGCGTCGACGAACCACCAGTAGAGTCTGCTAGTTGTTGGGCGGAGGCGCGGGCTGCGGATTCGCCTGCGGAGCAGGGGCCGGCCCGTTGCCGCCGCGCTGGCGCTGTCCTCTACGGCCCATAGCTTGGGCGCCGCTGGGGCCCCCGGCACCGCGTCCGCCGCGCTGCCGGCGGTCTTTCATCAACTGGCGGAGCTTGTCGCGCTGCGCAGGGGTAATTGCGTCGCGCATATCGAGGCGATAGTCTACCGCGGCTTTCTCAAGGGCAAGCTGCGAGACGCTGATTTCCTGCAGCTTGCTATCGATCGCGGCGCGATCGGGCTTGTCGGCGGCGAGCAGATCTCTCAGGTCGACGCGCTTCACCTGGAGGTCGGCGCGGTCGCGAATTTCGTTCTTGCGGAAATCGGACTCCTGCCCGCGAATCTTGGCGAACTGCTCGTCGGTGATGCCGGCCTGCTTGCGAACGTCCGGATCGCGCAACGGGCCCATGAGACCGAATTCCCGCTGGCCCCTGCCGAAACCGCGCCCGCCCATGCGGCCACCACGCTGGAAACCGCCGCTCATGCGGCCGCCTCGGTCAAAACCGCCACGCATACGGCCCCATCCCGCTCCGTCATCGCCGCCCGGCCCCATCGTGCGCATTTTGCCCATCTGGCCGCGCTGGCCGAAGCCGTTGCGAGGTCCTTGCTGCTGGACAGGAGGATCCTGGGGGTCGCCCTGGGCCAGTGCCGGGGTGCAACCCAGCGCCAGAGCCAGCACAGCAAGAGCAGCTTTCGAGCGAAATTGCATCTGTATTCTCCCGTATGGTGCGTTCGGTGGTTGCTATAGCAGATTCCATTCAGCCGTCGCAAAAGTTCCCGAAATTTGCGAGCGATAAACCCTTAACAAGTGACCTCTGTCGGGTGGGTTCAGTCGCCGCGTGCGGCACGTATATGGAAGCCGGCCATTTAACCGAATCACTGCAACAGGTCTATTGCGTCCTCCGCTTTGGGAATTCGGCTGTACACTCGGGACCCGTCCAACGTCCAAACTAGGCCGGGGATGCGTGCCCGTCGATAGCCCATTCGACCCATGTGGCCAATGCGATTATGGGACCGACGTACCAGCGGCTCTTGTAGAGGTGCTTCATGAGGCGGCGCGCCGCGGATTAGTTTTGATGCTTTGACTCGGGCTCAACCGGATTGTCAGCCCACGGGTCGTAGTCGGTTGAATGCACGTTTTCAGGCGAATCTTCGGCGCCCGCAGCGCCGGCAGCCTTCTTTTGCGCGCGGCGTTCGGCTTTCTCGCGCTGCTTTTCGAGTCGCTTCATTTCTTTTTGGCGCTTCAGGAATGTAGTGGCCATAAAGCCTCCTTGGATTTTGATTCAACCTCAACAACGACCCAAGCACTACCTGGGTGATGCTACCAGCGGGGCTCGCGCGGCTGGCGCGGGGCCTCGCGGTAGTCCTCGTTCGAAAACCCGCCGCGGCCACGACCACCGCCGCCGCCACTGCCGCCGCGCGGCGGCCCGCTGCTACGCTCCTTCGGGCGCGCCTCGTTGACCTTGAGATTGCGCCCGCCAACATCTTTGCCGTCGAGGCCGGCGATCGCCTTCGCAGCCTCGTCATCATTCGGCATTTCGACGAAAGCAAATCCGCGCGCCCGGCCCGTCTCCCGATCCATTGCGATGTGAACGCGCGAGACCTGCCCAAACGCCCGGAAGAGATCGCCCAGCTCGCTTTCGGTGGTTTGGAAACTCATATTGCCCACAAACAGATTCTTCATGTCCTTCTCCTTCTCGTCTACAAAGAGCCTTGCAGAAAAACCCGAAATTGTCCCGAGCGCGTCGGATGGCGCAGCGCGCGCAACGCCTTCGCTTCGATCTGGCGGATGCGCTCGCGGGTGACGGCAAACGTCTTGCCGACTTCCTCGAGTGTGCGCTCGCCGCCCTCGTCGAGCCCAAACCGCATCTTGATGATGGTCTCCTCGCGGGGGGTGAGCGTCTTCAACATCGACGCCATCTTTTCCTTCAGATTCAGGCTGATCGCGGCGTCCGACGGGGAAACCGCTTCCTTATCCTCAAGCAGGTCGCCCAGGTGCGACTCTTCGTCCTCGCCGATCGGCGCCTCGAACGACACCGGCCGTTGCGCGATCTTCCGATTTTTGCGCACCTGTTCGACGCTGCATTCCATGCGCTGCGCGATTTCCTCGGCGGTGGGCTCGCGGCCAAGTTCCTGCACGAGCTGCCGGCTGGCGCGGAGCTGCTTGTTGATCGCTTCGAACATGTGCACGGGGACGCGAATCGTGCGCGCCTTATCGGCAATCGCTCGCGACACGGCCTGGCGAATCCACCAGGTTGCGTACGTCGAGAATTTGTATCCCCGGCGCCACTCGAATTTGTCCACCCCCCGCATCAGGCCGATGTTTCCTTCCTGAATCAGGTCCAGAAATTCCAGCCCGCGGTTCGTGTATTTCTTGGCGATGGATACGACGAGGCGAAGATTCGCCTCGGTGAGCTCTTTCTTGGCTTGTTCCGCTTCCGCCTCGCCGCGCATGACCGGGCCCAGCGAACGCTTCAACGCCGCGAGCCCTACGAGGCTCGCTTCCGCGATCTCTTTCAGCTCCTTGCGGCGCGCACGCAACTCGCCGCGAGCGCTGCCGATGCGGCGCTCCAGCCGGGCGCATTCGCGCTCGAGCCAATGAACCTGCTCGACCGTGTGGCGCAGCTTCTCGATCAGCCGCTTCTTTTCCTGCGGATTGAAATTGATGGAGCGCACCAGCCGCGACATCTCGATTCGCGTCTGAATCAACTGGCGCCTCGCCCGGGCGTAGCCGCGCTTATTCGATTTCGACACGTTCTCGAATCGATTGAGCTGCTTCACGCCTGCAGCGTAGAGTTGTTCGATGCGGTCGATGATCCGCAATGTCTGCCGGGTCTTGCTTTCCAGCTGCTCTTCCGTTATTTCCTCTTCGCCGAATTGAACGATTTCTTTGATCGAACGCGCGCCTTCGCGCAGTTCCCGTCCAACCGCGATCATCTCCTGCAAAATAATCGGAGACCGCGAAATCGTCTTGAGGACGAGGCCGTGGCCGCGCTCGATGCGCTTCGCCAGCACTACTTCGCCTTCGCGCTTCAGCAGCGGCACGCTTCCCATCTCGCGCAGGTACAGACGAACCGGATCGTTCGTCTTGTCCAGCAGGTGTGCCGTCTCGTCGAGTTCGACTTCCTCGCCACGGCTTCCTTCCACGCTTGCGTGGGCTTCCGGCGCCCCGAATTCGGCGGAATCGAGCGCCTCGTGCGGGGCCGTCTCCACAGCGGCATCTTCGCGAGCGCCGTCGGGATCGAACGCGGAAAATATGCTGCGAATTTCCTCGGGCGGACGCACCTCGCCCGGCAGCGCATCACTCACTTCATCGTGGAGCAAATAACGCGCTTCCCTGCGCTTGTTGCCGATGAGACTTTGGACTCGTTCGTCCTTTTCATGAATCGCGAGCGGCAAAGACCTCTCCTTTTTGAGGTGAAGGCCGAAATTCGGCCGTCAAAGCCCCCAAGACCATACCATCACCAGCGGAAATTCCTTCCTAAAATCGATGCAGGCGCTAGCTTTCCATTTGCACCTGGAGATACTCTCCCGGCAGGCGAACCAACCGGCTCTTGCCCCCGGTCGTCGGCAAGGAATTCGTGCGCACCCGGCTTTCGTTCGCAATCCGTTCAACAGCTCTCGAATCAACCGGCATCCTCTCAATCCTGATGCCGAGCGTCCGCTCGAGTTGGAATAGCTCTGTCCGCTGGTCCCTTGAGAAGAGCGTCGAGGCAACTCCACGCTCCCCGGCCCTTCCCGTGCGACCAACGCGGTGGATGAAATTTTCCGCGAGTTCCGGCAAGTCGTAATTGATGACGTGCGCGATATCCTGCACGTGAATTCCGCGCGCCGCCACGTCCGTCGCCACCAGGACGCGATAATGCCCTTGCTGGAATCCCGTGAGAGCGGCCGTGCGCTGCGATTGCGAGCGGTCGCCGTGGATCATGGCCGCGTTGATGCCTTGCCGGACAAGGGCCCTGGCGATTCTCTCCGCTCCGCGCTTCGTGCGCGAGAATACGAGGCACCGCCCACTTTCGCGGGTAAGCAGGTGATGGAGCATGTCCTGCTTTCCGTCCGCGGCTACTTCGAACGCCTGCAGCCGCACATTCTCCGAAGGCTTGAGCGTGGACCCGAATGCGAGGCGCACCGGATTCTTCAGGTAGTCCCTCACGAGATGCGCAACGGATCCTTCCATCGTCGCGGAGAAGCACATCGTCTGCCGGTCTTTCGGAAGGATCGCGACGATCCTGCGAATCGAGGGAAGGAATCCCATGTCCAGCATGCGATCGGCTTCATCGAGTACGAGCGTTTGTAGCGCCCCGAACTGGATCAGCCGCCGGTCGAGATAGTCCTCCAATCGGCCAGGCGTCGCCACCACGATGCGAGCCCCCTTGCGGATTGCGGTGAGTTGCGGCCCTTCAGCCAAACCGCCCACGACGAGCGCTGCGGGGGCCAGATGCCTTCCGCGCAGCACGTTGTACTGCTCCACCACTTGCATGGCCAGCTCGCGCGTGGGAACGAGCACGAGCGCGGCGATTCCAGCCGCGTTTCGCGCGGCGAGCCGCTCCATGATCGGGATTAGAAACGCGAGCGTCTTTCCGGTTCCGGTTTGGGCGGTCGCAAGCACGTCTTTGCCTTCAATGGCTTGCGGGATCGTCGCGGCCTGTACGGGCGTCGGAACGAGGAAGTTCGCCGCTGCCAGTCTCTCCTTCATCGAAGAAGAGATGGGTAATTCTGAGAAATTTTGCATTTTGCTTTCTTGCTGGCGGAAGAGGTCGGCCGGCGCGAAACTCCGTGCGGGCGCGATCGGCTCTTGGCCAGTCTTGTTTTAGATTACGCTGAAGACGTACGGTGGAAACTGAAGGCGGGTATTCTCAGATCAAGTCTTGCACCAGAGGGACCGCACAACACAACCGAAAGTATTAAGCGCAAAGAGACTATAACACATGTCGACTTGGAATGATACCGCAAACGTGCCGTCAAAACCGGATGTCGAAGGTGTTACTATGGAACATGAGCAAAGCTTATCGCGTGGTTTTCGAATGCCCCAAGAGCCGCCACAACATCAACCTACAAAGAAAATGTGCGAACGCGTCGCTCTCGGAGACTGAGGCGATGCAGATGTTTGGAGACGAGGAGATTTCCTGCACCAATCCCGATTGCGGTTGGCACGGCAAAGCGTCCGCAACGAAACTCCTCCGGATTTTGCCCTTTAACTGGATACTTTCAGCCGCAACCTGAAAGCACAACGCTCTTCGCAATCCAACCAACGTGACGGCGTGCGCGTCGTATAATAGTCATTGAGGCCGATGGAAAACGAAACACTCGCATCGCGATTGCAGGGGCTGGACGACGCAGAGATCCAGGAGTGGCTGGAGTCGCTCGACTCGGTGCTGCAATCGAGCGGGCCCGAAGTGGCCATGGAGATTCTCGAGCGGCTGCGCACGCACGCCACCGTGATCGGCGTGAAGCTTCCCTTCTCGGCCAACACGCCTTACACGAACACGATTCCCGCCGAGCTGCAGCCGGATTTTCCCGGCGATCAGGCGCTCGAGCGCCGCATCAAGAGCCTGATCCGCTGGAACGCGCTCGCGATGGTGGTGCGCGCGAACAAGCACGAAAACGGCATCGGCGGCCACATCTCGACCTACGCCTCGGCCGCCACTCTCTACGAAATCGGCTTCAACCATTTCTTCCGCGCCCGCACCGAGACGTTCGAAGGCGACACCGTTTATTTCCAGGGCCATGCGTCTCCGGGAATTTACGCGCGCGCGTTTCTCGAAGGGCGCCTCACCGCGCAGCAGCTGGAAAACTTTCGCCGCGAACTGAAGCCGGGCGGCGGGCTCTCTTCGTATCCGCATCCATGGCTGATGCCGGGATTCTGGGAATTTCCGACGGTCTCGATGGGGCTTGGGCCGCTGATGTCGATCTATCAGGCGCGCTTCAGCCGCTATCTCGAGAACCGCGGATTAAAGCCGGTGTCGGATTCGAAGGTGTGGGCGTTCCTCGGCGACGGCGAAACGGACGAGCCCGAATCGCTCGGCGCGATCACGCTGGCGTCGCGCGAGAAGCTCGACAACCTGATTTTCGTCATCAACTGCAACCTGCAGCGCCTGGATGGCCCGGTGCGCGGCAACGGCCAGATCATTCAGGAACTCGAATCGGCGTTTCGCGGCGCGGGCTGGAACGTGATCAAGGTGCTGTGGGGCAGCGAGTGGGATCCGATTCTGGCGCGCGATTCCGAAGGCCTCTTGGTGGAGCACATGGGCGAGACGGTCGACGGCGAGTATCAGAAGCTGACTGTTTCCTCGGGCGCTTACGTGCGCGAGAAGTTCTTCGGCTCCGACCCGCGGCTGCTGAAGCTGGTCGAGACGATGTCGGATGAGCAGTTGCGGCGGCTGCGGCTGGGCGGGCACGATCCGCTGAAGGTGTATGCGGCATACAAGAGAGCCGTGGAACACAAAGGCTCGCCGACCGTGATTCTGGCGCGGACGATCAAGGGCTACGGCCTGGGCGAGGCGGGCGAAGGAAAGAACGTCACGCACCAGCAGAAGAAGATGAATGAAGAAGAGCTGCTGGTTTTCCGTTCGCGCTTCGATATTCCGCTCAACGACGACGAGTGCATGCACGTGGCCTTCTATCGTCCCCCGGAGGACAGCGAGGAAATTCGCTACCTGCGCGAGCGGCGCGCGGCCCTGTGCGGCTACGTCCCGCAGCGGCACGTGCGCTCGAAGCCGCTCGTGG
>JBKQNJ010000074.1:0-8816 GCA_052146315.1 Candidatus Acidiferrales bacterium | reverse complement strand
AACGGCTCCAGATCTCGTTTCTCTGCCTGAAAGAAAGTCTCGATCGTTTCCCTTGGCTCATAAACACCATCCTTAAACAGCCCGTCTATCAGATGGTGTTGCATCGACCCATCGAATGCACCGCGTTTACCAGGAGTTCAGTTCATCAAACGGCCAGCGTCATATTGCTATCGCCACCGAAACGGATCTGGGGACGAGCGCGTTCCCGGAAAAGCCGTGCCCACCGTGTACCTCTGATTGCGGCACTCCGACTTCGCGACGGCGCTGCCAACAAGGCGATCAAGGCCTCCCGACTTGACGTGATCGCACAGCTGCGGGTTGTGAAGCATAGCAGCGACGTTGCGATAGCAGTCCGATTGCATATAGGTGAAATCCCAGGATTCGCGCTGATCGGGTCGGCCAACGGCGTCGGGATCGATTTGTCCGCACTCGGCTGGATTCTCCGCGCTCCAGGCCAGGTCATAATGAAAATCGTCCACCGCGCTGGGCGCGCGCATTGTGAATCCGATGAGGATTGGAACTGACATGACCGCGACCACTATGCATGCAGCGACTGCGAGCCACCGCGTGAGAACGAATCTGAACGCAGACGGCAGGTCCGGCAGAACGATCAAAAGAATTCCGGTGACCCAGAGGTAATGGCCAACACCGAGGGGAGACATCGCCATTCCTGACAGGTTCATACGGTAAATGGCGATCCAGGTCATAGGTATGGAGAAGAGAATGATGACCGTGAGCAGAGAACGAAGACGAAGCCCACGGCGCGCGACAGAAAGGCAAAAGAACAGGAATACCTCCGGATTGAGCCAGCCACCGAAAGCGGCGAGAGAAGAGATTTGGTCGTCGTGCCCGGGCCAGGGGATGATAGCCCACCACGCTGACTCGAACCCCTTGATTGTGCCGACTGCCGGGAGGAGGAAGCTGAGCAGGAACAGGAACAATCCGAGATACCGCAAGAGCACGGCGACGCTCGACACGCCGCTCGACGATGCGTCAGAATCGATATCTGGTATGGCGGACACTCCCTTATGTTAGTCCGCCTTCGGCAGCTCTACCGCTGTGCCCGCGTCGCCAAGATCAAAGGGTAAACAATGCTGGAATTTGTCCGTCAAGTCCTGGTAAGTCGGATTACCGGACATTTGAAGTAACGGTTCACTTCTCCGGTAAGCGCTGCCGGCTCAGGCCGTCACCCGCGCCCTATCCCCAAGGTCACTCGGCGAACCATACAGTTAGTTCCTGTTCCGGCAATTTTCCCGAGTGGGAGGCCGAGCAGTCGGTGCACACTATTGTTTCGGAGGCGCTGTCTCAGCATCAGGAGCAGCAGCGGTTGGGGCTGGAGCAGCTTCCAGATCGGCCGAGACATCCACCTTGCCGGAGGTGACCTTTATTTTGCGTTCCCACGTCGTGTAACCGCTCTTGCGGAGGTCAATCGTATGGTCTCCTACAGAAACTCCGATGGTCGAGGGCGTGTTTCCGACGAAAGCGCCGTCCAATTCGATGTCTGCGCCCGAGGGGTTGGAAGTGACTGAGATTTCGGCATTCGTGGCCGCCACCGGCGCCACTTGACTCTGGGCCATTGACGTAGCCTGTTGCACGCGAATTTCCTCAAGGAACGGCTGGGCTTCGGCGGGAACCGGCACTTCGCCTGACAGCAACGCCCGGGTTGTGACGTTGGGGCCGTACATCGCGTGCCGGGAATCATTGTCTTCGCGGACCGAAGCACCTGTCACGGTGAGCCCAGCAAACGCACCCTTGGCACGGGAGTAGGTCAGGATCTCTGTATCCAACTTCCAATCCGTACCGGCCGTGGCATGCCGTCCAACCGGACCCGCTGCTGCGGAAGCGTCCGCTCCAATTTGGAAATTACTCGAGAGCAGCCTTCGCATTGCTTTGTCATTCTGAAAGATCGCTACCACGTCCACAGCTTCCACTCCGATCTGCAGCCCCCAGCTTCCACCCGAAACCGTGAAGAACGCCGGCGCACTCCAGCCATTCGCCGTGCGGCAGGTGGCTACGCCTTTGCCTCCCATAGCGCCGAAGACAAAACCACCTTTGATCACGTGCGGGACAACGGCCACGCACTTTGCATGCTTCAACACTTCTTCGGGGATTCCCTTGTCAGGCATCCCCATAATTTCGTGCATCACATCGGTCGCGTTGTCCAGCCGATCGATGGCATCGTCACGTGCCGACCCGGCCCAGCACAACGTGCTGAGACCCAACATCGCAAGTACGAACATCATTTTTTTCATGGAACAGCCTCCGGCCTGCGCATGCCCCTGTAACCCGCATCTCCGATGAAATGCTATTCGGATTGTATATCCCCTAACTACACCAGAACGCGACAGCTTTCTAGCAACTTGCTGCGCAGAGGCCAAACGCGAGGTTAAGCCTGGTAAGTCGGATAACCGGACAGCTTCCTCGCTAGTCCTGACCTTGCCCGGTAGATGGGTCTAAGCCAACTCCTCAGGTGCTTGATCGGATGAGGATGACTGGAATATAGTCTCCGCCATGGCAACCACTCCGATTCCGCAGTCGCAAAGCCGGCTCGAACTGATTTTGGTTGAGGCGGAAGATAAAGTTCCGCTAAACGGTCTGCTGTGGGAGCCGCAGAAGTCCGGCGATTCGCTGGTCATCATGGTGCCCGGGGGCACGACGGGCGCGGCGTTCTTTCCGGCGCACGATTACTCTCCACTTGCCGCAGCACTCACAGACAAGGGCTATGCTTTCCTGCTTTCCAACATGCGCGCCTCGTACAACAACGCCTACTCGGAATATAGCGACGCGGTGAAGGACATCGACGCCTTCGTCGCGTATGCGAAATCAAAGGGCTATGCGCGGATCGCGATTCTAGGCATCAGCCTTGGCGGATGTCGCGTGGCACAGTATGCGGCCGAGCGAAACGACCCTGCGGTCAAGGCGGTCGGCTTTGTGGCGTCGATCCCATCACCGTATCTGGAGTTTCAAGTTCGGAGCAGCGATGCGGAGAAGCGGCGCCTGGAGGACACGCTCCGGCACGCGCGCGAATTGGTCGCCCAAGGCAAGGGGCAGAAACCCGTCGAATACGAGGACTGGTTTCCCGGCGGGTTGTCCGTCATGGGAACGGCAAAGTCGCTGATCAGCTTCTTCGGAGCGCCGAGCGATCCGAGCGCGCCCAGTTCAGTCAAGTACGGACCGAAGATCAAAGTTCCGGCGCTGGTGATTCACGGCGAAAAGGACGAGCTGGCCCTCCCGCCGAACGCTCAGGCGATTTACGACAGCCTGACGGCGTCGCCGCAGCGCGACTTGATCTGGGTGAAGGGCGCGAGCCACTATTTGACGCCTGGGCCGCTCGCGGAGTCCTACGCCAGACTGACCGTCGACTGGCTCGTGAAAAATTTTCCCGCCTCCGCTCGCCGATAGACAATCGAATCGGAGGAAGCAAGTGATCCGATGGAAATTGATGCGTGCGGCGCTATTTCTTCAGTAGTCCGAACCGGATCGGGAGCAGTTGTCGAAGGCGCGGCTCCCGCAGCCAGATTCCGAACCAGGCTATCATGCTTGTCGACAGCGGGACCAGTATCGGGAAGGGGTAGTGGATGCGGGTATAGGCGGCGACGGCTCCGCCGAGATAGCCAGTGAGAAGCACCGCGCCCAGAACCGCAGTAGGAGGAATCAGGTACAGGACGATGCAGCCCAGTTGCAGGCACGCGAGGAGCGTCAGCCTGTCCACCGGCCAGCCGATCTGGTCGAACATTTTGATGTAGCCCGGGTTTCGGGTCAGCTTCCAGTGAGCGCTCATCCCCACCACGAAAACGGGCCAGAGCGAAACAACCCAGCCGGCCCAGACCAGCCAGCGCTTGCCTTTTGCTTCACTCAATGAAACATCAATGGCACTCATGCGTTCCTCTCCTTTCGCGCACGGCCCGGACACTGCAACTCCAATCGCAGAGTCGGCGTAGTATACGCGAAAGCAGCCGTTGATCAGGAGTCCTCAGCCCATCGACGTCACTTTCTCCGGCTCGACCTTGTACAGCACGCGAACCTCTCCCGGCTCGCGGAAGGGATAGACCGCCTTGTCGATATATTTCTGCGATAGGCTGTTGATGTGCTCGTCGGCGCCTTTTTGCGTGATTTCCACAACCCGCCCTCGAATCGCGAGATAACGGTAGGGATTATCCGGATCGAGGATCGAAAGCGATACGCGCGGATCGCGGCGCACGTTCTTATCTTTCACGCGGCCCAGCGCGGAATTGAACCGCACGTATTTGCCATCGTAGTCCACCCAAACGGGTGTAACCTGCGGGCTCCCGTCGCTCATGATCGTCCCCAGATTCGCGAACGCCCGCTTCTGAAACAGGTCGAGAAATTTTTCGGGAATCGCTTCCGCCATTGTCGGCCTCCTGCCAGCAGATTCGATCATAAGGATAGCCGAAGTGCGTGGGGCAACGGGAGAAATTCAAGGGCCGGTCGACTAACCTCGCTTCCGCATGTTTCCGGATGCGCTGCGGGCGGTGCATTTTGTATGATGTGCGCCGCCGGAAGGATCCGGGTGAAAAATCCGAGGAAAAGGGGGGAACGAAATGCGGAAAGCGACAGGTGTTCTGCTGTGTGGTATTGCGGTTCTGTTCCTGGCGGCTACAGTTTCGTCACGTGCGACGCCGAGCAGCTCCTACGCCGACGATCGCGCGGAGATCGAGGATCTTCAGGCTCGCTATATGTTCGCGCTGGATTTCAAAGACCCCGATACGTACGCATCCACTTTCACGGAGGACGGCGTGCTCGATTACGGTCCGGTGGTAAAGGGCCGCGACGCGATTAAGAAAGTGATCGCCGATATGGGCAAGCGCACGCCGGGCCAGGTGGCGCCGGATGCCCCGGGTCTGCCTCCGGTCGTGGGGCGCCACAACATTTCGAACATCGTCATAAAGATCGAGGGCGACAAGGCTGAGGGGAGAGCCTATTGGTTTCATTACAGCAACAACACTCCGAAGCGAACTGGCACTCTTGACTCGTTCGGCCACTATGAAGACGAAATGGTCAAAGTGAACGGCCAGTGGTATTTCAGCAAACGGAAAATTTATAACGAGCAGGTAGCCGCCTGGGCATACAAGGGCGGGAATCCTGCCTGGTAGCGATCGCCGGGGGCGATCACGCGAGGAACCGGGATCGCCCCGCTCCCACTCTTCTCCCGCGCGATATTCGCAATCGTCCCCTGCGCTCTAGCGTGGCTTTCATTGCGCCCACACGGAAGTTTAATCGAGCATTCGCGGCAGTGTCATCAATCCTGAGTACACATGTCTCAGCGTGATCCAAGTGTGATTCGAGGAGGAGTCGGGATGCATCGAGCGAAACCGTTTTGTCGCGCTTTTGGCTGTGCGCTGCTCGCGATCGCGTTTGCGGCTACGGCCCATGCCCAGTGCCAGCTGAACTCGCCCTCAGGCGATATCAAACACGTGGTGTACGTGGAGTTCGACAACGTGCACTTCACACGCGACAACCCGAACGTTCCGTCGGACTTGGAGCAGATGCCGAACCTCCTGAATTTCATCGAGCGGAATGGCACGCTCGACGCGGGCGACCACACGGTACTTATCTCGCATACGGCGAACGACATCCTCACGACGCAGACCGGGCTCTATTCGGACGACACCGGAATCTTCATCGCGAACAGCTTCGGTGTGTTCTCGTCGACCACGGCGGGTGAAGTGGGCTTGTTTCCCTCTTCGTTCTTCTACTGGACCGACAAAGTGTCGGATATCACGCCATCCACTGGCGACAGCACCTTCGCGCTGACCACGCCCTCGGGCACGAATGTGCCGGCGCCGTGGGCGCCTTTCACGCGCGCGGGATGCACGGTCGGAGCTTTCTCGACGGCCAACATTGTGTTGGAGCGCGCGCCATTCGACGTAGCCAAGGTTTTCGGCGCAGGGTCGCCGCAGGCAACGGAGGGACTGCCGTCTACTTCGGAGATGACCAATGATTTCATCGGCGCGGCCATCCATTGCGCGCTGAACGATCCGATTTGTAAGTCAAACCCGAACTCGGTGGCGGACCTGCTGCCGGACGAGTCGGGCGGCTACTCCGGGTATCAGGCTTTGTTCGGCCTGAAATATATCAATCCCGCGCTTGGGTTCCCGTCGGGCATACCCGACTACAACGGAGTTCCTCTCACCGGTTTCAACCAATTGAACTTCGATCCGACTCCCGCGCAAACGCTCGCCGTGGTCGAGACAATGCTGAAGTCGGGCATTCCGGTGGTTTTCGCTTACATCGCCGATGCCCACGACAATCAGGAAGGCGCCAGCCTGAGCGCCGAGAAGACCTTCGGCCCCGGTGAGGCTCCCTTCGTGAAGCAACTCAGCGATTACAATGCGGCTTTCGGCAAGTTTTTTGCGGACCTCAAGGCCGTCGGAATCGACCAGAGCAACACCCTGTTCATCTTTACGCCGGATGAGGGCGACCACTTTGTCGGCGGCGCGCCAACTCTCGCGAACTGCGACGGCGCGAAAATCGTGCATGGGACTGTAGTGCCCGATGTGCCGTGCACCTATGGAACTAACGGTGTCGGCGAACTCGACATCAATCTACTTGGACTTACGCAAGGTGCCGGGGACCCGAGCACGTATTCGATCCATTTCGACGATTCGGCTACCACCTACGTGAACGGACAACCGCTCTCGGACAGCTCGGGCGTCCGCATGCTCGAAAGAACTATGGCTGGCCTCAGCGCGGTGAATCCGCACGACCCTTCGGGCAGCCCGGCCGAGAGTCTGCTTGGAACGGGATTGGGACCGGATCTCCAGGGAGCAATCGTCGATCCGGCGGCGCAAAAGCTGATCCACATGAATACAGTGGCGGATCCCAATCGCGAGCCGACTTTCACTTTCTTCGGCAATCCCAATTTCTTCTTCGAGACGTCAGGGAGCACCGCCCCGGTTGTCGGCACCGGATTCGCTTGGAATCATGGCGATATCCAGCCGGAAATCGCGCGCACTTTCATCGGTATCGTGGGTCCCGGCGTGAAAAACCTAGGCATTAGTCAGCCGAGCGATTTCTTCACAGACCATGTGGACCTGCGGCCAACGATGATGTTTCTGACCGGCCTCCGGGACGACTACGAGCACGACGGCCGCGTGATTCTTGAGCTGCTTGATCCCAACATCGTGCCGAGGAACCTGCACTCACCGACGCTGCGGCAGCTTGGGCAGATTTACAAGCAAATCAACGCGCCCTTCGGAGAGCTCTCGGAAAGCGCTCTGAAGGTGTCGACATACGCGATTCTGAGCGACTCGACCGGGGATGCCACGTATTCGAAGCTGGAGGACCATATCACTTCCTGGACGGAGGAGCGCGACGAGTTGGCTTCACAGATCAAGTCGATGCTTGAGAACGCCGAGTTCAACGGAGACTCGATCGACGAGCGGCGAGCGTTTGACCTGATCTTCGAAGGTCAGGTACTCCTCGAGCAAGCCGACTTCTGCGCACTCCGGCCAAACATTTGCAGTTTCTTTTAAGGCACTTGGGCCGCTGTGCCGCCTGAGCCACACCGGTCGGGCAGCGCAAGATTTGAGCCGTTCGCTTTCGGACGGGGTTATATGTTCCGTCACGAAGCCCTACGGCTCGGGGCGCCGGGCGGTGCGTGGTCCGCTACAATCGGCGTGTGCCGAAACGATACTGCGCAAGCCGGGCGGAGTGGCGTCTCCAGCCGGGAAAACCAGCGGAGCCACTTTCTCCTCATTACCGCCTCGATTGCGACTTTGGAACCGGGGTTATCACCTGCTGGGAGGATGGCGGGAGCGAGCCGATTTACGTCTGCGAGAGCCACGCGAAGCAGCTCGGGCAGCCGCGAAAGCAAGTGACGGACATTCGCGTCATCACGCCTCCGGCGAAGCAAAACGGTGATTCCGCAAAAGTCGAGGATCGAAGCGAAATTCAGGAGGTTGCCGCCACAAGTCCGAGGGGCGCTGCCTCGGCGGAAACGACGCGTACTCTTTCGGATGACGCGAAGGCGGCGCTCGCTCTCGATCGAACTGCAATTCAAGAAGTTGCCGCGCCGGCACCGAAGAGCTCTCCTTTGCCGGAAGCGCCAAGCGATGTTCCGGTCGCTATCGCTGGACCTGTAGCCGGTCAAACCGAAATTGAGGAAGTTTCTGCGCCACCAGAGAAGATCTTGCCTCTGCCGGAAGCGCCGTGCGGCGTTCCGGAGGCAGCGGCTGAACCTGCTGTCGATCGAACGGAAATTCAGGAGGTCGCTGCTCCAAGTGCGAAGGCGCCTGCTTCGCCGGAGGCACCTGCGCGCGCTCTTCCTGAGGTGAAGGTTGCACGGGCGACGGAGTCATCGGGCAGACCTCCTGCGCGCGACCTCACGTATGGAAATCCGTCGAAGGCGATGGTGGATGAGGCGATTTGGAATCTGGCCACAGGAAACTACCGGGCTTACAAAGCCGCGCTGGAGCAAGGGAAGTCCGTGGCGGAGGCCGCGGGATCTGCGGGCGGGCAGCTGGCCGTGGTCCACCGAAAGATCGGCGATTACACGCTCAAGATGGAAAGTCTTCTTGCGGAATCGCAAGCGACGATCAGCGTGGGGGAGTGTATCGACAAGCCGCTCGAGCAGGCAGTGCTGGACATTATCGGGAATGGCGCAATGAGCGATTCCGACAAGGACGCGGCGGTGCAGCAGCTCGGCGTTATCCAGGAATGGGTGAAACACGGGCTGCAAGGGAATATCACTCCGCTCCAAGCGAATCAAATCGTGCTGGCGATCGGCGACCGGGTGAATTGGGGAGGAACTGCGGATGTCCCGGAGCAATTCAAGGCGGTGTATCGCACGCTAT
>JBKQNJ010000073.1:0-30667 GCA_052146315.1 Candidatus Acidiferrales bacterium | reverse complement strand
CAAACACTCGATCCCAGACATATCCGGATTCGCATCCAGCGGCTGGTGGGGGCACGCGCTCATCTTTTGCGATTCGAACCCTCCCGATGCTTCAACCAGCGGCTGTACTTCCGATGCCAACTTCGGTGAAGCTGGCGGCACATCCTTTGTCGCCCCCTACATGGCGGGTGTCGCCGGTTTGCTGGTGGACTACACCGGATCGCGCCAGGGCCTGCTGAACCCGGCGCTCTACGCGTTGGGCAAAGCGCAATACACCGCGGCAGCCACGAAGACCGCGTGCTACTCCAATGGTCAGACCTCGAATGCGGGCGTAACCACCGGCCTGCCCGCCGCCGCGTGCATCTTCAACGACGTGACCACCAGCAACAACGACGTACCCTGCGCGGCAGGATCGACGAGTTGCTTCGTTAACACGAGCGCCGCCTTCGGCATGCTGTCGACAACCGGCTCGAAATCGCTGAGCGTGGCCTACTCCTCCGCGCCCGGTTTTGATCAGACCGCCGGCATCGGCACGGTCAACGTCAATAACCTGCTCACCAAGTGGAACACGGCATTCACCAGCACAACCGGCCTGAAAGCCTCACCCACTTCCATCACCTCCAGCCAGTCCACAGAATTGACAGCGACGGTGACGGGTGGAACTCCGACAGGGTATGTCGACACGCCTCCCGCGCTTACCGGCACAGCCAGCTTTGCGGCCGGCTCGACTGCCCTGGGCAATTGCACATTGATCGCCGGCACCTGCTCACTGTCCGTATCTGGGACGGCTCTCCAGTCGGGCGCCAATTCAGTAACCGCAACCTTCGTGGGCAGCGGGACGTATCCCTCTTCAACTTCCAGCATCGTGACTGTGACCGTCACTGCAGGCACCGTCGAAACTCTCTCCGTCTCGTTTGCTGGGACTGGCACGGGCTCAGTAAGTAGCAGTCCGAGCGGGATCACTTGTCCGAGCACCTGCAGCGCTAACTTCAGCAGCGGCACAGTCGTGACCCTGACCGAGACCGCGGGTACGGGGTCCACCTTCGCCGGCTGGAGCGGAGCCTGCAGCGGCACCGGCACCTGCAGCGTCACCATGAGTGCGGCCGAATCGGTGACCGCTACATTTAATGTGACGAGCTACGCGTTGAGCGTGACTCCAGCCGGAACTGGTAGCGGCACCGTGAGCAGCAGCCCGAGCGGGATCAGCTGCCCGAGCACCTGCAGCGCCAACTTCAATAGCGGCACGGTCGTGACTTTGACCGAGACTGCAGCTGCGGGATCTACCTTCACCGGCTGGAGCGGTGCCTGCACCGGCACCGGTACCTGCTCCGTGACCATGAGTGCAGCAAAGGCCGTGACTGCAACCTTCAATTCGAGCAGCAGCCCCGCAGTGACGCTAACGCCCACCAGCCTGAACTTTGGCGCGGTGGCCACGGGTGTGACCAGTGCAGTGAAAACGGTGACCCTGAAGAACTCCGGCAAAGCCACGCTAACGATCACCGGGATTGCCATCGGAACCAACAGTGCTGACTTCCCCGAGACGACCACCTGCACAAGTTCGCTGGCGGCGGGGAAGACTTGCATCATTAAGGTTCAGTTCAAGCCATCGGCGATTGGCGCACTCACCGCGGCTGTCAGCATCACCGACAATGCGGCGGGCAGCCCGCAGCAGGTGCCGCTGAGCGGAACCGGCACCACCGCCAAGCTATCGCCCACGTCCTTAAGCTTTGGCACGTTGGCGGTGGGCTTAACCAGTGCGGTCAAGAAAGTGACGCTCACCAACATCGGCACGACAGCCCTGACCATCAACAGCATCGCGGTCACCGGGGCCGAAGCCACAGATTTCCCGGAAACGACCACCACCTGCGGAAGTACGCTGGCGGCGGCAAAGAGTTGCACAGTCAGCCTGACGTTTAAGCCATCTACGACGGGTGCTCGCAGCGCGAATTTGACGGTCACTGACAATGCCAGCGGCAGTCCTCAGCAGGTGCCGCTGAGCGGAACCGGTACCACAGCCGAGATTTCTCCTGTCAGTCTGAGCTTTGGCTCGGTGACGGTCGGCACCACCAGCGCCGTTAAGACGGTAACGCTCAAGAACGTGGGCACGACGTCGATCACGATCACCAGTGTCACAATCGCGGGGACCGCAGCCGGAGATTATGCGCAAACCCCCAGTTGTGGAAGTTCATTGGCGGCCAGCGCAAGTTGCACGATCAGCGTGACCTTTAAGCCGACGACGACGGGCACTCGCAGCGCGATCTTAAAGGTCACCGACAACGCTGCTGGCAGCCCGCAAACCGTCTCGTTGACTGGAACCGGCTCGTAGAAAGAATCGACATTCCGTTCCAGACCGGGATCACCCCTCGGAGGCGAGGCGTCCTGAAATGGGCGCCTCGCTAAAACGAACTACTCCTCCGGACCACCAGTACCAATAGCGACCAAGCCTTGACCATTGGTGATGAAGATCACTGACAGCAGAGCTAGAAGGAGTTTGTAATAGAGGCTGGAGGAATCAAAACTGAATACCTCTGAATTGGGCCCGGTCCCGCTAAGGTGCGGTTGCATCATTCTGCCGCCGCTCGGCGGCTAGGGGCCGGGCTTCTGATTCTCCGGCGAGTTCCTCCGAACACCAAGAGAGTGGGAAGCCGCCCGCACTTGGGTTGGAATCGGGCCGAGGTGGCTTATGACGCTGACGATTGTGGCGGTGATCTTCGGAGTTTTCGCAATTGGTTTGATCGTCCTGCTGATCTACAAGAGCACACTCACCATGCACAGGGATGATCAGTTGTTTCTGGATGACGCCAGTTCACACATGCACGAGGAGCAGACGGAACTGTTGGCCAAGTTGAATCGGCTCATCGTCCCGGTACGCGTGTTCGGCACCGGGTCTGGCGTATTTATGGTAGTGCTGGTGGCGATGCTGATCTACCAGAGGCTGAACGAAATACAGTAGCGCCGAGGCGCCAAGGACCTGCTATTGGGAAGGCACTCCTCGCGCCGTGCGAGGAGAGGTCGAACTTGGCGGGAAATTGCCGCAGAGCCGTTGGCGCAGAGCAGGAAGTCATGCAGATCCTGGCCATCAATTGACTAGGCTCGACCAGAAGTGTTATTTCTCCGTGGATCATTCGCACCGTGTAGCGAAGGGGCATCTCTTGCCGTGGTGCCCCGACTGATCGTGCTCCCTCAGCAGGCCGATGGCAAACCGCTCGGCCCGCGCAGCCGCGTCCTTTTCCTCAGAAGTAAGGGCACGGTTGGTTGCAAGTCTGCGAATATCCGACAGGTGTTGCTCAAGTTCATCCTTGGTCTGGCATTCCATTCATTTCTCCACCAATAGCTAATGTGTGCCACGTCAATCACTTCACTTTACAACTTTTGCCACTGTGGGAAATGGGGAATAGCAGAGAGGCGTTCGAGACTTACGGTTCGGGCCAGCGAGGAGGATGGAGCCAACGGCATATCAAGAAAGCAGGCACGGAAGTTGCGCGTCTATCTGGTCAACAAGCTCCAGGAATGGAAGACTGCGCTGGAGGCCGGTTTAGGATCCGCGGCCGCAAATTAGAAACTCTATTTCGCGGCGACGCCACCTCGCGCCATTGCCACCGACCGTCACTTCTGCATTCCGTTCGCTGTTCTCGCAGGCCGCCCTTTCCTCCTGAAAAAGCTCCGGTTGCAAGAACCCCTGGACAGCCCTCCCCAAATCGCTAGAATGTCGAAACCAAAGGAGACGCTCTGATGAGACGCACTCTTTCTGCTATTTGTTTGTTTTTATTCACGTCAGGCGCTGGTCCTGACGCAGCGCAACTGCAGCAAGTGCATCCTTTCCGGGATGGCACACCCGGCGTGACTGGCTATCGCTCTGAAGTACTGGCCCTGGTTATGATTCAGGAAAACGAATTCCTGCGACTCGCCGAAGCGTTCCCCGCCGAAAAATACACCTGGCGTCCCGCCCCTGGCGTGAAATCAGTCGCCGAGGTTTTCCTGCATGTCAGCGCCGCGAATTACAACATGTACAAGCTAGTAGGCGCGCCTGTTCCCGCAGGGCTCGATGTGGCGGGAATGGAACAATCCACCACCGACAAAACCAAAGTCATCTCCACGCTGAGAGCTACCTACGCCCACGCCAAGCAAGCCATCACCGACATGCCCGACGCCAACCTCGAAAAAACCATGGATTGGCTCGGTGGAACGATTACCCAGCGCGGCGTTCTTCTCTATATTGTTCCGCACATCGCCGAGCATCTCGGACAAGCCATCGCCTACGCGCGCATCAACGGAATTGTTCCGCCATGGTCGGAAGACCCTCCACAAAAGAAATAAGGGCGCCGCGCCACGACAGGCAAGACTGGCGTCACCCGACCTCGTATACTGCTCTGCCCCACGTTTTTTTCGGCAACGCACGAATCGAGGTCGCGATGATTTTTCGCAGATTCATTCCCCTTACGCTCTGGGCCGCATTTCTCTGCACGCTGCCGCTTCTTGCGCAAACGGCTCCAACCGTGGACGGAATTTGCAACGTCAAAAGTTTTGGCGCAAAAGGCGATGGCGCCGCCTTAGACACCGATGCCATCTCCAAGGCGATTGGCGCCTGTGCGCAAGCTGGCGGCGGCACCGTGCTCTTCCCGGCGGGCACGTACGTCACAGGAACATTTGCACTGCTCAGCAACATCACTCTACAACTCGATGCGGGCGCGGTCATTCTCGGCAGCGCCAACATTTCCGACTACGGCAACATCGGAGACTTCGGCCTGGCCCGCGCCTACGGCGTGAACTCTTCCGGCGAAGGCACGCTGGTCGGCATCATCGTAGCCCGCGAGGCGCATGACATCGCCATCGTGGGACGCGGCGCCATCGACGGCCAGGGCGACCACTTCATGGACCTGGCAACGCCCCACGTTGGCCTCGACTTCGACGCGCAATACACACGCAATCCAGAAGCCTTCGACGCCGGAGTGCGCGATTTGAAATATGGTCCGGTCCTGCCCAAAGAACACGGAGCCGGGCGCCCGGGCACGATGATTATCCTCGTGCACTGCAAGAATGTGCTGGTCCGCGACGTTACGCTTCGGGCCGCCCCCAACTGGACGCTTCATCTCCAGAACACCGAGCAAGCCACCATCTCCGGCATTCACATCGAAAACGATCTACTGATTCCGAACAACGACGGCATCGACTGCATCCATTGCCGGCACGTGCACATCTCCGACAGCGATATCCAGGCCGGGGACGACGATCTCGCGATTTTCGGCAGCGACCACGTCAATGTGACGAATTGCTCGCTGGTGTCGCGTTCCGCGGCCGTCCGCCTGGAGAGCACGCGCCGCAGCACGTTTGACAATCTTTCCATCGACTCCAATCGAGGCATCGGTATTTTCCACGGCATGAACAGCGGCGAGAACACTGAATCCGTTCTGTTCTCGAACATCACGATGCGGACAAGGTTGATTTCCGGACACTGGTGGGGCAAGGCCGAACCCATCTACATTGCCGTGAGCCCGTGTGAGGAAGGTGAATGTAAAGGCGCGGTTCGCGATGTCACGTTCTCTAACATCACAGCCGAAGCCGAAAACGGCATCCTGATCTACGGTGCAGAACACAGCCCCGTCGTCGGTCTGACGCTCGACCGCGTCCGCTTGAAGATCACCGCTCCGGAGCCGGCCGTCGCCCGCAGCATGGGCGGAGACTTCGATCTGCGTTGGACCGCGCGCAACCTGCAGGAGGCCATCTTCAAGCACGACATCCCCGCCGTGTTCTGCCGCTGGGTGCAAGATTTTCATGTTCACGGACTCGAACTGCAGTGGGGCGAGAATTTGCCCGACTATTTTTCCGACGGCATCCACTGCGAACAATTCCGCGACGTCGCCATCAACCAGTTCGAAGGCCGCCAGGCTCCGGCAGCGGGCAGTGCGGCCCTGTCTTTCTACGAGGGCGCAGGACTCTCGATTACTGGATCAACGGCTGCCCCCGGCACTTCAACGTTCCTCAAACTATCCAGCGTCACGGACCGGCGGGCTTTCGTGAACTACGATTTGAGCGCGGCCAAACATGCCATCGTGCCCGCCAACGCATCTTTTCGGACTTCGAATCTGCATGCAGTCCAGCACATCGGTGCGAACCAGCCCTCGCCTAAGAACGCACCTGCACAGACAAGTCAAAAACACTGAACGAACAATGATTGAGGAACAACCTGGCTTCATGAACGCAGGGCCGCATCCAAGAATCACCGCCGGTATGCTAGATTCATAACTTTCATGGACCCAGCACCCACCATCTCAACCCAAGGCCTGAGCCGCAGCTTCGGCGAACTCGTGGCCGTCGACAGCGTCGACCTGCGCGTCGCTCCGGGCCAGTTTTTCGGCTTTCTCGGCCCCAATGGCGCGGGAAAATCCACCACCATCAAGATGCTCACCGGGCTGCTCGCACCCAGCTCCGGCAGAATCGAGATTCTTGGCATCGATCTGAACGCGCATCCCGTCGAAGTCAAACGCCAAATCGGCGTTGTCCCCGAGGGCATGGCGCTGTTCGGCCGCCTCACCGGCGCCGAATTCCTGAGCTTCGCCGGACGCATGTACGGTCTTGACCGCACCACCGCGGCCAAGCGCGCTGCCGAGTTGCTCGAATTCATGCAACTCGCCGACCAGCCGAAAAAACTGGTCACCGACTATTCCCACGGCATGCAGAAAAAGCTGGCCCTCGCCGCGGCCGTGATTCATGGACCCAAGGTTCTGTTTCTCGACGAACCGTTCGAGGGCGTGGACGCGATCGCCGCCGGCACGCTGAAATCCATGCTGCAAGGCATGATCGCCAAGGGCGCCACAATCTTCCTCACCTCGCACGTGCTCGAAATCGTGGAGCGCCTATGCAGCCACGTCGCCATCATTCATCAGGGGCGCCTCGTGGCTCAGGGGTCGCTCGAAGAACTGCGCGCCGGGGTCGAAGCCCAGACTCCCGCCGGATCAGACGATGACGGAGTTTCCGGCGAGAAGCTTACACTGGAACAACTCTTCCTGCGCATCGTCGGCGGAACGCGCCGCACCGAGCAGGAACTTTCGTGGCTGGGATGAGAAATGGAATCTGAGCTCCGCGAGGGCCGGATTCCGCGTAAAATACGCAAGCGTGGAATCGCGAATCGCACTGCCGCATTTTCTCAGAGTCTGGTGGATCTGTGTCTCGCCGCTTGCTTTATTGTTCGCCGCCCGCATAATGTGGGAAAAAACGCTTTGGACTTGGTCTCGCGGACCGCAGATGGTTGGATTCAGCTTGATGCACGTTCACCCAATGTTTGCGATCGTGGGAGTGTTAAGTAGCGTCGGCGTGATGGCGTGGCTCTTGCCAGCTGTTCCATGCGCGATCGCCCGTAGAAAAACGATCGGCCTCGCGGACGTGGCTAGGATCGCCTGCGCCGTGTTAGTAGCCACCGCCATATTCATTCCGGACAATGTTTTTGCAAAGTGACTCTGCCCCTTCGACGGTGAGGCCATGACTGACCTCCATCCAACCCTCCACCGCCGCGCCCAGCTCGCGGCCATCGCCGAACTGCGCTGGCGCATGTTCGTCAACGGCCTGCGCAGCAAGCGCGGCAAGATGGAACTGGTCTCGCGCATCATCGTCACCGCAGCCTTCGCCCTCGGCGGGCTCGGCGGCTTTGCGGCCGCCACCGGATTTGCCTGGTATTTTGTCTCGCAAGGCAAGGCCGAATATCTCGCGACCCTGTTCTGGCCGATTTTTTTCTTCTGGCAAGTTTTTCCCGTGATGGCAACCGCCTTCACCAACAATCCGGACTCCAGCGAGTTGCTGCGCTTCCCGCTCAACTACAGCTCGTATTTTCTGATTCGCCTGGCCTACGGCTTCTTCGACCCGGCAAGCGCGCTCGGCTGTTTGAGCCTGCTTGGAATCCTACTCGGCGCTAGCTTCGCGCGCCCGGCGCTGTTTCCCTGGGCGCTGCTGGTGATCTCGACCTTCGCGCTCTTCAACCTCGTCCTGATGCAGACGGTCTTCGCGTGGCTCGAGCGCTGGCTGGCACAGCGCCGCACCCGCGAAATCATGGGAGTTCTATTCATCCTGGTAATGCTGAGCTTTCAATTGATCGGCCCGA
Source organism: Candidatus Acidiferrales bacterium (assembly GCA_052146315.1). GTDB lineage: Bacteria > Acidobacteriota > Terriglobia > Acidiferrales > UBA7541 > Palsa-295. The sequence continues at coordinate 22,596 of JBKQNJ010000073.1, read as the reverse complement.
TGATGCAGCGGGTTCAGAAAAAGCCGCGCCCCGAGATCAGCCGCGCAACCCAGATTCTGGCCCAGGCCCAGGCCGTGTTGCCGCCGGGCCTAGCCGCAGACGCGATCGCGCAAACTACCCGTTCCCACCTGCTGGTCGGCTTCAGTTCCCTGCTCCTTTTAGGAACGCTGACCGCGGCCGTAGGATCGCTCCTCAACATCCGCCTGCGCGCCCAGTTTCGCGGTGAAAATCTCAGCGAAGCAGCAGCGCGCCCCGCCGTCGCGCAACCCCAGAGCCTGCAGCTAGGATGGAACCTGTCGGGATTCTCGCAGCCGGTGGCGGCCGTGTTCGAAAAGGAAGTCCGCTATCTGGCGCGCAGCGGCCCCATGCTGCTCACTCTAATCATGCCGATCTTTATGCTGGTGGTATTTCGCCTGGGACCGGCCAATCCCATGCGCCAGTCGAATTACCTGAGCCGCACGCCTGACATGGCCTTCCCTGGCGCGGCCGCCTACGCGCTCCTGGTGCTCACCAACCTGGTCTTCAACAGTTTCGGCGGGGACGCCGCCGGAGTGCAGTTTTACTACGCATCGCCCGTCCATTTCCGCCAGATCGTGTTGGGGAAAAACCTTATCCATGCCAGCGTTCTGGTCGCGAACACGGCGCTGTCCTGGCTCGCCGTCAGCTACTTTTACGGAACTCCTCACCTCGCCGTTACGATTGCCACGGTCGCCGGACTGCTTTTCGCGGCGCCCCTGAACTTCACCGCCGGCAATCTGCTCTCAATCTATTCCCCCAAGAAACGCGATTTCGCCACCTTTGGCCGCCAGAACGTCTCGCAGACAACTGTGCTCGCGAGTCTGGGCCTGCAGATTGTGATCGTCGGCATCGGCGTAGCAGTCTTCGTCATTGCGCGCCTCTATAACAATCTTTGGATCGCCGTGCTGTTATTCCTGCTGCTGGCGGCGATCTCAATCCCGATTTATGTGATCACCTTGCGCCGTATCGACGGCATCGCACTTCAGCGGAGAGAGACTCTGCTGGCGGAGTTGTGCCGCGCCTAGGGAAGCTCTGATTTAGCCTCCGGGTTCTTCTGGGCGCCTCTGTGTCCTCGGTGTCCTCTGTGGTTTACGCCTATTTTTTCGGACGAGCCAGAAACCGGTATCCCACGCCCCGCACCGTAAGTAAATGCCGCGGATTGCCCGGATCGTCTTCGATGTACCGCCGCAACCGCACCACAAAATTGTCGATGGCGCGGGTGTCGGTGTCCTCTTTCAGCCCCCAAACTTCTTCCAGAATCTGCTTGCGCGAAACAATCTTGCCGTCGTTGCGCACCAGATGCCGTAGCAGTTCCGACTCCATCAGCGTGAGATGAATCGTGCTCTCGCCCGACCGCAATTCGAGGGCCCCAAAGTCGATCGTCTTCCCGCCAAATGAAAATGTTCCAAAATCGCCAATGCCGCTCGAATCGGCCCGCGCTTCGCTCACTCCCGGCGTCTGCCCGCCGTGCATCCACTGGCTGCGCCGCAACAGTCCTTGCAAGCGCGCCAGCAGAATTGAAAGATCAAACGGCTTCGCCAGATAGTCGTCCGCGCCGGCCGCAAAGCCCTGCAGCACATCTTCCGGACGGCCCCGCGCCGTTAGCATCAGCACCGGCACGTAATTGCGCGCGGCGCGCAGCTCCGACACCACGCTGAATCCATCTTTGCCCGGAAGCATGATGTCGAGCACCACGAGATCGAACTTTTCCTTCTTCTCCAACAGTCGATCCGTTGCCGATTCGCCGTCGCCCACCACTTCCGCCGCATACCCCTCGGCTTCCAAGTTGAAGCGCAACCCCTGCGCCAGATGAGCTTCATCTTCCACCAGGAGAACCCGGCTCATGCCGCCCCCCTCGGGAGTTCCAGCACGATCGTGGTTCCGTGCCCTTCGCCATCGCTCTCGGCGAAAACCTTGCCGCCGTGTTTTTCCGCGATCGCCTTCACAATAAACAGGCCCAACCCGGTTCCCTTCACATGCGCCAGCGAGCGGTGCGTAACCCGATAAAAGCGTTTGAAGATCCGCTTCATATCGTCGGGAGGAATGCCCACGCCCTGATCCTGCACGCGCAGCACAATGCGTTTCTCGTCGGGCGTTTCCAGCCGCACCCGCACGTCGACGCTCTCCCCGGAATATTTGACGGCGTTGTCGAGGACGTTAGAAACAGCGGTGCGCAAATCCTCTTCGCTGCCCCGCACCCTGAGTCCGCCTGGGTTGCCCGACGCTTCCGACGATTCCTCATAGCGAATCGCCTCCGACTGCAGGTGATGCCGCGCCCGGGTGGCGTCCATGCAGTCGCGCACCAACTGGCCAAAATCGATTTCCGCTCTTTCCTGACCTGCCTTTTTGTCCCCCGCCCGTCCGGCCCGGAGAACCTGCTCTACAGTCTCGGTAAGACGGTCGGTATCGCTGAGCATCACCTGGTAAAACTCCTGCTTCTGCGTTTCCGGCAATTCGCGGCGCTGCAGCGTTTCCAGGTGTAGCCGGATCGAGGCCACCGGCGTCTTCAACTCGTGGGTGACGGCATTGATGAAGCTGTCGTGCTGTTCACTGTGCCGCAGTTCGCGCACCAGAAAAATCGTATTCACCACCATCCCCGCAATAATCAAGGCAAAAAAAACGATCCCGAAAAACAGCAGAACTCCCTGCCGCCAGTTGAGAATGATCCAGCCAACGTTGAGGGCAACAGCTAGCGCCACCAGGCCTACGCCCAGGATGAGGAAGAACGCAATGGTTCCGCGGCGGCTCGAGATGCGCATAGACGACCCAGCCAGATTTTACCGCGTTCGCGGCCACGCGCCATGAGAAGGGGCGAGGACGCATCTCATTTTTCCGCGCTTCCACGCTTATGCTTATTTCCGGACGGATCAACCCAGCGAAATAGCGGCGCACCCCACGTGCCCATTGCCAGCAGCGCCCCAAACACCACCACAGCATCAATGCTCTCGCGGCCCTGCCGAGACCAGTACGCGGCCGCATCGAGATTCAGCCAAAGCGCGAACTCGTCCAGGGTCAGCGCGGCTCCAATTCCATAGGCCAGCGCCAACAATCGACTCTGAAAAATTGCAACCGCTCCGTCGCCAGTCCCCACCTCCGCAAGTTCCGCATACCCGGTGATGAGCAGCAGAAGAATCCCCCATACCAGGTGATGGATGTGATGTCCGCCCATCTCCACCCAACCGAAGGGGCCAACATGGTGAGTGATCGAGGCGACCAGCAACCGCACCCCCACAAAAGTCAGAAAGAAGCTGACCGAGGCCAGGAAGAGCCGCCGGTGTGGCCGATCAGGAATGCGCTGGTGGATCAGCAGCCCAAGCTTCGTCAAGTACAGCAGGAGAAGAATTAGAACGGTCAGTACGCCGACGAAGATCAGCAGAATCCAAGAACCGGTAACGTGCATACTGAGCATTATGGCTGGGGCGACTCCAGTCACGCCAGTCAGCTGCCAGGGAGGCACCGCGAAACGATCAGAAGGTGAAACGACCACCGACTGTCGGAGCAAAGTTGTTGTTGGAGTTATAGGGGACGCCGGGGCCATGAGGAATGGCGATGGCCAGACCGCCGCTCACCCAGGAATACGCAATTCCGGCATAACCGTCGAAACGCTTGGTGAAGTGATGATCCAAATAGAACGACCCCTCGTTGAGGGTGCCCGCGCAGGAGGCGCGGAAACCGGCTGAGGGCGAGCAGGCTGGCGGAAGACGGAAGTCGTTCTGCCGCTGTTGATACCAGGCGAAGGTGAAGTCGGTTTTGCTGCGGTAGGTGTACTTCGCGCCCGTCCACCAGATATTCACCAACTTTTCAGTATCAAGATTGTTGTCTTCGACGCCGCTCATGATATAGCCGCCCTGGTCTGAAGCGCCAACGCCCAACGGGTTCGCCGGGTTATTCTGCCAGATGTATTCGTAGCCTGCAAAAAACTTAACGGCGTCCCACGTATATTTGGCAGCGACCATAACTGCGTTGTTGTCGGTCACGATGCCATACACGGTGTCGTTCGGGTCGATCAGATTGGGTCCCATGCCGGCCCCTCCGTTGATGGGGTTTGTATTGATGCTGTCCGTGGTCGACTGATATGGCGCCGACAAACTCTGAGGCCCCAGCAACGGGTTCAATACGCTGATCGCCTGGTTGTAATGTTGGAAGACGGCGTCGGCAGAAAATTTGCCGTAGTCTCCGCCGAGGTTGAATCCATAGGCGTTGTTATGCGCCGCTTCCGGCGTACAGGTGGCGGCAGTCCAGGTTGCGGAGACCGAGTAGCAGCCGGCAGAACCATCGGCGAATTTATACATCGCGCCGAAATGGACCGGGCCATCGCTGATGCGATACTTCAGGGCGTCGTCCCAACGGGCGTTCTCGGTGTCGCCACCGCCGGACATCGTGCCGTTATACCCGATGTACGAAAAGGCATAGGAGCCGCCCGCCGGATCGTAAAGCAGCATCGCATCGGTGCCGAGAGCGCGCTGACGACCGAAGGTCAGCGTGCCGAAATGCGTGGACGATATACCGCCATAGTATTCGTCATTGAAGGGTTGGCCCGCGCGCGAGCCGTCGATGGCTATCGAATAGCTCTTCCTGGGAAGGCCGTTGTTGATGGTATCGGTGGCTGACGCGTTGGCGAGCAGGCCGGACTGCGGATTGATGCCCGTTGAAGCGTTGAACACAACGGACCAGCCATGCCCAATCTCTTCCTTGCCCCTGACGCCCAAACCCGTCTGCTGCAGGTTGTTCGGTGCGATGAGAAATCGAGATTGATAGCCGTTTCGATTCACCAGAGATTCGCCTTCATAGTTATAGCCGTTTTCCGGTAAGCCGTGACTGACCCAGCCGACGCCGACGTCATACGCGCCGTACAGCGTGACGCCGTGCCAGGTCAGCGTGCAATCGGTAGTGGCGAACTCGTGGCCGCTCGCGCAGGGGTCGGGGGCTTTCTGCTGCATCTTGATGTCGACCGTGGCGCTCTGGCCAACCGCCAAGCTGACTCCCGTGCGCGTTTCATCGGCGAACCCTGGTTTTGCCGCCCGAATCTCCAGGCGCCCCGTGGGCAGGGCGGACGCCTGATAACGCCCCCCGCGGTCGGTTGCGATCGTGCGCGTTTCAGCCGCGTCGAGGTTCTTGATTGTGACTGCGACGTCGGAAAGGGCAGCGCCGGTTCGGTCCGTCACCACGCCGGAAAGGCTCACGGCCGTTTGGGCCCACGCCGGGAACGCCCCCATCAACAGCGAGACAAAGAGCAATGCAAGGATAACCAAGCGATGCGTCACAGAATCTCCTCGTAGTTTCCTTGGGATGAATTGAGCCGCTCGTCCGCGGCGGAATGCGAATTTACTCGCTTAATAAAGCTATGTCAATACGATTTAGTGCGGTTGGCGGTGCATCGCTCCGCAATTAAGAGTCGCGGAATGGGCAGGGTGTATTGGGAAAATACATGCTGCGCGCGAGCAAGAAAAGGCACTGCGTGTCTGTGGACGTGGTGCCGGTGGAGAGGAAGTCCGTTTCGTAGTATCCACCTTCTGCATTTTTCCTGTAACTATTGTAAATAAAGGAGATGCCACGACGCGGGCTGTCCTCGTTTGGCGCGGAAACTCGCTTAGCTCCGCATGAAGTCGATCTAGAAACTGATTGCGACCAAACGCGAGCGCTTTTCATCTGATTTTGGTTAAACGGCTGAGGCGTTTAGAATCATCTGCCTATATGAGGCTGGGACCCCTTCATGGCGAAACCGATTTTGCTGAGTGTGGACGACGACTCGGACGTTCTGCGAGCGATTGAGCGCGACTTGCGTTCGAAGTACGGCGCCGATTACCGCGTGATCGCGAGCGATTCTCCCGAGCAGGCGCTGAACCTGCTGGGGCAGTTGAAGGTGCGCAACGACAGCGTGGCGCTGCTGCTCGCCGATCAGCGCATGCCGCACATGGATGGCGTCGCATTCCTGCAAGAAGGAATGCGGATCTTCCCCGACGCGAAGCGCGCGCTGCTCACCGCCTATGCCGACACAAGCGCGGCGATCAGCGCGATCAACGAAGCGAACATCAATTATTTCTTCCTGAAGCCGTGGGATCCGCCCAGCGAGCATCTCTATCCGCAGCTGGACGATCTGTTGGACGATTGGCGCGCGTCCTACCGGCCGGCGTTCGAGGGAATCCGCGTTTTGGGAACCCGCTGGTCGCCGCGTTCCTATGATCTGCGCGATTTCTTGGCACGCAACCGCGTTCCGTATCAGTGGATCGACGTGGAGCTTTCGGCCAACGACCCGGAAACTAAGCGCCTGCTCGAAGTGTTGGGGCCGGACGCGTCGAGCCTTCCAGTGGTGCTATTTCCCGACGGAACAAAGCTTCTCGAGAGCGTGCCGGCCGAAGTGGCCCAAAAAGTTGGATTGCGTACTCGCGCGCAAACCAACTTTTACGATCTGGCGATCGTCGGCGGAGGGCCGGCCGGCCTCGCCGCTGCTGTGTATGGCGCCTCCGAGGGCCTGCATACGGTGATGATCGAGCGGGAAGCGCCGGGCGGCCAGGCAGGGATGAGTTCGCGCATCGAGAACTATCTTGGATTTCCGATGGGGCTGAGCGGAGGCGATCTGGCGCGACGCGCCGTGGTGCAGGCCCAGCGCTTCGGGGTGGAAATTCTGGCGCCGCAGGAAACCATCGGCGTGCGAACCGAAGACCCTTACCGGATCCTCAAGCTGGCTGATGGAAACGAGATATCCTGCCACGCGCTGCTGATCGCAACCGGCGTGCAGTGGAGGCGCCTCGAAGCTCCGGGGATCGACCGGTTGCAAGGCGCGGGCGTCTACTACGGGGGCGGATCGACCGAAGCGCTGTCGTGCAAGGGCGAAATCGTATACGTGATCGGCGGCGCGAATTCAGCGGGCCAGGCGGCGATGAATTTCGCAAAGTACGCCGAGCGCGTGGTGATCGTGGTGCGAGGAAGCTCCCTTTCGAGCACGATGTCGCAATATTTGATCGACCAGGTTAAGGAGACGCCCAACATTCAGATATGGGCCAACGCCAGCGTGCAAGAGGCGCACGGCGAAGCGCATCTCGAGGAGATTTCGTTCCTCTGTTCGGACACAAACAAGGTCGAGCGGGTGCCGGCGAGCGCGATGTTCATCTTCATCGGCGCGCTGCCGCGAACTGATTGGCTGGCCGGAGTCGTCGAGCGAGATGACCGCGGGTTTCTCCTGACAGGCCCCGATCTCATCCGGGAAGGCCAGCATCCGAAAGGCTGGACGCTCGAACGAGATCCTTTCCTGCTCGAAACGAACGTGCCGGGAATTTTCGCGGTGGGCGACGTGCGGCACGGATCGGTAAAGCGCGTGGCCTCGGGAGTCGGCGAGGGGTCAGTTGCCGTGCAATTCATCCATCAATATCTGAGCAAAGTCTAAATGGTCGAAAAATCAGAATTGGTTCGCGTTCCCGCGTTCGCCGATCTGCCCGACGATCAGATCGAATGGTTTCTCAGCCAGGCGGAAGAGATGCAGCTCAAAGCGGGGGACATGCCGTTTCGTCCCGGCGAACCCGCCGACGCGATGTTCGTCGTCCTCGAGGGACAGCTGCAGGCACGGGGCGAACTCGGCGGCGAAACCGTGGTGATCCCGATCAAAGCCCCCGCGGTGACGGGCGTGCTGCCGTTTTCCCGCATGAAGCAGTTCAGCGTAGGCGTGCGAGCGATCACGGATGGCCGCGCTCTGCGCTTCCCTGCCGCGCTGTTTCCCGACCTCATACACAGGATGCCGGAGTTGACGCAACGGCTCGTCGGCCTGATGGCCGACAGGATTCGCGAGACCACACGGATGGAGCAGCAGCGCGACCGGCTCGCTTCGCTCGGAAAGCTTTCGGCGGGCCTCGCGCACGAACTCAACAATCCAGCTTCCGCCGTCAAGCGCGCAGCCAGCCAACTGCGTGACGCGCTAAAGCGGATCAAGAGCGCGAGCCACGAATTGGGACGGCGCGAGCTGACGCCCACGCAGAAATCGGAAATCGAGAACCTGGAAGCGTCACTGGTGCAACGCGACGAGATCCCACCCGACGCGCTTACTATCAGCGACCTCGAAGGCCAGATCGATTCACTGCTGCGGAGCCATGGGCAAAGCGATTTGTGGCAGCTCGCCGCCGATCTGGCGCACCGGAATGTCAAGCCGGAGGCGCTGGAATCGCTCTTCGCGACGCTCGATGCGCAGACGGCGCGAGCTGCGCTGGTGAGGATTGCCGCTTCGCTCGAAGCTGCGAGCCTGCTGAATGAAATCGAGAGCGGCACTTCACGAATTTCCGATCTGGTCCGTGCGATCAAGGAATACACCTACATGGACCAGACGCCGCTGCAAAACGTCGATATCGTGAAGAGCCTGGAAACAACGCTCACCATCATGAACCACAAGCTCAAGCACGGCGTTGTGGTGAAGCGCGACTACGAGAAAATCCCTCTTCTTGTGAATTCATTCGGCAGCGAGCTCAATCAGGTCTGGACGAATCTCATCGACAATGCCATCGCCGCGATGAACGGCAAGGGCGAGCTGCGGGTGCGGATCTATCGCGAGGATGATTGCGTGGTGATCGAGATTGCCGACAATGGCAAGGGAATTCCGGACGACGTGAAGCCACACATCTTCGAGCCGTTCTTCACGACCAAGGAAGTCGGCGAAGGTACGGGACTCGGACTCGACACCGTTCAGCGGATCGTGAAGAAGCACCGTGGAAATGTCGAAGTCACCTCAAAGCCCGGCGACACGCGCTTTCAAGTGTGGCTCCCGCTGGCAGACGGCGTGCATTAGAAGAAAACGACGATTCACCGCAGAGAGCGCAGAGAATGCAGCGGCCCGTTCTCTAGCCGCTCGCCACTCACCACTAGCCACTGCTTTTCTCAGGAAGAGCCGGTCAACTTCAGGATGTCGGCGAGTTCGCGGACGATCCGATGCGGGCGCCTGCTCTTCGGCTGCGCCGCCCAATCCTCAGCCGTCGTGAAGCCGGTGGTGACGCCAAAACCGACTGCTTTGCCGCGCCGCGCCATAATCATTTCCACGAGCGGATCGTCGCCAACGACGCCCACCTTGCGCATCGGAACTCCGAGTTTTTTCGCAACCAGCCTCAGCGCGTGCAAAGAAGGCTTGCCGGTGAGGATCATGGGCGCGTGGGTGATTTTGCGCACCGCGGCGACGATCGCATGCGAGTAACCCATCGTTTTGCCGCTGGACGTCGCAAAAAAAGGAACGTCGGACGCGACGTAAAGCTCCGCGCCATTCCAGATGGCTTTGCAGGCGGCCTCGATGTCTTTCATTACACAGTCAGGGTGCCAGCCTACGTAGACAGCCTGGACTTCCTCCGCGCGCTCTCCTCCGGGGAAGACGATCTCGATCCCCGCCTCCGCCAGCGGGTGGCCGACTCCCTTCGTCCCTAAGACCAGCGCGCGCTTCACGCGTCGGCGGGGCATCAATTCCGCCGCCACGGTGGAAGGTGTCAGCAGAATCTCGTCGGAAATGGGCAAGCCCAGCGCGCGTAGCTTGGGCCCTTGTTCTGCCGCCGGATACGCGCTGCCGTTCGTGAGCACGACAAATGGTATACCGCGAGATTGCAGCTCGCTTAGAATCTCGACGGCGCCCGGCAGCAAGCGATAGCCAGTCAGCGAGCGGTCGGTCAGAAGCAGCGTGCCGTCGAGATCGAACATGAACCCTTCGACGGGTCCGAATCGTTCCTTCCAACCGTTGTTCGAGCGTCGCATGCTCACGACTCCGCGGCGGCAGATTGGCCGCGCAGTTCGAGCTTGAAGCCCTGCTTCTTGATCGACAGATACGCGATGTCGCGCCGGGCCGTTAATTGGCGAATCAGGTTCAACACGGGGCTCATATCGGGATCGTATTTTTGTTCCGCGGGGCCGGCCGCTTTCATCGCGTCGACTTGACCGGCGGGCATTGTAGCCCGAAGCAAGAACTCCTCATCACTCAGTTCCGGGCCGATGCGCTGGCGCAATTCATGCAGGGGCGGCATGCCTGGCTGCTGCCGCAACTCGCGTGTGCGAGGCAGGGATTCGATGCGGTCCATCACCTTCGGCGCGATCGGAACGTTCGGGCGTCCGAATTTTCCCAGCGCGTAGCGGATGATTTCGTCGGGAATGGTGGCATAGCGTTCTTTTCCGGTGACGTTCAAAACCGCTTGCGTGATCAGCATCTGCGCGAAGGGCGTCATGACGATCGGCCAGCCAAGCTCCTGGCGCACGCGGTCCAGCTCTTCGATCACCGCTCCTTCCAAGTGGGACACGCGGGCTTCGGCTAGGTGACGGCGCATCGTGCCGGTCGTTCCGCCCGGCAGTTGGTGATGAAGATAGCTGGCGTCGAAAGCCTGGGGGCGGCCTACGGGAAGGCCTTCCGCTTCAGCAAGGCGCGTGAAATAACGGCTCACTTCGGCGAGCGCCCGATCGTCTATGTCGATTTGGTGCCCGAGCGCGCGCAGATTGGAAACGACGCGCTCCGACGGCGGATTGGAAATTCCATCCGCAGCGGCGCCAGAGGCGCACTGAACGGCGCTTACGCCCCACTCCGGTGCATCCATATAGGTGAGTTCGCCGACGCCGATCGTGCAGTGCGAGTGAAGCTCGAGCGGTTTATTGCCGATTGCCGCCATTACGGCCGGTATGAGCGTGCGGGCGCGCAGCGGCGTCAAAAGACCGCCCGGATCCTTGATGTAGACCGCGTCTACATCGGGACTTTCGGCGAGAGTGCGCGCGCGGGCCACGTAGTGGGCATCGTCGTGGATCGGGCTCAGCGTAATGACCAAGGCGCCGATGACGTATTCGCCGCCGGCTGCCTTTATCATGCGCGCGCAGGCGACGTTGGCATCCGCGTCGTTCATCGGATCGGCGAGCGCAAACCGGCGCATGCCATTCTTGATCAGGGTCTTGAACGCGAGCGCCATGAATTCGGGGCTCGCCGTTTCCCATGAGATGAACCGGAATCCCGTCGAAAGGAATTGCAGCGGCGTCTTGGGCGTGGCTTTGGCCATCAGCCGAATGCGCTCCCAGGGATCTTCTTTCTTGTAGCGAACGGCGACGCCCATGTGGGTGGACGTGGTGAAGTCGATGGCCTTGAAGCCCACACGGTCCATCACGGGCGCGATCGTCAGCGTCTTGGCCGTATCGACGCCGAGCGCCGACCAGAGAGACTGGTTGCCATCGCGCAGGGAGGTCTCGACGAGTTGTATCTTAGCCATGCGCTTTTACCTCTTGAAGTTGAAGGTGGCGTTCGAGGAAGCGCGGTGCGTAGGAAGTGTCGACGCCACCTCGTTCAAATTCGGGATCGGTGAGCACGCCCGCATGGAAAGCGAGATTTGTGGCGATACCTTCTATGTGAGTCGCAGCGAGCGCGCACCGCATCCGTTCGAGCGCCGCCGGGCGGCCGGCAGCGTGAACGATAATTTTGGCCATCAGCGAGTCATAAAAGGGCGGAATGCGAGCGCCCGAAAAAATATGCGTATCGACGCGCACGCCTTCGCCCGAAGGCCACACCGCCGTTCGAACCGTGCCGGGGCTGGGACGGAAATCGCGCGTCGGATCTTCCGCATTGATCCTGCATTCAATGGCGCAGCCGTCTCTCCGAATACCCTCCTGCTTGAAACGCAGGCCGCGACCATCGGCGATCGCGATTTGCTCGGCTACCAAGTCGAGGCCGGTTACTGCTTCCGTGATGGGGTGCTCCACCTGAATTCGGGCGTTCATTTCCAGGAAGTAGAAAGCATCTCGCTCGAAATCAACGAGGAATTCGACCGTGCCCGCGCCGCGATAGGAGAGCCGCCCCGCAAATTCGACGGCTGCGGCGTGGATGCGCGCGCGGAAATGCGCGGAAAGACCTGGAGCCGGCGTTTCCTCGATCAACTTCTGATAGCGGCGCTGAACCGAGCAGTCTCGCTCTCCGAGATGAACCACATGGCCTTTTCCATCGCCGAGAATCTGGACTTCCACATGACGGCCACGCGCGACAAATCGCTCGAGGTAAACTCGCGTATCGCCAAATGCCGCGCCCGCCTCGGCCGCGGCCATGTCCATCGCAGCGGGCAGATCCTCCAGCCGGTCGACGCGCTTCATGCCGCGTCCGCCTCCGCCGCCGACGGCTTTGATCAACAGCGGAGGACCAATCTCGCGGCCCAGCACCATGGCCTCATTCACATTTTCCACTGCACCGCCGGGAGCAGTGGGCACGCCTGCAGCCTCGGCCTCCGCGCGAGCACGCAATTTGTCGCCGACCGCTTCGATCTGGGCCGCCGTGGGGCCGATGAAAATTACGCCTTCCTGCTCGCAGACTCGGGCGAGCGCGGACCGCTCCGAGAGGAATCCGTAACCGGGATGAATCGCGTCCGCTTGCACGCCTAACGCTGCTTGCACAATCGTGTCGACCTTCAGGTAGCTGTCGGAGGGCCGGGCCGGCCCAATGCAGATTGCGCGGTCCGCGAGACGAGCAGGCAACGAATCTAGATCGGCCTCGGAAGCCGCCACAACGGTCTCGATTCCAAGGCTCTTGCACGTGCGAATCACGCGCGCAGCAATTTCCCCACGGTTCGCGATCAAAATGCGGCGAATAGCGATGGCTAGGCCTCCGGACGCACGCGCAGCAGGACTTCACCGTACTCGACCAGCGCCGCGTTGGCGGCCAGAATCTCAACCACCTCGCCCTTCACGCCCGCATGGACCGAGTTCATCAATTTCATGACTTCGACGATGCCGATCACCGTCTCTTCGCCGACCTTCGATCCCACTTCAACGAACGGCGGCTCGCCAGGCTTGGGTGCGCGATAGAAAATTCCGAGCAGAGGCGAGGTGACTTCCGCGAGGCCGGGCTCGGATGGCGGTTTTGCTTTTCGCGAAGCCGGCTGCGACGGTGCCGACTCGACGCCGGGCCGTGGCCCCTCGGCGGGGGTCGTTTCCTGCCGGACGGGCGCGGCCGAGCCGCGCTGCAGGTTGAGCTTCACGCCGTCGATTTCAAGCGACAGGCTATCGAAACTCGATTGCTCGAGCAGCCGCATGATTTCCGCCACATCCTTGGCTGTGAGCGTCACCGGCGGCCTCCGAAGATTTTCATAACGTGCTGGAGCGGGTCGTCCGTGGGTTTCGCGACCGGCGCCCGATCCTTGGACGACCAGACCGTCTCCGGTCGGCTCTGCAGCAGGCGGATTTCACCCGCGTGATCGATGGCCCACTCGATATCCTGCGGCCGGCCGTAGTGGCGCTCGACTTTCCTGGCGATGTCTCTCAATGCTGTAATCTCCGCGTCGCTCAGGCAAGGCACGCGCCGGAGCTCCTCTGGCGTCTCGACGTCCTGGATGCCCCCACCCGGCGCGGGCAGTTGCTGGACGTGCTTATCCGAAATCTCGCGCACCGAGATTTCACCTGTGATCTTGCCGATAACAAACCGGTCGGGTGTCACCTCGCCGCTCACGACAGACGAACCCAGTCCCCAAGCTCCCTCGATCGTGACGACCGAGCGATCCCCCGTCATCGGGCTGCGCGTGAACATCACGCCCGCCCGATGCGCGTTGACCATCGCCTGAATCACCACAGCCATCGCCACGCTGCTTTCCGGCATCTCGCGTTTGCGCCGGTACGTGATCGAAGGAGTCGAGTAGAGGCTGGCCCAGCACGAGCGCACGCACCGCAAGGTAGCTTGCGCGCCGATTGTCCACAGATACGTATCCTGCAAGCCCGCAAAACTGGCGTCGGCGGCATCTTCGGTCGTGGCCGACGAACGCACCGCAAGAGGCGGATTGCTGTCTCTGCCGCAGAGTTCGGTATACGCAGCGAGAATTTCCGAATTCACATCGTCCGGAAGCGGCGCTCTTTCAAGCCGCGCGCGCAGATGTTGCGAGAGAGCGAGGATTTTGTCGAGTTCCTGCGAGCCGAGAGCTTCCACTCTCGAACGGATCGGCTCGTCCTTTTCGAGCGTGCTGAGAAAACGCTCGAACGCAGCCGTGCGCACGACGAAGCCGGGCGGCACGGGTATGCCCGCCCGCTTCAATTCGCCCAAGGAGCCGCCCTTGCCTCCGACGGTGGGGCGGTCGGACAGACCGATGTCTGCGAACCAGCCGATGATCTCTGAAGACGGCACGCCTAAATTGTCCTAATCGAGAAGAGTGACAATGCCCCGCCCGCCATCCACGCGTATGCGCTGGCCATCCTTGATTTTCTGCGTGGCGGTGCCCGTGCCCACCACGGCAGGCAGCCCGTATTCGCGAGCCACAATCGCCGCGTGGCTCATCGAACCGCCGATGTCCGAGACGGCTGCGGCGATCTTCTGGAACACGGGCGCCCAACTCGGATTGGTGACCTGGCAAACCAGGATGTCGCCATGATGGAGACGATCGATCTCCTCAGCAGCCTTGACGACGCGAGCCACTCCTTCCACGACGCCGTTCGAAGCGGCAACCCCTTTGATCTCGTTGGAAATTAGCTGCTCGTCCGCCTTGAGCCACGTGTCGAGGTTCTCGCGAGTAATGCCCCACAGCATGACAATGGCGGGATCATCGATGATATCGGGAACCGGTCCGAGAGCCGGCGGCGTTTCGTGTTTCGCCCATTCCGCGATCGCCGCCTTGCGCTCGCGCACGATCGCGGGCCAGCGCGTCGTGCCGCGCGGAAGCGAACCATTCGACCACGAAGTCATGAGGTCGATGATGGCGGACTCAAGCTCGTAGTGGCTCAACTGAAAGACGTCCTCGGCGTCGGCGAAAAAACCATTCTGCGTCAGGAGCGCGCCGAACTCCCTGATCTTGTTGAAGAACAGGTTGGTGTACCAATGCTCGCAGTAAAACTTGTGCCCCTCGACGTACGGAAAGACCCGGTGCGCCAGCTCGATCATCTGGTCGTAGGCAGCCCGCTCTTCGTCGGTTTCCAGGAGTTCGCGATAATCCGCGATGATCTGCTTGCGCTCGGCCATGAGCTTGTCGGTCTGGCGCTCGAGCCGCTCGCCCCTCTTCGCATTTGCGATGTAGCCCGGCAGAGCAGCGAAGGGCATCGAAAGATCATCGTTCCAGGAGCGGTGGTAGTGATAAAAACCATCGCCCACATTGATGTTGAACCAGGGATCGCGGGAAATCGCGAGTTCCTTAAGCCACGCCGCGCCGGGCTCGCCGAGTCGCTTGAGCGATTGAATGATTTCGTTGGCCGGGACGCCTTCCCGGAACTGATCGTCGATGCCCAGTTCGATCGCGCATTTCGCGAGCCGGCGGAGTTCGTCATCCGGACGGAAGATTTCCGCCTCCAGACCTGCCACCATCCGTGCGACGGTCTGATCGCTGATCTCCGGAAACGCTTTCTTGCAGAAATCGAAGAAAGTCAGGTAGGCGCCGTAGCCGAGCAGAAGAAACTCAAAATGGTGGTGCCACATCCTGAAGTAGCCTTCGAGCGTCTTCTGATACGTTTCGAGAATGTAATGGTTCGAAGCAATGCCGCGGCCCGCATGAACGTGTTCCAGAGGCTCGAATTCGGGGAGGTCAAGCTTCGGAAGCGCTTCTGCCTCGTGGATGAGCGCCATCATTTTGTCTTTCCATTGCGCGAAAAGCCGCTCCCAATTCCCGTAGTAGTAAAACGCTCGGCGCTGAAACTCCTTTGTTCGCTTGGCAATTTCGGCGGGATCCGTCACGCCATTGCCGCCAATATACACGCGGCCATTCAGGACACGATAATCGATACCGAGCGTGGTCGGGAGGGAGTGCACCCGCGTGTTGGCGGAGCCCAGGGCACAGTAGGCGGCCTCGGCCGTGATCATGTCGAAGATGCACATCGGCTCGGGAAAGTGCATGGAATTGTAGAACCAGAACCGCTCATCGTCTTCTTTGGCGAACTGCATGTAATAGGGGTACGCGGCTTGTGCCCGCTCCGTGCCCGCGATCACTTTCAGCGAACTCGGAAGCGGAAAGCCTTTTGTTTTTGGGGTTACGGTTGCGCTCATTTTTCTCCTTCCAACGAGCCCGGTTACGATCCGTATTAAACGTCGCGTCTGAGATTCGTTTGAATCGCCTAGTTCGTTCCCAAGTAGCAGACGTGGAGATTATATCCGGGCGAGCCGCCAGTCGCCATGATATGAAACCCGCCAGGGCGCCGGGTAACGGAAGCGCGCACGCGGACTAAACGTAGTCTAGCGACATATGGTTGTCAAAACAACTGTCCGCACAATACGTGCTGGGAATGACTGCGACGAACGCGCTAGTTGTCTTGACAACAACAGTGCGATCTGGTGTACTTACGCCGCACGCTCGGTGGAATGGCGCTGAAGAGGAGGTGGATCTTATGGACCGACGCAAGATGTTGGCGTTCCTGGGTGTCAGCCCTGCGCTCGTGGCCGGCGCATCGTCCCCCGCGCTTGCGGCTTCCGCGGCCCCAGCAGCAGCGGCCCCCGCGAGGGCCTTTGATCCAAAGTTTACCGTGCTCAGTCCTATGGGAACTCCTCCAGCCATCAAATCATTGGCCATGGCGCCGCGGCCGAAGTCTCTCAACGGCAAGACCGTCTATTTCGTGGACGACGGCTTCCCGGGAACAGACGTCCTGATGAAGGAAATGGCGGCCTGGTTCAATCAGAACATTCCGGGCATGACTGCAATCTACAGGCTGAAAGCCGGCGGCTTTCCCCAAGTCGATCCGGCGC
This sequence comes from Candidatus Acidiferrales bacterium, assembly GCA_052146315.1. Lineage (GTDB taxonomy): Bacteria > Acidobacteriota > Terriglobia > Acidiferrales > UBA7541 > Palsa-295. Next base: position 5,960 of record JBKQNJ010000073.1, on the reverse strand, counting down.
TGTGGGCGGAAATCAAAGCCAAAGGCGACGCAGTGGTGATGGGCGTTGGGCATTGAAGCTACTGCTCGCCAGCGGTCGTTGGCCATTGCATCAGTTTCGAATCCGAGTTTCAGAAGCCGACTGTCTCCATCATCACCAAGTACTTCAAGCAGCTCGTTGACGAAAACGCCGCCAAGAAAGGGATGCCCAACCTTCGATTTACGTTCGTGAAGTCACCCGTGTGGGGCAAAACCGCGGATCAACTGCAGCATGACGTAATCCAGGGCGCTGATCCGGTAACCGGCAAACCGGTGATGCAGGAGATCGTCGACGAACTGACCACGCCGCTCAGCCCGGAAGACAGCATCACGCGCACCATTCCGCAATCGGCCGGCCCGGAGCGATTCGGTCCCGATGGCGCGGAGAGTCTCCAGCGGATGTTCATGGAAAAGAGGATGACGGATTACCTCCCGATCGTGCTCCCCACCGAAGAGAGAGTTGACGCAATGCTCAAGGGCACCAGCCGCAAGCCCGATGAGGTCGTCGGCCACATGTCTCCAACGCCGGGCGTCTATGAAAACTGGTCGTACACAGTGAAGCAGGTGGCGGTGAACACGGTGATGGCGGGAGCCGATCCCAAGTATTTTCCGGTAATTCTGGCAATCGCGGCCGCCGGCACAGAGTCCATATCAAGCTCGGACAATTCGTTTGCGAATGCAGTGGTGATCAATGGCCCGATCCGCGACGAGATCGGCCTGAATTACGACATCGGCGCGCTCGGCCCGTTCAGCCACGCGAACGCCACGATTGGGCGCTCCTACACTCTGCTTTCGATCAACGGCGGCAACTGCGGCAAGGTCGGTGAAACGTACATGGGCGTGATCGGAAATCCCATGAACTACGCCAACATCATAATTGCCGAGAACGAAAAACTGTCGCCGTGGCAACCGTTCAGTGTCCGGCACGGGCACAAGCCGGACGAAAGCGTCGTCAGCATTTTCCAAGGCTGGGGTCTGCTTTCGGCGAAAAACTCCAAATACGCCGTCTGGTCCAGAGACATGAATTTCGCGCAGGAACTCAAGAACATCGCTAACGACCAGGATCAGCTTTTTGGAATCGTCGCCGTCCTCAGCCCGGCCGTGGCCGATTACGTTAAGAGCGAGGGCTACGACAGCGTCGAAAAGCTTACGGATTTTCTCTATCAGGGCCAGGACGAACCCACGCCTCATTTCCGAAGTAAGGCGCAGATCAACGTACTTGTCACCGGGTCATCGAACAATCTCTACTGGAGCTACGGCGGGATGTTCCTTGCCAAGAGCGTCTCGGTTGACCAGTGGCGCTGACCAGGATGTATGGCGGCGCGGCCGTGCGGGCGGTGGCGTATTGATGTTGTCTTGACAACAACAGCGCAGTTTGCTGTACTTGTTGGCGTTTCCCGCGCGGTACGGTAACGTAAAAGCTGACAGGAGTGCTGCCATGGCCACGCTGTTGCGTTCGGCGGTATTAAATCCGGAGGCGTACCGAACCGTCAGAGCCGCCGCCGGGGACGCACCCCCTAAGCCCCCTTCATTCTCTTCCCTCGCTCCGCGCCTGGACAGTGTCAAAGGCAAGACGATTTACCTCGTCGACACCGGATTTGGAGGAAGCGGCAAATTCCTGGATCAGGTGCAGGCGTGGTTTGCCGAGCACATCCCATCGGTCAAGACCGTGCGCCGACGGAAGACGGGCAACATCTTCCGAGATGATACGAAGGACCTGTGGGCGGAAATCAAGGAAAACGGCCAGGCCGCAATCTTAGGCGTCGCAGGTTGACCCGGCTGCGCAGCGGCGGTCGCCGCTTGCTCCCGCACACTCGAGCAGGAATACGGAATCCCGACAGCGCCCGTCTCTACTTTTGAGTTTGCCAACGTAGTCGCGGACGATCGCCGCTTTCACGGCGTGCCCCTGCGCTTCATTTACACTCCGCATCCGGTTGTAGGGGTGCCCCCTTCCGTTCTTCGCGGCTACATCGAGGGGCACGATCCGGCAACGCAACAAACCGTCATCGATGAGGTGATCGAGGCCCTCACAAAGCCGGTCAGCCAAGACGAGTTCACCGGGGACTTCGCGCCCGTGTCGCGAACCGGCATCAGGCAAACGCAGCTTGAGCCGGACAGTGAGGACAATCTGCAGCGCCTGTTCTACGAGCGCGGCTGGACCGACGGGCTGCCCATCATCCTTCCCACGGAAGAACGCGTCGCGGAAATGCTTACCGGCACAAACCGCGCACCGGATGAAGTGGTCACGGAACTTTTCCTGCACGATACCCAGGAATACCTGAAATTTACCGTCGAGATGGTGGCCATCATCGGCGTGATGGCGGGAGCGCGGCCCGAGCACTTGCCCGTTCTTCTGGCGATTGCTTCCACAGGGCATCCGTCGATTCCGGGCTCGACGACGCCGTTTGCGTGCATGCTCCTCGTCAACGGCCCCATCCGCAATGAGATCGAGCTGAATTCCGGGATTGGAGCGTTTAGTCCGCGCACGCTGGCGAATTCCGTGATCGGGCGCGCCTGGACGTTGCTGACCATTAACTGGGGCTACATGCGGCTGAAAAAGCAGTTCTGGACATCGCAAGGCAATCCCATCGGCTACAACAATATGTGTGTCGCGGAGAACGAGGAACGAAGCGCCTGGGAACCTTTCCACGTGCAAAAGAAGTTCCGCCCGGATGAAAGTGTGGTCAGCCTTTTCCGCGGGTGGAGCTTTGTGAACAACGTAGTCGGGTCATCTCAACGGTCCGTCGGCAAGGACATGTTCCTGCAATTGGGAGCGATGCCGGGCCTGTTTTCTGCCGCGACATTGATACTCGATCCGCTCGTGGCGCGGCACCTCAAGGAAAACGACGGCTTCCGGACCAAGCTGGATTTCTGCCGCTGGATTTCCGAGAACTTCACGATGCCTGCGGGCCAGTTTTGGGGTACGGACTTGATCCACATGATGATGGCCCCGCTCGCGGATCAGGGCGTTGAACCGTACGCGTCGTGGAAGAAGCTTCCCGAGGACACGCTGATCAAGCCGTACGATAAGCCCGAGAACATCAACATCGTCGTCGTGGGCGGCGAAACAAGTCCCATGTGGAAAGTCTCGGATTTTGCTTACGCCGTGAGCGCTTCGGTGGACAAGTGGCGCGCGAAGCTTGTCACGGATGGCTGCGCCGACGGAAGCTGCGGACTTCCCGACGAGCCCAGCAACGGAGCTAGCTGAAACCCGGAAACCCATTCACAGAAAAACTGCGGCTAGACCTAGACTGCACCACGACAGACGAGATAGGAATCGAGGAGGCGAATGATGGATCGAAGAAAAATGTTGGCGTTGTTAGGAGTGAGCCCAGCTCTCGTGGCCGGTACCCCGTCTTTTGCCCGGGCGGACGCGACAACAACTCCGAAGGCTGCGCCGGGAGACGCGAGTTATGACCCGGACAACAGCGCGGTCGCCGTCCTGAACCCCGCCATCGCCACCAGTTTTGCGAATCGCGTGCCTCTGGCGCCTCGCCTGGATTCCCTGGACGGCAAAACGATTTACCTTGTCGACTTCAACTGGGGAGGCATGGAGCAGAACGACAGCATTCAACAGGAAATGCAAGCATGGTTTGCCCAGCACATGCCCAGCGTGAAAACGATTATCAAGATCAAGGGCGGCAACTTTGTTACGGACGATCCGGGGCTGTGGAAGGAGATCGCCGCGAACCATGGTGACGGCGTCATTATCGGTGTAGCTGGTTGACACGGCTGCGTCGGGGCCGTGAGCCACGAAGCTGGAGAAATCGAGCAGAAATATGGCATTCCCACCGTTGCCGTCGCCGGTAGGAATGTCGTGACGTTCGGCATTAACGCGAATTTCAAATACAGCACCGGCATGCCTCTCCGGTTTGTCGGCTTCCCGTTCCCCTTTTCGGGCCAGCCACAGTCGGTGATCAAGCAATACGTCGAAGGGAACGACAGCGTAAGCGGCAAGCCTCTGATGCAAACGATCGTGGACGGTCTCACCAAGCCGCTCACGGCTAATGAGAAATTGTCCGGGACCGCTCCTGATGCCCCGCTCCCGGAACCAAGACTGCTCGACGCTGACACGCGGGACAATCTACAGCAGCTGTTCCGTGACAAAGGATGGACCGACTACAACCCGGTGATTCTACCGACGCCGGAAAAAGTCGCGGCGATGCTGAAGGGCACCAGCCATTCGCCGGATGAGATCGTCAAAAGCGCTGCAGGAACCTTTGGATCGCACCGCCCATTTACAGTCGAGAAGGTGGCTACGATTGCGGTGATGGCGGGCGCCAAGCCTGAGTATTTGCCCGTGATCCTCGCGCTATCCAGCAAGGTGCCGTATCAGGACTCCACAACTTCGATCGCGAACATGGTCGTGGTGAACGGGCCGATACGCAGCAAGATTGGGATGAATTCGGGCCTTGGCGCGTTGGGTCCGGACAATGAGGCAAATGCCGTCATTGGCCGGGCGATGACGCTCATTCACAAGGTGATCCAGGGATACGTGGAGGGCGTGACCGGCTTTGCTTCTCTTAGCAACCCGCTGCGCTACGACAATCTTTGCTTCGCGGAAGACGAGGAATCTCTTCCGGAAGGCTGGCTGCCTCTTCACGTCCAACAGGGCCACAAACCGACCGATAGTGTTGTGACGATCTTCACCGGCTGGAACTTCATAAACAGCACGGGCTGGGTCGAGCAGCACTACGCCCCGCAATTCCTGATGCGCGACTACATGTCGTCGCTTTCCGGCATGGGCGCCACACTGATCATGGATCCCACGGTCGCCGAGTTGCTCAGTGGCGTGCAGGGCTTCAAGACCAAGGCGGATCTCGGCGCTTGGCTTTCGCAGAATGTCGAAAAGACCGCCGAATCCTACTGGGGCAATGCAATCGTGTCGAGCATGTTGGCGCCGGTGGCTCGCCAGGGACTTAAGCCATACGCAGATTGGCTGGATCTTCCCGGCAAGACCATGGTTAAGCCGTTCACCAACCCGAACGGTATCCATGCGGTCGTGGCTGGAGGGAAAACGGCGAGCGTTTGGTTCGCAACGGATTTCATGCCGGACAGAGGCACGTCGATCGACGAGTGGACCTGACGCGAGGCAAGTGAGTTGTGGCGGGGCTGTTATGCGTTACCGGTTCATTCGGCCATGAAAAGCGCTAGCGGCGGCGGGCCGTGCGGCTCTTCTGTTGCATCGCGCGCTGAAACATTTCCTCGGCTCGGGCGGAAAGCAAATCCAGCACTCGCTCCACGTCGCGAGCCCGTTGTCCCTGCAACAATTCGCGCTGATACTCCTCCGCGACCGGGGCGATCTCGCGCAAAAGCGCCTCACCCTTGTTCGTCAGCGAGAGCAACGAAGCTCGACTGTCGGACGGATGCGACGTCCTCTTGATCAACTTGCGGCGCAGCAAACCCTCAAGCGACCGGCTGATCCAGGCCTTGTCGACATGCGTTCTGCGGCTCACTTCATTCACCGAGATCGGCTGGTACGCGCCCAGCATCACCAGGATTCGCAAATCCGTCGTTTTTACGCCAAAGCGGTCCCTGAAAGTGAGGGTGCCAATGCGAAGGATCATCTCAGAGAGACGGACGATGCGCACCGAAACCAGCCGGATGAGCGTGTCGATATGGGGAGCGTGCTCCTGCCGGTGCCTCGGCTTCATCGGATCGGTTCGCCCATCCCGGGCAGCCTCAAGAATCTTGGTGTAAGGAACGGTCTGCAGGTCGCCAATGCTCATCGATGTTTCTCTCCCTAAATGCGTCGAGCGAGTATAGAAGAGTCCCTTCGCTGACCCAAGCGCGGTTCGCACATTCGAAGTGCTGGCGCGCTCGTCAGGATGATGTCTTGACAACAATTCGCTACGCGAGTATATAGCAGATCGGCTCTAGAATATAGGTGCTGCCAAGGATTTTGTCCGAGGAACGGGTCGCGCAACGAATCGGGAGAAAGAA
>JBKQNJ010000072.1:0-71849 GCA_052146315.1 Candidatus Acidiferrales bacterium | reverse complement strand
GCATGAATCAGACGCCGGAGACCGCGGCCCGTCGGTACCTCCAGGCGTCGGAGTTCGGAACCGACGTCTCAGGGCAATTCTTCGCCTCGGCTCAAGGGAAGTTCTCAGGCCCAATTGAGGCGCAGCGCCACCCACACCTCCACGATCGCGCCAGCCAAGAAGCCGCGTGGCAGGCCGTCGCCAAGGTCTCCGGCGTGGACTTGTCTTAACCCAGCATCCTTGAACGCTAGGTCCTGAAGGAGCGCTGATCGGCGCGTCACTTGATGCAAAACAACATTGCCACTTCCCTAATTTGGAATCACGGCGACAGAACGAACAACAACCCATTCTCAAGGAGAATTCATATGAAACGGTACGAAGGTAAAAAGGTAGTAATCATCGGCGGCACGAGCGGCATGGGGCTCGCTACGGCGAAGATGCTTCTTGATGGAGGCGCGCGCGTTCTGGTGACGGGTCGCTCGAAGGAAGGCCTGGAATTGGCGCAGAAAGAGCTTGGGAATGAGGCCATCGTGGTTTCGAGCGACGCGCGGTCGTTGACGGACCTCGACGCACTCGCCTCTCGATCGAAGGCCGAGTTCGACACCCTCGACCTGCTGTTCGTCAATGCCGGGTTCAGCACCCGAGCGCCTCTGGAGAGCATCACCGAAGCCATCTACGACGAGATGTTCAACCTGAACGCCAAGGGACCGCTTTTCGCAGTGCAGAAGTTCGCGCCGCTCATAAACCGGGGAGGGTCTGTCGTCCTCACGACCTCGATCGCCAACGTCAAGGGGATGCCCGGCAACGCCGCCTATGGAGCGGCCAAGGCCGCGCTGCGATCCTTCGCTCGGACGCTGGCCGCCGAGTTGCTTACTCGCGAGATTCGCGTCAACGCGGTGACGCCAGGTCCCATCGACACGCCGATCATCGGCAAAGCGTTTCCCGCTGACGCAGCCGCTCAGATTAGGGAAAAGATGATTGGTATGGTCCCGATGAAGCGCTGGGGGACGTCGGAGGAAATCGCGAAGGCCGTCCTCTTCCTTGCGTTCGATGCGACCTTCACGACCGGCGCCGAACTTCCGGTCGACGGGGGATGGTCTCAACTCTAAGCTGTGGACCGTCCGGGAGGGTAAGCTGACATCGAGAACGGTCTTCAATGACTCGCATCCCATTGCGCACCTGATGCAATAGCCAACCCAGTGGCGGCGGCTCGGTCGTCGCCACTGCGCGCTCCTCCCAAGAGGAAACATCGTGTTCGGCGCGACCATCACGACCGGCGCGGAACTCCCACGGTAAAAGGAGGAGCAACAAGATGCATAACTTGGTAGTGAGCTGTTTGGCGGTTGCTTATCTCTCAGCGAACGTATACGCCATCGTGAAGATGCGGGTGTTTGACCTAGCCCGTTCGCGCAAGCATCTCCTACTCTATGGCGTCCCCTTCATATTGTGGGGCTCTCTCATCCTGTTGGGATGCAAGCTCATGGAGATCATGCGCCGATTCGATGAATGGGCGGCCTGATGGCCCATTGAGATGACTTATTTTGCGGACAAAGCTCCGAACAAGTTCGCTGAGAACCGGAGTGTATTGTCAACTCCGGATACGAGCAGCGTGGCCAAGTGTTCTCGACCGACGACTTCAGGCCAATGCACTCATTGACCTTTGAGTTGTGCTTCGTTTTCAGGATTGGTCCCCATAAACGGGGTTATGGGAAGCTACGGATAAATCCAATTATCCGACAAATGGTTCATGAGGACCGGAAATCGAATCTGAGAAGTGACGGACCTTATTCAGCCGCAAGCCGACCCGCTGCATCTAATTTCGCTTTTGTCTCTATTGCGCGCCATCCATAATATGATTCGACCGTGACCACTTCTTCTGATCTCTTTGCTCGCGCGCAGAAAATTCTCGTCGGCGGCGTCGATAGTCCCGTCCGGGCGTTTCGCGCCGTCGGTGGGGAACCGCTCATCATCGACCGCGCCCGCGGCTCGCGCATTATCGATATGGACGGCCGCGAGTACATCGACTACGTCTGTTCCTGGGGCGCGTTGATTCTTGGCCACGCCGACCCCGAGGTGGTGGCCGCCGTCGCTGACCAGGCCGCTCGCGGGACCAGTTATGGCATGACCTCGCCGCTCGAGATCGAGCTCGGCGAACGCATCGCCGCTGCCGTGCCGTCGATCGAGCGCATCCGCTTCGTCAGCTCGGGGACGGAAGCCGCAATGTCGGCCGTGCGTCTCGCCCGCGGTTTCACGAAGCGCGACCTGATCCTCAAATTCGAGGGTGGCTATCACGGCCACGCGGATGGTTTCCTGTCGGAGGCGGGCTCGGGTCTCGCCACCCTTGGCATAGCCGCCAGCCCGGGCGTGCCGGCGGAGTTCGCCGCGCTCACGCTCAACGCGCCATATAATGATGCGGCTGCCGTCGAACAAATCTTCGCCCAGTATCCGCACAAGATCGCCGGGATCATCGTCGAGCCGGTCGCCGCTAATATGGGTGTCGTTCCGCCGGCGCCTGGATTCCTCGAATCCCTTCGCCGCACAGCAGAACGCGATGGTGCGCTTCTCATCTTCGACGAAGTAATCACCGGGTTTCGTCTCGCCTATGGCGGCGCTCAAACAGCGTTCGGGATTCGCCCGGATTTGACCGTCCTCGGGAAGATTATCGGTGGGGGACTGCCGGTTGCGGCTTATGGCGGGCGCCGGGACATCATGGATATGATCGCCCCGCTCGGACCCGTCTACCAGGCGGGCACCCTCTCAGGCAACCCGCTCGCGATGCGGGCTGGCCTGGCATCGCTCGCTAAGCTGAAGGGCACCGGCTTCTACGATGGCCTTGCCCGCAAGGCAGAACGCCTCACGGCAGGTCTTCGGGAAGCGCTGCGTGAATCCAATGTGCCCGGTCAGATCAACGCCTCAGGTTCGCTGCTCACGCTCTTCTTCGACCGAGATTCGGTCCGCAATTATGGCGAGGCGAAGAAATCGGATACCGCCCGCTTCGCAGCGTTCTTCCGGGAGATGCTTTCCCGCGGCGTGTTTCTGCCGCCATCGCAGTTCGAGGCCCTGTTTGTCTCGGCGGCCCATGCTGATGAAGACATTGATCGTACTGTCTCCGCCGCCCGCGCCAGCCTCAAAGCTATCTCGACACCGTAGGTCACAATTGCCGATTAAGCGAGACGCTCCGGCTCCCTAACCCGGCCTCGGCAATGCCGATCCGTTTCCTTGCGGTCGAAAGGACGCCACCCCGGAGGAGCTGGCTGGCCCTGTCCGTTATCCAGCACGGAGCCGCCACTTTCTCGGAAACTGTCTTCCCCATACCTGGCGGCTCCGACAATCCGCCAGGAGAAACATAATATTCATTCGCGGCACTACAGCTCGAACCCTTGTAGGCCCGCGGCCTAAACCTGTCAATCCGTATTTTTGCTGTTTTCTGAAGATTCTTGGCAGTGTGGCCGGGGTACGGACCGGCCCCTCTCCGCTCGCTCTATCGTGGTATCTCAGCCCGTCGGGACATCCGGATTCAGGCTCGTCGACGACAAATTTTCTCCGGCGGTGCTCGGTATCGCTGGCACCGCCGGCTGAGTTGCGTTTGCCTGCTGCAGTTCCGTTTCCGCTTCGGCCAAGAACTGCGCCGCGCTGATCTGCTGCTTATGGTGGAAGTGATGGAATAGCGCGACGAATGCCTTCTGCACTTCCGGATCGAGGAGCTTGAACACCTCGATCCCGGCGTTCACTTCCGCCGCAAACAGCGCCGCGTTTCCGGCTCCGGCCACCTTAGAATCCCCACGACGGACGGGCGCCCGCCTGCCGGCGAGGCAGGCCGACCCGCCGCGCCAGCTGCGCCAGATCGTCATCCGACGCGGGCACGACCGCCACCTGAGGAGTCGCCGTCGGAGTCCCTCCGAACGACGTGAGAGCGGCATTCACCCCCAGGATAATCGCGGTCACCCACAGTTGCACCTTGCTTTGCGATCCCGCGTTCAGCACGCGCAACTGGGCCAACTCGGCCGGGCTCGCGATCCCTGCCGCGAACGTGTTGAAGCACGCGAGAAACGCGGCCTTCTTCCCTCCCGCTGCGGTCGCGCTCGTGATGCATGTCTGCAGCTGTGCGTCGAGTGTCGTCCCGAGGGTTGTCCATTGGGTGACGATCGCGGCGTCCGGAGGCGGCAGGGCTGGGATCTCGGCCTTCGCGATATTCAAAATTCCGGCGATGACGTTCGCGAAGTCCTGAGCCGTCGTCGTTGCGTTGCAGCCTGCGGTCATCAAAAGCAAGATCATGAAACTTCCAGCGGCGAGCCTTTGATAGAGCGGGTGCTTCGCCGCAGAACCCGCCGCATTCGAAATGTTTTCGCGCATTCTTTTTCTCCTCGCGGGTTGCCGTCTGTCGTGGCCGAGGTCAACTCCGCCATTCTCGAAAGCAAAAGGTCTGCCCTTCGCGGCCCCTAAATTTCGCTCACGACCTGCAAATTGTGATCTGTGCCTTGCCACGCGTCGACACGCAACGGACGTGCCGACACAATGCATCCGTGCGAGGCCTGGCCCGGATGCTCGATCGAGTCCCCGTGCCAGCGGAATCCGACGCGTCCGAACATTTCGTTTGCCGCGTCCGGCGCGAGCGTCAGGACGTATTCCCCGCACACGGGGTCTTGGTTGATCAGCCCGGCAATTGTGTAAAAGCCAGACGGTATCGGGCCCACATTGGGGTCCGCTTGCATTGCCGAATTGTTTTTTCCGGTGCCGTTCCCCGAATATCCCGCGCCTTTCGGCTGACCGTCGTGGAGAATGGCGCCCGTCTGCTGAACGAATGTCCACATCCCTCTGTTCTCCTGCCGCCACGATGTCTCGGGCCTAGCCCGGATTCGGCCCTGCTTGCTGTTGGATCCCGAACAGGGCCGCTATCCACGCCACTTGCGGAAACGTCGTTGATAGCAGGCGCGGCAGGTTGGTGACCGAATGGGCAATGTTGAAAAGCCAGCGGTACCACCAACTCGACGTCGGACCGGAGCCGTTGGGTGTCGGCATTCCCGCCGCCATTTGGACCGCGAACCAGCAGACACCCACAATCTCGATCTCGTGCTTATGTGCCACAATCCATTCCCACATGGGGCGACTCCTTGTATTCGCTATTCGCCGATTCGCCCAACGCGGGCGGCGTCAAATTCGTGTATTGAGGGCGTCGAGGTAAAAAGAGGCTTGATCGGCTATGCGCGTGCCTCGAGGAATGCGGCGAATGCGTCGGCGATTATCTCGGGCAGAACAGAACGATTTCGGGCGTTCGTAAGCTCGTGCCCCGCGCTTGCGACCGGGAACAGCTGCGTGCGCGCCGGGATCAGCTTCAATGTCGCCTTCATCTCAGCGATGGTGCCGAAGCCGTCGCGCGCGCCGTGAACGAACAGCGCCGGCGTGTGAAGGGCGGGAAAATGAGCCGTGCGCAGCTGCGTGGGAGCCTTGGGCGGATGAAGTGGATATGACAGCAAGAGCAAGGCGTCAACGAGCTCCGGGTCGGCAGCGGCCAGCATTGATGCCTGCCGCCCGCCGTACGAATGGCCGCCCAGAAAGATCCGGCCTGGAACTTGTCGCTTGACTAGTTCCACCGCCCGCCGCAAGCCTTCTTGGTCGCGTTCCGCACCGCCCCGCTGTGGAGGCCCGTGCGGCCGCAGTTGACGGAACGGCAGATCGCAGCGGAGAACCGTGAGTCCGGATACGCAGCAGGCATTTGCGAGTGCCACGAGGAGCGGCGACTGGCAGTTTGCCCCGGCACCATGGGTGAGGACGAGGCCGTTATTCGAAGAATTGGCCAGAACGTGAAAGTAGCCGCGAACGGGTACTTCTCCCGACGGCGTGTCTTCGAAGGGCCGGACATCAGGTTCCATCATGGCTTACCATCCGAGCGTCGACTCGCCTACCACTATCGTCGCACAAAGGTGGTCTGCGAAGATGCTCGCGGGTGTCTGTTATTCCTTGTGGCGGTCACTGAGGTCGACCCAACGGATGGGTGGGAGTGGAGCGTGTTCGATTCCCTGCTGCTCGCAAAGCCTTTCGAGGCGCTCGTAGATGTGCGGCAGGTGGTTTGTCGCCATGTCGTGGACGAAGTTTCGCGTGATCTCATCGTTGCGAACACGGCGGTAGAGCCAACGCACGAAGACTGCGAAATGCGCGATCGCGGCAAGTGCGAAGGTGCACCAGTACGGATTGAGAAGTGTGTGCATAGAAGACGGGATCACGATTCGTAAATCATGGCTTCTGGCTCGCGGCCATGGTACGTGCGCCGACAATGGCGGCGGCAGTCCGGCGCTCAGCCGAAGAGCGACGCAATCCCAGAACCGAGGCCGAAGAGACCGCCCAGTCCGCTGCTCGAACTTCCTGAGGCTCGCTGGCGGACGCTGAGCAACTGCGCTGGGACGCCCATCGCCTTGCCCAGCAGGTTCGTGTCTATGCCGTAGGTCTGGCCCAGGGCGTTGAGTCCGGCTAGTTGTTCCTTCAGCTGCTGATTCGCGAATGAGATTTGATTCTGCTGGGCCTGACTTGCATCTGTCTGCGCTTGCTCGCGACCGAGTTGCGAGACGAGGTCTCCGTAGCCGGCACTGTTGTTGGTGGCGGCGACGCGATTGGCGGCGCGCTGACGAAGGGCGTCAAAGGCGGTATTGGCCGCGCCGAGACTTTGCTGCGTGATAGCAGACTGTTGCTGCGGTGTGTATCCCTGGCTGTTGAGAAGACTCGTGATCGTCGGCATCATCTGCGAACGGTCCTGTTGGCTTTGTTGGTCGGATTGCGAGATGAGCTGATTTTGCTGCGCGAGTTGCTGGTCGGTAAGCGCGCGTGTGGTGCGTTGTGCTCCGCGGGACATGAGAACCTCCGTTTAAGGCAGCGAACGATCCTAATGAGTGACTTGTTACTGACTACGCGTCACGGTTTTTTCGGCCCGTGAGGCCGGGAGACGATGCAGCGAATCCAACCGATCAACGGGCCCTGATGCGAGCAACCGCCAGAAGGGCCGGGCGGCACGGTAATGAGGACAACCGCTGGCACGACGGCCGAGGCTTCGTTCGATGGCGTGCTCTGGAGTCCCGCGAGGACCGCCGTGGCCTGGTAACAGTAAGTCCCGGGCGGAACGGCGACGTCTAGGAAGCTGGTCGCGCTAATGGGCATGGTATTGAGCAACGCGAAGGTGCCCGAGCAGCCGGACGAGCGATAGACGTTATAAGTGAGGGAGGGATTGCCGGCGGCCGAGGTGCTTGCGGTCCACACGAGACTGACGTCGTGCTGCGCGTGCGCCGGTGCCGCAGCGAGCCCAAGTACACACATGAGCGCGGCAAGAGCTGGAACCGATTTTTTCATAGAGTTTCCCGCGTGGCGTGGCCGTGGATTTGCTGCCGCGAGCGCAGAGGGGAGACTTTCTCAGGACGCTCGGTCGATGTGATCAGGGTTCGCGCAGCCGTCGACAGTAGGGCGTCCATATGTCGTCGCGAGTCCAGCCGAGCGATTCGAGGCGTCGCCCGAAGCGCCGGGCGATTGATGGCGGCAGCCAGGCATGCGCATCGTCCAGGCCGCGGGCAAGAAGATCGTTCTCGCCAGCGCGATGAAGGGCGAGGAGGTACGTGTATCGTTCGTGTGCCCCTGACTTCTCAGCACCGCGGTTCCCTTCTCCTTCGCGGTCAAGCAGTAGGTACATCTCACAGGTAAGCCGCGCGAGCGAGGCCATCACGACTCGGCCATCGGCGTTCTCGACGACAAGCTTCGAGACGAAGATCGGGTCAGCAAGATTCGGGAAGGTGTAGTCGAAGCCCTGGCTGGCGTGCATGCCGCGCAACGCGTCGAAGTCCGAGGGCGTGTATTCGCGAACGAGCATGAACTGGGCGGTGACCCGCCGGACCGCTATCATCCGTTCCGGTTCTCGACCTGTCAAAATACGCGGTGGCCGAGAAGCGGATGGATGCGCCCGAGCGTTTCGGCTGCGTCGAAGGTTGTGGCGCCAGGAGCGACGCCGTGCGGTTCGAGTGCAACATGCACGGCCGGCGAAAGCGGCTTTTGCGCTAGCGGGTGAGGTAGCGGCTCGAATGCGGGTTCGTCCTCGAGCGAGAGGTGCACGCCTTCGTCAGCCTCGATGAGCACAAGGATTTTCGTGTCGGCGCGCGGCATAGACGGATCCCCGGTACTCTGGGCATCGTTGGCTGCGCTGGCGGACTCGTTCCCTCCGCCGAGCACGACGAAATGCGAATTCGCGAAACGTGCGGCATGGCGCCGCCAGTCAGCGAGTGTCGTAACGTAATAGGCTCTGCCAGTCATTAATGCTGTACCTGTTATTTGAACTGCTCGTCGATTTCGACCTGGTAGCCAGCGGCGAGACGATTGGTTTCGTTGGCCATGCCAACGACGGCCATCAACTCGTGAAACATTGCATCGGTCATGCCGCGCTTGCGGGCCGCGGCGCTGTGCGACGCGATACAGTAGGCGCACTGGTTCGTCACGCTCACGGCCACGTAGATCAGCTCCTTGGTCAACGGGTCAAGCGCGCCGGGCGCCATAATCTGCTTGATCGATTCCCATGTCCGCCGAAGCGTGACAGGATCGTTGGCGAGCGCCTTCCAGAAATTGTTAATCTAGTCGGTCTTGCGCGTCGCCATAATGTCATCGTAGACGGCACGCACATCGGTCCTCGCGTTTGCGTATTCGACTAACCCGTTGCTGGCCATGCTCGCTCCCCTCTCTCGATTAGTTCTTCCGAAGGATAGCAGAGCGGCGGACCAGCGGCTTAGACATGGCGTGTCGAAACGGACCGGCGAGACGTGTGATAGCCTGAGCGACACGAAGTCAGGAACTCTTAAGTGCGCTTGATTGGAGGGGCCGTGATTGAACACGAAATCGAGATCAAGATGGCGGACGGAACATGCGATGCCCTTCTCTACCACGAGAACGACGGACGGCGCCGGCCCGCGGCCATTCATCTGCCTGACATCGCTGGAATTCGGCAATCACATCGCGACATGGCACGCAGGCTCGCTGAGCAGGGTTACGTCGTGCTGCTACCGAACATTTTTTATCGCACGGCGCGCACGCCCGTCTTCGACTTCCAGCCTAAGTTTCCAGACGAGCGCACGATGAAGCGTGTGGGCGAACTGGCAGGTCCGATGACGCCCGAAGCGATGGAGCGCGACGCCGCAAGCTACATCAATTACCTCGCGGTCCACGATTCGGTGAGTGAAACGCGTATGGGTGTGGTCGGATATTGCTTTAGCGGCGGGATGGCGGCGCTGCGCTTTCCTGCAGCGCGGCCGGATCGCGTCGGTGCAGGTGCGTCATTTCACGGCGGCGCGCTTTACACCAATGCGCCGACCAGTCCACATCTTGTCCTGCCACGCATTCCGACTTCGGGTGGCCCGCGACTCTATTTCGGTCACGCGACGAACGATCAGTTTATGCCGCAAGAGGCGATCGGGAAACTGGACACCGCGCTCGCGACATGGGGCGGCAAGTACGAAAGCGAAGTGTACGACGGCGCCTTGCACAGCTGGACCGTCCCGGATTCCCCGGTGTACAACGAGCCGCAAGCCGAGCGCGCGTTTGCGAAACTTACGGGATTGTTCGCTGCAACGTTGAACTAGCGGTGTCCGCGAAAGACGTTATCGAGCCTCGCTTACATGCAATTGGCTCCGCACTCAGGATGAAAATGTGTAGTTATGCGTGAGGACGGCGGCGGCGAAGCGCCCGGCAAAGAACTGGTGCGAGGGGGCGCAGCTGAGCGTCACTTTTTGGCTTTTTTCGACCACTAACTCAATTTTAGACAGCGTAACGCGGCCAAATCTGCCCACCAACACGTCGCACATGCAGAGGCGTTCGGCGCGCAGCGGAGCGCCGTCGGCGAGCGTGAAGATGTGGTGCGGCGTGACGTCGAGCGATTCGGCATTCGAGAAATGCAAGCGGAGAAACGTGTCGGCGTCGCGCACTTCGATCCGCAAAATGCGCGTCCAAGCTTCGCCGCCGCTGACCGAAGGACATCTGAGATGTTCGCCAATGTTGCACGTCTCGATCGCAACGGTGCCGCGCTCTTTGGTCAGTACGACGCTGCCCGCTCGCAGACAGCTTCCGCTGCCGCCGCCCGAGCCGCCGCCGGTGCCGCTTGTGGTAGTGGCTGCGGCGACCGCGCCCTGCGAAAGCGGGACACGCCCTTGAAGCGCCTGCTGCTGCGCGGCGGAATTCGTCCTCGCGGATTGTGCATAGGCTGGCGTGCCCGCGCCGCCCGCTACCCAGCCGAGCGAGGACGCTCCATCGTCCCAATAGGGATAAAAGTAGTAGGCGGTGCCGGCTGTGAGGCCGCCGAGCGCGACTGAGCCGTTTGCGACAGCGGTCGTGGTGCCATCGGCGCGGGAGATCGTGAGCCCAGACCAACTCCACGTGATGTTCGAGGTGGTCGAGACGTAGGTAAACGCGCCGGACCATGTCGGCGGCACGGAGCCCTTCATCAGCACGCCGGACTTTGAGGGATCAATCTTTCCCGATGTGAGCGCGCCGCTGACCACGCGTGCGTAGTCGTTGCCGTCCGTAATCTGGTTGTCGAGGCTCCAACCCTGATTAGGACCGAGCGACACACCGGCCAGGCGCTTCAGCGATTCGTAAAGCTGCGGGTTCGCTTTGCGAAGTGCCTCGATTTGAGGGACGGTAAGCATCTCGGTTGTTCTCGCTGAAAGGAGGTAGCAATTCAGGGGACATTTGCTTCAGCAGCGGGATGACCCAGTGTTGTGGCGTCGGCAAACCCGCCGCTCCACCGCTAGGCAATCACGCGTTCCCGCCCCGAACAATCGCAAACGGATCCGGCTTGGCCCACGGGACAAGTTTCGTCAGCGAGAACCATGAGCCCGCGGCGTTGGTGCCGAACAGATACGAAGCGCGCTCGGCCAGCACGTTTGTGAACTGCTCCATATCGCGCGAGGCCGGCGAGGCGAGCGTCCAGGATCCGAGCGGGAGCGAGAACGCATCGCCGGGCGTGAACGCAGAGATCGCGAGCGAGCCCGAACCTTGGACATAAGCAGTGAGGTAGCCGAAAAGATTGCGCCCGCTGAGGCCCGTCGCAGCGAGGAACGCGGTCGAGTAATATGAATTGATGGCGACGCCGTCGTCGGAATATGTTCCCGCCGTGAGTGCATAGATTTTGCCGCTGGAATTATTTGATCCGAAGAATATTTGCGCGACGCCGTTTGCCCGCTCGATCAGCCCGCAGGAATTCGCGGAGATGTTCCAAGGCGCCCACTTGCGCGAGCGCTCGGGTGCAGTGAGCATTGCGACGAGCGGATCGCCGAAGCCTTCCGTGTAGTCGAGCATGAGAATTTGATTCGGCTGGGTGGCCGAACCCATCGGAACACCGACGAGAATGCGTTTGTGCTGCGTATCGACCTGTACCCAGATGCGTTTGCCATACTCCCAGTTAATCGCGTCCCACGTGGGCTGGATTTCCTGCGAGATTTTCGTTGGCTCGGTCCCGTCGAAGAGGTACAGGCCGGAGCGCCCCGCAATCACTACCCATTCCTCACCGATGCCGACGCCGTGCGCAGACGGCGTGCCCACCTGGTTCGACACCTCTTCTACCTGCCAGAGCGCTGGTTCGTTGATGCCGTCGTTGGCCGTGACATACATACTGCGTTCTTTAACGAAGTAGAGGTTATTGCGAATCGTGAACGCCGCGCGAATTCCCTGTCCGTTGTTCTCAGCGATGCTCATGATGCCGGTGACGCCGTCGTAAGCTTCGGGTTCTTCGGTGCCAGAGCAGCGCACGAGCGATGGATTTTGCGCAACGTCGGTCGGGAATACTTCGATATTGTCGACAAGGAAAGATTCGCCCGATGGCGCGGGAGTGAGGCCAGCGAAAACGCGCAGTGTGAGGTCGGGCGGCAGGGATGCCTGCGGAGGGCAAAGCTCGGCGGTGAATTCCTCATAGCCGATGGTGGCTTGCGCAGCCGTCACGGTAAGGCCGAGGCCGACTTGGCTCATCGTCGGACTGAAAAGGTTGATTTGCAGCGTGCCGGCCGAAAGATTGGCGCTGCGCTTGACGCGGGCGCGTACCGAGTAGTCGGTATTCGGCGCGATCAACGGATTCCCGGCTGAATCGGCGATAGCGCCCTGTGAAATGTAGCCGCGCGCCGCTGAAACACCGTCAGCCGTGATGCGATAGGCATCGCCCCAGACCACGTCGCTCGATTCGCGGCTCCCGCCAGGCCCGAGAACCGAGTCAGGATGCCAGCCAAGCGGGCGCCCGCTCACGGAGGGATCCCAGCCTCCGTCGAACGAGAGGTTGCGCCAGTTGTCCATCTGTGCGCGTTCGCCCCACCAGAAGAGGCGCTCGGAATACGCGACAACTCCGAGCTGTTCGGGCAGTTCGATCTGGCTGAAGAGATAGTCCATGCTTGTGCCAGAGAGCAGGATCGTATCCGTGAAATCGACGCTGAGCGAAGTCGTTGTATTGTCGTTGATCATCATGGTGGCGGGCACGTTGTAGAAATTCGAGCCGCCCGAGGCGGTAAACGCGAGCAACCGCTGAACGATGTTCGACGGGCCGGTGGGGATGTTGGTCAGGTTCGCCCTCCACCCGCCTCCGGCGGTCCACGAAACAACAGGTGAGGGAGCGGTCCAATAGCCTTGGCGCGTGACGAACACCACAGCCACCTGATGCACGCCGGGCGAAATGCTACCGCCGCTGGTGGAATCTACGACCGTTGGTCCCTCTCCTGGTCCGACCTGACTGACGCGATCGTAGTTTGAATCGTCGTACTGACGCGGCAAGTCTTGGCCGACGGAGCCGTCGCCAAAAGCCATGTACTCGCGGCCGAAGTGGGTGGTCGACGCTAGATAGAGATTAGGCCCTACGGCGCCGGCTACGATCAACGAGAGGACGCCGGGCGTGATTTCCTCGTACAGGTTGCCTAGTGAATCGAGGCCGAGCATGCGCTGCACGAGGTTTGTGGTGATGTATGTCTTCACGCCGTTGATTTGCGGCCCACTGGCGAGGGCAGCGTATTGCGACACAAGTCCAGGGCGCGTGCGCACTCCCCCTGGGAAAAAGTCGACGTCGCCAAGATTCGGCGACATTCCGGCAGGTACGTCGGACGGGTCGAGCAGCGTGACCCACGTGCCGAAGACGTTGAGGGGCAGCGGAGAAAAAGTTTCGATGCTCATGCGTTTCTCGGGTGAAGGAACACAGTGGCTGGAATCCTCTGCTGACCGTTAGGCGAGTTCAGTGCTGGAGGCACTCGCCACTGTATCTATTACTGCATTTTCTTGAAGATGCCGTAGAAAGTGATCGTGTCCGAGGTAATCGCAGAGGGATACGCGCCCGAGGCAAGCTCCGGGAAAGCGCCGGCGCTCGCGCCCTGTTGAAAGATTTTTACCTTGCCGCTGTTCATCGTCGAGCCCGGATAGAAAGCGAAATCGTAGCCGGAGAGGCCATCCATCCAAGCGGTGCCTTGAATAGGTGCTTGTGTCGCAGCAATGATCGGAAACTGCGAGAGATCGAGCGTATCGCCGCTGGTTGCGTAGTTACCCGAGGCGGTTACGGTGCCAGACACGTGGATGCGCTTGCCGTCATCCCACGTGTCGACGAGCGAAAATGTAAGTGCCATGTATTCCTCCGGTGGAAAAACGTGATTAGTGAGTAGCGGACTTGTAAGGCGCCATTCGAGCAGGCCATCCCGAAGGCTTCACCAATCACTAGTCACTATTCACTAGTCGCTGGTATGATGGGCGGCTTGCGACGCAACCCGAACGCCTGCATGTGAATCCAAAGCGTCGATATATTCCAGAAGAGGGAGAACTTGTGCGGCGACTGCTGGGCATCTGTGCTTTGGCGGCGGCTATTCTTGTCGTGTTTGGCGTGGCACGCAGAGGGCCCTCGCTGGCGTTGGCGGCGAGTCCCAGGCAGTCTTCACCAGCCAAGGCCATCGTCATCGCCAAGGGGGTCGCAGTTCGCGCCTTGGCTCTTGATCCGCATGGTGGACCCGATCTAACGACGACAGCAGCTCCAAACCGCGTGTTTGCGCTTGGCAGCGCGGTAGCGCCACAAACGACCTCAGCGTCGCCTGCGACGGCGCTCATGGCGATTGCCGGCGTTGGGCAGGCTGGATCCCTCGGCGACGGCGGCGCGGCGACGGTAGCACAACTCGACCTTGCTCCGGATTCGCTGATCGAGCGCAGCGGAATCGCAGTCACATCCGACGGCACGTTCTTCATTGCCGATTCACAGAACAGCACGATCCGCAGCGTCGCTGGGCCAGCGAGCAGCGAACCTGGAATCATTCGCAGCGTCGCCGGACGATGGGCAGCTCGACAGAACGTCGCTCTCGCGGATCCGATGGGAATTACCGCCGACCGCGCGGGAAATCTCTACATCGCGGACCATGCTGCGGGGGCGGTCGACGTGCTTGTCGCGGCGACCGGTCGGCTTGAGACTTTGGCGCAAGTAGTCTCGCCCGCGAGCATTGCCGTGACGCTCGATGGCACGAAAGTCTTCGTCGCGTCGCCGGAAACGGGCGGAGTGTTTGCGATCACGACGAGCACGCACGAGATTACCGGCGTCGCGGGTTTCACGGCCACCGCCGCGGCAACCTCCTCGATTGCTTCGGGGCCGAGCACGTGTCCTTCGATTGAGAACGGCACAATTGTGCCGCCAAAGAGCGGGGCGATCTGTCCCGCTGGTTTGGCAGTGGATGGACGTGGAAATCTTTTCGTCGCGGACGCAAGTGCAGGTCGAATTCTGAGGGTCGATGCGATTGCGAACAAAGCGACGGTCGCAGCGAGCGGTCTTAGCACTCCGGGCGACATCGCCTTCGATTCGAAGGGCGATCTCTTCATATCCGAGCAGGGTCTAACCCGGCTGATCGAACTGCCGCAACTCGGTGATCCGGCGAGCGCCATCTCACTGACAACGCCCTCCGTATTTGCCGCTCCGTGCCCGCAGGTGAGCAATCCGTTTACGTTCTGCAACACTCCTTCGGGCGGCACATCGCAGCAGGCGGCTTTCACTCTGACGAACACTTCAGCGAGCATGGTCACGGGAGTGACCGTTGGGTTCATTCCGGCGACCACACCAGGAAATTTCACGGTTGAGAGTAACGGTTGCACCGCCTCGCTCGGCGCTGACCAGACGTGCCAGATCAACATCGCGTTTACACCGCAGACTACCGGCTCGCTGACGAGTGCACTGAGCGTGACGGATTCGAATCCAGCGGACGCGGCTACGGTAGGCCTTGCCGGCACGGGCGATGACTACAGCTTGCAACTCGCGAGTGGCCAGCAGCTCGAGCTTACAATTACGCAGGGTGGAACGGCTGTCTTCAACGGGCAGGTGGCGCCGGATAGCGTTTTCGGACAGGACGGCGAATCCGTCCAGCTGATATGCCCGAAGGCATCGACGATGCCAAGCAATACGTCATGCGTCATCGCGCCTTGCCAGGCCAAGATCACGCCGGGCACGGCGACTCCGTTCACGATCACGTTTGTCACCTCGTCCGCGACGAGCGTCGCGCCCATACCGCTGCAGAGCATGGGATGCACTTCGTATGGCCCGCCACCGACATCGCTGGTCGCGCCGGAGCCGCGCTCGCGTGATCCGCTGGATGGCAGGCGATTCCCTCCCCCCCTGTTGCTGGCAACCTTTGCAGCATTCGTGTTATTTCTTGGCTGGTTGAGCGCTGCGAAAGAGGAATCGGCAGGGCCTGAGCGCCTGCCCTTCAGTCTCGCAATAGCAGGATTTGCCGTGGCGGTTCTCATGGGTTGCCATCATGGCAAGGGCAACATCATTGGTCCCGCAACGACGGTCGGAACCACGACCATGACGGTGACTGGCAAGGCTTTGGACGCAAACGGCAACTCTCTGAACACGTCGCGCCCGATGCCGCAGATTACGCTCGATGTTGTCGCTCAGCCGAGTGGCGGAGGTGGGTTTCCCTGATTCCTACGGTGGTCGAGCGACGGCCCGTCAGAGATAGATCACGCGCCTGTGGTAGCTGTAGGGCATCCGCCGTCGCCCCTTAAGCTGTTCCGGCCGAACGTATCTCTCGATCAGGTTCTCCGTCGCCATCTGGGCGGTGCCAAGCAGATCCTGCGCGAGTGCTCGCGCGCCGCGTGATCGCGCCGCCAAAGCCGCCGTCGCGAATGCAAGCGGGTCTGTGGCCGAGCGAATCTGAACGGGATCTGTGCCTAGCGTGAGCAGGGGCAGAATTTTCTCGTAGCGGATGCGAACCGTAATTGATTGCGTCGCTCCCACCAGGTTGACTTTGTCCTCGCGCCACTCCCAGAGCCGGAGATAGGTGCTCGGCTGTAAGTTGAGCATGCCACCCCCGCTTGTGAATTTCTCCATCGGCACGAAGACGTCTGTGCCGTTCGCTGTGGCGCGTTCCCAGAGCATGTGCGGTGCCAGGCAGTCCGTTGGTAGTTGCGGGCTTGAGACGTCGCTGATTTCGGTAGGTGTCACGCCGCTGACGGGGTCGGTATCGAGTTCGAGATCTTGCTGCTCCGCAATCACGCTTACACCACATTCGGCGAGTTCACGCTGGAGTCCGCGATATGCCGAGTTGAGAAACGGCATCAATACCGTGTCCGTGAAGACGGCACCCGCTGCGTCGTTGACGAGCGCGCGCGCCAGGTTCAGCGCGTCTTCCGCCTGCGAATATGCAGTGGTAGGGACGACGGGCATGTAATCCTCCGGGGAAAATTCGCTGTCAAGCGATTAGCGACGATTAGCGCGGATCAGGGGTTGCTGATCGTGAAAATGAAGGCAGATTGCATACGTGCGCAGCCATTCGATCTGGCGAACAAAAGTGTCAACAGGCTACGAAACGCACCGGACGTGAATCGCGCTCAGTGCAAAATGATTGCCGGGAGACCGTAACTGCTGAACGTCGCGCCAGCCGACGGAATCGAGATCGGGAACGTCATCGCTCCGCTCGAACTGGTCGAGCTGGAAGTCGCGCCAGAAAGTGCGAGGGGCGCGGTGCCGCTGTAGGCGATCTTCGCCGTCGTGGCGTTGCCAGTGAAGGCGAAGACGTACGCGCCGCTCGGAAGCGTCACGGTTCCCTGCGTACACGATTGATCGTTCGTGCCGCCCACCGTCAAACTTATAGCTGTGATCGAGCATTTCACGTTGCCGGATAGATCAGTGATCGCCCAGCCATAGAAATCACTGGAGCTCGAATCGGTCGTCGAAACGTCCACCGTGAGATGCGAGAACTGAATGTTCGGCAGATAGATCACCGAAACGTTGATGGCATTCGCCGCACTTGGCCCCTGGCCCGCCGAAAGAAATCCCATCGCGAATTTCGTGAACTGCGTCGGGCACGCTGAACCCGAATCCTGAACATTTGTGCCGGTGAATGCCGCGCAATCGTTCGCCGCAGGCGTGCCTGTGGTGAGCGTCGCTGGCTGCGTCCCGACGGTAAGCCCGCCAGCCACGGTCAGATTGCCGTAGACCGTGGGATTGCCGCTATCCAGCACCGCCGCAGCGAATGGAACACTCGGGCTAACCGGCCCTTGGCTGAGCACCGCGTCGTCGACGAAGACGGTGTTTGGATTCGCGGTTGTATTCTCCAGAATGAAGACCCGCATCGACTGCGCAACGGTAGAAGAACTCGAGTAAGCATTCGGCGCGCGAAATGTGACTGCGAAATTACGCGTGGGCGTCCACGCGCTCGCAGTTGGCACTTGCCAGTCCGAACCCGTGACGTTGCAGTTGCATGTGATGCCGTTGTTGTAGGTAAGCGACGCATTCGAACTCTGCCAGTTCGGCCCCGTGCCCACCAACGCGGACGTACCCGCGTAGTTCGCTGGAGTCAGCACGCGCGCATTCGTGGCGACGTTCGTAATTTTATCGGCCTCAGTACAGTTGGGGTCAGAGTAAAAACGAAAACCCGGCCGAAAATTGACGCTTGTGGAGCTGGCAGCGATTCGGAAAGCGAGTGTGTAGTTCATCGTCGCGTCCACCGGGATACAGCCGGAATTGATTCCGAGGCCGGCGGTTGCGTTGTCACCAATCTTGACGTTATAGTTTCCCTGTGTGGTGCCATCTGTCGGTGAACTTGCACTCGCCTGCTGCGCGTAGATGCCACTGCCCGCTTGATTGATGTTCGTGCCGCTGACGCCACCCCAGTAGTACAGCGTAGTCGAATTCGACCATCCTTCGAATCCAGCATTGCCGAGCAGATTGCGTCCGGCAAGGTCGTTCATGCCAAAGTGCATTGAGGACAACCAGTTTGGGCCATTGTTGTCGATCGCAACCTGCGAGGTAGAAGGCTCGTTTGGCTTCACGACCTCGGTCGCTGAAACTGAAATATACGGGTCAAGGATGTGGATGCCGACGGCGCTGCCGTCAGTGGGAAATTGAAAGCAACTGTAAACATTCTCGCAGCGGTTGTTTGGTCCGATTGTAACCGAGTCCGCATTGATGATGTTGTAGCCAATCTGGCCGAATGATGTCGACGATGCCTCGCAATCGTTTCCGTAGAACTCGTCGTTGTTCGGATAGTTGCCGTTCGAATCCTTGGCCAGCTCGAAGCACACCGTGCCGGTGTTCGACGCGGGCAAGATGCACGTGTTCTGCTCCATTTCGATCACGTTGAACACGCCGGCGAGATGCAAGCAGCGGTCGTTCTGATACTGGGGATCGTACTCATTGTGCTTGATCAGCGTGTTGGTGGAGTCGAAACCGCCTGTCGATGTGTCTCCAAAGATTCCGTAGGATGAGCCGCCGGTGCCCAGAATCAGACGGTTACTTTCGATGTCTGCGTGGCCCACACTAGTGAGGTCAAGTACTTTCGAGCCTGAGCCGGTCGCCTGCAGGTTCATCCCGGTGACGTGAACCCAATCCACATTGCGTGTAGCGGCGTTCGGATTCCTTACGGTCGTGCAGCCCGACGGCACGCACGAGATGAACCCACCGCCGTCCGGGCGAGGTATCGTACCCGTGCCGCTTTCCTGGTAGCCGATCAGCGCGCTGCCGTCCCCCATCAATTCGACCGCATCGTGATTTGTTGTGTCGTTGATGGCGAGCTGACCAGAGCCCCAAAGCAACACTGTTCCTGCCGGAATTTGGATGTGCGATGCGCCCATAAGGCTCCCCGTCAGGCCACGCCCATCGCAAAGGGAGCTCGTTGTACTTGCCGCGGTGAGGCACGCGTTGATTTTCGCCGCGGCGTCGGAGCCTGAGAATCGTTCGGCCTTCTGCACCTGGTTGAGCGAATTCACCGCAGCGCCGCCATTTACATCGAGATTGTATTGTGGGTTCGTCGTGTTGACGCCGAGCGAGTTCGACGTGAACCGGTGCTGCGCCTGGAACGAGCCGGTCGGAGAAACGGCCGCCGCCGAGGGTTGCGCTTGCCCGGTGTACAGGAAGCTCGTCGTGCTCCCTCCGGAGATGTAGAGCGCGTCGACCACGTAATTGCCTGGCGTGAGTTGGTCGGTCCGCACGTTCAGGCAGTAGCCCGCCGGCTGCAGCACCGAAGGCGCTGGCGCCGTCCAGGTGAAGTTGATCGCGTTGTTGGACCCGCTCACCGCGATGGCGCCGGAGTAGGCGAAGGTCGAGGCCGTCACCACGTTGCAGCTCGACGCGGATGTGGTCGAGAACACCTCGGCATAATAGGTGTTTGCCCCGAGCGTTCCGCCGGTCGTGGGTGTTCCCGCAAACGACGCGGGCGGCAGCAGCTTTGCGAACCCGATGTCCAGCGTCTCCGGCGTCGTTTGGGACAGTTGCCCGCTGTATCCCGCGGTCGTGCCGTCGCCAAATAGCTCGCCTAGGTACGCGTCGATCCCGAGCGTCGAGTATCCGGCCGAGCCGCTCTTGAACCAGCGGTCCTCGATGGACGATATGCCCGTAGCGAACGGCGCGGCGATTGCCAGCTGGGTGTTGGATCCGATGTGGTCCTTGCCTGCATTGATTTCGTCTACCACTACGCCGCTGCCGACCGGATTTCCCGAGGCGTCCACCACCGAATTCGCCAGGTCGTACCCGCCCGTGATGTCGATGCTCGTGGGCGGAGAAGAAGAGGCCGTATTCCGAATCGCGATCCCGCTGGGCGAGAGCGCATAGCGGATCGTCGCGCCAATTAGCCGTCCGTTCGGCTGGTCGAAGTTGATCAGCGCGGGAGTCGTGAGCGAATTGTCCGCATCGATGATCTGGTCCATGATGATGCCGTTGTACTCGCACCCGTTTGAACTGGACTGATTGAACGTCAGGAAATCCGTGTCGGCCCCTTCGCGAACAATGTTCTTGAATATATAGCTTGCTGCCAGCGAAACGCAGGTCCCGCGTTCTTGGATTACGTCTGTGCCTGGTCCGAGGCTTAGGTTCTCGAAGTCAACCAGGTACGTGGGTTGCCCCGCTCCGTTGTCCGTGAGAAGAAAGTTCGGAACACCCAGCTGGTTGCTCGATATGTACCCGCCGATCCAGTTGACCTCGAAAGTTCCCTTCATGATCACCACAGCGTCGTCCGTCTGTCCCGTGGCAAAGGTTGTCAGCGCCGTCACCCCGCTCAAACTGACCTTGGCGACGCTGCTGAAAAGGAGGGCCTCGTTATATCCGCTAAAAGTCAGGTCGCTGTACCCGCTGCTATTGCCTACCGAGAGAAGCGGCGCCGGACTCGGGTTTGTTCCCGTATCCTGCGCTATGATTACGGCGACGCCAGACGAAGGCCCGACCAGCTGCTGGCCAAAGCACGACGGCAGCACCGGCGTTGTCGACGATCCCTGAGTCTGCGCAACGTCATAGGTTCCCGGCGGGAAGTACACGGGCGGCTTCGAGCCGATCCCGCCCACCGTGGAGCTGCACGATGCGTTTATCGCGTTTGTAATTGCGTAGGTATCGTCGTCTCGGATTGCCGCGTTTGTAACCGTCGTGCCAGCATTCACGTTGAGCGTCAAGGTGTTTCCATTGATGGCTGTGATCTGTGCCGCGAGCTGATTGCCCGTCGCATCGGCCCCGGCGATCACCAGTCCGTTATCCACGTTCCACGCGGCGCCCGAGGGCATAGTCAGTTGATTGCTAGCAGAAGTGATGCTACCCGTAGTGATAATCGCGCCGCCGTCACCGCGTGCGCCGTAGGCCGGACAGGTCACATCGATGTAAGGTCGCGGGCCTCCAAAACAGCTGTTCCCGCTCACCTGCAGCGTCGAGGGAGTGAACGCCCCCGGATTAAAATTCGTGGTGGTCAGCGTGCCGTTCACAGTGGCGTTCCCCGCAACCGAGAGGTCACCACCCAAAGTCAATCCGAATGCCGAGATGTCGTTTCCAGCGCCGGATGACGAAACGTCCGTAGGCAAAATCATATCCGGATAGGTCAGCGTGCCGTTGATCTGCGGGCTCGAGATTTGCAAGAGATACCGGCCGGCTGGCGCGTAGAAATGGTAGTTTCCGATACCGTCAGTTTGGAACGGGTTCGCCGACGTTGTGGTCAGCGTCGCGTCGGTGTACACCGTTGCGAGCGGCATGCACGGTGTGCCCGTCGCAGTCGCTTGGCAAACACGCACGGTGGCCCCAGCCACCGGATGCCCGCTGGGACCGAAGACGATATCATCCTTGCGTGATCCCTGCGCCCGTACGCAAGGTGCCAGCGCCGCGAAAATGGCTGCGCCTGCCATCGCCAGAGCGATCCGCGAAAGCTGCCGGCGAGTCCCTCGTTGGATCGTAGTCGGCGGCTCCCGACGTCCGGCAGGGCTGCTTGGCACGACGACTTCGCAGAAGCAATTCTTGAGTTGCATCGCGGTTGATGGCAACTGAGGCGTCATAAGCATCGTTCCTTCCCTTCCACTCCGTGTTGACTGCTATCGCGGACGATTGTAGTTCTCCTCCCGCCCGTGGGCGACAAATGTAGGTCAGAGCCTCGGCCCTGATGGTTTGCCGCCATCACCGATCTTTGCGGATGGGTTTGGCGCGGCCGCGGAGGGTTCGCTGCCTCCACGTGACGCCGCATTCGAGGCACGCCCGCCCAAACCGTGCTGGGCGGCTTTTTCCGCATCGAGAATCGCGTGACAATGCTTGCAGACGGCGACGCCCGTCTTCACTTTTTCTCCGCACGCCGGGCATTCGCTCATGCGCACCGGAACATATGCCCACTCCCGTTCGACGCCTAGCGTCATCGCGGCGCGCCGGTGCAAGTCCGAAATCTCTCTGAACGAATGGCCACGCGCCCACAATGTGTCGCCCTCGCCGATGAGGCGGTGGTAGTGCGTGTCGCGCCGCTCCGTCGCGGCGGCGAGTTCTTCGCTCGTTGGCCGCGGACCCGCGCAAACGAAAATGCCGTGATCTTTCAAATCCTGCAACAAATTGTCGGCTATTTCGCGCGCGGTGATCGTGAAAGGAAAGCGGCGATTGTCTCCCAGATCGATCACGTCACCGCGCGCCGTAATCAGCAGCAGCGCGTAAGCCTCGCCTTTCGCGCGCGCGGGAATGTGATACACGCCGTGCGTGCGCGAGATGTACCAGTCCTGGTCAGAGATGGACGCAATCGCCACGGTCGCGGCCGTGTCGCCTTTCGGTTGCGTCTCGATTAAGATGTCGCGTCGTCCGCCGCCAAAATGCGAGAGTGGCCGTGGAACGTCACTGCCCGCGAGATTTGCTGTCGGTGCCATTTCAGTGTGCAAGGAAGTGTCCTTTCCAATGGAGGCGCCTCGGCCCTGCGGCTCGAGCTATGTTTCCTTAAGAACTGCGTCGACGGCGCAATCGAAATCGTGTTCACGCCTTGATTCTCGTACGGCGAGCGCCTGTCGTGTCGCCTGCTGCGGCTGACGACGCGACCAGTCGATCGCTCGCGCGATCCAGTCGCACGCCGCCACATCGAGTGGCATGAATTGCCCGTTTGGGTGCTCGAGCGTATAGCAGTGCTCGTATTCTCCGCGGGATGGATACGGGCCGAGCGCGGGTATGCGAATTCCGTCTTCGACTTCCACCGTTTGCGCGTACCACGTTTCTGGCGAACCGAAGAACCCGGGCGGCATCCAGCGCTCGATATGCCAGCGATCGTGCGGAATGTACTTCGGCACGCGCCGCAGTTCGACCGTCTCGCGGACGATATTACCGTTCGCATCCCGATCGATCCAGCGGCCGCCGATCCATGTGAGCCGCGAGCCGCCCCACACTACCCGAAAATTCGCCTCGCCGTAACAGTTTGTGCCGCCTGCAAGTCCTAGGCGCTGTTGGGCCGAGACCGGCGTCTCGTGCGTTTCTCGCGTCACTCGAATCACGGGAAAGTTGTCCGGCCTGGAATCCGTAGGACAATTAAAAGGATTCATTTGGAGCAGGATCGAAATGCACATTCGCTCGAGATATCAACTTTGGCGTCGAAGTAGCCCGTTAAGCTGGCCCGGCGGATCAGTTCTTGTGGCGCTGCGCACCATGGCCTCGACCGCGCTCGTGGCTGCTTGTTTATCGCTCGGCGGCGCGGCTCATGCGCAAGACGCGGGCTACATGCGTATGGTCAGTTCGAGCGGGCGCCAGATGGCGGGCGAATCTACCGACCCTGCCCACTACGGCTGGATCCCGTTGCGCGAAGCAATCATGCCGTCCGCTTCCGAAATAGCAGCCATCGCGCAGGAATCGAAGGACGCTTCAACGGCAAGCGAGTCCAAATCCGTCCATCGCCCGATTGTTCTCGTCAAGGATCGCGACCGATCCTCGCTCGAATTGCTTGTCGCGATGACCAGCCATCAGCGATTTCCCGAGGTCGATGTCGTACTCACGGAAAGCGATCGGCCCGTAGCGCGATATAAACTAACCGATGCAACGGTCATCTCTGTCCGCGGTGGTGGCACAAACGGAGGCACAGACGCGCCCATGGAGCAGGTTCGCCTCACCTACGCCAAGATCGAAATCGAGCACTGATTCCACGTGCTCTCGCTGGTTCTTTCAGGCGTGCTGAGAGGCGGCCAGAAGTAGCCGCCTCTTCCTAGTCTAGCGGGAAATTGCCTTATTGCTCTTGCCCTGCGGGCCGGTGAGCTGCGAGAGGTCGGATGAGGCGTTGTCGGTGCCGGCGGCGGGGTACTTCAGCTGGAGCCACTTATACCAGCCGCCATCCATAATCTTGACGTTGAAGTAGCCGAACTCCGCAAGTTTCTTCACCGTGTCGCTCGTGTCGTTGGGGCAGGATCCGTAGAAAACCAGAACGCGGTCGCGCGGCAGCGGGATCGGGAAACTCTTGATCTGCATCGTCCAGGGATAGCTGATAGCGCCGGGAATGTGTCCCGCTGCGTAGCCGTCAACCGGTTGCGTATCGACAAGTGCAAACTTAGCGGTCTTGTCCTGCATCATCTTCAGCACGTCGGCGGGCGCGATCGTCTGCACGGGAGCAGCTGCTTCGGCGACAAGAGTCGGATCAGCCGCAGGATTGGCGACAGCGGAGTCATCCTGTGCGCGGACTGCAGGAGCGCTTAAAATCGCTGCCAACATCAGGGCCACCACCGCAAGCGACGTTTTCATCGTAACCCCCCGATGCCAATTCTGCCGTCGACTTCCCTGTTCATCGCCGATAGTAGCCCTGTCCGCCCACGCGCGTCAACCTCGAGAGATTATCCGTTTCCCCTCCAGTTCTGCCCGGAGTAGACTCTTGCCGCCATGAGGCAACCAACAACCAGGAATCGGAACTTGTCGAACCCGTCGCGCCGAATCCCGCTTTATGTGGGGGCGCTAGTCGTTGCCGCAATCGGTGCGATCGCTGCAGCGCGAGGCGGCGAGGCAACCCGACGCGCGCCACGAGCGGCTCAGGCGCCCGCCGACGCTGTGCCGCAACTGGCCGACGGCGTCGTCTATGCGATTTCTCCGACCGATGCGGACCCGCGAGTGAAGCGCTTCGTCGCCAATAATCTGGTGCTTTTCAAGAATGGTGTCGCGAAGGACGCCAATCTCCTCGTCTTCTTCCCTCCCACCGGAGGTACGCCTGCGAATAGCTGGCCCTTCATGGAGGTGGCCGCGAATGTAGGCTACCGTGTGATCGGCCTGGAGTACGACAATGCGACCTCCGTGCCGCAGACCTGCGGAAAGAATCCCGACCCTGCCTGCTCGGACGAGTTTCGTCAGAAGCGCGTTTTCGGCGACGACGTTACGAAAGACATCGATGATCTACCCGCCGAGTCGATCGTCACACGACTGACAAAGCTCCTGGAATATCTCGACGCGCACCACCACGACGAAGGCTGGAGCCGCTACCTCTCTAAGGGTCAGCCGAAATGGTCGCGCATTGTTGTTGCCGGGCACTCGCAGGGCGGAGGGATGGGCCCGTTCATCGCGAAGAAATACAAGGTCGCCCGGGTGATCATTCTTTCGGGCGCGTGGGACCGCGTGGAAGCCACGACAGAATGGGCGCCATGGATCACGGCACCCAGCGCCACGCCTCTTGATCGCTGGTATGCGGCGTATCACCAGAAAGAGTCGCGGGCCGCCGCGATGAAAGCGGCGTACGCGGTGCTGAAGATCCCGCCGTCGCACGTCCGCGTGATGACGCTCGATCCGCGGCCGGGTTCTGGCATGAATCCCCGGGCAGACCTGTATCACGGCAGCATGGATTCACCGCGTCTCACGCCAGTTGATGCCAACGGCAATCCAGCCTATGCGGTTGACTGGGAATTCCTCCTCGGCTCGCCGAAGTAAGATGGCTCCACGAGGCCGGGTGAGATTAACCTTAAAGGGTTTCGCAGCGGCGGCCTTTAGGCCGGCAGAATTGCAGCGCAGGAGCAGAAGGCAACCCGCCTAAAGGCAACCGCTACGACCCAAGGACTAATACCCCGTCGGAATCGCCAGGTTGTCGATGTAGGCGCCGGAGCGCGGCGACTCATTCCACACTTGGAACCCTGTGACGAAGTAGAAGATATACGCCGAAGCGAGACCTCCGCTTGCACCGTAGATGGGAAACACCGTTTGCCCGCCGACATCGTAGAAATCGATGTCCTGCATCACAGCGCGTCCCCAGTGCGACAAGTCCAGGAAATCAATGCGCGACTGATTCGCATTGATGCTCGACTTGATCGGGACTCCCGCCATCGACTTCTCGCCCGTGAAGAGCAGGTCGAGATCACTCGCCCGCCCGCCCGCTCCCTCCTTGATGATTTGCGAGATCGTGACGCCGAGCTGCTCCCACTGGTGCTCCTGCTCGAGCGAAGTGTAAGCGATCAGCTTGCTCACCTGGTTCGTGCCGAGAGACTTCCGCACCTTGTTGATCGCGAGCCGCACAGCGCCGGGCGTGATCGCCGAGTTGTTGCCGTTCACGCGCGGCGTCGCCAGTTCCACCGGATACGTGGCGCGATTCAAGTTCAGCCACGTGCCTGTCGTCGCGTTCGTCTGATGGTAGAGGACGCCGAAAAGTGAAACGGGCTGCGCACCGGTAAGGCCATCGTGCACCACCAGATCATTGGCGCTTGTGCCGCTCGGCAGCGCATCCACCTGAATCAGTGAATTGAACGGATCGACGAGCAGGACGTTCGCCGAGCCCCGGTTGGTCGTCAGCGTCGGGTCGTACACCTGTACCGTCTGGTTATAGTAGAAGAGTTGCGCGCCGGGCGGCTTCGCCATCGTGAATTGGGCGGCGACGCCCGATGGCAGCCCGCTCGTGGTGATCGAGCCGATCGTTCCGAGCACGCCGTTGCCGTTCGTCTGCATCACTTTGTCGAGGAACGAGCGGAATTGCACCATTGCGTTCTTCACTTCGCGCTTGGCCGCGTTCTCGATGGCCTTTTCCGGCGCATTCGATGCGTATTCCACCAGTTTCGTGATTTCGACCGCGTGCCGGAAGAATACCGGAGTCACCTGCGCCACGTCGTAGATCGTCCCCGAACCGCGGCCGAGGTCTCCGCCGTCCATGTTCGCGAGGCCGGCCTTGCCTCCAGGACGGATTTGCAGCGGAAGCCGCATATTGCGCGAGCTGACGCGTTCCACGTCGCCGCGCTGCTGGATCATGGTCAGCAGGATGTCGTCCCGCTCATACAGCAGCGGAAGTTTGTCCCGCACTTTTTCCAGTTGCAGCGCAACCGATTGGGCGTTCTGCATTTGTGCCATTGGACTGGGGTCCCCCTTGGAATGACGACACTAAGGAAGCGTGAAGTCGTCGAATGATTTGTCATGCGTGGATGTCCTCCTCGGACGTGAAAAACGATGTGCAAACATCACAGTGGGCGTGGAGAAGGTGCTTACCCAGCCTTCTATTCTCAGAGGCTGTTGCCCATCACGACCCTCACAGGTTCAAAATGTCTGCGTCGGACATGCGTGCGTAGTCGATGTCGCCCGGCGTCGTCGGCCGCCGGCCATCGTTCCCAGCCCCGTTCGATCCCGCGATATCGACGCGCCGCTCCGCTGCGCGTTGCCGCGCCCGCCGATCCTGATTCGCCGCCACAACAGTCGATGTCCACTCGTTGAGCACGCGTTTCGCCACGCCCGGCAGCGCCTGGCGCGCGCGTCCCGAAATCAGCGAAACGATCGCACGCTGGTGGTCGGCGTCAAGCGCGCCCGAGCGAAACGCCTCTCGCATCTGTTGCGCAAGCTGTCGGTTCGATCGCAGCGTATTGTCCAACTCGCGATAGATTTCGCCGACCACGCGATTCCGCGCGCTTTTCGACGCGCTCTCCGGCAGTAGCCGCTCCACCTGCGATTCAATCGCGTCGAGCACGCTCTGCACGGCAGCCGCGTTCGTCGCGTGGAAGAATTCCTCCTGTGCGGCGGTCGCACCATTTCTCCCAAGTCCGTCGCCCGTGCTGGGCGCCGACGCGACGGCATTCGCATTCTCGTTGTTAGCCCTTCCCTGCTCCGTTCCCTTTGTCCCGGTCGGGTTCTCTCCGTGCCCCTGTGTCGCTGTGGCTAATCCGTTCATCGCTTTTGTGAGCGAAGCAAAAGCCGCCGGGTCGAGGCTCGCAACGGCACGCGCCAGCGCGACGTGGTCCTCAGGGCGTTGGGAAAAGAACAGCGAATCCATATGATCGAGGTCGGCGAGCGCCGCCGTCGCCGCGCGCGCCTCCTCCGGCGTCGCAAACGTTTCGCGGTACGCCTGCGCATCCCGCCACGCTTGGCGCAATTCCGGATTCGAGTCAAGAGCGGTGCGCAGGTTCTCCGGTTCAGCGGTCTCCTCTCGCGTCCTCTGTTCTGCGGTCGAGTCCCGCTCGCTCTCGCTTTCTCGTCCCGCAGGGGCGGTTTTCAACCCCGCGCTCGAACTTGCACCCGCGTCCTCGTTTGCTTGGCCAATCCCCAAAATTTCATCGTCCGTCGCCGCCCGCCGAGCCGGATTTGCGCGAGATTCGCCCGTATGTTTCGTGGCTGAGCTCGTCTGTGAAGCGGCCTGCCCGGATGTTTGCGTAGCTGCCATGGTAGAAGCCTCCGTTAAATCGCATGTTTATGCGCAAACCACCAGCATCCAGATTGGCACCAAGGTACTATTCCCACCGCCGTTGCATTTTGCGAATCTGCCTGCAGCGGGGAACCCTCCCAGCGCCCGGGTAGAAGCTCTGGCGTCTCTCCCCGTGAATGCCCTGAGGTGGTGAATGAGTTTGACGACCGTCGTTTCCGCAAACGCAAAATCCGCAGGATCGGCCAATTCAGGCGTCAATGGTATCGAGCGCCGCCGGCGGCGCCGCGCCAGAATTAGCGCTCAGCTTCGCATCCAGCTAACGAATTCACCGGCAGGCCTCGAAGAGGTCTGCACTACAATGGATGTCTCGCGCGACGGCCTTCTCTTTGTCGCCTCGCGCCCGGGCTACGCCCAGGGCCAGATGCTCGACGTCACTTTCCCGTATTCAACGGGCCCCGGTGCCCTCAACCAGTCGCAGCCGGCCGAAATCGTGCGCGTTGCGCCGCAGGACGGCAAGTTCGCCGTGGCCGTCCACTTTGTTACTGCCAAGGTTGAAGCCGGCGGCGAAAGGAAGCGCGGCTATACCGCCCACAACCGAGTGCCCGCGGCCGCCGAACCCGTCAAGGAACAGCGCCAACCTGTCGTTCTCGCGGTTGAACCCGATGTCCGCGTTTCGGACATGATGCGCACCGTTCTCGGCCAGGATGGCTACAACGTGGTCATCGTTAAGACTGCGAAAGAAGCGCTCGATTTTCTTCGTGTGAATGTCCCGGACGTTTTCATTGCCGAGGTTGAATGCGAGGAGATCTCCGGCCACGATCTCTGCGCTATCGTCAAGCGTAGCGAACGCCTCCAGCGCGTCCCCGTGATTCTGCTCACGCGCGCAGCTCAGCCCGCCGATTATTCCGCGAGCCATCAGATGGGCGCGGTGGTGTGCATGGCGAAGCCGTTCCAGCCGGACCGGCTCGCCCACGTCGTCCGACTCGTGGCGCCGCCGCCGACCACGAAGAGCTATTACGGCACGCGTGTCTCCGGCGGCGTCGACCGCAATCTCTAAAAGCATCCACGATCGCGGTCGGGGGTACCTCCCGCTCCACGTCTGGGTAATCGCCCTGTCCTATCTCACAGCGCTTGGTGCCGGCGGCGCTGCTTGCTGTTGCGCTTCGCGCTGCTGCTTGAGCATATACTCCCGGTGAAACATCGCGTGCGCGCGGACGTTTGCATATCCCGCCGGCGCCTCGATTTTGGCCACCTGCCCCGCGTCCGACGAAAACCATCGCATGCAGATCTCAAGCTCGACCGCGTGATTGTCCGCGAATTCGTCCGGCACGACGCTCGGCAGCAGTAATTCCACACCGGTCGCCTCGTCTCGGTGTACCACCGGCATTTCGCCCATCATCTGTGCGATTTCTCGGTACTGCTTCGTGCGTGATTCCTCGTCTGGGATCACGAACTCCTCGAGCCCGATCAATCGCTTGATCAGCGCCATGTTTTCCGGATGCGCGAGCACGGCCTGAATCTGCGGATCGGGATTCGCGAGTAGTTGCATCATCACCGCGCGCTGCTGCGACCACAGCGTCGGATACTGCTCGTCCGTTTCCTGATAGCTGAAGAGGTTTCCCTTCAGATCCGCGAGGCGGATCCATTTCGACTCGAACGCCGCGCCCGCTCCAAGCAGCGTTACTTCCACATCGTTCGGCCGGTTCTGCCGGAAGCAATCGACCGCCAGCAGCATCACGTCTGCGTGGAAAAACTTCATTCGCCGCCAAACGAGCCCGATGCGCCCCATCGTCTGGTCGCGCGCCATCGAGTAGCCCGCCGCGGTGTCGTTGTTCGCCATGGCGCCGCTGAAAAGCGCCGGAAACGCGCCTGTCAAAAACTGCGCGATGGGTCCCATCAGGTTTGCGGCGTGCTCCGCCAGGTCGGGAGGTACTTGCGCCGGCTCAGGCTGGAAAAATCCCGCGGCCAGTGATTGACCCGGTTTCGCGCGCGCCGGATAGTGCGCGCCGGGCTCAGCCGTCTGGCTCTGCAGCGAATCGAAATCAAGCACTTCGCTATCCGCGTAGATCGGCGGAATCCCGTATTCATACGTCTCGATCTGCAAATTCGACAGAGTATTGAATCGTTCCTGGACGCTGATTAGGACGTCCCCGAGCGCTGGCCGCCCGCTCGATCCATCGCCCGGCAGCGCGTGCAGCACCCGCCAGTGGTCATCCATATTTTCGTTGCGCGATTCACAATAGGCGTCGCCGGCGAACGCCACATACGCGCCGTCCGGGAAAAGTTGGAGCAGCTCTTCGCGCAGCGATTTGTCGTCGAGCGCGAAAAACGCCCACGGCCGCAGCCACGTCCGTTGAAACGTAATCAGATTGATGTTGAAGTCACCGCCCTCGGTCAGTGGACCGCCCTGCGATTGCGCGAGCCGGGCCAAACGCTCGTACTCCTGCATGCTTGTCGCTACCGGCGGCCCGATTTTGTCCGCGGCGTGCGGATATGCGGCGCGCAGCCGCGCCTGGTGCACCTCCATGTTCCATTGGAGGTACGGATACTCGTGCATATCGTTCGCCCAAGGCGGAGTCTTCAGCTCAAGTCCGCCCGTAATCGTCACCACCTCTTCGCCATTGGCCACACGCAATCGCGTCTGCGCTGCCGGAACCGTAACGGTCTCCGCCGCGACAAAATCCTCCTCCGTCAGCACCGCCCCGCATCGTGTGCACGAATTCCGCCCGTCGCTGCCGTTCATGCTATCGCGCTTACTGCCTCTGTCAGGCCCCGCACTGTCATCCCGAGCGAAGCGAGGGATCTGCTGTTGTTTTTCGCCGCGACCGGGGTGACCGGACACTCTGTCGCTTGCCTTCTCTCCTGCTTCGGTTTCTGTTCCGCATTCCGGGCACACGTACACGTCGTTGCCAATCTTCACTTCCCGCATCCCGATTTCCGTCTCGGGGTGAAATCCAAATCGCTGCCCGTCCACCACAAACCGCACGTATGCCCCGACTTTCCCCCCGGTCCACAGGTGAAACGCCTCATCCACGATCAGATTCCCGATGCGATTGTTCCGCTCGACGAGCGCCGCCACTTCGGTCGCAGCCTTCGCTGCAGCAACATCCTCTTCCGCCTGCGCCGACGAAGGGAAAAAGCGCACGCGCGGCACATCCTGCGAAAGCACCGAAATGATCGAAAGCCCGAACGCCTGGTAAATATTCGTCACGAATTCATACCGCGGCAGATCTTCGATCGAACTGTTGTCCAGGATCTTCTGCTCGAACGGCAGGTGCCAGTTCTGGTCGCGCTCGTCCCACCACAAATATTGAAGCCCGCGCCAGAATTGGTGTGCCTGCTTGATCCGCCGGATTTCCTGGCGCCGCGAAAGCTCCGATTCCGTCGAAAATTGGAAGACCAGCCTCCGCAGCGCTTCCTGCATCCGCTCCGTCAGTTGCTCGTTATTCGCTCCGTACGGACCCGCGCTCGCCTCAGCAGGACCGCCGCTGACGCCGTCATCCTGAAGCCGGCGCAGTTGATTTTCGTCGGCTGAAGGATCTCTCTTTGCTGTGCCGGCTGGTGCCGGCCCTTCCACCGGCACAATCGCCGGATTCGCATTCGGAATTCGTGTCTGTGTGGACATTCGTCTCTCGCTTGTGGCGTCCGCGTTCTGCTATCTTGACGACCTGATGGATGAGCCGGAAGAAGAACAACAACAGCAACCGAGGCGACTCTCGCGCTTTCAGCAATTCGCCGTAATCTTGCTGGGCGCGATGATGATTGTTACAGGCGTGGCGACGATCTTCGAAGGCTCACAGTTCAGTCCCTATTTCCCGGCTGCCGCTTTATTTTCACCATTTGCCTTGGCAGGAGGCGCACTCGTGATCATCCTCGCCATCCGCGCCGGCAGGCGGCACTGAGTGGAGTGCGGCGGTTCGCCGCCGTCCTTTTCAGGCGAGGCTTGCTTGTCCTCAGCCTGCCGAAGGGCCTCGCCGTTCCCAGCGCGGCCAATCACGGCTGTGTCGGCTGCACCTCAGGCTGATCGATGGTGATGGACGTTTGCCCCAGCGCAATTGCATTCGCGAGCCGTGCCCCGTCATCGTTCGAAGGAAACCCAAATCGGCAATTCACGAAATGCACGTTTTGTAGATCGAGTTCCCCGCTCTCGTAGCGCAGATGCGTGCCGACAAACGTCACATCGCGCCAGCGGATTCCGTCGAGCGTCTGGGCGGCGCCTGCAATCGTCACATTCTCGACACGCACGTTATCGGCGAATGCCCGCGTCGCCGGTGGCAGCAATATTTCGGAGGTAGCCGGCATGAACGTCGCATCGAGATACTTACGGCCGAGCGTCGCAGGGTCAAGCACGCTATCGGCCGCCAGTTCACGCGGCGCGTCTATCGAAACTTTATTCACATCCCCCTTTGTGCCGGTCGCGTTCGTTGCAATCGGTGCGACCTCGTCGCTCGCCGCCTGCGTTTCTGCCGTGCCGCCGTTCTGTGATGACCGCAGTTCCGCCAGCGCGATCCGTGCCTGCGTCACGTGGTCCATCATGTCCGCGTCGCTGGAACCAGCCGCGAGAACGCGGTCGAGCTCCCCAAGCGACGCCCCAAAAAAATCTGCTTGCGTGGCGCGCGATTCCAGACGCATTGCCGTCGCCATCGACGCCGCCCTGTCCACATCGATTTCCGCGGCCGCCATTCTCCCCGCCTCTGCGTCTTGGATCCCCTCGTCGATCGAGGTCAGCATGTCGCGCTCCCACGGCGCGAAAGCGCCTCCTTTGCTGCCTGGCGTCGGCGCAGTCACTTGCGCCACCGCCGCAGGCTGCTCGCGATGCGAGAAGTACCGCCATCCTTGCCACGCGAGCCGCCCGATCAGCGCCAGCGCTACGATGACGACCACCCACGCCGAATACCGCGGCCACGGGCTCCGTCCGCCCGCGTTGATCACCCGACGTCGCCGCCCTCTACGCGGCGAGCCCGGCGGCCGATGCGGAATTTGCCAGCCTCCCAAGCGCATCCCCTCGCCGCCATTGTAGGACACGCCGTGCCCCGTGTGGAGCGCAGACAGCAGACACCGTCCCCCGGTAATGCTGCCTCTGCAGCAGGGTGTATTTGGCTTGTTCCCTTTTCCTGGGCGACCGTTTGTCTCCCGCGCTCACTCCTTAGCCAACGCGTCGCCGAGAAAATTCACCAGGTCGCGGTGATCGGAGAACACATGCGTCTCCGGCGGCGTCACGCCGCGAGTCGCGTTCGAGCTTCCATTCTCCGGTGTCCCCGAGCGATGCACCCGTGCCACAAACCCTCGCGCAGCGCGCCCCGAGTGCGACGGCACCACTGCCGCCGCCTCGATCTCGACCCGATGCACGGGCCCGGCGCTCGGCCCAGCGGCTGCCGTCGACTCGCTGCCGTCATCAGATTCGCCGTCTCCGTCGGAATCCGGGTCGCTGTCGCTTCCGCGCTGCGCCCGAGCCTGCTGCTCGAGTGCGAGCAAGGCCGCTTCCGCCTCGCGCGCCGCCTCCAGCGCCTCGCCCATCGTCGGATTGATGTGGTACCGCCCTCGAATGAATGGCATATCCTCTCCTCCCGCGAAACACTTGCCCTGCGTTTCTCCTGCGCCCCTCAGTTGAACAGACCGCTTGCCTCTGGCGCGACGCGAGAGTCGCAAGCGCCATAATCGTCGGCAGCGGTTTTTCACGAGTCACGAGTCACAGCCTTTCTCCTCACTCGTTATTAGCCACTGCCTTCTTCGCTGATTCAAACTCCAACATCCGATTAATCTGCTGCCAGGATCGTCGCCGCAGCGGCGCTGTCACACGAGCCCCACCATCCGCCAATCGCCCCAGCCGCCCGCGCGATGAGGTACCCGGCCCCGAAGGGGAAGCTCCGAGGCCGGGCCGGGGTGCGGGGTGGGTGATGCGTGGAGGTTCGGCGCGGCTTGTTGGAATATCTGCCGGAATCGGCGGGACGCCCGCAATTCCGAGAATCGAATTCAGCAGCGCGCGATTCTCCGCGCGCAGTCGTATGACTTCGTCTTCCAGCGCGCGCCTGTAGCGCGTCGGCGTAATTCGCCGCCACATTTCGCGAATGGTCATAACTTTTCTGTGGGTCACGGAGATACCGGCGCACCGCGCGGCCAGGTCTTGGGGGTGGTGTGATCCGATGTGCTCGGTGTCTCAGTGCCTCTGTGGCCACGTCGGCTATCGTCGTCGGTGTAGAAACGGCACGGGCCGACCGCCCCGGGTCTCCTCCATCTGCGCCTTGCGCGCCTGGATCGCTCGGATCGTAGGATCTGCCGACAACGCCCGCGCCGCCAGTCGGTCCGCAAGCGGCATCCGCCGTTCGCCGCTGCGGTGCACGGCATATCTCGATTTCAACCCGTATCGCGCAGCATCCGCCGGATCGTCGCCGTCCATCTTCTCAATGTCTTCGATCCGCGCTGGGTCGCGAACCAGATTTGGCAGCGTACGGATCAGCTCGATGCAATTCTCGGTCAAGAGCCACTCGCCCGCATCGAGCATCTGATACATCAGCATCCATCCGCCTATGCGGTCGTCGTCCGCCGGCACGGGACGCGGCAGCCCGGCCGCTGCGAACACATCGCCCATCTGTTCCGCAATCGACGCCTCATCCGTCCGCCGTGCAAACGCATCCGGCGAAAGATAAACCGCCTCGATCTTCTCTCGCTCGGCGCCTTCGCCCACGCCGTCATCCTGAGGGCCGTTGTGCGGGCCCGAAGGATCTCTCCGTGGTTTCGTATTCGTGCCAATAGCGCGCGCGATGATTTCCCGCGCCAGCTCCCGTGGCGGCGTTCGATGCGTCACGTATTCGCGATACGTGACGATCCGGTTCGTCTCTCCCTCGCCCGCTTCGATGCCTGGCATCGCCGCATGCCAGTACACCGCCGCCGGATGCTCGAATCCCCAATCAACCGAGATCC
Organism: Candidatus Acidiferrales bacterium; assembly: GCA_052146315.1. GTDB lineage: Bacteria > Acidobacteriota > Terriglobia > Acidiferrales > UBA7541 > Palsa-295. Next base: position 36,663 of record JBKQNJ010000072.1, on the reverse strand, counting down.
ACCGTCGCCACCACGGCTTCCAATCGATCTCTTCCGCTCGCGTCACATGCCGCGAGAAATCGAATCGGTCGAAATACTGACCGGCGAAAACATCCCAATCGCCATCGAGAAACGCCCGCCGCAAATGCGATGGCAGCGCCCGCAGCGTCTTCAGATAGTTCTCGTCCTGTGCGTAGATCGGGTTATCGCACACGCGCGCCGGAATAAATTCGTAATCCGTCGCATCGTACTCTTCGGGATGTTCCATTCCCGGCGCTGCCTGCCTGTCGATCCACAGCGACTTCACCCACGCGTGCCCGATGTTGCCCGGATTCGTCGCGCCGGCCATGCATGGAAAAGCGCCCGGCACCGGGCACCGGTTGCGGCTCGTCAGAAATTGCCACTGCCGCAGTGTGAACATCGTCAACTCGTCCACGCCGATAAAAAGGAATTCCCCGCCCTGATACTGGTAGACGTCGCTTTCGCTCTGGCAGTAGCCAAACCGAGTGGTCGAACCGTTCCACCACGTCACCACATGTTTCGCTTCGTGGAAGCTGCGATACAGCTCGCGCGGCACTTCGCGCCGGAAATAAAGCAGCAGCGACTGCTCGAGTTCCGGAAACGTCCGCCGCAGCAGCAGCGTGTTCGCGCCGGGATGTTCGTGCGCCTGCAGGATCGCCTCCATCAGGAGCGCTTTCGTCTTGCCAGGACCCGCCGCCCCGCCGAACAGCCGGTACTTTGCCGGTGATGCATGAAACTGCTGCTGCTTCGGAAATGGCGCATAGCCAAGATCCACGCGCGCCCCGCCTTCAGCTGCCCACCGTTCGACGCCCGATGCGATCGTCACCATAGAGTCGCGTGTCAGCAGGCTGTCGTGTGGAATGCGGTGGCTCGCCTCCGCCGCTTGCCGCCTGAGCTTGCTCAGGGTGCTGCAACCGCGCGCCAAGAGCGCCGGCGAGCCCGGGCACAAGCCGCTATTTGGGCTGTTGCAGGGCAGACGACTCCGTCGGATTCGCCCGGGCCGGCCGTTCGACGTTGTGCACCAGCTGCACCTGAATTGAGCCTTCGCCCACCGGTTGCGCGGCCTCGATCTGTCGCGTGCATTCCTTCAAGATTTCGACGAGCAACTTCTCATTGCTGCCCGCCTTCTTCGTGCCCTTCAGGTTGTCCACCACCTGAGCGTATGTGCCCGCGATCGTGTGCTCGTCGAGTCCCTCCCTACGCAGCGCCTCGCCCATCTGCATACGTTTCCGTAGTCGCCGCCGTCGCTGCGGCTTCTTCTCCTCCGGAGTGTCTGGCGTCCGTGCCGGGCCTCGTTTCTCTCTTTTGCTCTTTTCGAGCTTTGCGCAGCCTTCGGCGACCTGGGCGGATCGCAATCCCCGTTGGGACGTTGAGCATCGCGATGGCGTTTTCGAACGCGATGGTTCTCGCCCCCGCTTCGAGGCACGCCTCTTCGACTTGTTCTTTGGTGACATGGTAGGGTTCGGTGTGATGGAGGATGCCCATCATGACGCCGTTAATCGCGTCTCGATGGACCGTGCAGAACACGTCGCCCGGGCGTGCGCGGCGCACGCACCGTGCCCACGCTGCCGTGTGTTGCCGCAACTGAACGAAGCTGATGCAGCGTGCCATGCAATGTAGCGGTGCCGATCCCGCTGTTAGCGCCCGGCCAAAGTCATACGGAGTGCGACGGTTTGCCGTAGCCGCTTGCTGCGCAGGCTTGCCCGTGCAGCAAGCGAATGCGCGCCATCGCCGTGCGCGTCGCACAAAATCGTCCGCCAGAGGTGATTGGGGATCTGTAGCCGGCCAGATCGTGCTACGGAATCTCGATCCACGTAGTGCAGGCGCGGTGCTTGGACTCTTTGCCGCCCGGCTCCCGTGCGCTCACCGAAATAAGGTGCTTTCCCGATTCGAAGTCAAGTTTCGTCGGGCTTTTCCCTGTGATTCCGTGCACCAAGCCCACAGGTTTCGAGGGTAGCGGAATATCGAAGAGCTTCGCCCGGTGCTTCACGCCATCCGAAATGTCGTATGCGACGAACTCTTCCACGCACGCCGTCTTCACCGTCGCCGAGCAAGCCGGCGTTTTCGCGAAGTCGTAGTCGAATGTAACGCTCACGAAGTGCCAGCCATGCGACGTCGTCGCCGATTGGCTACCCTGCGTCGCGCTTGAGGTCTGACCTGAAGTCTGGCCCGACGATTGACTCGCTGCCCGTGATGCCTGCGATGTTTCCGAGGCCTGCAGCTTCTGCGGTGCCTGCGCCGCTTGAAACGTGCCAGCTGACGCTCCGCCCGCCGCCATCATCACGCTCGCCAAATTCGCCAACGCCACCGCCGCAAAGCCTCTCAGCATCCTGAGGCTATGCTACCCCATCCCGCGGCACGACACGGTTTGCTTTGCGCCTGAAAGCCCGGCTACCCCAAAATCTGCACCACCACCCCCGCGCCTCCGCTGATCGACGACACCTTCACGCGCACGAAATTCGCGCGCACATTCGTCACCGTGCGCGATTCGCCTGCCGTCGCCGTCGACGTGTCGATCGTCGCGTATTGCGCATCGACGTCGTTCATCGCCGACTGCAGTATGACGCTGATCGCCGATGGCGCCGTGCCGTAAATCGTCTGCCACACAATTGTGCGCCCGTTGTTGGGCATTCCCGCGTAGCTAGGCAGCGCGAACTGCTGGCTCGCCTGCCCCGCGGCGGGCGCCTCGCTGTTGAACGCGAGCGCCACGTCGCCCGGAAAAATCGAATACGGCGGTACCTGTGCGTTGTAGTTCGGCATGAAAGTCTCCCGAGAATTCTGCGAATCCGTTTTATGCGGAGGGTTTTTCGTTTTGCAATCGTAGTGGCGGCCGCTGGTTTGCGCCCGGGCAGCTCTCGAGCTTGGGCTCTCGCACGGTGTTGCCGATTGCCCCAACGTCGCCTCATTCTTCGTAGGGGCGGGCCTAGCCCGCCCCTACCCGCGGACGCAAGGCTGTTGCGCCAGGCGGAAGCTCATGCGGCGGCGATCGCCTCGCCGAACTTGTGCCGAGACACACGAATGCCCTAAGTGGGTTTCTTTTTGTTTTACTACCGGGAAGTTTGGATCGGGGTCGTTACTGCTCTACTGTTCCTTCGCACACTCTTCGAGGATAATGAAAATATTTATACGCGCATTCTCTAAATCTGTCAAGTGCTTTTTTGTGTATATGAATTTCGTCCAAGGCAACTTCGCGTTTTTCCCCAGCCCACCGCCCAATTTTCGCAGCAATCGACTGCCTCGGATACCGCGACGGGCTGGCTGCGGGGGTTGTCGCTGGCGGCGCTGCGGAGTCACCTCTGCGCCGAACCCGGTGCGGGCCTCAGCGTGAAATTCACGCCTCGCGCCGCGTTTTCATCGACGGTACGCTGCACGTCGATCTGGCCGAGATCAATCACATTCTCGCGCGCGCCCTCGGTTACGTAGTGCAGCTTGTAGTCGGCCACCCAGTAGTCGGTGACAGCAAAACTCGTGCCGTCATTCAGATACAACACCGTCGTGCCCTTTGCACTGGCGTCGGATGAATTATCCGCCGCCGTCCCCTGATCCGAATACACGCCATAATCCTGCGACGTGTCCGGCGCAGCCGCTATATCGTCGCCCGAGTAAGAGTTGAGGTAGAGCCCTGGCGCGTACGGCCCGTAGTAACCGTATCCCGAATAGCCATAGGCGTCGCAGCCGAAGTTCCACAGCGGATCGCAGCCTGGACCAAACCCCAATCCAAGCCCGAAACCCCAGGGGTAGAATCCCCCGAATCCGTAACCATACCCATATCCCGGCCCAAAGAATCCCCCGTGAAACCGCCGCGGCGGAAACGGACCTACCCGCTGCGATTCCATCGGCCTCGATTCAAGGAAAGAGCTTGAGCCGCCCTGGTGCACAGTCCCGCCGTCCGGCCTGTTTTGCCAGATTTCGTGGCCTTGCCCCGAAAAGCTCAAAACGCCGCCGTTGCCGCCATGAATCGGCCCAACCGGCGCAACAAATCCTTCCGCGCCGCCCGCCGGCGGAAAGCCGATTGTCACGTGCTGCGAAACCGGTGCTGGTTCACCGATTCTCGCGGAAAATGCCGCAGCTGGCCCACCGGGATGCTCGAAACTCGAAGGCGATGCGCTGCGCGAAGTGATGTTCGGATTGCCATGCTCGAAATTGATCAGCGGCGTGCCAGGACGCAACGGAGCGCCCGATGGTGAACCACCCGAACGCGTCCCTGATCTCGGCGCAGACTCGTGCGAACCGCCATGGCTTCCGCCACCGAAGTGCCCGCCGCCTCCACCCCCGAAATGTCCGCCGCCGCCCCCGCCGTGCCCGCCGCCACCGTGTTGCGCGAGCGCAGCTTGCGGCACACACACCAGTGCCGCCGCAGCGACAGTTCCAAGAAAGAATTGAATCAGGCAAGACGGGCGTGAAGTCGACCGCATCATGTTCGCACCCTCCGCTCCCAGTTAGCAGGGCAGCCGGGACGAGGGCCACTGTCTAACTCCGCCTATACGATGCGCTCTTCTGCTCCCTGGTTTCAAGAGCAACTTTCCGCTCCGTGGACCGGCTCCCCTAGTGTCCAGACTCAGTTTCCGGACCTCATGTCCTCGGCGAAATTCTGCGGCGCGGCTACATTCTCGCCCGACCGGTCGCCTGGTTGTGGCAAGGGCGATCTCAAGCCACTAGCTTCATCGCACAGCGCGGTTGACAGTTCGGCGCCGAACGGTGAGAGTAAAAGATTAGGTTTCGTGTATCCCTTCATCCATATCGGGCCGGTTGCGATTCCCACGTTCGGGCTGATGGTCGCTGCAGCCATGGTGGCCGCGTACTACGTCCTGCGCGCGGATATGGCCCGCCGTGGCCTCGCGCCGAAAGACTCGCCGCTGGCGGAAATGTTCATCGCAATTCCCTGCCTTGTGGGAATTGTGGGAGCGAAGCTCTACCACGTCCTCGAATCACCACGCCAGCTTCTCGCTGATCCCGTGGGAGAGCTTCTGAGCCGCTACGGACTGGCGTGGTTTGGAGGATTGATCGCGGGCTTTGCTGCTTTTGTCTGGCTTGCACGCGCAAAAAAGATTCCGTTGCTCGAAATGCTCGACGCGGGCTCGCCAGCCGCCGCCCTGGGCTACGGCGTCGGCCGTATTGGCTGCCTGCTATCCGGCGATGGCGATTACGGCAAGCCCACTTCTCTGCCCTGGGGCATGAGCTTTCCGAATGGACTCGTCCCGACCACACAGCGCGTCCACCCCACACCGATCTATGAGCTCATCGTCGCGTGCTTGATCGCGTGGATTCTCTGGCGTCTCGGTGCGCGCCTCTTGGGAACACGCCCCGAGAGTCGCGGCTCGGTTTTCGCCGCCTATCTTGTGCTTACCGGCGTCGCGCGCTTCCTCGTCGAGTTCATTCGCATCAACCCCCGCTCGTTCTTCGGTCTCACTAACGCCCAAGCCGCAAGCCTTCTCTCCATCATCGCCGGCATCGTCCTTTGGCTCGCAATTTCCCGCCGCTCCCCCGCTGCCTAGCCGCTCTGCTTCCGTCATGCTTTTGTGCACAACTTCTTCATCCGAATCGCAAGCATCCCATCCGTCAGGATTGCGACGGATCTCTCGGGATCGACCTTTGCCGGCAATTCCAGCACGCAAAACGAATGCGCCGCCGAGTGAACCATCGCATTCGAGCCAACCAGAATCACCAGCCAGTGCGATTCCACTCCGACGGCGATTTCGCTCACTGTCGCGTGCGGCACGCTCGCCAGCGCGTAGACGAAGTCCCCGCTCTCTTTTACATTTGTGGGCAGGGACGGCAGGAGTTCCTTCTGCGCGGCCAGCCAGTCGTCCATTTCTTTTCCAGGACTGCCGCCCCGCTCGATGTATTTTTCGTGGGCTCGCCTCGTCACGCAATCATACGCTTCGAGAAGGCACGCGGTCAGGTCGTGCAGCGCGACGTACTCACGCAGCGGCCCGTGCTGCCTTTGCGGCGTGGAGTTCGCCGTAGGCAGCCGATCCTTCGCATCGCGCGCGCATGCGCTCGGCTTGCCGATCTGAGGCCTTCCCCTCAGTACTTTCGTGGACCACCTCCGTGTGTGAGCGTCAGTCAAGCGCGTATTCGCTGCAGCGGTTGCGTGACCAGCTGTATCGTGCGGTCGGAATCGGGCCGCCCGTCGCTCAGCCGTGCCGCGACCTTGCGGGCACTTCTTTCCTCGAGTAGCCGGATGCCAAGCAGCCTGTCGAGTTCTGGCTCGAGCATCGCGTGACTGAGAGCGCGCTTTCCGAGAACCGTGACGCCGCGTTCGATCACCGGCAACCAGAGAGAGCTCTCCGAAAGCGCCACGCCCACGATCAGCGTGCCCGAATGCTGCCTCATCGCGTCGGCGAGTGCGTAGCCGCGCCCGTCGCTGAGTAATTCCGTCGCCAGCACGATGTCCAGCCGGAACGCCTCAAGCAAGTCGCGCGCCTCGCACAGTTTCTCGGCCCGGTAGGCCCCGATACCGCGAGCGGCGAGCCGCGCCAGCACTTCAACCGTCGTCGGGACGAGCGTCCCGGCATAGAGAATTCGCATTGTCGTCGCAGCCATGGTCTGCTCCCGCGCTCGTTTTCGTTTGAGCGGGAATTTACAATTTCGGACAGGCCGCGCGAGCAGCGGCGAATCGTTTGCGGAGAATGTGCCCCGGGGACTTTCGCGAGCGTGTGTTCGCCAGGCCAGAAACGCAGCCAGCGCCCGCCGCGATTGCCTGGGGAAATCATTCCAAGCTGCGGGCAGATCTGGCTGCGCGCGAGTCCAGCCCGGTGGGCGCGCCCTCCGCTTCCCGTCAAAAGTGCTTATCGGAAAACGGGACGCTGAACGTTAGTCGGAACACCCCTTCCAAAACACTGCGCGAACGCGATGCTTCCCCGCAGTCTGTTTCAACCCGGTACAATACGCAAATTGACCCTGCGGCGACCGGAAGGCCGATGTACGTAGTATTTGTACTGTTTTGGCATGCGTAAGCTTGACACGCAAGTAACGTGAGAGTAAATTCCCCGCAACGCAGGTTTCGCCCTGCCAACTTTGGGCGGTGACTTGGGCGCTGCACGGTACACCTGGGGTCAGTTACGGAGTCGGAGGCGCGTAGAAGTATGGCTTCACATCCAGCACGACCGGAGGAAGCAGACCCGCATTTGCCTCGCTACCGTTCAGTGCACAATTTGAGCCACCCTCTCGATTCAACTTCCGATAGGCGCAGGCCCGCCAACGGAAACGGCTCCAATCACTCTTTCTCTTTCACGCATTGCAGGTTTGAAGACCTTGTCAAGATGCTCCACGAATTTGTGCTCGTCCTCGATCCGTGCGGAGAGATCGAAGTGGCGTGGAGTTCAAATAGCAGTCTGACGGATCAGGAAACAATCGGTCTGCTCGGCCGGCGAATCAAAGAGGTGCTTGCTGAGGAGTCATATGCCCAGCTTGTAGAGTGGCTTGAGGGCGGCGGCATTACTCGCTTCGAAGACCAGGTCGAATATTCAGTGCGGCTCGCCGACGGATTGCACTGGTACGCGGTGCGCGTCTTGCCCGCCGCCCACGCTTCTTCCCGTCTGCCGATCTGCTGCGTGTATGCGCGTGACGTCACCGTGCGAAAGGCGCAGCACGAGATCCTGCGCAAGAGTGAGGCCCTTCTCCGCAAGGCGGAGGAGATCGGAAAGATGGGCTCCTGGCAGCTGAACGTTGAAACAGGCGAAGGCGCCTGGTCCGAGCAGCTGTACCGGTTGCTGGGGCTGGATCCGAAAGGCCCGCCGATCGACAAAACGCGTCTTCTCGAAATGGTTCATCCGGACGATCGAGAAAAAATGGAGAAGCTTCCCGGTCTGGCGTCGGGGGCCGACGAATATCAAGAGCACGAAGCTCGCTTCATGCTGCCGGACGGACGCATTCGCACCTTCTACACGCGCGCCGTTCCACTCACCAATGCCGAAGGTCGTTTGACTGGCTTCGTCGGATTGTCCCAAGACATTTCAGACAAGAAAGAAAAGGAAAATCGCCTGCGCAAGAACGAGATGCTGCTCGCGCAGGCTGAGAAACTCGCCAATCTCGGCAGCTGGGAATACGACGTATCGTCGAAGACATTGACCTGGTCGGCGCACTTCTGTCGCATGCTTGGTTTTGACCCGAGCGACGCGCCGGTTCCCCGAGACGACCGTCACAAGGTGATTCACCCCGACGACCTCGAAGAAGCCGTGCACGACCTCGAGGCAATCGAGTCAACCGGAAAGCCGCTCGAGAACGAACTGCGCTTCGTGACCTCGAAGGGTGAGGTGCGCATCTTCCATTCGCGGGCCGTAGCCATCAAGGATCGAGCCGGGCGGGTGATCTGCATTCGGGGAATGTCGCAGGACATCACCGAACGCAGGCGCGAAGAGGAACGCATTCGCCTGAGCGAAGCCCTCCTTGCGCAAGCGGAGCACATGGCAAACCTGGGAAGCTGGGAGTTCGATCTCAAGAAGGAAAAAACGACACTTTCGAAATCGCTGCTACGGCTCTACGGACTCGATTGCTCGACCGAATTCACGCGCGAATGGTATTGGGAACAAGTGCACCCGAGCGACCGTCGCCGAGCACGCATCCTTGCCAACCGGGGCTGGCGCAATGGCAAGCCGTTCGTTTTTATGGCGCGCTTCCACCGGCCGAATGGCCGCACGCGGGTCCACTTCGTTCGCGGTGTTCCGATCCTCGGCCCCAAAGGTCGGCCCATCGGATCGATCGGCGTGGTGCAGGACATCACCGACCAGCGGCGTGTGGTGCAGGATTTGCGCCGGCTCTCGCAGGAGGTAATGCGTACGCGCGATCAGGAGCGCCGCGAGGCCGCGCGGGTGCTGCATGAATCCGCGGGGCAGAGCCTGGCTGCGCTGAAGATGACGCTCGGCCGGCTAAGGCGCGCGATGACCGATGATGGAGACAAGGCAGAACAGCTTTGGAAGTCGGCCGTCGAACTCACGGAGGCCGCCGTCCGCGAAGTGCGCACGGTTTCGTATCTGATGCATCCGCCGCTGTTGGATGAAGCAGGGCTGGCTGCCGCGTTGCGCTGGTACGTAACCGGATTCACCGATCGCAGCGGCATCGACGTGAATTTGGAAGTGGACGATCACGTGGGCCGGCAGTCCGAGGAGATCGAGACGACGCTCTTCCGCATAGTGCAGGAAGCTTTGACAAACGTCCATCGCTATTCGGGAAGCCGCAAAGCGTGGATTCGGATCATGCGCTCGGGTGGAAGAATTCGAGCCGAGGTTCGCGATGAAGGCCGGGGGCTCCAAGTCGACAGCAAGGCCTTGACGAAGGCCGCGCCCCTAGGGGTTGGTATCTCCGGTATGCGCGAGCGTGTCCAACAACTTGGAGGCACTTTCGAACTCGAGAGTGCTCCTGGGCGCGGCACCACGTTGCGCGCAACCCTACCGCTTGCCCCGGGCGAGAAGGCAGCAATTCTGGATTCCGACGAAAGCGAGAGCCAGGATGCAAACCAACAAGGACGAAAAGCGAAGCGTGCCGGGGCGTAATCCGTTCGATCCTCCGGAGACGGAGAGGACAGGTACCCGGCTCTATCGCGTCGTCATCGTGGACGATCACCCGGTGGTGCGACGCGGGCTACGGGCATTGTTCGACGAGCGATCCGGAATCGATGTCTGCGGCGAACTCACGACAGGTGTTCAGGCCGTCGAATTCGTCAAGAAGAACAAGCCGGACCTCGTGATCATGGATTTGACGCTGCCGGAGATGAACGGCCTCGACGCGGCGCGCGCCATAAGGCAGGACTCGCCTTCGACGCAGATCCTGATTCTCTCGATGCACTTTTCCGAGGAACTGGCGCGCGAGGTGTTGCGGGCGGGGGCGCTCGGCTACGTGCTGAAGTCGGATGCTGATACGGAGCTGCTGGCCGCCGTCGACCACGCGCGGCGGCACTTGCCGTTTTTCACGAGCACGCTTGCCCGGACGATGACACAGAATTTCGTTGAGGGCCCCACAGCCGCACCCGAAGCGGGCCCGGTTCCAGGCGCACCGCTCACGGAGCGTGAAGTTCAGGTCGTTCAACTGCTGGCCGAAGGAAAGAGCAACAAAGAAGTGGCGGCGGCGCTGAGCGTCTCGACGCGGACCATCGAGAGCCATCGGAACCACATCATGCGCAAAATGAATTTCGGCAGTTTCAGCGAACTCGTTCGGTTCGCAATTCGCGCCAGTCTGGTGAATCCTTAGGCCGCGATTTTCTCGAAGGGTCGTGCGAAGCGAAGGGCCGGAATCTGCAGGCGAAAATTGCAAAATCGAGAAAAACGAGGGCCGAAAAAACGAATCCCTTATCCGGTCGATTTTGGCCAGATAAGGGATGTTAAAATGGCTTATGCGGTCACTTTTTGGCGGTTTTGCGACGGCCCCGGCGGCGCGTGGGACGATCGGCGGGCGGTTCACCCACGAGTTCCGCGACCCAGATTGCGGTGACGAACTTCTTCAGACCGTGGTTATCGAAATCAATTGTGGTGCGTTCCGTGTTTGATTCCGTGACAGTGCCAATGCCGTATTGTTCGTGACGAATCGTTTGGCCCTCGGACAGTATCTGCACTGTTCGCTTCCTCCGTATAAGGACAAAAGGACTTACAACTCTCAAGACTCACAACATTGGGCTGGGACGGACGAAGCTCGCAAGGTGAAGGCCGGACGCTTGAGGCGCCCGGCCCTGCCCCTTGATGCCTGTGCGAAACGAAGTTGCTCGGCGGAGTGCTACAGACCTACGACGTTTTCAGCCTGCAAGCCCTTCGGACCCTGCTTGACTTCGAATTCGACCGCCTGCCCTTCGTTAAGGCTCTTGTACCCATCGGCTTGGATAGCCGAGAAGTGCACGAAGACGTCCTCACCGGACTGGCGCTGAATGAACCCGTAGCCCTTAGCTGCGTTGAACCACTTGACTGTACCTTGCTCTTTGCTCACTGATGTTGCTCCTAGATTGTTGATGGGGCGACGATTAGCCGCCGGGATTGCTGTTCGTGCCCCCGGGTCCATCGCCGCACAAAAAAAAAGCTGTCGGGAATTCTCCCCGGCAGCGTTTATCGAGTGCGAGTCGAGAGGATCACAAGAGCAACAAAAGCACAGTCACAATAGCACGAATTGGATGGAAACGCAATGGGTTCCATCGGTTGGGTAGTGGTTCGGTTTGCAAACTGGAGCACCGCCGCATACGGCAGCCCGGCAGCGGCTAGGGCAGGGGCGCCACACTGGAACGGGTCTCGCGGCTTGGGAGCACCGACAGGATTGTTCGGACCACTCCACCTGCTTGTTGCCACGGGGGCAAGGGAGTCTCGATGATGCGGCGAATGTGATGTATAGTTGCAGCAATGAGACTGCTTGGGACATGCCGGGATGCGGGGGATGTGTCGGTGTTGGATTTCTCCGGGGAGATCACGCTCGGAGACGGCAGCGCGATGCTGCGGAAAATGGTGCGCGAGCTGGTGGATGGCGGCAAGCGCAAGATCCTGCTGAATCTGGCGGAGGTGCAATACATCGACAGCGCCGGGGTGGGCGAGTTGGTGAATACCTATACCACGGTGCGCGGCGCGGGCGGCGAATTGAAAATCGCGAACCTGACGAAACGGGTTCACGACGTGATTCAACTGACGCGCCTTTACACGATTTTTGATGTGCAGCCAGACGAACGTGCTGCGTTGAATAAGTTTCGCGGGGCGCAGTAGGCGGTAAAGGAGAGACGATGTTCCCTGACATTATGGTGCAAGGCATGCGGGATGAATTGACGCGGGTGGGATTCCGCGAATTGCGGACGCCGGAGGAAGTAGATACCGCGCTGAAGAACGAGAAGCGGACGGCGCTCGTGGTGGTGAATTCGGTGTGTGGGTGCGCCGCGGGCCGGGCGCGTCCGGCGATTGCGCGGGCGCTGGCGAATGCCGCGCGTCCTGAGGTGCTGCTGACGGTGTTCGCCGGGCAGGACCGCGAAGCCACGGAGCGCGCGCGAAGCTATTTCACCGGATATGCGCCGTCGTCGCCGTCGATTGCGCTGCTGTGGGATGGGAAGGTGGCGTTCATGCTCGAGCGGCACGACATCGAGAGCCGCGACCCGTACGCGATCGCGCAGGACCTCACGGAGGCATTCGACCGGTTTTGCTCGCCGGCCACTGCGTAAAGTAGATTGACGCAAAGGCCCCCCTCACAAGCCGCGGATGGGGCACCCGGAAGTTCAAAGGCGAAGACCTCGGGCTGAAGCCCGTTTTGCTTCCTGTTTTTTCGTGAGCCTACCCTTCGACCTCAGCACCTATGTTGCCTTCTAGATTTTTGCGACTCTTCCCATTCCTGCACTGATTCAAACCGAAAGGCTTTAGTTGCCGATCGATTGTGACGAGGCGCGCGGATCTTCGAATCCGCGGGGGAGCGAGAAAGCTTCGGCGAGGAGCTCGTAGGAGCGGCGGCGGTCGGAGTGTTCGTGGGCCATGGTGGTGATCATGATTTCGGAGACGCCTGCTCGGTCGGCGAGGGTGGTGACGTGCTTGCGCACGCGATCAGGCGAGCCGGCGAAGAAGCGCTCGCGACTGAGGGCGATGACGTGGCGCTCCTCGGGCGTATAGGGATAGTCGGTGGCTTCGGCGACGCTTGGGAAACGCGACATCCTTCCCTGCCGGAAACGCAGGAGCGTGAGTTCCATGGGGCGCGCAAGCTCGGCGGCGCGCTCGTCGGTTTCGGCACACAACACGGAGACGCAGAGAAGCGTTTCGGGTGCGGCGAGATGCGCGGACGGCTTGAAGTTTTCGTGGTAGATGCGGAGCGAGGTGAGCGCATTTTCCGGGACGATGTGGTGCGCGTACGCGTAGCGAAGGCCGAGCATGGCGGCGAGCCGCGCGGAGAAATCGCTGGTGCCGAGGAGCCAAACCTCGGGCGTGGGAACGTCATCAGGCATGGCGCGGATGCGCTGGAAGGGGTGATTTTCAGGGAATTCGCCATCGAGGAAGCCGAGAAGTTCTTCGAGGCGGACGGGGAAATCGTCGGCGCCCATCGCTTCGCGCGAGCGGCGGAGGGCGAGCGTGGTGATGGGGTCGGTGCCAGGGGCGCGGCCGATGCCGAGATCGACGCGTCCCGGATGCAGCGCCTCGAGGACGTGGAAGCTTTCGGCTATGCGCAACGGCGCCTGATTGGGCAGCATCACGCCGCCCGAGCCGACGCGGATGCGGCGAGTGATATCGGCAACGTGGCCGATCATCACTTCCGGAGCGGAGCTGGCGATCAGAGGCGTGTTGTGATGCTCGGCGAGCCAATAGCGCGTGTAGCCGAGATCCTCGGCGAGGCGGGCGAGATCGAGAGTGTTTTGCAGGGCGTGGCGGCTCGATGATCCCGCGGGCACCGGAGAGAGATCGAGAACGGAGAGGCGATAGGATTTTGCTGCGTCCGAGGCGGCCATGCGCCATTCTAGCGAAGGCCCGCTGGAATGGCGAACGCTACGCATTTCGACAGAAGCGAATGTCGACGCCAAGGGTACGGAGGTACTAAAGAAGGATGCCACAATGGTACTGCTCAATTGTAACTTTCCTTCTAGTGCGGCTAAACCGCTGAATCCGTTAACTTAGACCATCACGGAAGGGTATCTCTGAGGAGGATCGAGCACCATGAGCAACCGGTTCGAATCGAGCGCCGAGAACCGGCCGCAGGGCGCCACGGCCGAACAGATGGCGGGCTCGCAGGGCTCGTCGTCAAAACCGCACGAATTGGCCCCGGAAGCCGCGAGCCTCAACCATGAGCTTTCGAACAGAGAACGCCGGAGCCGGCGCCGTGCGCTGATTTCGGCGCCAGTGCGCGTCAGGCAGCTCGACGTGACGAATGGTGGCCCGGACGAAATTTCGATGACGCTCGACGTTTCGCGCGGCGGAATCCTGTTCACGAGCGCGCAGGGCGCGTTCGAGCTGGGCATGGAAGTAGCGGTGACGTTCCCATACAGCCGGTCGCTGGTAGCGATCCAAGCGGAGCAGATGGGCATGGTGGCCCGCGTAAGCGACTTGGGTGACGGACGCCGCGCCATAGCGATTGCGTTCAGTCCGTGCAAGGACGCCGAACTCGTGGATTCCGGCGGGCACAAGCTCCGCGAGAAATCCACCTGGATGGAATATGCACGCACGGAAGGCTCCACGCGGCCTCTCGTGGTGGTGATGGATGCGGACCCGGCATTGCGCGCCTGCCTGAAGGCTTATCTCAAGAACGAAGGCTACGATGTTATCGCGGTGGGAACTGGCCTCGAGGCGCGCGAGGTGCTGGATATCCACACGCCGGCGCTGCTGATCGCCGAAATCGAAGGCCAGAACTTGCCGGGGTATGACCTTTGCGCACACGTGAAAACGACGCCGCGGTTGCAGGCGGTGCCTGTGATGCTGATGACGCGGTCGGCCTATCCGAGCGACTACGCGAACGCCCATTCGCTCGGTGCGATCGTTTGCATGGCCAAGCCATACCGGCAGGAGCGCCTGGGACACGTTGTGAAGCTACTCGCGCCTCCGCCGCACGCGAAGGCGGCAGCCTTTCCGCCGCGGCCAGCCGATCCGAAGCGCAGGCCTTGCGGGAACGGCGCCAAGAGACTGGCGCAGCAGCGAATCCGGCTGATTCACTAACGATTGGCATTTTGGTGGTGCGTTTTCCCGCAGAACGGCGCGCTGCCCCGCCGTACAGGGGTAACCCTGTGGGCGCAAAGCCGGACGGGCTTACTGACGAAAGGTGGTATCAACGATAAAATCACCACATGAACTGCCCCAAATGTGGCGCCGAGGCTCGCGACGTGGCGCGCTTTTGCAGGAGATGTCACGCAACTCTGCGCTACGAATGCCCTGCCTGCAAACATGAGCAGCGGCACGGTGGGACGTGCGACAAGTGCGGCGTCAATTTCCTGAAGTACGTCACGGCGGTGGTTGCGAACAAGCAGACCGAGCAGGATGCGTTTCAGGAGCGGCAGGAACGGCGCTCAACGCTGCTGAAGAATTTACTTTACGTTCCTTTCAACCTGGGAATTCCACTGCTGCGAAGTCTCTTCGCCGGCTCGCGCGACCGTGACCGAGCCAAGAACGTGCCGTTCGGCCGCCGCTAATCCGCGAGACTCGAAATAGCGCCCCGGGGGAAAAAGCCCGGTGCGTGAGAACTCCGCGCCGACCGAACGTTTGACCTCGCCAAACCAGTAATCGAAAGTACTCTCAGCCACGCCTACGAGGCGAATCGAGTGCCGATAGTCCGCGCCGTGGAGGAAATATGCATGAAAGAGCTTAAGGCGCCCCCTCCATTCCGGGCGGCGCAGCGCGTGGCGGCCGATGCGTTCAAAATCAGCGATGTATTCGCAGGCGCGCGCGCGGCCCGGACGCCACTGATATCCGGAGGATGGCGTGTCGAGACTGACGGCGCGTACCGAATTGGAAGAATCCTTCAGCCACTCGCGCAAGCCACGGTAGCGTACGTAGCATGTATCGAAGACCTCGACGGCTTTCATGAGACCTCCCGGTTCGCCGGAGAATGACTGTCACCTTGCTGCGAAGGCGCATTGAAAGGACGTGGCCGAGCGAAATAAACGCGTTCAATTGTCCCGAGGTGGCTTCGACATGCCGGCCAGGAGATCGCCGGCGTCCCATACTTTGTCCGCGCGAGCGATCTCTTCTTCCACCGCCTCGAGGCAAGTGTGAAAACACTCACGCCAACCCGCCAAATATCCGCGCGCGTATTCGTCGGCGAGGCGTTGGCGGTCGCGATGGCCGCGCTGCATCGCTAGAACATCGGCGCGTTCGATACGTGGCGCCCGCAATGCGACGCGCAGGCGGTAAGCGAATTCGCGCAAAACGCGCAGGATCCAGTGCAAGGGCGCTGGGTAGTAGATGCCGATGCGGCGCCGCGGCTCATACCAGGCCATCTGCCAGCCGCGAGGGATGGGAGCTCCGTGCCCCGCTTCCCTGCGGAATTTCAGTTGTGAGTTCATTGGAGCTTCGCCTCCAAGGCCGTTCTAAGAGCAGTTCTCGCCACGCGGCTTCTTCGCACCGACCGCGCAGCATTTGCTGCGAGAGGCGCGTTTCGAGAGACGCCGTGTTGAGGGTGAGATCGTTCGGCTGGCCGTGAACTAAATTGTGTTCTCGGCCAGTGCGCGTTTTAGGTAGTCGACCTAAACAACACAGGGCTCGAACGTGACAGAGCGAAACAGAACCGTGGGCCTCACACGCAGTTGCTTCGTCGGCCTCTGGAACGCCTCGGAAGCCAGCGTTGTAATTGGTGTCACGCATAAGCGAACGCTCCGAGAACAGAGAGAACTGGAAGACCTTGGCTCGTGCCCTTCTCTACAAGAAATCGACCGACGGTCGTAGTCCCCCAACAAATCGGGGCAGGCGCGGTCGGGCTGGGCATATCATCGGTACTAGAGAGGTACCGTTACATTCCAGTAGCTATATAGTTAGTTAGCGCCGCATTCCCTCCCTTTCTGTTGGGAGCCAAACAAACAATGGAGGTATCCCATGAGCGACAGTCGTCCTGCGCTCGAATACTTACTGGCTTGCTCTGACGTGAGCCTTGAGTCGTTTCGAATCTCACGCATGAACCAAGCGGCAAACCTGCGGAAGCAAGTCCGGGCCTTAGTCGATGAGTGGGTCGAGGCGGAAATAGATGCTGGCGTTTCCCGGTGGATGCTCGAATGTCGACGCGCCGACGCCGCGTTTCCCGTGTTAGAACTGGATTATCCTTGGCAAAATAAATCGCTCGAGCATGTAACGATTTCTTTTCGGCCAGGACCCGTGGAAGCATCGGCGATCGCCGCAGACCACAAGCGCCCGTCGACTGGCCTTGGGGAGATCGAGGATATCGGAGCGTGTCTATTGATGGAAGACGGGACTTCGATGCCAGGTCAATGTGAGAACGCAAGCCACGCGCATACCAAGAGACTGAGGAAACTTTACGCGAAACCGATTGCGCGGAAGCGGTTGACGAGCGATCTCGAAGGGGCCGGTACTGTCGCAATGCCCGTCCGCTCATCACCGACAGGACAGCAGAAGTTGGGATTCGAAGAACCTCTCTTTTCTGGCGTAACAGCAGACCAAACGCCGGAAGCAGGCGCTCCGCACGCCCCAGTCGAGGGATGCCCTTCGGCAACTGAGAAAGCGCTGCACCAAGCCAGTTGCAGTCACGCGGAAGGTCACGCATGCGAACTGACGCAATGACCGCTCCACGAGCCATGCATGCGTCCATCTTTCCCGCTCGCGCCATTTGTCGATTTCTCCGCGTCCGCAGTCCGACGCTAGTCATTCCGACGACGATGACCTTCTGCTCTTGCCATCCCCGGTTAGGATTGACACCTCTGCTGTTCTTTCACATTCGATTCCCGACCACGCGAGTCGTGTGGTCGACGAGAATACAGATCAGGCTGCACCAACCGTTAACGGCTGCTTCTCAGTCGTCGCAGCCCATGCTTCATTCGGCACCATATGACCGGTTCCCAAGCGATGTAGGTCGATTCTCAGCACGATGACGAATCGCATTCCATTAGAAGTTGTGTCGTGTGGTTCGTCGATGCGAAGTTTGCCGCACCCTGTTTTCGTGTTCGTATCAACGCGAACAGCCTTTTTGTCGAACCGCAAGTGCCGGATATAACTTTGACGAACGCGCTGCAAATTCGGCGATTTTCGTCGGCTCAGACCGCTCGAGGTTTCCCACGCAGTGGAAGCAGTGCGACCGTCTTTGATGCTCGCGTCCAGCCGCTGCGTGCCAAACATAAAATATTCATTCGCGGAGAGATGTTGTTGCAACGATCAGGCGAGATACATGCGAGGCGAGTGTGCACGGGTAACCGCGATGCGCTAAGAAAGCCGGTTGCGGTGGCGGGGTTCCGTGCGGGGCGTTTATCGCGCGGAGATGAAGTGAGCTTATCTTCTGGGACGCGCGAAGATAGCTGGGCACCGAGAATGGAAACTTCGATCCAGACAATAATTCCTTGCAAGATGTTTTCTTGCTGCGGCGAGAAAAGTTGTTTTATGTGGAAATTGGGAAAAACTGCGCCACCGGCCCGGGGCCAACCAATTCAACGCCGCCCAGTTCGATTCGATCCATCTCAGCTTAGCTTGGTGGAGGCGGAGCCGCGAGGGGGCCAGGGCTCGAGGAGTTGTTCCTTGCGGTAAATTAATGCGTTAATATCGTATGGGGCAAGCTCGATGCTGTGGCCATGCGTAATTGCATCGGTGGGACAAGCCTCGACACAGTATCCGCAGAAGATGCAGCGGGAATAATCGATGTTGTAGACTTTCGCGTACCGCTCTCCTGCCGAGATGCGCTGCGAGTCAGCGTTCTCCGCAGCTTCGATGTAGATGCAATTCGCAGGGCAGGCCGCGGCGCACAGAAAGCAGCCTACGCACTTTTCGAGTCCGTTTTCGTCGCGCTGGAGGACATGAATGCCGCGATAGCGCGGCTGGACGCTCGGCGGGACCGTGGGAAAGTCCTCGGTCGTCGTCTTGCCGAACATCGCGCGCAGGGTTACGCTGAAGCCCTTCACGAGCGTGACAAACGTTTCGGCGACTTCTCCTACGATCGATGGCATCGGTTCTTCCAACCTCACTTTAGCAAATTTTGCGCCGCTCCGTTTCGAATTCTTGGCATCGCTTCGCCATCATTCTCCTGGCGGCGCGACGGGGGCGGGCTCGGCGATGCGTCCCTTGCCGGCCATGGCGGCGACAATCTGGCGGCCATGGAAGCGGCCATTTTCGATGAAAATGTCGCTGGTTTGAAGGCCGCCGACGACCACGCCGGCGACGTAGATCCCCGGCACATTCGTCTCCAGCGTTTCCGGATCGCAGACCGGGCGGCGCGTCTCGCGATCGAGCTTAATTCCCTGCCGCTCGAGGAAATCGAAATCGGGGTGATAGCCAGTCATCGCAAAGACCTGCGCGGCGGGTATCGCCTTCTCGTGGCTCGACGAATTCTTCACCCAGACGCGCCCCGGCTCGATCCGCGTGACGTGCGTCTTGAAGAGCGCCTGGATTTCGCCGGCGCGGATGCGGTTTTCGATATCGGGCTTGACCCAAAATTTGAGGTTCTTGCCGAGCTCGGCGTCGCGATGAACGATCGTGACGCGCGCGCCCGCGCGGAAAAGATCGAGCGCGGCTTCTGCTGCCGAGTTCTTGCCGCCAATGATTACGACGTCCTGGCTCCAGTACGGATGCGCGTCCGTATAATAGTGCGAGACGCTCGGTAGTTCCTCGCCGGGAACGCCCAGATAGTTCGGCAGGTCGTAGTAGCCCGTGGCGATTACGATTTTGCGCGCGCGGTAAGTGTGGGTCGTGGTGCCGTGCGCCGCACGGGTATGCACAATAAAATCGCCCTCCACGCCTTCGATCTGCTCCACCGTTTCGTAAAGCCGCGTATCGACTCCGTAGTGTTCCACGGCGCGCCGGTAGTATTTGAGCGCCTCGGCGCGCGTTGGCTTGCCGCCGGCCGTAGTCATCGGGAGGTCGCCGATTTCCATGCGCTCGGGCGTAGTGAAGAAAAGCATGTTCGTCGGATAGTGCTGGAGGGAATTACAGAGGCAGCCCTTGTCGATGACGAGCGCGGTCATTCCGGCGCGCTTGGCCTCGATCGCGCACGCCAACCCGGTCGGCCCCGCGCCAATGCAGATCACGTCGTACGGCCCGTGATTGGCCGTCGGCCGTGCTTCGTGACCTGCCCGACCGGCAGGCGGGTTCGTCCCTCGTGATTCGTGATTCGCGTTCAAATTTCCGCTTCCCTGTGTTTCTTCGATTTTGCCGTTGTAGCGGCCGCCTCGCTTTTAGGCGGGCGCCGTTGCCTAAGATTTAAATGTTAGCTCCGGGGTCTTTAGCGTGGCAGCCTTTGCCTTCGTAGCGGCCACCTTTCAGGTGGGCGCTTTTGCCGTAGATTCAAATGTTGCGCCGCCCTTACCCTGACGCTCCGGCGCTGCCACCCTCGCGCCTGTAAAACCCTCCCAGGTTAAACCCCGCTTCCGTGCTCGCCGCGCCGTAGCCGACGTCTGGCGAAGGAGGGCCTGCCGCGCCGAAGCCGTTCCGTGGCGAAGGAGGGCCCGCCGCATGGCCGATCCACGCGGCGTTTCGCTGGAAGGGCGGGGTTTAAACCCCGCCGTAAGCGCCATCACCTGAGAAGGGCTTTAGCCCCTGAAGCTGGCTCTTGGGATTTTTCAGCATCCTCGTAACGCTTCCTGCTTGCGGCTTCAGCATCGTTCGCTCTCAACTCTCAACTCTTAACCCTCAACTTTTCACCTCTTACCCACCCTGCCATATCCGCGATTTCGTCGCAAGGAGTTCTCGTCGGGGTGAGCCTGCTCGCCGGGGCGAGACTGAGAGAGGCTGAGATGCGAGGCGGTGAAGCGGATGGCGACCGTAGCCGCTAAGTCCGTCTCGTGCTCCCGTTCTGCGCGACAATCCTCGACATTCACCCTGCAATGTCTGGGTGTTCGTCGCAAGGGGTTGGTTAGCGTATGATGCGGGCCGTGGCTACGTCGGCTCTACGGATTTCATATCGACCGGTCCGTTTTGGTTGGTGCGTTCGCAACAACAATTGGGACGACCTGCGTCGCGCGGTCCGACTGAGCCACACGCTCTGGGGCGGCCGCTTTAATCCCGTGATTCCAGTGGAAAATGACGCGGTGGCCGAGGCGCTTGTCAAGCTGTACGGGGTCGATCTTCTTTATCCGGTAGCCGACGAAAGGCCGCTACAAGACTTTGTCGCGAGATTCCCCTGGCTCCCGTGCCCAACGTTCCGGAGGGAGCTTTTTATACCGGGTGGGGAGGGAACGAAAGCTGCCTTTCTCGATATCTATCACGTCGTCCGCGACATTTTCAACGAGCAAATCAAGGACAGGAGCGATCCTAAGTTTCACGCAACGCTGTTCGACTGGGACACAACTGACCCCCTCCAAGATGTCTTCCTTACATATTTTGGCGGCTATCCTCCCCAAGAAGAGATCTCGAAGGATTATTCCGACTTCGTGGAGAAGAATCTGCGGGCGAGGCGGGTAAAACTTACTGCTGAGGACCAAGTAAACCCTGACGCGCTCAACGCGATTACTCCGTCAGCGTTGACGGCTCACTTGGTGGAATGGGACTCAAGTCCGAAATGGGGAAACCCTGGAATCTATGTTGGCGACGTCGGTGATTTCGAGGATGTCGTAAACTTTTGGAACCTCCGAGCGACGGATGCCGAGCTGATTTTCTACGACCCCGAGCATCGGAGTCGCTTGGATGGACTGAAGGATGCGTTCGTTGAGAAACTCAGCAAGCGTGTCACTGATCCGACGGCTTTTATCTCTGAAGCGTCCACGGCTATCTGGGCTAAGCACGGCAGGGACGTCGATCCGCAGCAATTCAGCTTTAAGCATATTTTGTACCGCCTGGTCTCGAATACCACGTGGAACGGATACAGCGTTAAACCAGCTCGATTTCACCTAGGTAGATGGAGGTCCTCCCTGGGAACCACCAGCGATGCGGGCCAAGTGCGTGAGCTATCGGTCCAGCTTCCCGAAAAGCCGTTCTTCGACGAGCCCGAATTTCATGAACAGCAAGTTGTTATGACACTGTCTTCAATTGGCCTGCCTTTCGAACAGGGCGAGTCAACCTATCGCGTCCCTTTCTTGCCCGCACTGAACGAATTTTACGGAAGAAAGATGTACTTTCATTGGACGAGTGTTCGGGTCGAGGCTGACGGCCTTGGGATCATCGAGTCGGTCACGAAGAGTCACCTCGATTTGAAGTCGGTATCGAACCGCGAGCTCGTAATCGAGATGTTCAAGACTTTTGGGATGAGGGCAGAGGTGA
The DNA here is from genome assembly GCA_052146315.1 of Candidatus Acidiferrales bacterium. GTDB lineage: Bacteria > Acidobacteriota > Terriglobia > Acidiferrales > UBA7541 > Palsa-295. The sequence continues at coordinate 14,899 of JBKQNJ010000072.1, read as the reverse complement.
GCGCTCCTGGTCGAATCGCATACAGGTTGATTCAGCAAATGGGTGGAATTCAGGGCTGTCGGGTTTTCAAGATTCCGGGCGTGCGGGATTTGCTCGAAGCCTTTGGTCCGCAGAATTCTTTCGACCGAACGAACGCGATCCAGACCATTGGGAGGAGCGATCCGCAAACTGGAGTTCCGAACTTCTCTGAATACGAGAATCTGTTTATTGAGCTCCGAGAATCGGGTCCTTTGAAGCCGGAGCATGCTTTCTTGTTTCTACTCAAACGTGGCGTTTTTCAGGTAGGGCTAACCTTCTCGTGCCCGCACTGCGAACTTGATCCTTGGATTCCTCTCGATAATCTAGCGACAGAAACCAAATGCGAGTATTGCGGCAAATCTTTCCTGACGACACCTCAACTGCGTGATCGCAACTGGAAATATCGGCGTTCAGGTCTGTTCGGTAGGGAGAACAACCAGGAGGGTAGTGTTCCAGTAGTCGTGAGCCTTCAACAGCTGCACACCGTCCTTAGCATGAATAACCTTCTGTTCGTAACGAATTTGAACATCGAGCCAGACACCGCGCACGTCGAGCCCTGCGAAACTGATTTCGTCCTAGTGCAGCAGCGTTTCCTGGAGGACAGGGTGTCAATTGCAATCGGGGAATGCAAAACTCGACAAGAGATTACGGACGAAGATGTAAGAAAGCTTGCCCTGGTAGCTAATGCGCTTGAGGAGAACGGACTGGATTCTTTTATCGTCTTCTCAAAGCTCGCGCCTTTCACAGTGGATGAGATCGCACGCTGCCAAGCCGCCCAGTCCCCCTACAGACCGAGGGTGATTATGCTGACGGACCGTGAGCTGGAGCCTTATTTTGTGTATGAGCGCACCGAGAAGGAGTTCTTGGTTCGCTCGTCACCGATTTCCCTGGAGGACCTAGCGGAATCCACGGACGCCATATTCTTTCACCCAAGGCCAAGGCCGAAGACGACTTCGTAATTGCTAGGCACCACAGAAAAACGCACCTTGTTATAGCGCCACGTGAGATTGCGGCCAAAGCAACTACATGCCGCTAGGCGCGCTTGGCCTTCACGTCAGCCACGCGAATGATCAGGCGCTTGCCGAGGGCTTTGGCTGCACGGGTGATGGTATCGAGAGTCACGGAGACATTCTGAGGGTCGAGCAAGCGGTCGAGTTGCGACCGGCTTGTCTGAAGCTGCTTGGCCATCGCCTGTTTGGTTTTCTGCTGATTCCGCATCGCTTGCTCAAATTGCCAGGCCAGCACGCGCTTGATGGCGACCGCTTCGACCTCTTCCCGGATTCCCTGCTCTTCGAGGAAGCTGTCGAATGTCGAGCCGCTGCGGTCCTTCGCCCTGCGACTCGCCTTGCGATTCTTCACGGCGCTCATTGGAGTCCTCTCTGATGCAAGCTCTTTTGCCCATCAGCTTAGTGTACCTCACATGGTACACAAGCGAAAGATATTTCGAGAACAGATGCGTGCTGGGCTGAAAGCACATCGGCCGATGAGACAAAGGCAGGATGCAGTGCTGAAAAAAAAGCACGGCGCTACATGAAGCAAAAAACGTCGGGAGCGAGACTCGGTGGTGTTTCCTAATGTAGCGCCGACCCTTTACGGGCGGCAGAATTGGGCAGGGCTGAAGACACGTGCGCGGTATGAAGCAAACCACGCAAGCAAGATGCCGTGCTGAAAGGAAAGCACGGCGCTACATGAAGCAAAAGACGTCGGGAACGAGACGCGGTGGTGTTTCCTAATGTAGCGCCGACCTTTTACGGGCCGCAGAATTGGGCTACATGCGGCGATGGGGCAAGAGCAAGATGCCATGCTGAAAGGAAAGCACGGCGCTACATTAAGCAAACCCCTTCTAGCAGACCAACATCGCAACATGAGGCAAGAACCGCCCGATGGGCGTAAGATTCGGCCCATGCGATGCGAAGAGGCGTGGGCCGATGCCTGATTTTCGGCGCAAGAACATTCGGTTGCGACCGGAAAATTACGTTGGGCGAAGGCTTCATTTCGTCACTCTGTGCTTTTTCGGCCGCCGGCGAGCAGGCGCAAATCCCGAAATCGCGCGCTCGCTGATCGAACAGTTACGTCTCACGGCGGCGGAGCTTGGATTTGTCGCACATGCTTACTGTGTGATGCCGGACCACGTGCACCTGTTGGTCCAGGGCGAGCGCGCCGAAAGCGACTTGATGAGATTCGTCGAATTGTTCAAGCAGAAGACCGGATTCGAATTGGGCTACGTCCGCGGCAGGCGGCTGTGGCAATTCAAGTATTACGACCACATTGTGCGCACGAACGAGTCGGCTGAGCGGATTGCCTGGTACATCTGGATGAATCCCGTGCGCAAGGGGCTTTCGCGCACGCCGCAGGAATATTCGTTCGCGGGATCGCTGACGGAGATTGGTGCGGCCATGCTGCAAAAACCCGTGGCCGAGCCGTGGACGCCGCCGTGGGAAAAAGAAATCTCCTGAATTCTCCTAATGTAGCGCCGCCCTTTGAGGGCGGCAGAATTGGCTGGGCTGAAGCCACATCCGCTGATGAGACAAGAGCAAGATGCCGTGCTGAAAGGAAAGCACGGCGCTACATTAGGCAAAACCCTACATGAAGAGAAACCAGCGGGGCTATTGCGCCTGCGCGATCTTGCCGCCTTTTGCGGAGAGCATGAGCTGGATGAGCTCTTCGGTGATTTTGGGCTCGAGGCCTTGGGTGTGTCCTTTTTTCTCGCGGATGACGTCGGCGACGACGCGACCGTCCTTGCAATCGGGATATTGCATCACCTCGGCGGTGCCGGGACCCGGGAGATGTCCCCAGGAATCGGAGCCGGGATTCTGGTGCTCGGGGTCGTAGACGTAGCCGGGCTTGGCGTCGACCACATCGGGGAGGCGGACGCGCGCGCCGCAACTATATTTCGTGGCCCAGGGCGAGGCTTCGGGCATGGGCTGGCCGCCGAGTTCGTATTCGCCCGTTTCGAAGATGAACGAGAAATCGGCGGACGGAGGTTCGCGCAGCGCCGCCATCGCGGCCATGAGGTCGGCGGGAGTGAGAGGCGGAACGGTGCCGGGATTCGGCCGCGTGGCCGCGAAGAAGCTGGCCGGGATTGGCGGCTGCGGGCCCAGCCGGCCGCCGGAGAGGCTGAGCCAGCCGTCCACGCGGCTTGCGAAAAAATCCGTGCGCACGAGGCGGTTGGACGTCATGCCGCCCTGCGAGTGGCCGACGAGCCAGAATGCTTTCACATTTTGCTTGCCGATCTGGTCGACGAGCGAGGTGACGATATTTTGCAAGTACTCGTCGTCGGTCGCGGACCAGACGTGCGTCGGCGAATTCGGAGTGGCGACGACCAGGCGGTATTTGCCGACGTAATCGAGGAGCGGGAAATAGTGGCGCTGCCAGTTCCCGTAGGCGCCCGCGCCGTGAATGCTGAGAATCAGCGTGACCTTTTCGCCCGGCTTCAGATCGCAGGGATAGTCTAGGAAATAGGTGCGCCGCGTTTTCATCTCGACCACAGGGCCCTGGTTGATCTCGCGATCCACAGGGCAATCCGCATCGGGACAATGCAGGATCGGCGGGTCGAGGCAAGGCGCGCCCGCGAAACGCACGGGCGGTTGTTGTTGCGCTTGCGCGGCGGCGTACCCCACGAACGCGGCGATGGCGCCGGCTATTACCAACGGCTTGATCCATGTGCGACAAATTTTCATGCGGTTGCCTCCGACGCGATCCGGATTCCCCCCTCAAACCGCCGCTATGGCGGTGGCCCAGTTGCCTTCTTCTACATTCGGATGGCATCGCAAGGCAAGCGCAGAATTTTCGGGCTCGTCGCGGATCAATGTGCCTCACCCCGCTTCCCGCGGGGTGAGGCTCTTCGGCCTGCCGGCCCCGGATCGTCGCGGGAATCTGCATTTGCCTTCGTAGCGGCCGCCTTTCAGGCGGGCCGGGTTTGCTTGCGTGCAAAAACGGGCCAAAAGCGTCCCTTTCCGTCCATTTAAGGGCCGTTTAACCTTCCGCTAGGGGGCTGCTCCAGTCCCCTATTACTGCGATGTTTTGGAGCGAGCTACAAAGGCAAAACCGGCTGCGCGCTGCTTCGGAACGCTTCGTTTGCGTTCGGAGGGGCTTCAGATAGAATGGCCTCGCGGTGGAATCGAGCGGCAGCGGCTCTGGGTGGGCAGGCTGTGCGTATAGCGAAGACATTTGCGTTTGCGATGCTGATTTTTTCGGCGGGGGCGATGTTTGCGCCGGCCGCAGCCGCACAATCGTCTGCGGCCACGCGGTCTTCGGCGAAGGCGCTCAGTTCGAAGACGCGGCTGATCACCGTGGACGTGGTCGCGAACGACCCGCACGGCAATTCGATCGCGGGGCTGAAGGCTTCCGATTTCCAGATTTTCGACGATCGCAACGGGCCGCAGAAAATCGCGCGTTTCGTATACTTCGACCGGTCGGCAAAGCCGGGGCAGCCCGCGGCGAGCGCAGCCGCCCACGAAACGGCCGGCACATACTCGAATCAGGTTTACGCAAATCTCGCGGTTCCGCCCACGGTCCTGCTGATCGACGCGCTCAACATTGAGTTCGGGAATCACGGTGTAGCGCAACGCCATGCGCTCAAGCTGCTGGACGATGTGCCAGCGGACACGCCGATCGCCGTTTTTCTGCTGACGCACTCGCTCACCGTAGTGCAAGGATTTACGACCGATCGAGCGCTTTTGCGCAAGGGCGTCGACCGCGCCTTCGGGACGAGCGTTCCCAAGATCGAGAACCCTCAAGACGATCCCGACAGCCCGGCGAACAAGGCGACGGGCGACGAGCGCCAGAAGCTCCAGGATGCCCAGCAGATGGTGTACGCGGAGCAGTTGACCGTGCTGGCGGACCAAAACGCGGACGCGATGCTGGCCATGGCGAACTACCTCAAAGATTACCCGGGGCGAAAGAATCTCGTCTGGTTTTCCGAGGCATTTCCGCTGTGGATCGAGCCCGGCGCGAATTACAACGGGAACACCGACGCGCAGCTCGCGAGCTACTCGCGACAGGCTTTCGCCGGAAGCGCGTCTTTCGCGCCGCAGGTGCGCTCGGCCGCGGAGGCGCTGACCGATGCGCGCGTGACCATTTATCCCGTGGATGCGCGAGGGCTCGATGTGTCGGGGCTGTATTCTGCTTCGACGGAGCCGCCGGCGATGACGTCGGGCGATCCGAAAGATGCGATCAACGCAGGCGCGCTGATGGGCGCGCAACTCGTCCGCGAAGATACGGACCGGGGCTTCTCGCAGGACACGATGGAAAAAATGGCCGCGGACACGGGCGGCATCGCGTGCCGGAATACCAATGATTTGTCGGGATGCGTCGCGACGGCGATGAAGGATGGCGCCTCCTACTACGAAATTTCCTACTATCCGGAAAACGTCCGGTGGGACGGCAGCTTTCACGCGATTACGGTGAAGACGGCTGTGCACGGGGTGAAACTGCGATTCCGCCGCGGCTATTTCGCGACGGACACGGTGGGACTCGCGAAACAGAAACCGATGCAATTGCTGAGGGACGCCTGCGCTTCGCAATTGCCGGCCACGACGATTCCGCTCACAGCGGAGGCGATTGCGCCGCCGAAGGGCGGCAAGCAGTCGGATGAGACGCGATACTTCATGACGATTTCGGCGAGCGGCCTCAGCTTGACGTCCGTCGCCGGATCGCTGGCGCTGAATCTGCAGACGGCTGTGTGCGAGTACGATCCGAAAGGCAAAACTTTCCGGATCTACGAGCGCGACATTTCGCGAGCGGTGCCGGAGAGCGTGGATCATTCATGGCAGGCGCAGGACGTGCGGAACGTGGTGGTCTTTAAGGCGAAGCCGGATACGCAGCATCTGCGGATCGCCGTGCTGGACGCGGCGACGGGTATGACGGGAGCGCTCGACGTGCCTGCGCATCCGCACGATTTCGTAGAGCTGTCTTCAAGCGTGGCGCCGGGTGGATCGGCCGCGAAGCCGGATGCGGTGCTGTTCACGCGCCTCGCGTTTCGATCGTCCTCGGGCGAATCCGGCTCTTTGGAGGCGAGAGGCAACGAGCTGTCGTACGTGGGGAAGCTAGACACTGATCGGGCAGCGCCGGCGTTTTTCGAGAGCGTCTACGGAAAAGGATTTCATTGCGAGGCGGGAAGCCTCATTGCGAACGACCCGGCTCTTGCGCCGAATTTCGAGTTTGCGTTTCGGAATTCCGACGGGCTCAGCGTGATGGTCAATCTGGCGGGCGATCGACCTGCATATTCCGGCGAACTCGGCGTTGATTCGAGCGCGAAGGCGTTTTTCGATCGCGTCTGGAAGCTTTGCCACTGCCAGGCGCGGTAAGGGCGCTTGCTACGGGCGGACGGCGGCGAGGGTGATGAGCGGGACGCTGAAGAAGATGGCGCCGTCCTCGGCGATTTCGATGCGCAGCGCATCGACGAGCGCAGGAGACGCATTGCGGAAGAGCCGCGTCAATTCCTCTACGGCTGCGGGCGGCGTATTCATGCGGCGAACCCATGCGCCGAAATCCATTGGGCGGCCGTTTTCCGTTGCGAAGCCCGATTGCTCGAAGGTGATTCGCAGGCCGGCGTCGGCGAGCATCGAGCGCCACTCGCCCGGCGTGTAGTTGCGCACGTGCGACGGGTCGCGCAGCTTTTCGATTTGATTCCACTGGCGATCGAGCGAGGCGTCTTCCGGCGACGCGCTATCGACGATGACGATGCGCGCGCCGGGCTTAGCCACGCGTGCCATTTCGCGGATCGCGGCGCGGATGTCCGCGAAGTGATGCGGCGCCGTCCGAACGGTGACGATGTCGAAGCTCGCATCGGGGAACGGCAGCGATTCCGCGATTCCCTGCTGCGTGACGACATTGGCGAGGCCGCGAGCGGCGGCATTCTGCGCCGTTTCGCGGAGCATCGGCTGCGTCATGTCGTAGGCGACGACTTCGGCGACGCGTGGGGCGAGCGCGAGCGCCGTGTGCCCGGCGCCCGTGGCGACGTCGAGAGCGCGATCGGTGTGCGCCGGTTTCGCGAGCTCGACCACCAGGCGTAGCGCCTCGGCATCGCTGTGCACCGGGCTCGTCGTGTATGCGGCCGCGGCGGCGCCGAATTGCGCGCTCACGCTATCGTGAATGCGCGACATTCGGTCCTTTTCGATTTGCTCTTGCTTCGTCATTGAACGTCAGGCGATGGGAAGTAGGGCGTCGGCAAGTTCGGCGGCGAAGGCGTCGAGCTCGGCGGTGCGCTCGGGAGTGACTTCGACCTTGTCCTGCTTGCGCACGAACCAGTGGCCGTCGGACTGGATCATCCGGGCGCTGAGCTGGCCACCGACGAGATACGACGGCTCGCCATAGAGCGTGAAGCTGGTCGGGCCGGCAGGGGCGAGCAGCGCACCGACGTTGCCTTTGCGCACGCCGACGAAATTCTCGTACATCGGGAAGGCGACTACGTCGAAGCCCTGTGACCTGAGCTGCGCGAGGAAGCCGACCTGCTGTGGCGTCAATTCCATACAGAAAAAGAATACCACTTTGGCGAATTGATGGCAGAGGCTTCGAAACATGGTCCGAGGCATTGCGCACAGCTTTGGCTATGGCGCGTCCTTGCAGCACGGCGGGGCAAGCCCCGCCGGCAAGCGGCGGCGGCCAGCCGCCGCACTCCACACTTGTGCGCCCGGCCGAAATTCCGAGTCTCCAGCCGACGCAAGGCGTTCGATGGTAGAATCCGGGCGCTTGACGCCGAACTTTCCGATGCGAGGTCCATTCCGATGCGCAGACTTTTCCTAGTTTTGTTCGCCACGGTGCTGTTTGTGCCGGAGCTGGCACTGGCGCAGCAGCCGCAGGATTTCTCAAAGGTCGAGATCAAGGTGACCAAGGTTTCCGGCAACGTCTACATGCTGGAAGGCGCGGGCGGAAATATCGCGGCGTCGCTGGGTGACGATGGGATCCTGATCGTCGATACGGAGTATGCGCCGCTGGCCGCGAAGATTCAGGCTGCGCTCAAGGGCGTTGGGATCACGGACAAGGCGGTGCGATTTGTGGTCGACACGCACTATCACGGCGACCATACCAACGGGAATGCGGCGTTCGCCGAGGCAGGCGCGACGATCATTGCGAACGAGAATCTGCGCAAGCGCCTTGCGGAAGGAAGCACGGTCGGCAATGGAGGCTCGATACGCATGCCGCAGCCGCCGCAGCCGAAGGAGGCGCTGCCGGTGATCACGTACGACGGCGGCGTCAACATTTTCCTGAATGGCGAAGAAATCGAGGTGAGGCACATGCCAGCGGCGCATACGGACGGCGATTCCGTCGTTTTCTTTGCGGCGAACAAGGTGCTGCACATGGGCGACATTTTCGTGCGCTACGGATTTCCGTTCATCGATGTGAATGGCGGCGGAAACGTGCAGGGCATGATCGCTGCGTGCGATAAGGCGCTCGCGGACTTCCCGGCGGACACGAAAGTGATTCCCGGCCACGGGGCGCTCGCCACGATGGACGATCTCCGCAGTTACGATCAGATGCTGAAGGACACGACGGCTGCCGTGCAGAAAGCGCTGGATGGCCAGAAGACGCTGGCGCAGATGAAGGACGAGAAGATTCTCGCGCCGTGGCAAAAGTTTTCGGGGAATTTCGTCAACAGCGAGGCGTTTCTCGACGAGATTTACAATTCGCTGACACTCCGGAAGTAAAGGATTCGCCTGGGCACGGACAAGATTGTCTGTGCTATTCGAGCCCGACGCGGCGGACTAAGTCCGCGAATCGAGGGTCGTTGCGGATTGGATCGAAGTACGGATGTACTTTGACGAACTGAAGCATATTGGATTGTTCCTTGTAAGCCTGCTCGAGCCATACGAAGGCTGCCTCGTTCTCGTCGAGTCCTAAGTAAGCGTTCACCAGCGCGGCGGCCGGAACATAGCCTGTGTTTCGGCGTCGCTTCAGTTCCGCCAGGAGCCGAAGGGCATCACTGCGACGTCCAGCGTGCGCATACGCCCGGATCAGAATTCCGACCGGGCCTGGACTGCGGTTCGACATTGCAACCGCCTTCTCCAGCACAGGGATTGCATCTTTCGGCTGGTTGTTCGCGATCAACACGAATCCCAGATCCATAAGGGCGCCAAAATCACCCGGTCGTAGAGCTAGTGCGGCGCGCAACTCGCGTATTGCCTGGTCGTAGTGGCGAGTCTGAAACAATGTCCAACCGAGGTCCTCGAAGGAAACCGCAAGCGGGTCGAGTTCCCGGCCGCGCTCGGCTGATGCCAGAGCTTCGTCCGCGCGTCCCTGGCACGCCAGCCACAAAGCAAGTCCCTCATAAGCAGGAGCGCTGTTCGGGTCCAATTCGAGAGCGCGCCTGTATTCCGCCTCTGCGTCCGCCCAGTGCCACTGCTTCTGCTTTACGTCGGCCAGCAGGACGTGCGCCTCGGCAAGATTCGGATCAAGCTCCAGGGCTTTCTCGGCCGCGCTCACAACTTTCGGGCGCGTCTCTTCGGGCAAGCCACCTATGAAAACCGTGCCGAGATTGCTGTATGCATTCGCCAGACCCACATAGGCGGGCGCGAAGGTAGGATCTCTCTTGATCGCATCCTCAAAATAAGGAATGCTGGCCTCGAATTGGGCTTTGCTGCTGCTTTCGTTGAGCGCGAATTCACCTTTCGAATAGCTCTCGTAAACTTCGGGCGCCACGGGCCGCGCGGCTGCGAGCCTTTCATGTTCTTTGCCTGTGGCCGTCGCTTCGACCTTCTGGGCAATGGATTGGGCCAGCTCGCTTTGTAGCGTAAAGACGTCGCGGAGATCGCGGTCGTACGTCTCCGACCAGAAGTGTTCGTCGGTCGCGGCGCGGATCAACTGCGCTGTCACGCGGATGCGGTCGCCGTCTCGCATGACGGAACCTTCCACGACGGCATCAACGCCCAGAATCTTAGCGATTTGGGGCACCGACATCTGCGGATTCTTGAAGCGCATCACCGACGTGCGTGAAATCACGCGCAGACCGTGAATGCTGGAAAGGCGGCCGATCAGCGCGTCGGTCATTCCATCGGCAAAGTAATCCTGCGACGGATCTCCCGACAGGTTCTTGAGCGGGAGTACCGCCAAAGACCGGATCTTGGGTGGCGCCGGATTTGGGGTGCGGGGCCGGGACACCGCGTAAAGCACGGCCAGCAAACCGAGCGCGAGAACGCCGGCGAGAGCAAACCAATGGCGCGTCAATAAAGCTGGTGTTCGTCCTTGGTCGACTGGTGATTCCACAGGCGCCTCGGACTTTTGGCCATTCTCTTGTTCGCCCAAGCGCGGTCTGCGGCTCCGCAGCCAAGCGTCAAGCTCCGAACCGAGGGCGTAGACGGAGCCGCGCTTGTCGTGGACGTGGCGGTGGACCGGCATCCCCTCCCGCTTTTCCCATCGCTGGACTGTGGTGACGTCGCGGCCGAGATACGACGCGATTTCCTTCCACGAGTCCAGTGGGGCCTCGGTGGGCCTTTCCGGCGGCGACGCGCCGGGAAATGTTTCGCCCATTGGGCTCTCCTAAACGAATCCAGGGGTGCGGCCAGACAGGTGACCTGATTGTATAGCGATACCTCGATAACTGCAAAAGGCGGCATTTGACGGCACTGACCGGTTCCGCGCATTGCTGTTTGACCGAACCACCCGGCATGTCCGATGGTTGCCGAGCGCCTCGAGCGCGAAATCGCCGAAATGTACTCCTTGGGCCAGAAGTTCCCTGCGGAAGCTCCGCCATCTCACGCCGCCCGAGGAGAAGCTTTCTGCGATAGAGACACGAGTATCAAATTTGGAGGCTTCTAATGAAGAGCAAAACTTTGTGGTGGACGGTACGTATCGTCGCGGTTCTGGTGCTGGGAGTAGCTACCAGCGCGGCGGCCCAGACTCCGACGCCCGAGCATCTAAGCGGGATAATCAACGACTACACGTCCTCGCACGACATTCATGGCAATCTGACAGGTCCGTGGGAAATGCGCGGGACATGGTCATTGGAGTTGCACAGCAAAGCTGGTTTGGCCGACTTTTCCGCGGCCATGACCATGGAGCACTCGGACTACGCGATCACTCAAGCGGTTGTGAACGCCGACGATCCCGTGACGCGCGGCGCTCACACTCACCACTTCACAATGAAGAATGCCACGATCAGCTACAACACGAGTGCTTGCCCTCCTGAACCTCCAGGCAATCCTGCTACTACCGGCCGTTTCGTGATCAACGGTTACGTCGACATTACGGGTAATGGAAGCCCGGCGCCCTTTTCGAAGGGCGGGACAGTGCTATCTCCGCTGCAGGTGTGCGTCGCCGGAGGAACGGAGGTCCAGTTTTCGAATATGACTATGGTGCTCGGCGCTCCTGCAACCGGGCATTTCGGCACACAGGCGATCCACGGCCTCGTGCGCAAGGCGAAGGAGTCGGAACACGACGATCACTAGGACTGCCGGCGGACGCGGCGAACTTGCTGCCGTGTCCGTCGCACCCGGGCAGGTCTCTATCTAGCTTCCCCGAGCACAGACAGGATTGCCTGCGCCACCTGTGCCACTACGCGGCGGAGGATGAGAGAGAGCCGGATTCGAGGCGGCGCAGGACGGCGCGCAGGGTTGCGGCGAGTTCCTCGCTGCTGACGTGGCTCTTGCGGAATTGCAGGCGCAGGCGGAACGCGCCGTCCTCGGATTCGTAGTCGAAGACGAAGGGCTGCGGGCGCGGCGCGGATTCCATTTCCTCTTTGCGGGCGCGGCGGGCTTCGTCGCGCGTGAGATTGCCCTGGACGATGCGGTGCACGATCTCCTGCATCTTCTTTTCGGTGGGCTGGCGCGCGACCTGCAGCAGCAGCGACTTCGAGACGATGCCGTTTTCGACGCAGGTGTGGCGCACTTCATCCGGAATCACGCGAAGAGACATGGTCTCGGTGACGGAGGAGCGCGAGCGGCCGATTTTCTTGGCGATGTCGTCGTGCGTGTAATCGAACTGGTCGGCCAGGCGCTGGAGGCCGTCCGCTTCTTCGAAGGCTGTGAGATCCTTGCGCTGGAGATTTTCGATCAGCGCGATTTCGAGCGTTTCGGCGTCGTCGGCGATTTTCTCAATGCAAGGCAGCTCGTGCAGGCCGGCAGCCATCGACGCGTGATAGCGGCGCTCGCCGGAGATAATGTAATAAGTGTCCTCGTGCGGGATGTAGCGGACGAGCAGCGGTTCGAGCACGCCCTTCTGCTTGATCGAGTCGGAGAGTTCGCGAACGTCGCCGATGGTCTTGCGCGGCTGATCCGGATTGGGACGGATCTTGTCGATCGGGATCATGCGCCCGACCGATGCGCCGCTGAAGCTGGTTAGAGTCTCTACGTAATGCGCGTCATGCCGCATCTTGAGAGTGACGGGCAACCCGATCCTCTTCGACACGTTGCAGTACCTCCTGGGCCAGTTTCTTGTAATCTTCCGCGCCGGAAGATTTCGGCGCATAGCTGAATACGGTTTCCTTGTAGGCCGGGCTTTCCTCGAGGCGGACGTTCTTGGCGATGCGCGTCTTGAAGAGCGCGCCGCCGAAGACGGTGCGAATCTGCTCGTAGGTGTCGCGCGCGATGGTGGTGCGCTTGTCGTAGAGCGTGATGACGACGCCGAGGACTTTGAGATCGGGATTGGGACGCGCGCGAATGCGGCCGTACGTCTCGAGCAGGTCGTCGGTGCCCTCGATCGCGAAATAGGCGGCCTGGATAGGCACGAGCAGATGCGTAGATGCGACCAAAGCATTTACCGTGAGGATGCCGAGGGCCGGCGGCGTGTCCAGCACGATGTAGTCGAACTGTTTCAGGATCGGCGCCAGCGAGTCTTTCAGACGGAAGGGCGCGTCGAACTGGCCTGCGAGCTGCTGCTCGAGGCGCGCGAGAGTCAGCCGCCCGGGCGCAACGAAGAGATTCGGGTCCTTCGTTGAGCGAATGACTTTTGCCATATCGGCGCGCTGGTCGGCAAAGACGTCGTACATCGTGGTCTGGATTTCGTCCTGGTTGAAGAACGCGATGGTGGCGTTGGCTTGCGGGTCGAGATCGATCAGGAGCGTCTTTTTCTTCTTGAGAGCGATGGCGGCAGCAAGATTGATGGCTGTGGTGGTCTTGCCGACGCCGCCTTTTTGATTGGCAATTGCCAGGACGCAGGTCAAACCTTTGCCCCTCGGACTCGTAGTGCAACCCCAGACCAATACCTAGTGCCCTGCGGTTTGCCCTCCACTACGAGTAGCGCTCAATGTACCTAGTCTGCGCTGCCCAACGCAAGAGAAATCTGTTCGGTTCAGGCGCGAAACTTGGATTACGTCATCGTCGCCCAGACGGCGGCGCTCTCTTTTTCCACAGATTGGTTCGAATCAACGGCGGCTCGTTTTCATCTATATCTCTGGTGAGGCGCAGTCTGCTCCTGCACTACTGCCACCCACCCGCCAACAGCAGTCCAAGGAGAACATATCATGCCGGCAATTACGACCAAGGACGGAACGGAGATTTTCTACAAGGATTGGGGCAAAGGACAGCCGATCGTTTTCTCACACGGTTGGCCGCTAACCGCGGACGATTGGGATGGGCAGATGCTGTATTTCGGGAACCTTGGCTATCGCGTCATCGCGCACGACCGGCGAGGCCACGGACGCTCGGGCCAAACATGGGACGGCAACGACATGGACACCTACGCGGACGATTTGGCCGAGTTATTCGAAAAACTCGATCTCAAGGACGCGATCATCGTGGGGCATTCGACGGGCGGCGGCGAAGTGGCGCGCTACCTGGGGCGGCACGGCACGAAGCGTGTCTCGAAGGCAGCGCTGATCAGCGCGATCACGCCGCTCATGCTGAAGACCGACCGAAACCCGACCGGTGCGCCCCGTGAGGTTTTCGACGGCCTGCGCGCCGCGCTCGCGGCGAACCGGCCGCAGTTCTACAAGGACATTACGATTCCGTTTTATGGCTACAACCGCCCGGGCGCGAAGATTTCTGAGGGCATCCGCGAGCACTGGTGGCTGCAGGGCATGGTGGGGAGCGTGAAGGCTCACTACGACTGCATCGGCGTGTTCTCGGAAACTGACACGACCGAGGACTTGAAGAAGATCGACATCCCCGTGCTGGTGTTGCACAGCAAGGACGATCAGATCGTGCCGATCGCCGCGGCGGGACCGATGGCCGCCAAGCTACTCAAGAAAGCGACGCTGAAGGTCTACGAAGACCTTCCGCACGGCATGCCCACAACCCACGCGGACATTATCAACGTCGATCTGCTCGCGTTTTTCGAGGGAACGGCCGCGCAAGCATCCGCGTAGGCGCTCGCGATCGCTCGGCCTTCGCTTCTGTGCGAGAGCCGAGCAGTCTTGCCATTACCGTCGAGCAACGGCCGAACTTGGCCGCGCCGCGCGCTCCTGCTAAACTCGTGCTTGCACGCCGACGGGCGTGCGCACTCGACGAAAGGTGTGCATGGCGAGCACCGAGACCGTTCTTCAGCCACCCGACCAGAATCCGCCAAACCGCATACCCGCTGTTGCGCCGGTGTGGCATACACTGGTTTTCGTTGTTGTCCTGCTGGGACTGTCGCTGGTGCAAGCAATGCCGCAATTTGCCGCGAGACAAGCGAAGCTCCCGAGCCGGATTCCAACCTACATCTTTACGATGTGCTACGAGTTCGTATTAGTGGGGTACGTGTGGTTAGGGGCGTGGCTGCGGCGAACCAAGTTGCGCGATCTGATCGGCGGGCGCTGGGCGCAATGGAAGGATTTCTGGACCGATGTGCTCGTGGCGCTCATCTTCTGGCTCGTCATTCTTGGAGTTTGACGACGCTATCGTGGGCGCTGCCAATCTTCTTGCCGTCCGGGCCTTCATATTTGGCCACGGTCAGCATCAGCGCGGCGCCGTCGGGCAAATCGATCGACTTTAGCACCGCGCCCTCGCCGAAGGTGCGCTCGCCCACC